>NZ_JBQHCX010000016.1:0-260335 GCF_052068475.1 Streptomyces sp. SD31 | reverse complement strand
CACCCGGACGAGCACGTCGTGCTCCCCCACGGTGGGTTCGGGGACGTCCGCCTCCTGCAGCGGCTCCTTGTACTTGGTGACTACGAACGCTCGCATGGGGCGCTACTCCTTGTCTTCATCCTGTTTATCCAGGGGTGAGGTCAGATCAGCCAATTCGGCGTGACATGGGGCCTAGCCCCACTCCATTAATCCGATTGCACTCAATTATGAGTCTGCTCAGTATTATTCGCAAGGGAGGTCCCCTGGGGCGCGGTCACATGCCGATCGGGCGCCGCGAGCGGGCCAAGCAGGCCAAGCGTGAGCGCATCATGACCGCAGCCCGCGAACTGTTCGCCGCACATGGCGTCAGCGGGGTCACGGCACAGCAGCCGGCCGTGCCCGCAGGTCCGCCCCGTCCCGTTCGGCCGTGCCCGGAACCCGGGGACCGGTCGGTCCCGGGGCTCCGGTCCCGCTCCGCCTGCCCGTAGCCGACCCGGCCGGGGCGGCCGGCGTCAGGCGACGCTCAGGACGATCTTCCCGGTGGTGCGGCCCTGCTCGCCGATCTCGTGCGCCTTCGCGGCCTCGGCCAGCGGGACGACGGTCTCGATCACGGGCGTGAGCGCGCCCCGCTCGGCCAGGGCGGCGATCTCGCGCAGACCCAGGTGGTCGGGCTCGACCAGCATCCACACCGCCCGCACGTGGCCGGGGACGTCGGCGGGGACGTCGGCGGGGCCGGGCAGGGTGATCAGCCGGCCGCCCGGGCGCAGTACCGTCAGGGACCGCTCGGCGTTCTGGCCGCCGAGCCCGTCCAGCACCACGTCCACGTCCCCGACGGCGTCCTCGAAGCGGACCGTGCGGTAGTCGATCACCTCGTCCGCGCCCAGCTGCCGCAGCAGGTCGTGCTTGCCGGCGCTGGCCGTGCCGATGACGTACGCGCCGCGGGCCTTGGCGATCTGCACGGCCAGGTGGCCGACCCCGCCGGCCGCCGCGTGCACCAGCACCCGCTCACCGGCGCGCACCCCGGCGGTGTCCACCAGGGCCTGCCAGGCGGTCAGCGCGGCCAGCGGCAGCGCCGCCGCCTGCACGTGGGTGAGGTTCGCCGGCTTGGGCGCGAGGTGACGGGCCGGGGCGACGACGTACTCGGCGTAGGCGCCGGCCTGCCGCGGGAACAGCGGCATGCCGTACACCTCGTCCCCGGGGCGGAACATCCCCACGCCCGGTCCGACGGCCTCCACGGTGCCGGAGACGTCCCAGCCGACCGCCGGGACCTCGCCCCACTCGATCAGGGCCCCGCTGGCCCGGGTCTTGAAGTCCACCGGGTTCACACCGGCCGCGTGGACCCGCACCAGGACCTCGTTCAGTCCCGGCTCGGGCCGGGCGACCTCACGCTCCACGAGCATCTCCGGTCCGCCCCACTGCTCCACGACCACCGCACGCATGCTGTCCGCCTCACTCTTTTCCGTCTTGATCGGATACCGGCCGCCCGGGCCCTTCCCGGCGCGACGCAGTCCACGATCCGGCACCCGCCCCCACCATGGTGTTGGCCGTCTGGCCACTATGTGACAGGATCTGGCCATGAGCGAGATGCAGTGGCCGTGCACCGACCCCCGCCCCGACCCGAGCGCCGACGCGGCCGGGCGGCACCGCATCGCCGTCCTCGCCCTGCCCGGCGTCCCGCCCTTCGAACTCGGCATCCCCTCCCGCGTCTTCGGCAGCGTCCTGGACGCCGGCTCACGCCCGCTGTACGAGGTCACCGTCTGCACCGCCGACGGCGCCCCGGTCCTCAGCGACGCCGGGTTCACCGTGCAGCCCGCGGCCGGTCCCGAGGCCCTGGCCGCCGCGGACACCGTGATCGTCCCGCCCACGCACGCCATGCCCGAGCTGGGCCGCGGCGGCCCGCTGCCGCCCGAGGTCACCGCGGCCATCGCCGGCATCCGGCCCGGCACCCGCCTGGTGTCCATCTGCACCGGCTCCTACGTCCTGGCCGCCGCGGGCCTCCTCGACGGCCGGCCCGCCACCACCCACTGGAACCTCGCCCCCGAGTTCCGCCGCGCCTACCCCCGCGTCAAGGTCGACGAGGAGGTCCTCTTCGTCGACGACGGCGACGTCCTGACCTCCGCGGGCGTCGCTGCCGGCATCGACCTGTGCCTGCACATGATCCGCCGCGACCACGGCGCCGCCGCCGCCAACCGCGCCGCCCGCGCGTGTGTCGTCCCGCCCTGGCGGGACGGCGGCCAGGCCCAGTACATCGACCGCCCGGTGCCCGAACCCACCGTCGCCACCACCACCGCCACCCGCGCCTGGGCCCTGGAACACCTCGGCGAACCCCTCTCCCTGAACCGCCTGGCCGAACACGCCCGGATGAGCCTGCGCTCCTTCACCCGCCGCTTCCGCGACGAGGTCGGCATGACCCCCGTGCAGTGGCTCACCGCGCAACGCCTGGAACTGGCCAAGCAGTTGCTGGAGACCACCGACCTGTCCATCGACCTGGTCGCCCACCGCTGTGGCTTCGGCTCCGCCAACTCCCTGCGCGCCCACATGCGCACCGCCTTCGGTGTCTCACCCGCCTCCTACCGCCGCACCTTCCATACCGACGACCTGGTGGAAGCGGGCGTCCGAGGACACATCAGCGCCGCACATACCCGCTCCGCGGGCCGGCCGGGATCCGCCTGATCATCCGCTGCCGGTGCCCCCTCCAGCGGAGGCGGGCAGCATCATCGCCCGCCGGTAGCGCACCGAACTCGTGCTGCCCCGGCGCACGATCTGCTGCAGCTTCTGCCCCTCGTGGTCGGTCAGTCTGCGCACACGGACGGGCTCGGCCACCGCGCCTCCAGCGGTCGGATCGGATGTCACCGCACATGCAACCGCCACGACCGCCGACCCGGCGAACCTATGCGGTCACAGCACTAGCCGTAGGCGTGGAACACCACACGGGCCCGGCGTCCGAGGACGCCGGGCCCGCAGCACTGAAGAATCAGAGGCACTGGCAGGTCAGAGACCGGCCGCCGCCGAGGCGATCGCGGAGGCGAAGGTCGAGACCTCGGTGTAGACGCCGGGGGCGTTCGGGCGGGCGCAGCCTATGCCCCAGCTGACGATGCCGACCTGGATCCACGCGTTGCTCGCGTCCCGGCGGAACATCGGGCCGCCGGAGTCGCCCTGGCAGGTGTCGACGCCGCCCGAGGGGTAGCCGGCGCAGATCTCCTCGTTCGCGACGAGGCCGCTGTAGCCGCTGTAGGAACGGCACTGGGCGTCGCTGACGAACGGCACGTTGGCCTTGAGCATGTAGCGCTGCTGGGCACCGCCCTCGCGGGCCGCGCCCCAGCCGGCGACGGTGAAGGTGCCGGTGTTGTACTGCGTGGTGGTGGCGATCTTCAGCGTCGGCAGGTTGATGGGCTGGGCGAGCTTGATGAGCGCCCAGTCCTTGCCGGTGCCGTTGTAGCCGGGGGCCCGGTACACGTAGGTGGAGCGGACCTGCACCCGGCCGCTGGTGGACTGCAGGTCCACGACGCCGGCGGTGGCGGTGATGCTGGTGTTGGCGCCGGTCGAGCCCACACAGTGCGCGGCGGTGAGCACGATCTGCTGGGTGTAGAGCGCGCCGCCACAGCCCATGGAGAGCCGGACCATGAACGGGAACTCGCCCTGCGTGGCACGGGTCCCGCCGACGACGCGCGTCTCGGCCGCGTTCGCGGCCGAGACGGGCTGAAGACTGACGATCGCGAGAGCGGCTGCGCCGAGGACCGCGCATCTCTTGAGCGCGGTGAGGAGCTTCTTCAACGTGATGCCTTCCGTGGGGGGTTGGACATACGAACGTGGAGAGCGCTGAGACGTCAGGGGCATGACAGGCAGAGAGACGGTGATGGGTGCGGCTCTCTGTGACATGCGCCGGTCAATTGTGTTGCTGGATTATGTGGATCCCGTGAGCGCACGGGCAAGGGGCCAATTCCGGCCACACCCGGATCAGGACACGCGCCTCACGCCCCAGCGCTCCCGTCCGTACCGCTCCCCGGCGGCATGCCACCAGCCGGGCGGCGAGGCGCCGTCGACGACCGCGCTCGCCTGACCGGGATGCAACCCGAGCCGCCACAGGGCAGCGGCATCGACATGGACCGTGACCCACGCCCGCCAGTGCCCGTCGCTTCCCGGCGCACACACACGATCCCAACGGACCTCGCCCGCCGCGAACGGCATCCAGTCGATGCCGCGCTCACGCAGTCAGGCGCGAGTGGCGGCCAGGGGCTGAAGGCGCCCCTTCCGGATCTCGTACGAGGCGAGGGCGACCCATGCGGAACCGGAACCGGAACCAGGTCGGGGCGTGGCGTTCATGGCGTCGATGATGCCCGAGCACGACCTGGGCGCGCGCCCCGATATCGCCGTCCGGCCGGACCGGCATCCGTCGATGCCGGTCCTCAGGTGATCGGGCGCGAGCGGCGGCCGCGGAGCCGAGGGGCCGAGGGGCTGTCCCGACGAGGCGGACCTCGCCGATTTGGTACGAGGTGATGGTGAGTCGTGTATCACTGGCCCGGGGCGGGCCAGTCATGCGCAGGACGATGCCGCCCGTGCTCCCTCGCCCGCGCCCCGAGCGCGGCGGCCGCCCGAACCAGCCGCGAGGCCCGCCACCCCCAGCGACAGCGCCACCAGCACGGCGCTGACCCACAGGGGCGACCGGTACCCGAGCCCGGCCCCGATGGCCGTACCGCCCAGCCAAGGCCCGAGTGCCGCGCCCACGTTGAACGCGGCCGTCGCGAGGCCACCGCCCAGCGTGGGCGCACCGGGAGCCGCGTACAGCACCTGGGAGATGAGCGTGGAGCCGACACCGAAGGACAGGGCGCCCTGCACGAAGACGAGCCCGAGCGCCACGGCCGGTGTCCCGGCACCGAGCGCGAAGGAACCCCACCCGAGGCACAGGGCACTCCCGCCCCCGATCACCACCACCCCGGGCCACCGATCAGCGAACCGCCCCGCTGCGCCGACCCCCGCGAACGCCCCCGCCCCGAACAGCGCGAGCACGACGGGCACCCACCCTCGCTCCAGCCCCGTCACCTTGGTGACCAGGGGCGCGAGATAGGTGAAGGTGCAGAAGGTGGCGGCGTTCACGAGGGCGCCGAGGAGCAGCGTGACCTGGAGCCGGGCGCTGCGCAGTGACCGCAGTTCACCGCGCAGGGCGGGCCGCGCGGAGTCGGCGGAACCACCCGGCACGGACCGCACCACGGCCACCACGGCGGGCACGGACACCAGCGCCACCGCCCAGAACGCCGCGCGCCACCCCCAGAGCTGGCCGAGCACCGCCCCGGCGGGCACCCCCACCACACAGGCCAGCGTGACTCCGCCGAGCAGGGTGGACGTGGCCCGCCCCTTGGCATCCGGCTCGACCATGCGGACGGCCGCGACGAGGGCGACGGCCAGGAAACCGGCGTTGGCCAGCGCCCCCACGACCCGCGTGACGACCAGTACCCCGAAGCTGTCGGTCACCGCCCCCACGACATGGACGGCGATGAACACACCCAGACACCCCAGCAAGGCCCCCCGCCGCGACCACCGCCGCGCGAGCCCGGCCATGACCGGCGCCCCGACCACCATCCCCACGGCAAACGCAGAGGCGAGCGCCCCGGCAGCCGGCACGGAAACCCGCAGATCCCGCGCGATGTCCGGCACCAGCCCGGACAGCATGAACTCGGACGTCCCCTGCGCGAACACGGCGACGCCCAGCAGATAGAGAGCGAACGGCATGAAGAAACTCCGCAACCCGAAGTCGAAGTCGAAAACGGCACGTTGAACGGCCGTCCGGCAGCGGAGTGAGCCCTGAAAGGGAACGGGCCTTGATCAGCCCGGCACCACGAGCAGCCACCGGAGAGCCGGTGGCCGGAGTCTGGAGGCTTCGGGGCTGGACATGGGGGCAGGCTATGCGGGCCCGGGGCGAGGATCCAGCGGTTTTTTTCAGCTGGGGATACGGCCGAGGAAGGCGCTCCAGGTGGTGGGGGAGACGGTGAGGACGGGGCCGTCGGGGGCCTTGGAGTCACGGACGTGGACGGCCGAGGTGTGGGTGGCCACCTCGACGCAGTTGCCGCCCTCGCTGCTGCTGTAGCTGGACTTGAACCATGCCAGTGCTGCGGTGCTCATGACTCTCCTAGCAGTTCCTTCAGGAGGCACTCGCTCTCTTCGCAGGAGAGCGCCTGAGATCGCAGCATCGCATACTTGTGGTGGTAGTAGCTGACCTCTTCTCGGTCATCGACGAGGAAACTGGCCCGCTGGACTTCCAGGTAGACCAGCCTTTCGTGCTCCGGCGTCTCAAGCAGCACCATGGGGCCACCCAGTGCCGCGTGAGGCGTCTTGTCCATGGGCATGATCTGAATGCTCATGTGAACCGGCCGGGTGAGCTCCAGGATTTGCCGGATCTGCTCGCGCCAGGCCTCCGGACCGCCCATTGGCCGCCGCAGAATGCTCTCCTCCAGAATGAAGTGACCCACGGGCGGCTGCTCTCGCTGCCAGATCAACTGCCGTTCCATGCGAGCCTGGACCCACTGATCGGCCGTCTCGCTGCCCAGTGCCGGATACCGGTAGTCGAAAACGGCCCGGCAGTAGTCCGGCGTCTGGAGAAGACCCGGAACGACCAGAGTCTCGTACGTCAGGAAGCTGACCGCCTCCTGCTCGTGATCCACCAGCCCCTGCGCGAACTGCACGATCTTCTCCCGCACCGGCATCTTCGCCACCAGCACGGCCAACACCCCGCCCGTCCCCAGCAGTTCATCGAACTGCTCGGCTCTGTCCGGCTGAAGCGCCAACCTCCCCTGCTCAATGGACCCCACGGTGTCCACATGAATGTTCGCCAGCTCGGCGAACTGCTCCTGCGTGAGCCGGGCTTGCTTCCGGCAGTGCGCCAGCACCGCCCCGACCGCGTGCCACGAACCGACCTTCTTGGGCTTCTTCGCCACGTGCATGCGTAGTCCCTTTCCCCCGCGTGCACCCGAACCGCTCGTAGTGGACTCGTAGCAATCAGAACTACGACTTCACTCACTGAGCCACTGTAGTGACACACAGTGACACTGGCCCCATGAACGGCAAACCCCAACTCCCCCACACCCGCGAGGCCTTCTACCGACGGGACCGCAGATCGGTGCGCTTGGCCCGCGAGTTCACCCGCGAGACCCTGACCGGCTGGGCCGTCGCCGACCGCAGCGACGACGTTCAGCTCTGTGTCAGCGAATTCGCCACCAACGCGTTGCTCCACGGTGTACCGCCCGGTCGGCGCTTCGCTCTGCGACTCGCCTTGGACACCGACGGCGTCCTCCGCGTGGAACTCCATGACAGCGGCCCAGGCGAGATCCGCGTACCGGACGACCCGGTGCCGGAGTCGGAGCACGGCCGCGGCCTGCTGCTCGTCACCGCGCTCGCGGACAAGTGGGGTGTCGGGGAGCGGAATCCCGGCAAGGTCGTGTGGTGCGAGTTCGAGGTGCGAGGGTGACTATGACCGGGCGTTCCGGCGAGCCTTGGCGGCTTGTTCGGGTGCCTCGGCCCGCTCACCAGATCCCTCGCCGCCTCCTCACCGTTCCGAACACTGTTCATCCTGGTCCACGGCTCGTGCCGAGCGGACCGGAACTGCAGAAGACGGCCGCTCCTGCTGGGTAGCGGGATGCGGTCAGCCGCGTAATCGCGCGCGACAAACCCGGCGACGTCGGCGAACATCCCCGGGATACTGGTCACCCATGGATCAGGTCAAAGTCGTCGTCGCCCATTCCGAGCGCGCGACTCTGCGCGTCGGCGATGTGTTCCTGAAGGTGGACGCCGATCCGGCGCGCATCGATGTCGAGGTCGAGGCGATGTCCCTCGCGCCGGTCCCGACCCCGGAGGTCCTGTGGCGCAAGCCGTCGGTGCTCGCGACCGCCGCACTCCCGGGGTCGACGCTTGGGCGCCTCGGCGGGCCGTCGACCGGGTCGCCGGCGGCGTGGGCCGCGGCGGGCGCTGCCATCCGGAAGCTGCACGACGCGCCGCTGCCGTCCCGGCCGGGCCAGGCGGGCCGGAGCATCGTCGCGCTGGCGGCGGAACTCGACGACGAGTGCGAGTTGCTCGTGACGAACGGCGTCCTGCCCGCCGACCTGGTCACCCGCAACCGCCAGGTCGCCGAGGCCGCGCTCCGGCCGTGGACTCCGGCGTTCACACACGGCGACCTGCAGATCGCGCACGTCTTCGTCGACGGCGACGAGGTCACCGGCATCATCGACTGGTCCGAGGCGGGCCGGGGTGATGCCCTGTACGACCTCGCCACCTTCACGCTCGGACACGAGGAGCACCTCGGCGACGTCATCGCCGGCTATGGCACCGACATCGACCTCGACGTGATCCACGCGTGGTGGTCGTTGCGAAGCCTGCTGGCAGTTCGCTGGCTGATCGAGCACGGCTTCGACCCCTTCGCGCCGGGCTGTGAGGTCGACGTGCTGAGATCCCGGATGTGAGGCTGCGTGGGCCCGACTGCCTCGTATGCGTTCCGACGCATCGAGCAGGCCATCCCCGGGGCGCATCACCTGCCCTGACCCTCGACAAGGTGCGGTGCGCAGTCGTCGCCGGCAGATGACGGCGCAGCCGAGGGTGACGAACGCGTGGTGGATGACGTCGCGGATCTCCCAGCGGATGCGCAGGCGGCGGAACCAGTGCAGCAGCGCGGTCGCTCCTTCCACGACCCATCCTGCTCGTGGATTTGCGGCGGCTCTACGAGGGTGAGGGGAGAGGTGAGCGAGGCGTGCCCCTCGGAGGACAGAATCTGACCTATACCCCACATACCGTCTCCCCATGACCACCTCCGACGGCCCAGACCCCCAAGCCTTCGCCTCCGCCACCGCCCTCGACCAATGGCTGACCGGCCACCCCGCCCCCCATCCCGGCCTCTGGATCAAAGTCGCCAAGAAGGGCTCGGGCATCCACTCCGTCACCGCCGCCGAGGTCAACGACGTGGCGCTCTGCCACGGCTGGATCACCGGTCGGCGCAGGGGTCTCGACGCCGCGTACTTCCTGCAGAGGATCACCCCGCGACGGCCCGGCAGCCTCTGGTCGATGGTCAATGTGCGGCGCGTCGAGGAGTTGACGGCTGCCGGCCGCATGCGCCCGGCAGGCCTCGCGGAGGTGGACGCCGCGAAGGCGGACGGGCGGTGGGCGGCGGCCTACGAGTCACAGAAGCACGCCACCGTCCCCGAGGACCTGGCGGTCGCACTGGAACGGAGCCCCCGGGCCAAGGCCGCCTTCGACGGGCTCGGCAGGACGGATCAGTACCTCGTCATGCTCGGGGTGCTCCAGGCCCGGACCCCGGAGAGCAGAGCGGCCCAAGTAGGCGCGGCGGTAGCGAAGTTGGAGGCGGGGGCCGAAACTCGGATCTAGCTCCAGCCCCGCCCGAGGTCACGCGTTCCGGATCGCCGAAATATCGAAGATGAGCTTGATCTTGTCCGAGACCAGCACCCCACCCGTCTCCAGCGCCGCGTTCCAGGTCAGCCCCCACTCCGAGCGCAGGATCTCCGCCTTGCCCTCGAAGCCGACACGCTCGTTGCCGAACGGGTCCTTCGCGGCGCCGTTGAACTCGAGGTCGATGGTGAGCGGTTTGGTGGTGCCGAGGATCGTCAGATCACCGGTGATGCGGTAGTCGTCGCCGCCGAGGGCCTGCGCCGAGGTCGAGCGGAAGGTCATCGTCGGGAACTCGTCCGTCTTGAAGAAGTCCGCGCTCCTGAGGTGCCCGTCGCGGTCCGCGGAGCCCGTGTCGATGCTCTCCATCTTGACGTCGATGGAGGCCGCGGACGCGGACGGGTCGCCGCCGTCCAGGTGCAGCGAGCCGCTGAAGTCGAGGAACTTGCCCTTGACGTTGGTGACCATGGCGTGGCGGACGGTGAAGCCGATCGTGGAGTGGGCCGTGTCGATCGTGTAGTCGCCGGTCAGGGCGGTCAGGTCGGTGTTCGCCATGACGTGCTCCTTCGCTAGATGTTGAATCTTTAACTACATCAACGCGACCGACCCTAGGCCTATTCCGTTCAATATTCAACATCATCCGCAAGGTGTTGGCGTGATTACTCTGAGGTGGTAGATGCCCAGGGCATGAACCCACAGCGAAGAGCCTCCATGGGACCCACCCGTCGAGCCGTGTTACGCACGGCGGCGTTCCTGACCGCGACCGCGACCGCGACCGCGACCGCGACTACGATCACGGCTGCTCCCGCCGCCCACGCCGCCGACCCCTACGACGCCCTCCGCCTCCGCTGGCTCGACATCGCCCTCGGCGCCGACTACGACCCGACCGCCGAGCCGTACGCCACCCGCCTCGCCGAAACCGGCACCCTCGCCCGCGGCTTCCAGACCACCATGGCCCCCACCCCCACCTCCCTCTGGCCCGGCCACCCCTACGACCCACCCGCCGGCATCACCCGGAGTTACGGCCGCCTGTGGACCATGACCCAGGCCTACGTCCAGCCCGGCACCGGCTCCACCGCCGACCCGACCCTCCTCGCCGACGTCCTGCGCGGCCTCGACCACCTCTCCGCCACGATCTACAACCCCTCCACCACCCGCTACGGCAACTGGTGGGAATGGCAGATCGGCAGCCCCCGCCTGCTGATGGACATCACGGCCGCCCTGCACGGCCACCTCGGCGACGCCCGGATCGCCGCCGCCTGCGCAGCCGTCGACCATTTCATCCCGGACGCGATGCTCACCGACTACTCCGGCACCTCCACCGGCGCCAACCGCGTCGACCTCTGCCGCAGCGTCGCCCTGCGCGGCATCCTCGGCCGCACCCCGGCGAAGATCGCCCTCGCCCGAGACGCGCTCTCCCCGGTCTTCCCGTATGTCACGAAGGGCGACGGCCTCTACGCCGACGGTTCGTTCGTCCAGCACACCTGGGTCGCCTACTCCGGCACCTACGGCCAGGTCCTCCTCGACGGCCTCGGCCGCCTCTTCGCCCTGCTCGCCGGATCCGAGTGGGAGGTGACCGACCCGAACAAGCAGATCGTCCTGGACAGCGTCGAGCGTGCCTTCGCCCCGCTCATCCACGACGGGCTGATCATGGACAGCGTCAACGGCCGTGCCATCAGCCGGGGTTACCTCAAGAGCGACGACCGGCACGTGATGCGCAGCGACCACTTCCACGGCCAGGGCGTCATCGCCGCCATGGCCCTGCTCGCGGGCGGCGCGAGCGCGGCGGAACGGGAGCGCTGGTGCGGCCGTATCAAGGGATGGATCGAACGGGACACGGTCACCCCGATCTTGACGGCCCGTCAGTTCGGCGTCGCGGACCTCGCACGCCTGAACGCCGTCGCCGAGTCACCCGTCCCGGCCGCCCCCGAACCCACCGGCCACCACCTCTTCGCCGCCATGGACCGAGCCGTCCACCGCCGCCCCGGCTTCGTCGCGAACATCGCCATGGCCGGTGACCGCATCGCCCACTACGAGTGCGGCAACGGCGAGAACCCGCGCGGCTGGCACACCGGCGCCGGGATGCTCTCCTGGTGGGCGGAGGGCCTGGGGGACCAGTACACCGACTGGTATTGGCCGACCGTCGACTGGTACCGGCTCCCGGGTACGACCGTCTCCACGCTCCGCCTCCCCGACAAGGCCGGCGGCGAATGGGGCGAGCCCAAGCCCGACGTGCGGTGGGTCGGCGGCACGACCGACGGCGAGTACGCGGCGATCGGGCAGCATCTGAAGGGCCTGGGGTCGACGCTCGAAGCCCGTAAGTCATGGTTCTGCGCAGAGGACGCCGTGATCTGCCTCGGGGCAGGGATCACCTGCGCCGACGGCGTCCCCGTCGAGACCGTCGTCGACAACCGGAACCTGGGGGAGGGCGGCACCCAGGCCTTCGTACGCGGCCCGGGCTGGGCGCATCTGGAGGGTCACGGCGGCTGGGTGGTGCCGTACGGCGATCTGCGCACCCTGCGCGAGGACCGCACCGGCGCCTGGGCCGACATCAACACCACCAGTACGACCGAGCGCCGCACCCGCCGCTGGCAGACCCTCTGGCTGGACCACGGCACGGACCCCACGGACGCGTCGTACGTCTACCTGCTCATGCCCGGCGCCGGTCGGCGCGAGGTCGCGGGCCGGGCCGCGCTGGGCCGCCGTTGGCTGTCGGTCCTCGCCAACGACAAGGCGCGCCAGGCGGTGCACGTGCCCTCCCTGGGCCTGACGGCCGTCAACTTCTGGCAGCCCGGCACGACCGGCCCGCTCACCGCGTCCGCCGGCGCGAGTGTGCTGCTCCGCCGCGGCGGCCGTACCGCTACGCTCTGCGTGAGCGAGCCGCCGCGCACCGGCGAGCCGCTGGAGATCACCTGGGAGCACCCCGTGCGCCGCGTCCTGCGCGCGGACGACTCGGTCGAGATCCTCGCGACGGGCCGCCGACTGCGCCTCCGTGTCACTCCGGGGATGGTATGTGCGACCCACCGATGTGAGGTGGCTCTCGGCTGACGTCTTTGTGCGGCCCCTACAACGCGCAGGCCCTCTGAGCAGTCGGAAGGGCTGCATGCCGGGATGGTTCTGTTCAGTGGTACCAGGAAAACACTCCGGAGACTGTACGGAGTCAACGGCTCGCTTTCCTTGTTGTCCTTCGTAAGGTCGCTACATGACCGTTTTGGATGAGGCACCGGGTGAGCCGATCGACGCCCACGGGCGGACGGCCGAGCTGCACGAGATCCGTGCGCAGGCGCTGGCCGGCCCGAGCGAGAAGGCGACCGCGGCGCAGCACGCCAAGGGCAAGCTGACCGCCCGGGAGCGGATCGAGCTGCTGTTGGACCCGGGCTCCTTCCGGGAGGTCGAGCAGCTGCGCCGGCACCGCGCCCAGGGTTTCGGCCTGGAGACCAAGAAGCCGTACACCGACGGTGTCATCACCGGCTGGGGCACGGTGGAGGGCCGGACGGTCTTCGTGTACGCGCACGACTTCCGGATCTTCGGCGGCGCGCTGGGCGAGGCCCACGCCACGAAGATCCACAAGATCATGGACATGGCCATCGCGGCCGGTGCCCCGCTGGTCTCCCTGAACGACGGCGCGGGCGCCCGCATCCAGGAGGGCGTCTCCGCCCTCGCCGGCTACGGCGGCATCTTCCAGCGCAACACCAAGGCGAGCGGTGTCATCCCGCAGATCTCGGTCATGCTCGGCCCGTGCGCGGGCGGCGCGGCGTACTCGCCCGCCCTGACGGACTTCGTCTTCATGGTCCGCGAGACGTCCCAGATGTTCATCACCGGCCCGGACGTGGTCAAGGCGGTGACGGGCGAGGAGATCACCCAGAACGGCCTGGGCGGCGCGGACGTGCATGCGGAGACGAGCGGCGTCTGCCACTTCGCGTACGACGACGAGGAGACGTGCATCGCGGAGGTCCGCTACCTCCTCTCGCTGCTGCCCCAGAACAACCGCGAGAACCCGCCCCGGGTGGACTCCACGGACGCCGCCGACCGCCGCTCGGACGTCCTGCTGGACCTGGTTCCGGCGGACGGCAACCGGCCCTACGACATGGCGAAGGTCATCGAGGAGATCGTCGACGACGGCGAGTACCTCGAGGTCCACGAGCGCTGGGCGCGCAACATCATCTGCGCGCTGGCCCGGCTGGACGGCCAGGTGGTCGGCATCGTGGCCAACCAGCCGCAGTCCCTCGCCGGCGTCCTCGACATCGAGGCATCGGAAAAAGCTGCGCGCTTTGTCCAGATGTGTGACGCTTTTAACATTCCGATCGTCACTTTCCTGGACGTCCCCGGGTTCCTCCCGGGCGTCGACCAGGAGCACGGCGGCATCATCCGCCACGGCGCGAAGCTTCTGTACGCCTACTGCAACGCGACCGTGCCGCGGATCTCGCTGATCCTGCGCAAGGCGTATGGAGGCGCCTACATCGTCATGGACAGCCAGTCCATCGGCGCGGACCTCACCTACGCCTGGCCGACGAACGAGATCGCCGTCATGGGCGCGGAAGGTGCGGCCAACGTCATCTTCCGCCGGCAGATCGCCGAGGCCGAGGACCCCGAGGCCATGCGGGCCCGCATGGTCAAGGAGTACAAGTCCGAGCTCATGCACCCCTACTACGCGGCCGAGCGTGGCCTCGTGGACGACGTGATCGACCCCGCGGAGACCCGCGAGGTGCTCATCAAGTCCCTGGCGATGCTCCAGACCAAGCACGCCGACCTGCCGTCCCGCAAGCACGGCAACCCCCCGCAGTAACCCAGCGGATCCTTCGCGGTACCCCCGCGGAAACCTCTCTCACGGAGACTGTGACCTATGAACCCCCCTGACATCCGCGTCGAGAAGGGCCACGCCGAGCCCGAGGAAGTCGCGGCCATCACCGCGATCCTCCTGGCCCGCGCCGCCGCCCAGCCCTCCGACACCACCCCGGCCCACCGCGGCCGCGCGAAGGCGGGTTGGCGCCGCCTGGAGCGCGAGCCCGGGTTCCGGGCGCCGCACAGCTGGCGCTGAGCTCAGTTGATGGCGACCTCGGTACCCCGGAAGTCCAGGGCGCCGGGGTCGTCCGGCGTGACACAGCCATAGAGACTGAGCAGGCGGACCTTGGGAGGTGTGAATCCCGGGGATGCCAGCCAAGCACGGACATCGATGTTGTGAAGTGCGAGGTGCAGGCCGGGCGTTGCGGCAACCTCGTCCAAGCCCCCGGGCAGGCAAGGCTCGTCGGCGAGCAACTGGAGAAGCGTCAGTCGCGAGCAGTCGCCGAGGAAAGCAAGGTCCGTGGTCGCCCGCATCCCCCAGAGGGCGACGTAGGAGAGCTCCGGCCCGAGAGGCAGGCTGTCGACCTGCTGGGTGCCGCCGAGTTCGAGGTAGAGAAACTTCAACCTCGCCAGCTCACCCAGCACTTCCAGGTTGTCCACCGAGATGTCGCCCAGCAGGGAGAGGTTGTACAGGGCCGGGTGGCTTCGGAGCGCCAGAAGGTCGACCTCACCGCTTAGCTCCTCGGCGCGCAGGCTGACCAGTGGGGACAGCTCGGCCACGGCAGCGAAATCCGCGAAGGGATGTTCGATGGCCAGATGGGTGAGCGACCTCAGCCGGGTCACCGTCGGCCACTGGGCGGAATGGGAGAGCCTCACCGTCTGATCGCTGAGTGCCAACCGGGACAGCACCCGGTCGACGTAGCTGTCCGCGTCGAAGTAGGCCCAGGCATCGATCAGCGCACGGATCACCTCCCTCCGCTCGTCCCGGGTGTACCCCTCCAGCAGGCCCAACGCCTCCGGGCCGCCGATCAGCGCAGCGGTCCGCACCGTCTGCGCCGCGGCCTTCTCCGACAGCCCCAGCCCCGACCGCGGCAACCACCGCAGCAGACTCGGCCCCACCGCCGCCAACGACGGAGGATCCGTCTCCCGCCGCGCCGGAAGGAGCCGCGAGACTGCTTCCTCCAGCCGCCCCGCCAGCTCCTCCGACACCGACGGCAACGTCTCCTGACACGATGCCGCCACCAGCCGCAGCGCCCGCGCGTGCCGAGGCTCCTCCTCCGCCCGGTCCAGGATGCCGCCGAGCAGTTCCGCCCGCTGGCGGGCGTTGGCGTGCCCCGCGGCCATGATGACCGTCTCCCGCCACTGGTCCAGATGCGCCCGGCCGACCAGGTTGCCCATCCGGTCCTCCTCGGCGGCCTCCTCCGCCGCGAGGTACTCCTGGAACGTCCGGTGCACGAAGTCCAGCCGCCCCTGCGCGGGGGAGCGCAGCAGCCCCGAGCGGTCCCGTAACTGCCGCAGCACCGCCTCGCCGTCCATCGGCTCCAGATGCCGCATCGCCCGCAGTCGCGCGCCCACATGAACAGCCGCCTGCTCCAGCGCGATCTCGCTCCGGTTGTTGTCCGACAACCGCCACGCCAGATCCCGCAGCAGGATCAGCTTGTCGCCCAGGCTCAGCGCGCTGTCCACCGCGCTCGGCACATTGCGGTCGGCGTCCCGGTCGTGGACCAGCGTGTGCAAAGCGCTGCGGTACAACTCCATCCGGTCCCGGGGCAGTTGGCGCCCTCGGTTCAGATGCATCGCACACAGCATCGCCGCCAGCAACGGTGTCCCCGCCAGCGACTGAAGATGCGCCCGGTCCTTCAGGCTTGTCAGCAACGACTGCTCGTACTGCGGGAGTTCGTCCACCGCACATGGCAACTCGTCGCCCAGTTCCCGCACCGCCTGATGCCACTGCCGGACGAAGGCGGCCAGGTCCGGCGGCGTCATACGGTCCAGGTGCAGGGCCGCGAAGTCCTCCCGTCGCAGCCAGTCCGCCCCCGCCGCGGCAGGGCGGGAGGTGACCACCACCCGCACGTCGGGGTACGTCGACAGCAGCCGCCGCAGCCACTCCCGCACCGCCCGCCGCTCCCGGTCGAGCAGTTCGTCCACGCCGTCGATCAGCAGCAGTGCACGCCCGCTGTCGAGCTGCCGTTCCACCCAGCCCCTGGGCATGATCCCGGTGAGCGGAGCCGCCACGCCGTCGAGCATCGCCTCCGGCGCGGGCAGGGTACGGCCGCTGTACTCTCGTAGCTTCACGAAGACCGGGGTGAGGCCGTTCCAGTCCGTCAGCTCGCCCGTGAACGCGCCCCGGGCCGCCGTGACCGCCAGCCAGCGCAGCAGGGTCGTCTTGCCCGAGCCGGCCTCGCCGCGCAGCAGGACCCGGGAGGAGCCGCGCAGGGCCGCCTCCACACGCATCCCGGAACCCTCGCCGCCCGCCTCCTCCCAGTCGCTCATGTCGGCCCGCAGACGGGGCAGTGAGCGGGCCGTGCGGCGCCACGCACTGTCGTCGCCGGTCGCGCGCAGGCTGACGTACGCCACCGACAGCCGTACCTGCGCGGCCGCGCGGTCGGAGGCGCGGCGGAACAGCTCCACCTCGTCGAGGCTCTCGCTGACCAGCTCGAGATAGCGGCGCCGGAACGCCGTGTCCTGGTCCGTGCCGTCCGGCGCGAACAGGGAGCGGTCCGGGAGCTTTTCGAGGATGCGGGCCACTTCACCGCCCAGCGTGGACGTCCGCACCAGCAGCTCCGCGGCCGCCCGCTCCTCGAAGACCGGCAGGCTGCGCACGATCCGGACGTAGTACTCCACGCACTCGGTGAAAAGCCGCTCGTACAGGCTGCCCTCCGCCTCGCTCAGCCCCACCGGCCGGCGCACCGCCCGGTTGATCCGACGGATCAGCTCGGCCGACTGGGCGTCCGCCGCGAGCAGCGCCTCGTCGGACAGGTCCGCCGCCGCGAACGTGTCGCACACCGCGTCGATCACGGCCTGCCGCCCGGATTCCTCCAAGCTCCTGAACTCGTGCTCCAGGAACGGCTCCAGACGGTCGAACACCGCGTCGGCGATCTGCTCGAACTGCCGCTTCACACTCCGCGAGAACTTCACCCCGGGTACCCGCACCCGGGCCAACTCCTCGAGGGACAGATGGCGTTCCTGATCGCGCCGCTTGCCCCCGAGCCAGATCTGCGCCGCCGTGTTCGCCACAGTCGTGCCCAGCCGTAATGCGGCCGTCTCTGCGATCACCCTCGTCTCCCCTCCCGAAACGACTTACGGCCCCCATCCCTCCCACAGGAGAAACGAGAGCCGCAAGCGAAACGTGCCGAAGGCCGGCCGCCGGAGAGCCGACTACCGCAGCCGTGCCATCAGCGCGTGCTCGACCAGCGTGATCAGTGCCGACTTGGCGTCCGCGCGGTGGCGGGCGTCCGTCGTGATGATCGGGGTGTCCGGACCGATCTGGAGGGCCTCACGGACCTCGTCCGGGTTGTACGGCTGGTTGCCGTCGAAGCCGTTCAGCGCGATCACGAACGGCAGGCCGCTGTTCTCGAAGTAGTCGACCGCGGGGAAGCAGTCGGCGAGGCGACGGGTGTCCACCAGGACGATCGCGCCGATCGCGCCGCGCACCAAGTCGTCCCACATGAACCAGAAACGGTCCTGACCGGGGGTGCCGAACAGGTACAGGATCAGGTCCTGGTCCAGGGTGATACGGCCGAAGTCCATGGCGACCGTCGTGGTCGTCTTGTCTCCGGTGTGGGTGAGGTCGTCGATGCCCGCCGAAGCGGAAGTCATCACGGCCTCTGTGCGCAGCGGGTTGATCTCCGAAACGGCCCCGACGAACGTGGTCTTGCCCACGCCGAAGCCACCCGCCACCACGATCTTCGCCGAGGTGGTGGAGCGGGAAGGACCGCCGCTAGAGCTTGCGAAGTCCACTGAGCACCCTTTCGAGCAGTGTCACGTCTGGCTGGCCGCCGGCGCTCTCGTCGCCGCCGGGCTGATGGATGGCGACCAGGCCCGCCTCCGCCAAGTCGGCGACGAGGATCCTGGCCACGCCGAGAGGGATCGTCAGGAGGGCGGAGACTTCCGCCACCGACTTGATCTCGCGGCAGAGGTTGCAGATCCGCTGATGCTCGGGCAACTGGCCCTGCATCTGGTGCGGCTGCGCGGTGGTGTGCACCAGCGCCTCGATGGCGAGCTGGTAGCGCGGGCGCGTCCGGCCGCCGGTCATGGCGTACGGGCGCACCAGGGGGTTGTTCGACGACCCGGCGGGCGCCGGCTCAGGGGCGCGTCGCTGCGGCTGCACCGGCTGGATGCGCGGCGCCGGCGGCTGGTCGTAGGGCGAGGGCCCGGGGCCCTGCGGCGCGTACGGCTGCCGCTGGCTCGGCGTGGAGGGGAAGTTGTAACGGTTCGGGTTCTGGGAACCGTCGTTCTGGCCCTGGCCAGGACCGTACGACCAATTACCCGACGATGAACCGCCTGGGGGTGTTGCCACTCTCTCTCCTCCTCCGACTGTGCCTGGCACCCATCATGTGGAGCCGCGTCCCGAAACCTTACGGCCCCGGGACGTCAAAACGCACCGACTGTCTGTTAGTTGAGCAGGCTGCCTTGAAGCTCCGCACGAAGATCCGGCGTGAGGACCGTACCGGCTCGGTCGACCAGAAGCGCCATCTCGTACCCGATGAGGCCGATGTCCGCCTCCGGATGTGCGAGGACGGCGAGCGACGAACCGTCGGAGATGGACATGATGAAGAGGAATCCCCGCTCCATCTCCACAACCGTCTGGTTCACGCTGCCACCCTCGAAGATACGGGAGGCGCCTGCCGTCAGAGACGTCAGACCGGAGGCGACGGCCGCGAGCTGGTCGGCGCGGTCGCGGGGGAAGCCTTCGGACATCGCCAGAAGGAGTCCGTCGGCGGAGACCACCACCGTGTGCGACACCCCGGGGGTGTTGTCCACGAAGTTGGTGATCAACCAGTTCAGGTTCTGTGCCGCCTGGCTCATCGGGCTCACACTAACGCTCCTGGTTGTAGGTGCTGTCAGAACCGAAGCCCTGACCGTTCGTTTCGCTTCCCGCGCTGCGTCCCCGCTGGACCCCGCGGCGCAGGTTGCTCAGCCTGCCCCGGACGTCCTCGGGAGCGCGGGAGATCTGTGGACCTCCCTGGGGGGTGGTCTCGGCGGCTCCCTCGACCAGGTTGGCCTTGGGCACCCGCCGCGGCAGGCCGGAGGAGGTCACTCCGCCCGCCTTGGGCTTCCGGAGCTGCGCGGCCTGCTGCCAGCGGTCGTCGTTGGCCGAGCGCCAGCTGCTGTCGCCGTTGCTCTCCGGCGTGGGGGCCGGCGATTCCTGCCGCACCGGCCGAGCGCCGTTGGTGCCGCTCGCGGCGGCGCCACGGCGGGGCAACCCGGCGTCGGTCAGTGCGTGGGCGGCGGAGGAGGCCGGTCCCGGACGGTCGAAGCCTACGCGGTCGTGCTCGTTCGAGTCAGCGGCCTGCGCAGATTCCGTTTCCGGAGCGTACTGGTCCTGGTACCCGTTGCGGTAGCCGTTCGGCTGCGGCCAGTCATCCTGGTGGCGCCGCTGTTCGAAGGCGGGGAAGGTCTCCGGGGCCGACGCGCTCGCGGCCGCGGGCTCCTCACGAGTCGCCTCCGGATACGAGGGCTCGGGGTAGCCGCCGCCCGACGAGTAGGTGTCGTTCTGCTGCAGGCCGCCGTTCGGCGCGTAGTACGTGTCGTCGTACGACTGCCGCTGCTGCTCCTCGTACGCAGCCGGCTGCTGCTCCTCGTACGACGTCTGCCGCTGCTCCTCGTACGACTGGCGCTGCTCGTCGTACGACGGCTGCTGGTCGAACCCGCCGCGCTGCTCGGGGAAGCCGCTCTGGCCGTCGTAGGCCGGCTGACCGGTGAAGTCGTCGTACCCGGGCGCCGCAGACGTCTCCTGGCCGGGCTGCTCGCCGTGGTTCTGGGCCTCCAGGGCCGCACGGCGCTCCTCGCGCATCAGGGAACGGCCAACGGGGTCCAGCTCGCGGATGTCGTCCGGGACCTCGGTGTAGCGGCTGTCGTCGAAGCCGAGCTCCGCGGCCGTACGCATCGGCACCTGGTTGAAGTTCTCACCCTGGAAGTTCTGCTCCGGGATGATCTGCGAGACGGTGAAGTCGTCCTGGGCCGAGTGCTGTTCGCCGCCACCACCGTGGGTGATCGCGTCGGGCAGCATGACCAGCGAGGTGGTGCCGGCCTGCTCGCCGGAGGGGCGCAGCTGGACGCGGATGCCGTGCCGGTCGGACAGCCGGCCGACCACGAACAGGCCCATGCGCTGCGAGATCGCGGCGTCCACGGTCGGCGGGTTGGCCAGCTTGTGGTTGATGTCCGCGAAGTCCTCGGCGGTGAGGCCGATGCCCTTGTCGTGGATCTCGATCATGACGCGGCCGTCGGGGAGACGGGTCGCGGTCACGCGGACCTTGGTCTGCGGGGAGGAGAACGTGGTGGCGTTCTCCAGCAGCTCGGCGAGCAGGTGCACGAGGTCGGTCACGGCGCGGCCGTGGATCTCGGCCTCCGGGACGCCCGACAGCTCGATGCGCTCGTACTGCTCCACCTCGGAGGAGGCGGCGCGCAGGACGTCGACCAGCGGGACCGGCTGGTCCCAGCGGCGGCCGGGCTCCTCGCCGGCGAGGACGAGGAGGTTCTCGCCGTTGCGGCGCATACGGGTCGCGAGGTGGTCCAGGCGGAAGAGGTTCTCCAGCTGGTCCGGGTCGGCCTCGTTGTTCTCCAGGTCGGTGATCAGGGTCAGCTGGCCCTCGATCAGCGACTGGTTGCGGCGCGAGAGGTTGGTGAAGATCGCGTTGATGTTGCCCCGCAGCAGGGCCTGCTCGGCGGCGAGCCGGACGGCCTCGCGGTGGACCTGGTCGAAGGCGCGGGCGACCTCGCCGATCTCGTCGCGGGTGTTGATCGGGATGGGCTGGACGCGGGTGTCCACGCGGCCGGGGTCGGTGCGCGAGAGCTGGTCGACCAGCATCGGCAGCCGCTGCTCGGCGATGCCGAAGGCGGCGTTGCGCAGCTGGCGCATCGCGCGGGACATCTGGCGGGCGACCATACCGGCCAGGATGAACGCGGCGAGCAGGGCGACCACGACGGCGGCACCGGTGATGAGGGCGTCGCGCTTGGCGTCGTCGGCGATGTTGGAGGCCTCGTTCACCGCGGTGTCCGCCAGGTCGGACTCGATCTGGCGGTAGGCGTTGAACTTGAGGGTGTTGACCGCCCACCAGTTCTGCGCGGTGACGCCCTTCTCGGCGAGTGCGGCGCGGGCGCTGGGGGCGGGGGACTCGAGGCCGACGAGGGCCTTGACCATATCGGTCGGGTCGGCCGGCGGCGGGACGTAGTCAGGGTCCTTGGCCGCGGCCTCCTTGGCCATGGCCGCGCCCTCGGCCGTGATCTCCTTCTTGGCGTCCTCGAGCTTCTGCGCGTCGGCTTCGGTGCCACCGCCCTTGTACTCCTCGATGGCGATGCCTTCCAGGTAGGCATACGAGGAGAGAGCGACCCGCTGGCTGGCGAAGCTGCTCGCGGTGGGGCCGGGCTTGACCAGCAGGTGCATACCGATGGAGCGCTGCAGCGACAGGGCCGCCTTGGTGAGCTCGATGGCGTAGACCGTGCGGCCGTAGGAGGTGATGTTGCCGGTGCCCAGACCGAGCTCATTGGCGAACTCCGTCAGAGGGTGCGCGACCTCGACGTAGCCCTCCTCGGTCTGCACACCGGTGAGCTTGTTGGTGTAGGCCGCCGCACGCAGGTCGGCGAGCCCCGGCTCGGCATCCCGGAACACCCTGAGACGGCGCTCCAGGCCCGCTTTCTGCGGCATGTTCTGCGCGGCGGCGTCGAACTCGTCGGCTGCCTTGTCCGTGTTGTCACGGGCCGCGGTGACCGTCTTGTCGTCCTCGCCCTTGCCCTGCAGCAGCGGCGCCGCCGTGACGTCACGCTCGTTGTAGAGGGCGTCGGCGTAGTTCAGGGAGGCCCGGACCAGACGCGCGGTGTTCTCCGCGTCCTCGGCCTCCTGCCAGGTGTCGATCGAGCTCTTCACCTGGAAGCCGCCCATGACGAGGCCGACCAGCACGGGTATGAGCAGGATCGCGTTCAGCCGGGTCGGCACGCGCCAGTTGCGCGGCGAGAGACGGCCGCCGCTTGGCGCAGGCGCCGCCGTGGGTTCCGATCCGGGCACAGGGGTGGGCGCCGCTCCGCGCGGCGGCGGGGTGAAGTTGCCCCGGGCCGACGGCTCGGGACTGCTCTTGCTTCGCCTCACTCGACCAACAACCTTCCGGCGGGGTCGGCACCTACGTATGTGCCGCTGTGTCTCAGAGCCCAGTTCGCCATCGAGTACGTAGTACTGCTGAGTACGTCTTTGACTATTGGGCAGTTCTCGCATTCCAGCACGTCGGCCTGCGCTCTTCCAAACAGTGGAAGAGGAGGATAACGAGTGATGTAAGCCCTAGATAAAACGGTCATACAGAACGAGCCCCGCCAAAAGACGGGGCGTTCGTACGCGCAGCGATACCGCTTGACCGCGACGAGTGGCCGTACCACCCGATTCCTCTGCCGAAACGTTATGAACAAGGGAGCCGACCGTGTCAAAGGCCACAGTCGGCTCCGCCGCATCTACGACAACTGCCGTATTGCGCTTCCGACTTGCGCTACCGCAGCCGCGCCATCAGGGCGTGCTCGACCAGCGTGATCAGCGCGCTCTTGGCATCGGCCCGGTGCCGGGCGTCCGTGGTGATGATCGGCGCGTCCGGGCCGATCTGCAGTGCCTCGCGCACCTCGTCGGGTGTGTAGGGCTGGTGTCCGTCGAAGCCGTTGAGGGCGATGACGAAGGGAAGTCCGCTGTTCTCGAAGTAGTCGACCGCCGGGAAGCAGTCGGCGAGGCGGCGGGTGTCCACCAGGACGACGGCGCCGATCGCGCCGCGCACCAGGTCGTCCCACATGAACCAGAAGCGGTCCTGGCCGGGCGTACCGAAGAGGTACAGGATCAGGTCCTGGTCCAGGGTGATGCGGCCGAAGTCCATGGCCACCGTGGTGGTGGTCTTGTCCCCGGTGTGCGTGAGGTCGTCGATGCCCGCGCTCGCGGAGGTCATGACGGCCTCGGTGCGCAGCGGGTTGATCTCCGAGACGGCGCCCACGAACGTGGTCTTGCCCACGCCGAAGCCACCCGCCACCACGATCTTGGCGGAGGTGGTCGCCCGGCCCGGTTCAGAGCTTGCGAAGTCCACTGAGCACCCTTTCGAGCAGCGTCACATCCGGAGCGCCGCCGTTGTTCTCGTCGCCGCCCGGCTGGTGGATGGCGACCAGGCCGGCCTCAGCGAGGTCCGCGACCAGGATCCTGGCCACGCCCAGCGGCATGGACAGCAGCGCGGAGACCTCGGCGACCGACTTCACCTCACGGCACAGGTGGCAGATGCGCTGGTGCTCCGGAAGGAGCCCCATGAGCGCTGCCGGGTCGGCCGTGGTGCTGATCAGGGCCTCGATGGCCAGCTGGTAGCGGGGCCGGGTCCGGCCGCCGGTCATCGCGTACGGACGTACCAGCGGCTGGTCGCCCTCATCCTCGTACGGCTCCGCGTACGGATCATGAGAGGCGGTGGGCGGGGTCATGAATCCTCCGGGCGGGGACAGCAAGTCGGTCAGTCAAGCCGTCAGGTGAAGGCCGATGGGGGGATTGTGGCGGCCGGACGGTGATTTGGTGAGACGGGTGGATCCGCGGGTGATCAGTGGAGCAGACTGCCTTGGAGCTCGGCGCGCAGGTCCGGCGTGAGCACTGCGCCCGCGCGGTCGACCAGCAGCGCCATCTCGTAGCCGACGAGGCCGATGTCGCACTCGGGGTGGGCGAGAACGGCCAGGGACGAACCATCCGAGACGGACATGAGGAAGAGGAATCCTCGCTCCATCTCGACGACGGTCTGTGCCACGCTGCCGCCCTCGAAGATCCGGGAGGCCCCTGCCGTGAGCGAGGTCAGACCCGATGCGACGGCCGCCAGCTGGTCGGCACGGTCACGCGGGAAACCCTCGGACATCGCCAGCAGAAGGCCGTCGGCGGACACGACGACGGTGTGGGACACCCCGGGGGTGTTGTCCACGAAGTTGGTGATCAACCAGTTGAGGTTCTGTGCCGCCTGGCTCATCTGGCTCAACTAACGCTCCTGCTGGTGAGTGGGGTTCGGGAAGCTGCCGGTCTGGCCGTTACCGACCTGGCGACCTTGCGCGATACCCCGACGGAGATTGGTCAGCCGGCCGCGTACGTCGTCAGGCGCACGCGAGACAGCCGGACCGGATTGGTGCTGTTGCTGCTGAGCCGTGCCCGGGACGAGGTTCGCCCGAGGTACCCGGCGCGGCAGGCCGGAGGTGGTGACACCGCCTGCGGCCGGCTGCCGGACGCGTTCCGCCTGCCGTACGAGGTCGTCGTTCGGCGAGCTGCGCCAGGCGGTCGATGAGGTCCGCTGGGGAGCGGAGGACGGCTGCGCCGGAGCCGCGGAAGCCTGCGGCTGCTGCGGGGCGGAAGCCGGAGCCGAGCCGCCCGCGCCGGGCTGACGGCCCTGCTGGTTGCCCTGCGGGCCGCCGTGGAACCAGTTGGTCTCCAGCGTGTCGTACAGCGGGGTACGGCCGTCACCGGGACCCGCCGGCGGCAGCGCCTCGGGCTCCTGGCGTGCGGCCCGCTGCTGCGGACGCGGCGGGACCGGGGGCTGCTGGGCGCCGAAGTCGGAGCCGCCGCCGTACGTGCCGTTGACCTGCGGCCGCTCGAACTGCCCGGTGGAGTCGGGGTTCTGGCGGCCGGGCAGGGCGTGCTGGCCCGTCGAGCTGCCGTCGTACCCCTGCGGCGAGGCGAACTGGCCCGTCTGCGACGAGTTGTTCTGCCCGTTCGGGGTGCCGAAGACGTCCGAGCGGACGAACTGACCGTTGTTCTGCGGCTCGTTCGCACCGGGGCGAGTGGACTGGCCCGTGCTCTGCGAGTCGTACCCACCCGGGGCCGGGGCGCCGAAGTCCAGGCGGCCGAAGTCCGACGGGCCGGCGTTCGGGCCCGGGCCCTGGCGGCCGTCGGGGCGTCCGATCGCCGGGATCTCGGCGGTGGAGCCGGGACCCTGGAAGTCGTCGATCTGTGGCATCCGGGAGGTCTGTGCGGGGTCCTCGTCGTGTCCCCGCGGGGTGTCGAGCGAGGCGCGCGGCACCGGCGGCTGCGCGTTCTCGTCGCTCCAGCTGGGGCGGGACGGCTGGTTGCCGCCGGGCAGCTCGGCACGCGGTCCACCACGCGGCGGCAGCTGCGGCTGACGGCCCCGGCGGCCCTTCTCGTTGCCGGCGGGCGGGGACTGCGGCGACGAGGGTCCACCCGGCCGCGACTGGTCGAGGCCGGAGGAGGCGCCACGGGAGCCACCGAAGGGGTCCTGACCCGTGCCCGCGGCCTGCAGACCCTGCGGGGCACCCGGAGCCTGGCCACCGAACCCGGCGCCCGCACCGGCCGGAGGCCGGCCCTGCGACGGCGCGCCCGGACCCTGCGGTCCACGCGGTGCACCCGGTCCACCGGGAAGTCCGCCACCATCACGCCCCGGCAGCGCGGCCCGCGGTCCCTGACCGGCACCGAGCCGGCCCCCACCGGACGCACCGGCACCGAGCGCACCACCACCCGGCGCACCGGCGCCGAGGGAGCCGCTGCCGGCCTGGGCCTGGGCCTGGGCCTGGCGACGGGCGGCAGCCGCACCGGCGGCGGCCTGCGCGGCGGCCGGACCACCGGAGACACCCGGACCGCCCGGACCGGGCTTGCCCGGAGCGGGCTTCTTGCCGCCCTGGGCGACGTCGACGGGGAGCATGACCAGCGCGGTCGTACCGCCGGAGTCGGACGGGCGCAGCTGGATGCGGATGCCGTGCCGCTGCGACAGACGACCGACCACGAAGAGGCCCATGCGGCGGGAGACGGAGACGTCCACGGTGGGCGGCGAGGCGAGCCGCTCGTTGATCGCGGCGAGGTCCTCGGGGGAGAGGCCGATGCCGGTGTCGTGGATCTCGATCAGCACGCGGCCGTCGGGCAGCGCGTGACCGGTGACCTTGACCTTGGTCTGCGGGGAGGAGAACGAGGTCGCGTTCTCCAGCAGCTCGGCGAGCAGGTGCACGAGGTCGTTGACCACACGGCCGGCCACTTCGGTGGTCGGCACGGAGGCCAGCTCGATGCGCTCGTACTGCTCCACCTCGGACGCGGCGGCACGGAGCACGTCGACCAGCGGGACCGGGCGGGTCCAGCGGCGGCCGGGCTCTTCACCTGCGAGGACGAGGAGGTTCTCACCGTTACGGCGCATACGCGTCGCGAGGTGGTCGAGCTTGAACAGCGAGGACAGCTGGTCCGGGTCGGCCTCGCGGGACTCCAGTTCGGAGATGAGCGAGAGCTGACGCTGGATGAGGCCCTGGGAGCGGCGCGAGAGGTTGGTGAACATCGCGTTGACGTTGCCCCGCAGCAGGGCCTGCTCGGCGGCGAGGCGGACCGCCTCGCGGTGCACGTCGTCGAAGGCCGCGGCCACCTGGCCGATCTCGTCCCGGGAGTGCACACCGACCGACTCGACGGAGGTGTCGACGTCCTGCGGGTCGGACTCGGAGAGCTGCTTGACCAGCTCGGGCAGTCGGTCCTGGGCGACCTTGGTGGCGGTCTCCTCCAGGCGGCGCAGCGAGCGGATCATGGAGCGGGCGACGACGAACGCGCCGACCAGCGAGACACCGAGCACGAGCAGGATCAGCGCACCGGAGATGATCGCCTCGCGCTCCGACTCGTTGCGCAGCTCGCGGGCCTTCTGCTCCATGTCCTCCAGCAGCGTCGTCTCGATGGCGCGCATCTGCTGGATCTTGGTGGTGCTGTCGTCCACCCAGTCCCGGTACGACCGCTTCTCCAGCGACTGCAGACCGGTGTCGGTGGTGAGGGCGCGGTTGGCGTAGGTGTCGGTCGCCTTGATCGTCGCGTTGTTCTCGCCGATCGGCTTCAGGAGCTCCTCGGCGGACTCCGAGCCGTAGATGCTCTTGAAGCTGCGGAGCTCGGACTTCTGGCTCTCCAGCGCGGAGTCGGCGTACAACCGGTCGTTCTCCGACAGGTCGCCCGCGGCGGTGTTGTTCGCCGGCAGCGCCGCCGCGAGGACCGCGCGCTGGATGGACGAGTACTCCTTGGCCGAGGAGAAGGCCGCCAGGGCACGCGTGCTCTGGATCATCTCCGGGTTGCTGGTCGCCTCCGCCATGTCCTGCGAGAGGCCGAGCAGGTTGGTGATCAGCCGGTGGTAGGCCTCCACGGTCTGGGTGGAGTTGTCCTCGGCCTTGTAGGCGACGTTGCGGATCTCGGCGAGGGTGCCCAGTTCCCGGACGAGCTGGACGATGTTGTCACGGACGCCCGTGAGGTTGCCGTCCTTGCTGCTGTCGTCGATCTCCTCGGAGGCTTCCCGGAAGCTCTCCGCAGCCCGGTCCGTCTTGTCCCGGTAGCCCTTGACCGTGTAGTCGGTCGCCTTGGCGCCGTGCGCCAGCGGACCGGCGGACTGGTCGCGCTCCTCCTGGAGCGCGGTGGCGAGCTCGGTGGCCCGCTTGGTCATGTCCGTCAGCAGCTTCATGTTCTCGAGCTGCTGGATGTCGTCCATGTTGTCGCTGATGCGCAGCGCGCCCAGCGAGGTGGCCGCGACCACCGGGAGGGTGAGCAGCGCCACCAGACGCGTGGAGATACGCCAGTTGCGCAGGGCTATTCGCGCGCCGGGGCCGCCGGATCCCTTCGGGGCCTTCTTCGCCGCCGGAGCGGAAGGGGCCGTCGCCCCCGAGGACGCCGACACGGCGGGGCGCCCGGGGCGCTCACCGCCCTCGACGGACGGGGCCGGGCCCGGGTTCTGGGCGTGCTGGGGGGAGGGACCTCGGTCGGTCCCGCCGTGCTCCGGCTCCGCCGAAGCGCTGCCATCCCTCTTGAAACGTCCCTGCACTAGCGTCGCAACCTCTGGACCAGGCGCCCCTCCGCGTGAACGGACGGACACGGTGTCGGCGTCTTTCGGGAGCGCCCTGAATACGCTCCCTGATGGTCGTGGGTGACCGGCGCTGGCTCCCCCTTCTCGCCGCCACTAGGCGCTCGATGCGCCCCCTGTGCGCCGGCTCGATCCTGCGGCGGTCCGTGGAATTCCAGCACAGTGCAGGATCTCCAACAAGGCCCGTAGGTCGAGCCGTGACATACGTGACACCACGTGAGGACCAGATTACCTGCCGTAGAAAGCGATCCCACCCATAACGGACGTATGCCCACGAGCCGTTCGGGTGTGGAGGGTGTCCCAGTCGCCATGATCAGGAGCGGAATGACAGGTTCAGGGGTGCAATGTCCGTTTCGGAAGGGTGGATTGCGAGCCCGAATTGGCCGGTTTGTCCGCGAACTCGTGAGCAAACTCACACGCGAATCAAGGGGTCTGCGCAACTTCCCGAGGGAATTGCATGTTTAGCCTGACGCTTTACAAGAGGGATGTTTCTGCCAACCCGCGTCCGGACGCAGGCCCATCGTGGCCGGTCCGGGCGCCCCGTCACGACAGGGCTCAGTAGAACCGTGAAGACGACGACGATGATCCGCACGATAGCCAACCCGCGGCGCACGACGCTGGCGCACCTCGACGGCGCCGACGAGCTGCAGGCCCCGCAGCAGCCGGAGCACTCCCTCGACCTTCCCGCTCAGACCGCCAACCCCAAGCGCACCATCCTCGAGGAGCTGCCCGTCGCTGCCGCCCAGTAGTACGCGGGCGGACGGGCGTTTGTTCAAGCCGCGATGTCCGGCGCGCGACGGTCGGGGCGCCCCGCGTGGTGTGCGAGGCGCCCACTCCTAGGAGGGCCGGCCTAGTTGGCGGCGCAGGCCATGGTCCAGGGGCCGTAGGAGCCGCTGACGTAGGCGCCGTTGTCCACGTGGCCGACGCGGTAGTAGAAGCAGGCGTTCTCGTTCATGTCGGTGTCGTAGACGTACGCGTTGTCCAGGTTCCACCCGGTGTAGCCGCCGGTGTAGTCCACGTTGATCTTGGTGTGGCTGGTGGAGGGGCTGCCCGTCGTGGGGTTCGTGTACTGCAGGCGCACGCCCTTGCCGTCCGTGCAGGTGTCCAGGAACTTGAAGGTGTCGCCGTTGTCGATGAAGTACACGGCCCCGCAGCTGTCGCTGGAGGAGTTCGTGTAGGTCGTGGCGTAGGACGAGGTTGCCGTCCCCAGGGTGAGGGCCGAGGCTGCGAGGGCTGCGATGGCAAAGCGTCTGGCGTGGGCCATGTCTCTCCTTGGTGCGAGCGCAGGGTTACGCGTCACCTGCGATCAGGTGAACGATGCGTGTTCGGGGTGACACTCTGCACGGCTCATGATCTTCGCACAAGAGTTCGAGCGGGGTGCGTTGGTCATCTGTGATCGGAAGCCTTCTGAACCCCCGTTGATCACGACTGGAGACAGGCCTCAGATCCTCGGGGCCCCCTCCCGCGCTAGCCTGGAGCGTCAGACTCCAGCCGGCTCAAGTGAGGGGCGCAGGATCCCGTGCGCATCGCCAGATTCTCCATCGACGGGAATGTCGCCTTCGGCGCGGTCGAGGGCGACAAGCCGGACGAGCTCGTGCTCGACATCATCAAGGGCATCCCGTTCGCGGACTTCGAGCTCTCCGGCACGAAGGTGCCGCTGAGCAAGGTCAGGCTGCTGCCCCCGGTGCTCCCCAACAAGGTCGTGGCGTTCGGCCGCAACTACGCCGAGCACGCGCGCGAACTCGGCAACGACGTGCCCGACGCCCCGTTCGCCTTCTTCAAGCCGTCCACCGCGGTGATCGGCTCCGGCGACGAGATCCAGTACCCGTCCTTCACCGAGGACCTCCACCACGAAGCCGAACTGGCCGTCGTCATCGGCCGCATGTGCCGCGAGGTCCCGCGCGACCGCGTCAAGGACGTGATCTTCGGGTTCACCTGCGCCAACGACATCACCGCCCGCGACGTCCAGAAGCGCGAGAAGCAGTGGGCCCGGGCCAAGGGCTTCGACACCTCCTGCCCGCTGGGCCCCTGGGTGGAGACGGACCTGGACCTCAAGACGGCGTCCGACCTGACGCTCCAGCTCACGGTCAACGGCGAACAGCGCCAGCTCGGCCGTACCAGCGAGATGATCCACCCGATCGAGGACCTGATCGTCAACATCTCCGAGGCCATGACGCTGCTCCCCGGCGACGTGATCCTCACGGGCACCCCGGCAGGGGTCGGCCCCCTCAACGTCGGCGACGAGGTCGCCGTCACCATCGAAGGCATCGGCACTCTCACCAACAAGGTTGTCAAGCGTGGCTAGCGCACCCGTCCGCGTACGTTTCTGCCCCTCGCCCACCGGTAACCCCCATGTGGGCCTGGTCCGCACCGCCCTGTTCAACTGGGCGTTCGCCCGGCACCACCAGGGCACGCTCGTCTTCCGCATCGAGGACACCGACGCGGCCCGCGACTCCGAGGAGTCGTACGACCAACTGCTCGACTCGATGCGCTGGCTCGGCTTCGACTGGGACGAGGGCCCCGAGGTCGGCGGCCCGCACGCGCCGTACCGCCAGTCGCAGCGCATGGACCTCTACAAGGACGTCGCGGCCAAGCTCCTGGACGGCGGCTACGCCTACCACTGCTACTGCTCCCAGGAGGAGCTGGACACCCGCCGTGAGGCCGCCCGGGCCGCCGGTAAGCCGTCCGGCTACGACGGCCACTGCCGAGACCTCACGGCCGTGCAGGTCGAGGAGTACAAGGCCCAGGGCCGCGAGCCGATCGTCCGCTTCCGCATGCCCGACGAGACGATCACCTTCACGGACCTGGTCCGCGGCGAGCTGACCTTCACGCCGGAGAACGTCCCGGACTACGGCATCGTCCGCGCCAACGGCGCCCCGCTCTACACGCTCGTCAACCCGGTCGACGACGCTCTGATGGAGATCACCCACGTCCTGCGCGGCGAGGACCTGCTCTCCTCGACGCCCCGGCAGATCGCCCTGTACAAGGCGCTGATGGAGCTGGGCATCGCCAAGGGCATCCCCGAGTTCGGCCACCTGCCGTACGTGATGGGCGAGGGCAACAAGAAGCTGTCGAAGCGCGACCCGCAGTCGTCGCTGAACCTCTACCGCGAGCGCGGCTTCCTCCCCGAGGGCCTGCTCAACTACCTCTCCCTGCTCGGCTGGTCGCTCTCGGCCGACCAGGACATCTTCACGATGGACGAGATGGTCGCGGCCTTCGACATCGCGGACGTGAACCCCAACCCGGCCCGCTTCGACCTGAAGAAGTGCGAGTCGATCAACGGCGACCACATCCGCCTGCTCGATGTGAAGGACTTCACCGAGCGCTGCCGCCCGTGGCTCCAGGCCCCCTTCGCCCCGTGGGCCCCGGAGGCCTTCGACGAGGTGAAGTGGCAGGCGATCGCCCCGCACGCGCAGACCCGTCTGAAGGTGCTGTCGGAGATCACGGACAACGTCGACTTCCTGTTCCTGTCGGAGCCGGTGTTCGACGAGCCGTCCTGGACGAAGGCGATGAAGGAAGGCAGCGACGCCCTCCTGAGGACCGCCCGCGAGAAGCTGGACGCGGCCGACTGGACCTCCCCGGAGTCGCTGAAGGAGGCCGTCCTGGCCGCCGGTGAGGCGCATGGCCTCAAGCTCGGCAAGGCCCAGGCCCCGGTCCGCGTGGCTGTCACGGGCCGCACGGTCGGCCTGCCGCTGTTCGAGTCCCTGGAGGTCCTGGGCAAGGAGACGACCCTGTCCCGGATCGACGCGGCGCTGGCGAAGCTCGCGGCGTAGACGCCGACGCGGACGTGAGGGGCGGCACCCGGACAACCGGGTGCCGCCCCTTCGCCGTACTCCGGACAGGGCGGCAACTGCCGGGTTACCGTCGGATCATGAGCATTCTGGCCGTGGTCTGGGACGTCGACGACACCCTGTTCGACTACTCCGGTGCCGACCGCGCCGGAATGCGCCTGCACCTGGCGGCCGAGGGGCTGCTGGACGGGTACGAGACCGTCGAGCAGGCCATCGTGCGCTGGCGCGAGATCACCGACGCGCAGTGGGCGCGGTTCTCGGCGGGCGAGGTCGACTTCCAGGGGCAGCGCCGGGACCGGGTGCGGGTGTTCCTGGGAGAGGAGCTGACCGACGCGGAGGCCGACGCCTGGTTCCAGCGGTACGTCGCGCACTACGAGACCGTCTGGGCCCTCTTCCCGGACGTCCTGCCGGCCCTCGACGCCCTCGCCGCCAGCCACCGGCACGCCGTGCTCTCCAACTCCAGCATCCACGTCCAGGACCGCAAGCTGCGCGCCCTCGGCGTGTACGACCGCTTCGAGGCCGTTCTCTGCGCCGCCGAACTCGGCGTCTCCAAGCCGCAGGCCGACGCCTTCCACGCGGCCTGCCAAGCCCTGGACCTCGCCCCGCAGCAGGTGGCGTACGTCGGCGACCACCCGGAGATCGACGGCCGTGGCGCCGCCGAAGCCGGACTGCGCTCCTTCTGGATCGACCGTGACGCCGTGTACGCGACCGGCGACGCACCCGTCGGCCTCCACCGGATCGCCTCCCTCGCCGAACTCCCCGCGATCCTCGGCGCGGATACCCGTTTTGGAGCCCCGTCCACCTTCGGGTAATGTTCTTCCTGCGCCGCCGGGAGCGGGCCGAAAGGCCGGAAACCCGGAGGAGCAAATACTAGAACAAGATCCCCGCAGGGGCTTGCGTTCCAGTGGCCTATGGTGTAATTGGCAGCACGACTGATTCTGGTTCAGTTAGTCTTGGTTCGAGTCCAGGTAGGCCAGCTCGCAGAAGCTTTGATGAAACACAGCATCTGCAAAGCCCCCGTTGTGTAGCGGCCTAGCACGCTGCCCTCTCAAGGCAGTAGCGCCGGTTCGAATCCGGTCGGGGGTACTGATCTCGATCAACTCGGGATCGCTAGGGCCCCCGTTGTGTAGCGGCCTAGCACGCCGCCCTCTCAAGGCGGTAGCGCCGGTTCGAATCCGGTCGGGGGTACTGTCTGGTCTAAACCACATTGGTCTATGGTGTAATTGGCAGCACGACTGATTCTGGTTCAGTTAGTCTTGGTTCGAGTCCAGGTAGACCAGCTCGGACCTGCGGAAACGCAGGCTCCACGCCCCCGTTGTGTAGCGGCCTAGCACGCCGCCCTCTCAAGGCGGTAGCGCCGGTTCGAATCCGGTCGGGGGTACCACATGAAGGCCCTTCGCTTCGGCGGAGGGCCTTCGTCGTGCCCGGCGTCGGCTACCCGAAGCCGTACCGCCGCGTCGTCTCCTCCTCCTGGGCCAGCCGGCGCAGCGCCTGCAGCACCGGCTCGTTGAGGATCGCCCCCAGGATCGCGAACTCGATCCGCTCCGCCTCCGACGGGTGCGTCTCGATGTTGTCCAGGTCGAGGACGGCTGTCCGGTGCATCAACTCGGCATACGGCGCGAGCAGTTCGGCCCCCCAGCCGTGGCCGAGCCGGCGAAACGCGGCCACCGCCACCACCAGCGAGCGATAGGCGGGGGAGATGGTCGTGAGCCGCTTGGCGTTCTCCCAGCCGAGCCGGTCCAGGAGCGTGTTGACCTCCTGCTGAGCGGCCTGGACGTACTCGTCGTCCTCGTCCGGCTCCGGCACCTGTGGCAGTGCCCACAGCGCCGCGCCGAGGCGGATCGAGCGGCCCAGCGAGTCGTCGTCGACGTGCCCGAGCACCTCCCGGACCGTCGCCACCGGCACCCGCCCGACCTGGATCATCGCGCGCACCAGACGCAGCCGGCGCAGATGTTCCTCGTCGTACTCGGCGGTGCGGGCGTTGATCTGTCGGCCGGGGGCCAACAGCCCTTCGCGCAGGTAGTACTTGATCGTCGCGATGGGCACCCCGCTGCGCTCGCTCAGTTCCGCCAGTCGCATCTCTTGCGCCCTCCCTTGGGGAGTATCACTATCCAAGCGTCCCCAAGGAGGATAGTGCCGCTATCCGGCAGGGCCATGCCGCGGACGTACTACGTGGTCCAGTACTGGGAGTCCAAGGAGAAGCTCTACGCGTACGCGACCTCGCCCGGCGTGCTCCACCACCGCGCGTGGGCGCTCTTCAACCGCAAGGAGCGGGAGGGCAAGGTGCGCGGGCACGTGGGGCTGTGGCACGAGGCTTACGTGGTCCCCGAGGGGGCGTACGAGTCGATCTGCGCCGACATGGCGGCGTTCGGACTCGCGGCGGCGCATGGGCCGGTGCCGCTGGAGAAGCGGGGGCGCTGCGCGCAGGTGACGGGGGGCTCGGGGGAGTGGGGAGGGTCTGCCGCGGCGTTGAGGCGGACCCTCCCCACTGACGTACCCGATGTCAGCCGGTGCGGCGCAGGGCTTCGGAAAGACGGGCGGCGGCGTCGATGACCGCCTGGGCGTGCATACGGCCCGGGTGGCGGGTCAGGCGCTCGATCGGGCCGGAGACCGATACGGCGGCCACCACGCGGTTCGACGGGCCGCGTACGGGTGCGGAGACGGACGCGACGCCCGGCTCGCGCTCGCCGATCGACTGGGCCCAGCCCCGGCGTCGTACGCCGGAGAGCGCCGTGGCCGTGAAGCGGGCGCCCTGCAGACCGCGGTGCAGGCGCTCCGGCTCCTCCCAGGCCATGAGGATCTGGGCCGAGGAGCCCGCCTTCATCGTGAGTGTCGAGCCGACCGGGACCGTGTCCCGCAGGCCGGACAGGCGTTCCGCCGCGGCGACGCAGATGCGCATGTCGCCCTGGCGGCGGTAGAGCTGTGCGCTCTCGCCCGTGACGTCACGGAGGTGCGTGAGGACCGGGCCGGCGGTGGCGAGGAGACGGTCCTCACCCGCGGCCGCGGCCAGTTCTGCCAGGCGAGGGCCGAGAATGAAACGGCCCTGCATGTCGCGCGCCACCATGCGGTGGTGTTCCAGAGCCACGGCCAGCCGATGGGCCGTGGGTCGTGCCAATCCGGTGGCCGCCACAAGCCCCGCGAGGGTGGCCGGACCGGACTCCAGGGCGCTCAGGACAAGGGCTGCCTTGTCCAGAACGCCGACGCCGCTACTGTTGTCCATGAAACGATACTCGCGTCTCACTCTGTGAAACGCAAGTTCAATTTTCCGTGGAACACGCCACTCTGGAAGACACGAAGGCAATGCGGCCCGCAGACAAACGGGCCCGGTGGCGGACGCCCGAACAGGGGCGGCGGGCGCTGCCTCCTCAAGATCTCTAGTTGGGCCGGTGGACGCTTGCCGGCCGGAGGGAAAGCGATGGGTAGGACACTCGCGGAGAAGGTCTGGGACGACCATGTCGTCCGGCGCGCCGAGGGCGAGCCCGACCTCCTCTTCATCGATCTGCACCTGCTGCACGAGGTGACCAGCCCGCAGGCCTTCGACGGCCTCCGCAAGAGCGGTCGCCAGGTGCGCCGGCTCGACCTGACCATCGCGACCGAGGACCACAACACCCCGACCCTCGACATCGACAAGCCCATCGCCGACCCGGTCTCCCGGGTCCAGCTGGAGACGCTGCGCAAGAACGCCGCCGAGTTCGGTGTGCGCCTGCACCCGCTGGGCGACGTGGAGCAGGGCGTCGTGCACGTCGTCGGCCCGCAGCTGGGTCTGACCCAGCCCGGCATGACGGTCGTCTGCGGTGACTCCCACACCTCCACGCACGGCGCCTTCGGTGGCCTGGCGTTCGGCATCGGCACCTCCCAGGTGGAGCACGTGCTGGCCACCCAGACGCTGCCGCTGGTCCGCCCGAAGACCATGGCCATCACGGTCAACGGCGAACTGCCCGAGGGCGTCACCGCCAAGGACCTGATCCTGGCGATCATCGCCAGGATCGGTACCGGCGGCGGCCAGGGCTACGTCCTGGAGTACCGCGGCTCCGCCATCGAGAAGCTCTCGATGGAGGCCCGCATGACCATCTGCAACATGTCGATCGAGGCCGGCGCCCGCGCGGGCATGATCGCCCCCGACGAGACCACCTTCGAGTACCTCAAGGGCCGCCCGCACGCGCCCAAGGGCGAGGACTGGGACGCGGCCGTCGCGTACTGGAAGACGCTGAAGACGGACGAGGACGCCGAGTTCGACGCCGAGGTCGTCATCGAGGCCGCCGAACTGTCGCCGTTCGTCACCTGGGGCACCAACCCGGGCCAGGGCGCGCCGCTTTCGGCGAACGTCCCCGACCCGGCTTCGTACGAAGACGCTTCGGAGCGCCTCGCCGCCGAAAAGGCCCTGGAATACATGGGGTTGGAGGCCGGCCAGCCGCTGCGCTCCATCAAGGTGGACACCGTCTTCGTAGGCTCCTGCACCAACGGCCGCATCGAGGACCTGCGCGCCGCCGCCGAGCTGCTCAAGGGCCGCAAAGTCGCCGACGGCCTGCGGATGCTGGTCGTTCCGGGCTCCGCGCGGGTCGGTCTGCAGGCCGTCTCCGAGGGCCTGGACGTCGTCTTCAAGGAGGCCGGCGCCGAGTGGCGGCACGCGGGCTGCTCGATGTGCCTGGGCATGAACCCCGACCAGCTGGCCCCCGGTGAGCGCTCCGCGTCCACCTCCAACCGCAACTTCGAGGGCAGGCAGGGCAAGGGCGGCCGTACGCACCTGGTGTCGCCGCAGGTCGCCGCCGCCACGGCGGTCCTGGGCCACCTGGCCTCCCCGGCCGATCTGTCCGACGTCGAGACCCGTACGCCCGCTGGAGTCTGAGAAGTCATGGAAGCATTCACCACGCACACCGGCCGGGCCGTTCCGCTGCGCCGCTCCAACGTCGACACCGACCAGATCATCCCTGCTCACTGGCTCAAGAAGGTGACGCGGGACGGGTTCGAGGACGGGCTGTTCGAGGCCTGGCGCAAGGACGAGACGTTCATCCTCAACCAGCCCGAGCGCCAAGGCGCCACGGTTCTGGTCGCCGGTCCCGACTTCGGCACCGGTTCCTCGCGTGAGCACGCCGTGTGGGCGCTGCAGAACTACGGCTTCAAGGCCGTCATCTCCTCGCGCTTCGCGGACATCTTCCGCGGCAACTCGCTCAAGAACGGCCTGCTCACGGTGGTTCTGGAGCAGAAGATCGTGGATGCGCTGTGGGAGCTCATCGAGAAGGACGCGACTGCTGAGGTCACTGTGGACCTCGAGGCTCGTGAGGTGCGCGCCGAGGGCATCACCGCCTCCTTCGAGCTGGACGAGAACTCCCGCTGGCGGCTGCTGAACGGCCTCGACGACATCTCGATCACCCTGCAGAACGAGGCCGACATCGCCGCCTACGAGGCGAAGCGGCCGTCGTTCAAGCCGCGCACGCTCCAGGGCTGAGCCAAGGCACGCTCCAGGCCTGAGCCAAGGCTTCGGCGCAAGGCGACTTTCGGCCACCGCAACACCGCCCAGTACCCCCGATCAGCCCCGATCGGGGGTACTGCCATGTCTGCACCCGAACGGCCCTGCGCCGGGTGAGTGCCGTGCTCAACTTCCCACGTTACGAAGGGTGTTGCCGGGGTACGCGAGTGTTGTATCCGCGGCTTTCGCAAGTGCCCGGAAGGCCATTCGAGGCCGGAGTTGCACCCCTGGCAGGCGACAACTCGCCCCAGATGGCACAATCTGTGCATGGAACACGACGGCCAACTCGAGCTCTATGCGGCAGTCGCGGACCAACTGAAGGAAGCGCATGCAAGGGTGCGCGCACTGCAAGTCCCGGAGGGCGTACGGATGGCGCTGACCCGGAAGCTGCTGGTCATTACGGCCGCGGCCAAGCACGACGTCGCCGAAGCGACAAGGCGTCTGGAGCGGTTCATCGCGGACCTCGACGCGGGGCGATTCCCCGAAGAGGAACGCTGAACACCTTCGAGATCGCCGAGTCCGTTGCGGCACAAGGGTGATTAGCCCGTTTCGTGTTTGATTTGCGGTATATATCTGCCTAACGTGCGAAAAAGCTTGAACACTTTCGTTCTGGCGATGTCTCCGAAGGGGAAGACGTGAACAAGGCGCAGCTCGTAGAAGCGATTGCCGACAAGATGGGCGGCCGCCAGCAGGCCGCCGATGCTGTCGACCACGTACTGGACGCGATCGTCCGCGCGGTCGTCGCGGGTGAGCGGGTCTCGGTCACCGGCTTCGGTTCGTTCGAGAAGGTCGACCGCCCGGCTCGTTACGCCCGTAACCCCCAGACGGGCGAGCGGGTTCGGGTCAAGAAGACCTCTGTTCCGCGCTTCCGTGCGGGTCAGGGCTTCAAGGACCTGGTGAGCGGTTCGAAGAAGCTCCCGCGGGGCGGCGAGGTCGCGGTCAAGAAGGCGCCCAAGGGCAGCCTGACCGGCGGTGCCGCGGCGACGGTCAAGAAGGCCGCCGCGAAGAAGACCACCAAGGCGGCCGCCGCGAAGAAGACGACGGCGAAGAAGACGACGGCCAAGAAGACCACGGCCACGGCGAAGAAGACCACCGCGAAGAAGGCGCCGGCGAAGAAGACCACGGCGACCGCCAAGACCACCGCGGCGAAGAAGACCACGGCCAAGAAGGCGACGGCCAAGAAGGCCCCGGCGAAGAAGGCGACCGCCAAGAAGGCCCCCGCCAAGAAGTCGACGGCTCGCAAGACCACCGCCAAGAAGGCCACCGCCCGCAAGAGGTAGAACCCGCAGGGGCACTCACGCGCAGGGCCGGACTCCGTGGGGAGTCCGGCCCGCGGCGTGTTCAACTGCCGTTCACAGTGTTTGCAGGGTGACCAGCGTGATGCGCAGGGACTCGCCCTCGCCCTCCGTCTCGATGCGGACCCGCTGCCCGGGGCGCAGCAGTCGTAGGCCTCCGGCGTCGAAGGCGGGGGCGTCGAAGGGAACGGGGGTGCCGTCGTCCAGGAGGACGCTGCCGGAGCGGGTGTCGGCGTCGTAGGTGTATGCGGTGGCCTGCATGGCCCTCAGCCTATGCGCTCCTCCGTGAGTGCGCGTTGGATCGTCGTTTGACTGCGGCCCGTGTGGGCTGGGCGGCGGTTCCCCGCGCCCCTGAGCTGCGCGCCCCTTCGGGGCGCTCGGCTACAGCCCGTTGATCAGCAGTCGTGCTGCCATCGCCGCTGTGCGTGGCCCCACCCCCAGGGCCAGTGCCGCCCGCAGGTCGTCGCCGGTGTCCACGTCCTGGCGTACTGAATCCACCGCGTCGAGGCCGAGTTCCACCGCCCCGGACTCGCGATGGCGAACCCTGGAATTCGTACCGAATGACGGCAGTAAATCCCTGCCCGGGGCGGCGGCCAGCAATGTGGTGCCGATCGCGGCCGCATCGGGGAGAAAAGCGCGCGGGAATTCAGCTGCCGAGTCCAGGACCCGGGCCAATTCCAGCGGGCGCAGGGCGGGGAGGTCGGCGTTCAGGGCCGCCACGGCGCTTTCGGGACGTGAGGACCGTACGACCACCGCCCCGTGCGCCAGAGCCGCGTTCAGGCCGTCGCCGGGCTCGTCCGGGACGATATGGGCGCCAAGTGCGCCCAGCTCGCGGCCGGCCAGGGCGTCGTCCGTGACGACTGCCACATCTTTCACTGCCGGGCAGGCCAGCGCCGCCGCGACGGTGTCCTGGGCGAAGGCGAGGGCCAGTCCCGGGCGCAGTCCGTCGCTCGCGGTGTCCGAGAGCCTGCTCTTCGCCCGAGCCAGGGGCTTCAGGGGTATGACCAAGGTCCACTGCACGAGCGTCTCGTCCCTCTCTAGTCGCGGCCATTGTCACTCAGCCGTCACCAGGGGCATCTGGTGGTTGTGGCGGTGGGGCGTACGGTGTTCTCGACAGACCGGCGGCCTGGGGCGACACTTGTGCGGCCCCCCGGCCCGATGTCCTTGATTCCTAGAGGAAGGTGTCCGCGTGCCCCGCCGCAGAATCGGCTTCTGGTACCGCTTCGCCGCGGTGCTCTGCAAACCGCCGCTGGTGGTTCTGATCAAGCGGGACTGGCGCGGAATGGAGCACATTCCGGCCGAGGGCGGATTTATCACCGCGGTGAACCACAATTCGCACATCGATCCCTTCACGTACGGGCACTTTCAGTACAACACCGGCAGGGTTCCGCGATTCCTGGCGAAGAGCGGGCTTTTCAAGAAGGGATTCGTCGGTGCCGCGATGCGCGGCACCGGGCAGATCCCTGTCTACCGGGAGACCACGGACGCGCTGAGCGCCTTCCGTGCCGCGATCGACGCCGTGGAGCGCGGCGAGTGCGTCGCGTTCTACCCGGAGGGCACCATCACCCGGGACCCGGAGCAGTGGCCCATGACCGGCAAGACCGGTGCCGCACGCGTCGCGCTGCAGACCAAGTGCCCGGTGATCCCGGTCGCGCAGTGGGGGGCCAACGAAGTGCTGCCGCCCTACGCGAAGAAGCTCAACCTCCTTCCGCGCAAGACCCACCGGGTCCTCGCGGGCCCGCCCGTCGATCTCGCCCGCTTCTACGACAAGGAGATGACTCCGGAGTTGCTGAAGGAGGCGACCGAGGTCATCATGGCCGCCATCACGGCCCAGCTGGAGGAGATCCGCGGCGAGAAGGCGCCCGAGACGCCGTACGACCCGCGCCAGGAGCGCATCGAGCAGCGGCGCAGGACCGCCGCGCAGAACCGGCAGGCGCAGCAGGTGAGGGCCGAGCAGGAAGAGGGGCAGGGCACGTGAGCAAGCCCGTCAAGGCGGCCGTCATGGGCACGGGATCGTGGGGCACTGCCTTCGGCATGGTTCTCGCCGACGCCGGCTGCGAGGTGACCCTCTGGGCCCGTCGCGCCGAACTCGCGGAAGCGGTCAACTCCACCCGTACGAACCCCGACTACCTTCCCGGCGTCGAACTTCCGGAGAACCTGCGGGCGACGCCGGACGCCGCCGAGGCCACGCACGGCGCCGACTTCACCGTCCTCGCCATCCCCTCGCAGACGCTGCGCGGCAACCTCGCCGAATGGACGCCGCTGCTCGCGCCCGGCACGATCCTCGTCTCGCTGATGAAGGGCGTCGAACTCGGCTCCGCGATGCGGATGAGCGAGGTCATCGAGGACGTCGCCAAGGTCGGCCAGGACCGCATCGCCGTGGTCACCGGGCCCAACCTCGCACGCGAGATCGCGGCCCGCATGCCGGCCGCCGCCGTGGTGGCCTGCACGGACGAGGCCGTCGCCCAGCGGCTCCAGTCCGCTTGCCACACGCCGTACTTCCGGCCGTACACCGAGACCGACGTGGTCGGCTGCGAGCTGGGCGGTGCCGTGAAGAACGTCATCGGCCTCGCCGTCGGCATCGCGGACGGCATGGGACTCGGCGACAACGCCAAGGGCTCGCTCATCACCCGCGGCCTGGCGGAGACCGCCCGGCTCGGGGTCGCGCTCGGCGCCAACCCGCTGACGTTCGCCGGTCTCGCGGGACTCGGCGACCTGGTCGCGACCTGCTCCTCGCCGCTGTCCCGCAACCACACCTTCGGCACCAACCTCGGCAAGGGCATGACCCTGCAGGAGACCATCGCGGTCACCAAACAGACCGCCGAGGGCGTCAAGTCCTGTGAGTCCGTGCTGGATCTGGCCCGCCGGCACGGCGTCGACATGCCCATCACGGAGACGGTCGTGGGAATCGTCCATGAGGGCAAGCCGCCTGTGGTGGCTCTGAAGGAGCTGATGTCGCGCAGCGCGAAGCCGGAACGACGCTGAGCGAAGGGGACCCTCCGGACGCTGACTCGGCCCCTACGGGCGGGTACGCTCATCGCGATATGAGCACCGAGAACCTCCCCCAGAGCCCTGACCAGCCGCCTCGCAAGCCGCGCGTGGCCGTCGTGTTCGGCGGTCGCAGCTCCGAGCACGGGATCTCCATGGTCACCGCCGGCGCCGTACTGCGTGCGATCGACCGGACGAAGTACGACGTCCTGCCGATCGGCATCACGCGGGAAGGCCGCTGGGTGCTCACCGCGGACGAACCGGAACGGATGGCGATCACCGATCGCCGTACGCCCGAAGTCGAGGATCTCACCGACTCCGGCGAGGGCGGCGTGGTGCTCCCCGTCGACCCCGCGAACCGCGAAGTCGTCTACAGCGAGCCCGGATCGGTGCCCAAGGCGCTGGGCGAGATCGACGTCGTCTTCCCGGTGCTGCACGGTCCCTACGGCGAGGACGGCACCCTGCAGGGCCTGCTGGAGCTCTCCGGAGTCCCTTACGTGGGCTCCGGCGTGCTCGCCTCGGCCGTCGGCCAGGACAAGGAGTACATGAAGCGGGTGTTCACCTCGTTCGGGCTCAAGGTGGGCCCGTACGTGGTGATCCGGCCGCGCGAGTGGGAGCAGGACGAGTCCGCCGCCCGCAAGAAGATCATCGATCTCGCCGGCGACCACGGCTGGCCGCTCTTCGTGAAGCCCGCGCGCGCGGGTTCGTCGATCGGCATCACCAAGGTCGACGACCTGTCCGGCCTGGACGAGGCGATCGCCGAGGCCCAGCGGCACGACCCGAAGATCCTCGTCGAGGCGGCGCTGCGCGGCCGTGAGATCGAGTGCGGGGTGCTGGAGTTCGAGGACGGCCCGCGCGCCTCCGTACCGGCCGAGATCCCGCCGCCGGACGCGCACGCGTACTACGACTTCGAGGCCAAGTACATCGACTCGACCCCGGGGATCGTGCCGGCGCCGCTGACGGCGCAGGAGACGGCGGAGGTGCAGCGGCTGGCCGTGGACGCCTTCGAGGCGGCCTCGTGCGAGGGCCTGGTGCGCGCGGACTTCTTCCTCACCGAGGACGGGGAGTTCGTGATCAACGAGATCAACACGATGCCCGGTTTCACGCCGATCTCGATGTATCCGCAGATGTGGCAGGCGAGCGGGATCAGCTACCCGGACCTCGTGGACAAGCTGCTCCAGGCGGCGTTGCGGCGGTCCACCGGCCTCAGGTGACGGCCGTCGTGTTCAGTTGGCGATCCCCGTGGGGATCGCCTTCTTGACGGCCGCCGCCAGGTCGATGAGCACACTCGAACTGTCCCGGCCCTTTTCCACGGTGACCTCGACATAGGCGCGGCGCAACGCGGACGTGAACCGATAACCCCCGTCGTCCTGCTTCTCCATCAGCCACCTGACGCCGTTCACGCCGCCGGCCACCGCGTCCGGATCCCGGCCTTCCGCCACCTTGGGATCGAGCATCTTGGGCGGCCTCGCGACACCGCACCGCAGTATGATCGCCGAGTCCCCCCACCCGGCGGTCAGCGCGGACGCGGGCGAGGGGTCCGTACGGCTCTCACCGTCCACCTTGGCCGGCAGTACCTTGTCCAGGTTCTGGCACAACTTCGTGGTCTTCGCGTCGGCGCCGGGAACCGCCGCCGACGCGCTGCCGTCTGCTGATGAGCAGCCCGCCGCGGTGATCAGCAGGACGAGCACGGGCAGCCCGAGGACGGAAATGTGCCGGTGACGGAAAGAGTTCACCGGCCAAGGGTAGACGGGGGCTACAGATGTACGACCGGGCAGGTCAGGGTGCGGGTGATGCCATCCACTTGCTGGACCTTCGCGACCACCATGCGCCCCAGGTCGTCGACTGTGTCGGCCTGGGCGCGCACGATGACGTCGTACGGTCCTGTCACGTCCTCGGCCTGGATGACTCCAGGGATCTTGCTGATCGTCTCGGCGACGGTCGACGCCTTGCCGACCTCCGTCTGGATCAGGATGTACGCCTGTACCACGGAACCTCCAGGGCGGCCACGAGGATCATGTGGGGAAAAGGAACGCCACGGTATCGCGTCGCCGCTCGCCGCGGGGAGACCCACGGGGACCGGGGCTTGCGCGCCGGGGTTCCGGCACGACAGAAGTTGACGTACACCTCGACCGTAGCGAGGACAGTAGTGACGCGCGACCGGGTGCGGACAGGGACAGAAGGGGCGTAAGGGCAATGAAGGGCACTGTTGGTGAGCTCGGCGAGTTCGGGCTCATCAGGGAGCTCACCTCCCGTCTCACCACCACCCCGGCGGTCCGGGTCGGTCCCGGCGACGACGCCGCGGTGGTGGCCGCGCCCGACCGCAGGGTGGTCGCCAGCACCGACATCCTGCTGGAGGGGCGGCACTTCCGCCGCGACTGGTCCACGGCGTACGACGTCGGCCGCAAGGCCGCCGCGCAGAACCTCGCGGACATCGCCGCCATGGGCGCCGTGCCGACGGCGCTGCTGCTCGGCCTGGTCGTGCCGGCCGAACTCCCGGTGACCTGGCCGAGCGAGCTGATGGACGGCCTGCGCGACGAGTGCCAGGTCGCGGGCGCCTCGGTGGTCGGCGGGGACGTCGTACGGGGCGACACGATCATGGTGTCGATCACCGCGCTCGGCGATCTGCGCAACCAGGAGCCCGTGACGCGGGCGGGCGCGCAGCCCGGCGACCTCGTCGCGGTGACCGGCTGGCTGGGCTGGTCCGCCGCCGGATACGCCGTGCTCGCCCGCGGTTTCCGTTCGCCGCGGGCCTTCGTGGAGGCGCACCGGCGTCCCGAGCCGCCGTATCACGCGGGTCCCGCGGCGGCCGGGCTCGGGGCGACCGCGATGTGCGACGTCAGCGACGGGCTGATCGCCGACCTCGGGCACATCGCCGAGGCCAGCAAGGTCCGCATCGACATCCGCTCCGGCGCGATCGACATCCCGTCCCAGATGAACGACATCGGGCAGGCCGTCGGCGTCGACCCCATGCAGTGGGTGCTGACCGGGGGAGAGGACCACGCGATCGTGGCGACCTTCCCGCCGGACGTGAAGCTCCCTGCTCGCTGGAAGGTCATCGGCGAGGTCCTCAATCCCTCGGCGCTGCCCCAGGTGACGGTGGACGGGGCGCCGTGGACCAGCAAGGGCGGCTGGGACCACTTCGGCGGGGACATCGAGTCATGATCCCCGGCGTTCTTACGGTGGCGGGCTCCGACTCCGGTGGCGGCGCGGGCATCCAGGCCGACCTGAAGACGATGCTCGCGCTCGGCGTGCACGGCATGAGTGTCCTTACGGCGGTCACCGCCCAGAACTCCCTCGGTGTGCAGGGGGCCTGGGAGCTGCCGGTGGAGGCGGTGCGGGCCCAGTACCGCAGTGTCGTCGATGACATCGGCGTGCAGGCCGTCAAGACGGGGATGCTCGCGTCGGCCGAACTCGTCGAGGTGGTGGCCGAGTTGATCGGGGGGACGGACGCGCCCGCCGTGGTCGACCCGGTCGGCGTCTCCAAGCACGGGGACTCGCTGCTGGCGTCCTCCGCGCTGGACTCGGTGCGCACCAAGCTGCTGCCGGTGGCGACCGTCGCGACGCCGAACCTCGACGAGGTGGCCCAACTCACCGGCGTCCACGTGGAGTCGGAGGACGACCTGAGGCGAGCCGCGGCGGCCGTGCTGGCGTACGGGCCCCGTTGGGTCGTGGTCAAGGGCGGCCATCTGGCGGGCGACGCCGTGGACCTGCTCACCGACGGCACCGAGGAGCACTGGCTGCGCGCCCCGCGCCACGACAACCGGCACACGCACGGCACGGGCTGCACCCTCGCCTCCGCGATCGCGGCGGAGCTGGCGAAGGGCCGGTCCGTGCCGGAGGCGGTGGCGGCGGCCAAGGAGTACGTCACCGGGGCGATCGCGGCCGGGTTCGCGCTGGGCGGGGGGATCGGGCCCGTGGATCACGGCTGGGCCCTCACTCGGCCTCGGTGGGGTAATCCGTCAGCTTGACGTCCGGTCGCGGCCTGCCGGGCCTCGATCTTCGTGTGCGGGGCCTGGATAGCAAAAAGCCGGCCCACCGTGAGGTGGACCGGCTCAGTGCAGCGAACCAGCAGTGGCCGCGCGCTTAGCTGTGCGTCAGCGCGAGACCTTGCCGGCCTTGATGCACGAGGTGCAAGCGTTCACGCGCTTCGGCGTCCCGCCCACCACGGTACGGACGCGCTGGATGTTCGGGTTCCAGCGACGGGACGTACGGCGGTGCGAGTGCGAGATGTTGTTGCCGAAGCCCGGCCCCTTGCCGCAGACGTCGCAGTTGGCAGCCACGGGTCACTCCAAAGACTTCAGATGCACTTACGGTGGGATCCCGGCGGGCCGGGATCGAGATCGTAGGATCAGAGATCTGAGTGGCGCTGCCAGGAGGATGGCCCGATGGGATCGGGCAACCGGAGCAGCATACAACGACTGCGCCAGTGCAACGAAACTACCATGGCTGCTCAGGGGCCCGCTCCCGGCCCTCTTCCGCCGTACACCGGCCCTGGGTCTACGCTGCGTGCCACGTCCAGCAGCTCAAGGAGGCGCAGGTGGCGCACGTGCCGCAGACATTCTTCGATGCTCTCGCGGTGCGCACCTGGTGCGGCCTCGCGTTGGAGTCGCTGGGTCGCGCGCGTGAGGAGATCGACGCGATCAACGTCTATCCCGTGGCCGACGGTGACACCGGGACGAACCTGTATCTGACCGTGGAGTCGGCCGTGGCCGCGGTCGAGGCGGTGTTCGCCGGGCACGAGGTGGAGTCCGCGCGGACCGGGAGCCCCTCGCTCGCCGACGCCGTGCGGGCGATGGCGCACGGGGCGCTGATCGGGGCCCGGGGGAACTCCGGGACGATCCTCGCGCAGCTGCTGCGCGGCATGGCGCAGGTGCTCGCCGCCGACGGTGAGACGGCTCACACCGACGGGTCGGGCCTGCGGCTGGCCCTGCGGCGCGCCGCGGACTCCGCGCGCGCGGCCGTGGCCCATCCCGTCGAGGGCACGGTCCTCTCGGTCGCCTCGGCCGCCGCCGACGCGGCCATCGGGGCGGAGGGCGACTGCGGGACGGTCGCGCGGGCGGCCTACGAGGGGGCGCGTGCCGCCCTCGCCGCGACGCCCGGCCAGCTGGCCGTCCTGGAGCGCGCCGGGGTCGTCGACGCGGGTGGGCGGGGGCTGGTGGCGGTGCTCGCGGCGCTGGTGGAGACGTTCACCGGGGAGGCGCCGCGGGGGGTCGGAGCGTCGGCTACGGGTTCTGGTTCCGGTTCCGGGACGTATGCGCGGGGGAGGCAGGGGCCCCGGGACGGCGGGTTCGGCGGCACGCACGCACGCGTGGAGAGCGCGGAGGACGGCGCCCCGCACGCGCGCGTGGCGCCCGGCAAGGTCGGGGTGCCGCTCACGGACTTGGAGGCGGGAGCGTTTCCTGGGACGGACCTGGAGCCGGGTGCCTTTCCAGGGGGCGACGACCCTCTCCTCGTGTCGCCTGTGCCGGGAAGAGCGGCGGGGGAAGCGGCGGTCCCGGCGCACGCGCGCGGCGGCGCCGCAGCCCCGGGCGGCCTCGATGACTGCGCCGACGGTGCGGCCGACCATGGCGGAGGCGGCCCCGCCTTCGAGGTGATCTACCTCCTGGAGGCCGATGACGCGGCCGTCGCGCGGCTGCGGGCCCGGCTCGACGCCCTCGGGGACTCCCTCGTCGTGGTCGGCGGCGACGGGCTGTGGAACGTCCATGTGCACGTCGACGACGCGGGTGCCGCCGTGGAGGCGGGCGTCGAGGCCGGGCGGCCGTACCGGATCCGGATCACTCACTTCGGGCTCGGCGACGTCCACACCACCGGTGGCGAGCGGCCGCTGCGGGAGCGGGTTCAGCGCGCCGTGGTGGCCGTCGTGCCGGGCGAGGGCTTGGCCGGGCTGTACACCGAGGCCGGCGCGACCGCCGTGCTCGCGCGCCCCGGGGAGCCGCCCGCCAGCGGGGAGCTCGTCGACGCCGTACGGCGGGCTCACGCGCGCGAGGTCGTGCTGCTGCCCAATGACCCCGAGCTGCGCCACACCGCGGCCGCCGCGGCCGAGCAGGCCCGCGCGGAGGGCATCCGCGTGGCGCTGATCCCGACCCGCTCCGCGGTCCAGGGCATCGCGGCGCTCGCCGTGCACGAGCCGGAGCGCCGCTTCGACGAGGACGTCGTGTCGATGACCTCGGCGGCCGGCGCGACCCGGTACGGCGAGGTCGTCGTCGCGGAGCGCCAGTCCTGGACCATGGCCGGCATCTGCCAGGCCGGCGACGTCCTCGGGCTCATCGACGGCGACGTGGCCGTGATCGGCTCGGACGTCACGGCCACCGCGGAGACCGTCCTCGACCGCATGATCGCGGCCGGCGGCGAACTCGTCACGATCGTCCTCGGCGACGAGGCGCCGGAGGCGATCGCCGAGCACCTCGAAGCACGCGTGCGTGAGTCGTATCTCGCCGTCGACACGGTGGTGTACCGGGGCGGACGGCAAGGGGCGCTGTTGCTCATCGGCGTGGAATAGGGCGTCCCGGAGCCCTGCCGCGCGAGAGCCCGGGGCCCGGCCCTACCGTGCGCCGTTACTCCGTGCCCTGCTCCTCCACCACCTGAAGCATCTGCTGGGCCTCAGCCCGTCGCTCCTGCGCCGCCTCGTCGCCCTCGTCGGAGCCCGCGTACGCCGTCAGCACCGCACGCGCGCGGGCGGCGGCCCGGGCCGGGCGGCTCAGGTCGGCCTCCAGCCAGCCCGCGGCGAGTTCGGCGCCGGTGCGGCTGTGCAGGGCGTCGTCGCCGAGGGAGGCGAACACCGCGGCGGCCCGCGTCACCTGGGACAGGGCCTCCTCCAGTGCGGCCCGGATCGACTCGTCCTCGGCGTCCTCCGTGGCGGAACGGGCGAGCAGGTCGCTGAACTGCCTGTGGGTGTGCCCGAGTTCGGCGGTGAGCCGCTGCCGCGCCTCCGTGTCCTCCGTGGCGTCCAGTGCCGCCATGCACTCGCCGACCGCGCTCGCCATCAACTCGGACGCCGTGCCGCTCCTGCCCGCCGCGTCCTCGGCCGCCACGTCCTCCACCCGCAGCGCCAGCCACGCGCGGGCGCGCAGGGAGCGGACGAGGCCGTGGACGTTGCCCAGAGAGCGCCACAGCGCGCCCGCGCGCGCGTACGCCTCGTCCGCCTCGGCGTGCAGGCCCGCGTGGCCGAGGGACTCGGCGGCGAGGTGGGCGAGCGTGGCGTGGTCGTGCTGCTCGGGCCAGTGCCGGGCGATCTCGGCGGCCTGCAACCGGCGTTCGGCCGCCGCGCGGTGTTCGCCGAGCTCGCTCAGGCAGTCGCCGAGCCACCACTGTGTCTGGACGACCGCGCCGTCGCCGTGCGTCTCGGCGGTCAGGTCGGGCAGCGCCGACTCCAGCACCTCGGCGGCCTCGGCCCACCGTCCCTGCCGCAGCAGGAACCCGCCGAGCTGTTGCCGCGCCCATGCGCCCAGCGTGCGGCTCTCGCCCGCCTCGTCGGCCCAGTGCGCCGCCTGAAGGGCGTGTTCGGCGGCCTCCTCGGTCAGCCCACGCCCGCCGAGCACCTCGGCCAGCTGGAGGTTCAGCTGGGCCCGTCCGGTCGCCTCGAGGTGCGGCCCGCCGTGCTCCAGGGCCGCCCGCAGCGCCCGCTCGGCCTCCGCCGTGTCGCCGAGATGGTGCGCGAGCCCGGCCAGCCGGGCCTCGTACTCCACCGCGAACCAGGGCAGCCCCGCCCCGACGAACGCCTCCGAGGCCCGCGCGAACAGCTCCGCGGCCCCTTCCACGTCCCCGGTGAGCGCCGCCAGCTCCGCGAGCATCGCCTGCGCCTCCGCGGCCCGCGAGGCGAGACGCACGTCGTCCCCGGTCCGCCCGTCGACGAGCGCGAGCACCTCCCGCGCGGCGGTCTCGGCGTCGGCCAGGACGGCGCCGTGCACCGCGTCCTCCGCCTCGTGCACCCGGCGCATCAGGATCCGCGCCCGGCTCATCAGTACGGCCGCCGTCTGACGTACCTCGGTGCCGTCCTCGGCGTACAGGGCGAGAATCCGGTCGTACAGGCCGGCGATGGTGGTGAGAGCCTGCGGCACCTCGCCCGAGAGAGCGCGTACGTACGCTCCACGCGCGCGTGCCGCCAGGGCCTCCCCGGGGTCGCCCGCCTCCGCGTACAGCCCGGCGGCCTCCTCGAACAGGGCGATGCCCTCGGGGCCCAGGTCCATCGCCTGGTGATCGGCGATCTCCGCACGGTCGCGGGCGGCGAGCTCGACGCCCTCGGCGGCCCGGGCGACGGCCGCCCAGGCCTCGATGGCGTTCGGCTGCAGGGTGTCCGACAGACGGCGTGCCTCGGCGAGCAGCGCGACCAGATCGGGCCGCGGGTCCGGGTTCTCCGGCACGCTCACCGCAGCCGGACCGGGCGACGTCACCGCCGTGGGCCGAGCCGGCGTACGCACCCCCAAAGGCAGCCGCTCCACCAGTGGCCGCTGGTCCATGCGCGCGCGTGCCCGCTCGCTGATGTGTGCCGTGCCGTTGCGCCGGTCGAAGCGCTCGGCCAGGGCGAGGGCCTCCCCGCGCGCGTGGACGGCGAGTTCATGAGCGGTCCAGGTGCGGCCCGCCGGACCGGGCACCCGCTGATCACCCAGCCCGAGCACGCTCAGACGGTCCATGAGCAGGGCCACCACCGCCATGAACTCCAGCTTGCTGCGCGGATGCCCGTCGTCGGTGAAGTACGCGGGCCGCTCGGCGAGCAGCTCCAGGCCGCGCGCCTCGTTGCCGGTCAGCGCACAGAACTCCACGTGGTCCGCGTAGGCCCCGCGCATGCTCTCCATGGCCCGTACGAGCCTGAAGCCCCGCAGATGATTGGCGCGGGCCTCGTCGACGCGCCCCAGGCGCAGCAGCGGCGTCAGAGAGGACGCGAGGACCGTGTGCGGCTCATGGGCGCAGGTGAACTCGCCCTCCAGGACCGGCCCCCACAGCTGAAGCCCCTGCGCGTCCCGGCCCCGTTCCGCCTGCCACCACCCCTGCCCGTGCAGCTCGCAGGCGTGGCAGTCGGCCATGCTGTCCCGGTCGGCGGCCAGCCAGGCGGCATACGCCCGCTCGGCCCGCGCCACGTCCCCGACATGCGCGGCCACGCTGAACTCGGCGCTGCGCACGGCCCGTTCGGAGTGCCCGGCGAGCCGGTAGCGGTGCTCCATCTCGCCGAGCCACTTCTCGATCGAGGCGAGCGGGATGTGCGGCTGGTCGAGCATGCCGGACGACATCCACTTGAAGACCCAGTGCAGTGTGTGCGTCTCGTACTCGTCGAAGTCCTCGGGCCGCTCGTCCCACATGCGCAGCAGACGCGCGAAGGGGACGAACATCTTGTCCTTCTCGGAGCTGTAGTTGTAGACCTTCAGCTGGTGTCCGAGCGCCTCGATCACGGCGAGCGGGATGTTCAGCTTCTCGGCCTCGGCGAGCAGCTGCTCCGCGCGCGCGTTGCGGGCGGGGCCCTCCGGCTGCTCGCCGTTCTCCGCCATCGCCCGGCGCAGTGAGTCGAAGGCCGCGGTCCCGTCGATTCCGCTCATCGGCGGCCCTCCTCGCCGTTCGTGGCCCATTCCAGCAGGCCGATGAAGGCCCGGTTCAGCAGCGCCGAGTCCGCGGGCCTGAGCGGTCGCTGCGCCATCAGCAGCGCCTGCCCGTAGAGGGACTCGGTGGCGGTGCCGATCAGCTCCGGATCGCCCAGGGAACTGATCTTCCGGATCAGCGGGTTGAGATGGTTGAGCACGAGACGCGCGCGTGGCGTGCTGCCGCGCAGCGAACCGAGGATGCCCGCCCACAGGTCGTCCGCCTGCTCCTGCGCCTCCGCACGCGCCTGCTCGTGCCGGGCTTCCCGGTCGTCGAGGTGGAGTGCGGGCACGGACAGCGGATGGAAGGAGCGCAGGACGACGTCACAGCCCAGGGGGTCGAGCTTGGCCCGCGCGGCCGCCAGGAAGCCCGCCAGGGCCAGCTCCTCGGCCGGGTCCACCGAGTCCAGATGGGCGGTCACGGTGTCCGCGTCCAGCTCGGCGACGACCGTCCCCGGCCGCACCGACGGAAGCGCCTCGACCAGCTCGCTGTCGTACGTGTAACCGCCGTTGATCACCCCGACGCCCTGCGCGGACGCGATCGGCGCGACCTGCCGGTACTCCTCGACGGTCCGCGTGAAGTGCACCACGGGGTGCCGCTGCGCGAACTCCTCCAGGGACAGCCGCCCGTCGGTCGTCTCGAAGGGCAGCCACGGCAGCATCGTGCGCAGCATCTCCTTGTCGTGCCGCGCGAGGGACTTCACGCCCAGGTGGTGCACGGTCAGGAAGGCCGCCAGCCGTTCCGGATCACCGGCCGCCAGACCGGTCAGCCACGACCGAATCCTTTCGCCCAGCGCCTCCCGTACGGCCGCCAGCGTCTCGTCCTCGTACAGCGACTCCCGCGAGGCCGTCGGCCGCAGGCTGTCCGTGTCGAGCACGCACCGCACGAAGAACGCCCAGTCCGGCAGCAGCTGTTCGGCCCGCTCGGTCAGCAGCATGCCCTTGAGGTGGACGCGATGACCGGCCCGCTGGGCGGGGCTGACCGCCGACGGAAGGACGTAGGCCATGCCCCGGATCCCCGCGAGCGGCACGTCCAGGTCGATCGAGTCCAGCGGCGTGAAGCCGAACAGGTCGTGGCAGTGCCGGGCCAGGGCAACCCGGCGGTTGGCGGGGGAGGGGTACGGCCGGTCCCAGGGCGCGGGCAGGTCGGTGACCGCCTCTCCGTCGACCCGGACGTCGTACGGCAGCAGCGAGCCGAAGTCCCGCGCCAGCGCCAGCACCCGGTCCTCGGCCAGCCACTCGGCGGCACCCGCCCGCGCCACCAGGTGCACGGTGGTCCCCGGTTCGGCGCGGGCGTCGTCCGGCAGCGTCTGCACGGTGTACGACCCGTCGTCCGTGGCCGTCCACTCCACGGGCGCCGCGTCCGGCGTACGGGCGCTGCGGCTGACGACGCGGATCCGCTCGGCGACCACGAAACAGGCCAGCAGACCGATGCCGAACTGCCCCAGGAAGTCGGAGCGGGCCTCCTGCAGCCCCTCGGCGCGCTTGGAGCTGCGCCCGATGGTCGCGAGGAGGTTGTGCACGTCCGCCTCGGTGAGCCCGACCCCGGAGTCCTCGACCCGCAGGGCGCCCGACTCGGCGTACAGGCGGACCACGGCGGGCGCGCCCGGCTCCTCGGCCCGTCTGGCGGTGATGGCGTCGACCGCGTTCTGCAGCAGCTCGCGCAGGTAGACCTTGGGACTGGAGTAGAGGTGATGGGAGAGCAGGTCCACCAGACCGCGCAGGTCGACCTGGAACGTATGAGGTGACTGGGGCGGCTGAGGGGCCTGGGATGACTGTGAGGTCTGGGAGTCCATCGTCACGGCGCCGTTGGGGGGACTTGGCGACGGCGCGGGGTCGGGCGGTCCCGGTGAGGCGGTGACCGCGAAAGGATGGCCGGAGCGCGCCATCCTAGAGCCGGAACGAGCCGCCTGACCAGGGGTTTCCGGGACGTTTACCAACACGGCCGCCGCGACCGCTACGGCATTGTCAGTGCCGTGGTGTGGAATGGATCTCGTGCCCGCACTGGAAGAACCACTGAAGAAAGTGCTCGGCCCTCCCACCGCGAAGGTGATGGCCGAGCATCTCGGCCTGCACACCGTCGGCGACCTCCTACACCACTACCCCCGCAGATACGAGGAGCGCGGCCAGCTCACCCACCTCGCCGACCTCCCGATGGACGAGCACGTCACGGTGGTCGCGATGGTCGCCGACGCCCGCCTGCACACCTTCGCCTCCAGCAGGGCCCCCCGGGGCAAGGGCCAGCGCCTCGAAGTCACGATCACGGACGGCAGCGGCCGCCTCCAACTGGTCTTCTTCGGCAACGGCGTTCACAAGCCCCACAAGGAGCTCCTGCCGGGCACACGCGCGATGTTCGCGGGCAAGGTCTCCGTCTTCAACCGCCGTCTCCAACTGGCGCACCCGGCATACGAGTTGCTGCGCGGCGACTCGGAGGAGACGGTCGAGACCTGGGCCGGCGCCCTCATTCCCCTCTACCCCGCCACCGCCAAACTGGAGTCCTGGAAGATCGGCAAGGCGATCCAGACGGTCCTGCCCAGCGCCCAGGAGGCCGTCGACCCGCTCCCGGACTCCCTCCGCGAGGGCCGCGGCCTGGTCTCCCTTCCCGAGGCCCTCCTGAAGATCCACCGCCCGCACACCAAGGCCGACATCGAGGACGCCCGCTCCCGCCTCAAGTGGGACGAGGCCTTCGTCCTCCAGGTCGCCCTGGCCCGCCGCCGGCACGCCGACGCCCAACTCCCCGCGGTGGCCCGCAAACCCAAGCCGGACGGCCTCCTCACGGCCTTCGACGACCGCCTCCCCTTCACGCTGACCGAGGGACAGCAGAAGGTCTCGAAGGAAATCTTCGACGATCTGGCGACAGAGCATCCGATGCACCGGCTGCTGCAGGGAGAGGTCGGTTCCGGAAAGACCATGGTGGCCCTGCGCGCCATGCTCGCCGTCGTCGACGCCGGCGGTCAGGCCGCGATGCTCGCGCCCACCGAAGTGCTGGCCCAGCAGCACCACCGCTCCATCGTCGAGATGATGGGCGAGCTGGCCGAGGGCGGAATGCTGGGCGGGGCCGAGCAGGCCACGAAGGTCGTGTTGCTCACCGGTTCCATGGGAGCCGCCGCCCGCCGCCAGGCCCTGCTCGACCTGGTCACCGCAGAGGCCGGGATCGTGATCGGCACGCACGCGCTGATCGAGGACAAGGTGCAGTTCCACGACCTCGGTCTGGTCGTGGTCGACGAACAGCACCGCTTCGGCGTCGAGCAGCGCGACGCCCTGCGCGGTAAGGGCAAGCAGCCCCCGCACCTGCTGGTCATGACCGCGACCCCCATCCCACGCACGGTCGCCATGACCGTCTTCGGCGACCTGGAGACCTCGGTCCTCGACCAGCTCCCGGCCGGCCGCTCCCCGATCGCCAGCCATGTCGTCCCGGCCGCCGACAAGCCCCACTTCCTGGCCCGCGCCTGGGAGCGGGTGCGGGAAGAGGTGGAGAACGGCCACCAGGCGTACGTCGTCTGCCCCCGCATCGGCGACGAGGAGGACGACCCGAAGAAGACCGGCAAGAAGAAGTCCCCCGAGGACGAGGCGGAGAAGCGCCCGCCGCTCGCGGTCCTCGACGTGGCGGACCAGCTCTCCAAGGGGCCTCTCCAAGGCCTCGAGATCGAGGTCCTGCACGGCAGGATGCACCCCGACGACAAGGACGCCGTCATGCGTCGCTTCGCCGCCGGCGAGACGGACGTCCTGGTCGCCACGACGGTCATCGAGGTCGGCGTGAACGTCCCGAACGCCACGGCGATGGTGATCATGGACGCCGACCGCTTCGGCGTCTCCCAGCTCCACCAACTGCGCGGCCGAGTGGGCCGGGGCTCGGCACCCGGCCTCTGTCTCCTGGTCACCGAGATGCCGGAGGCGAGCGCCGCCCGCCAGCGCCTCAACGCCGTCGCGTCCACCCTCGACGGCTTCGAACTCTCCCGCATCGACCTGGAACAGCGCCGCGAGGGCGACGTCCTGGGCCAGGCCCAGTCCGGGGCACGGTCCAGTCTGCGGGTCCTGGCGGTCATCGAGGACGAGGAGATCATCGCGGAGGCGCGGGAGGAGGCGGCGGCGCTGGTGGCCGCCGATCCGGAGCTGACGGGACTTCCCGGCCTGCGGACGGCCCTGGAGGCTCTCTTGGACGAGGAGAGGGAGCAGTACTTGGAGAAGGGGTGAGGGAGACTCCCTCAGGGGCGCGGGGCTGTAGTCCATATGCGGCTACCGCCGCGCGGGCCCGACCAGCCACACTGAACCTGTAGACGCCCACAACCAAGGACCAAAGATGACCCGCGTGATCGCCGGCGCAGCCGGCGGACGTCGTCTGGCCGTGCCCCCCGGCACGGGAACACGCCCCACCTCCGACCGCGCACGCGAGGGCCTCTTCTCCACCTGGCAGTCCCTCCTCGGCGGCCCTCTGGAGGGCGAACGAGTCCTCGACCTCTACGCGGGCTCGGGCGCGGTCGGCCTCGAAGCCCTGTCCCGCGGCGCGAGCCACACCCTCCTCGTCGAGGCCGACGCCCGAGCCGCACGCGTCATCCGCGAGAACGTCAGGAATCTCGGCCTCCCCGGCGCCGAGGTGAGGTCGGGCAAAGCCGAGCAGATCATCCAGACCCCGGCGCCGACCGAGCCGTACGACCTCGTCTTCCTGGACCCGCCGTACAGAGTCACAGATCACGATCTTCGCGAGATTCTCCTCACACTCCGCTCAGGGGGCTGGCTCGCGCCGGAGGCCCTCGTCACCGTGGAGCGCAGCACCAGAGGCGGGGAATTCCGATGGCCGGACGGCTTCGAAGCGCTCCGGGCCCGTCGCTACGGCGAGGGAACGTTTTGGTACGGTCGCGCCGCCTCTACGTGCGAAGACGCACGATGACCGGACCGGAGAGCGAGGGATCACAAGTGCGCCGCGCCGTCTGTCCCGGGTCGTTCGACCCCATCACCAACGGACACCTCGACATCATTTCCCGCGCCTCCAGGCTGTACGACGAGGTCTATGTCGCAGTCATGATCAACAAGGCCAAGAAGGGCCTGTTCGAGGTCGACGAACGGCTCGACCTGATCCGCCAGGTCACGGCCGAGTACGGCAACGTCCGGATCGAGGCCTTCCACGGCCTCCTCGTCGACTTCTGCAAGCAGCGCGACATCCCCGCCATCGTCAAGGGCCTGCGCGCGGTCAGCGACTTCGACTACGAGCTGCAGATGGCCCAGATGAACAACGGCCTGTCCGGCGTCGAGACACTGTTCGTGCCGACCAACCCGACCTACAGCTTCCTCTCCTCCTCACTCGTCAAGGAAGTCGCCACCTGGGGCGGGGACGTCTCCCACCTGGTGCCCCCAGTGGTCCTCGAAGCCCTGAACAAGCGCCTGCGCAGGGACTGATGGGGCTACAGTCGTCCCGTCCGTCTCCATCACAGCTGTAGAGAGTGGCGAGCACACGGTGGACGTACAGAAGAAGCTCGACGAGATCGTCGCGGCCGTCTCGGGTGCCCGGTCGATGCCCATGTCGGCCTCGTGCGTGGTCAACCGAGCCGAACTGCTCTCGATGCTCGAAGATGTCCGCGCGGCCCTGCCCGGCTCCCTCGCCCAGGCCCAGGAGCTGATCGGCGACCGCGAACAGATGGTCGAGCAGGCCCGTCAGGAAGCCGAGCGGATCATCCACTCCGCGCACGCCGAGCGCGGCTCGCTGATCTCCGACACCGAGGTCGCCCGCCGCTCCCAGGCCGAGGCCGACCGCATCCTCGCCGAGGCCCGCAAGGAGGCCGAGGACATCCGCGCCGAGGCCGACGACTACGTCGACTCCAAGCTCGCCAACTTCGAGGTCGTCCTCACCAAGACCCTCGGCTCCGTCGGCCGCGGCCGCGAGAAGCTCCTCGGCACGGGCCCCGGCACCGACGAGAACGGTTACCAGGACGAGGACGCCCCCGAGCGCAGCCACGACCCCGAGACCCTGCGCCGCACCGCCGACGAGTACGTCGACGTCAAGCTCGGCGCCTTCGAGGCGGTCCTGGCCAAGACCCTGGAGGCCGTCGGCCGCGGCCGCCAGAAGCTGCACGGCCGTATCGCCACCGACGACCTCGGCGCCCTCGCCGACGACACCAGCACCGTCCAGCACTCCAGCGACGCCGACTACCTGGCCGACCTCGCCGCCCTCGCGGAGCAGGACGCCCCGGCAGCCCCCGCCGAGCAGCCCGCACAGCAACAGCAGCAGTACGACCAGCAGGCGGCCGTGCAGCCGGCGTACGGCTACCAGCAGCAGAGCGCGGATCCGTACGCCGGCTACCAGCAGGGCTACGGCGGCCAGCAGGACCCGTACGGCTACCAGCAGGCCGACCCCTACGCCTACCAGGGCTACGCCCCCCAGCAGGCCGCCTACGACCCGAACCAGGCCCAGCAGCAGACCGCGCAGCAGACCTCGCAGGGCAATGACGGCTACGCCCTCGACGAGACCAGCCTCTTCGACACCAGCATGATCAGCGCGGAGCAGCTGCGGGCCTACGAGCAGGGGCGCGGCCAGTAAGGGGCCACCGGATTGGGCCGTGAGGGAAAGGTCCAGTATCCTGGCTCTTCGGTCGCGTGTACGTCCGCGATCACCGCTGCCCGGGAACACCGCAGGGCAGCAACCCTCTGAGCTCAGTAGATCGAAAGCAGGAATGGCGTGACAGCCCGCCTCGACCACCGCAACCCTCTCGTGTTCGACACGCACGAGCTGGGCCGGCGGCCCGGTGCGCTGCAGCGCCTGTCCCGCACGGTCGACGCCCCCAAGGACCTCGGTCTCAAGGACGTCATCGGAGTGCCGGAAGGCGCCCCGGTGGAGCTCGAACTCCGACTCGAGTCGGTCATGGAAGGTGTGCTTGTCACAGGCACCGGCCGTGCACAGGCCGAGGGGGAGTGCGTAAGGTGTCTGGAGCCGCTTCAGCTCGACGTCGAAGCGGACTTCCAGGAGATGTTCTCGTACCCTGACGCCGATGATCGGGGCCGTCACCACCACGGTGCGGAACCCGGCGACGACGCCGAGGACGACGAGGACAGGCTCTTTCTCGAGGACGGCCTGTTCGACCTCGAACCCGTGCTGCGTGATGCGGTGGTGCTCGCACTGCCGATGCAGCCGGTGTGCCAGGAAGACTGCCCAGGACTGTGCGCCGAGTGCGGCGCACGCCTCGCGGACGACCCGGACCACCACCATGACGCCGTCGACATCCGTTGGGCGGCACTGCAGGGACTCGCCGGTTCACTCGAAGACGGCGAGAAGGACGAGATGAGCGGCGCCGAACCGGGCGTCGACGAGAAGCAGGAGAAGTAGCCGTGGCTGTTCCGAAGCGGAAGATGTCGCGCAGCAACACGCGCCACCGCCGGTCGCAGTGGAAGGCTGCGGTCCCCACCCTGGTTGCGTGCGAGCGCTGCCACGAGCCCAAGCAGCAGCACATCGCGTGCCCGTCTTGCGGCACCTACAACAAGCGCCAGGTCCTCGAGGTCTGAGCGGCTGGTGAGAGGCACTGTGTCCACGCCGAAGAAGAACGCAGCGGACAACACGGCCTCGTCCCACACGCTGTTGGAAGGGCGGCTCGGGTACAAGCTCGAGTCCGCCCTTCTGGTGCGTGCGCTGACCCACCGCTCCTACGCATACGAGAACGGCGGTCTGCCCACCAACGAGCGCCTGGAGTTCCTCGGGGACTCCGTCCTCGGCCTCGTGGTCACGGACACGCTGTACCGCACCCACCCCGACCTGCCCGAAGGCCAGCTGGCCAAGCTGCGGGCCGCGGTGGTCAACTCGCGTGCGCTGGCGGAGGTCGGTCGCGGCCTTGACCTTGGTTCCTTCATCCGGCTCGGCCGCGGTGAAGAGGGCACGGGCGGCCGGGACAAGGCATCCATCCTCGCCGACACCCTGGAAGCGGTGATCGGCGCGGTCTATCTCGACCAGGGCCTGGACTCGGCGGCGGAGCTGGTGCACCGCCTGTTCGACCCCCTGATCGAGAAGTCCTCGAACCTCGGAGCCGGCCTGGACTGGAAGACCAGTCTCCAGGAGCTCACCGCGATCGAAGGCCTCGGAGTCCCCGAGTACCTGGTCACGGAGACCGGCCCCGACCACGAGAAGACCTTCACTGCTGCCGCCCGCGTCGGAGGCGTCTCGTACGGCACCGGCACCGGCCGCAGCAAGAAGGAGGCGGAGCAGCAGGCCGCGGAATCCGCGTGGCGGTCCATCAAGGCCGCGGCGGACGAGCGTGCCGAGAAGGCGAAGGCGGCGGCAGATGCCGTCGAGCCCGAGCCCGAGCCTGAGCCCGAGCCCGACGCCGACGCGTCATCGGCCTCCGCCTGACCGAACAGCGCGATCCGAGCGCCCGTGCCCGCCGTGGGCCGGGCGCTCGGCTCATATCCTCAGTCGTAGAAACACGGTCGTAGACAGACGGTCGTAGGAACACGGGGGAGTACGGGGGAGCCATGCCCGAGTTGCCCGAGGTCGAGGTGGTACGGCGCGGTCTGGAGCGGTGGGTCGCCCATCGCACCGTCGCCGACGCCGAGGTGCTGCACCCGCGTGCCGTACGCCGGCACATCGCCGGTGCGGACGACTTCGCGCACCGCCTCAAGAGCCACCGGATCGGCATGCCGAGCCGTCGCGGCAAGTACCTGTGGCTGCCCCTGGAGGACACGCACCAGTCGATCCTGGCGCACCTCGGGATGAGCGGCCAGCTGCTGGTGCAGCCGCAGAGCGCGCACGACGAGAAGCACCTCAGGATCCGCGTGCGGTTCGCGGACGCCCTCGGCACCGAACTGCGCTTCGTGGACCAACGCACCTTCGGCGGCCTGTCGTTGCACGACAACACCCCCGACGGCCTGCCCGACGTCATCGCGCACATCGCCCGCGATCCGCTGGACCCGCTCTTCGACGACGAGGCCTTCCACCAGGCCCTGCGCCGCAAGCGCACCACCATCAAACGGGCCCTGCTCGACCAGTCGTTGATCAGCGGAGTCGGCAACATCTACGCGGACGAGGCCCTTTGGCGCACCCGCCTCCACTACGACCGCCCGACCGCGACCTTCACCCGCCCGCGCAGCCTCGAACTCCTGGGTCACGTAAGGGACGTCATGAACGCCGCCCTCGCGGTGGGCGGCACGAGCTTCGACAGCCTGTACGTCAACGTCAACGGCGAGTCGGGCTACTTCGACCGGTCACTGGACGCGTACGGACGTGAAGGGCTGCCGTGCAAGCGGTGCGGTACGCCGATGCGTCGGCGGCCCTGGATGAACCGGTCCAGCTACTTCTGCCCGAAGTGTCAGAGGGCGCCGCGCGTCTCGTCGTAACGCCGGCGTGCTTCGAGTACGTCGTCCATCTCCCCCTCCACGAAGTGGATGAGGGCCAGCAACCGCTCGGCGACCCCGCGCCCCAGCGGCGTCAGCTCGTAGTCGACCCGGGGCGGATTGGTCGGCTGGGCCTCGCGGTGCACCAGGCCGTCGCGCTCCAGGGCGTGCAGGGTCTGGGACAGCATCTTCTCGCTGACGCCGTCGACCCGGCGCCGCAGCTCGTTGAAGCGCAGCGAGCCCTCGTACAGGGCGCCCAGGGTGAGCCCGCCCCAGCGGCCCGTGACGTGCTCCAGCGTGCCGCGCGAGGGGCAGGCCTTGGCGAACACGTTGTACGGGAGGTCCTGCACCGGCGTGCGCTCCTGTGTGGTGTCCATGGCTCAAGCGTACTCGCATGCAGCGCTATCGCAGGGTTTGCGCTAACTTATCGTTAGTCTTTCGAGGCCCGATCCTCGCCGCGGCGACGCCAGGTCGCTGCGTAGACCCTGCCGCACGAAGGGCGCCCAACCGGTCACCTACCGGATGGGCGCCCTCGTCGTACGTGCTCGTACCTGCTCTCAGTACCCGAAGTCCTGCGTCCACCAGGGCCCGCCGGAGCCGAAGTGCACACCGACCCCCAGCGTCTTGAAGTCGCAGTTCAGGATGTTGGCCTTGTGGCCGGGGCTGTTCATCCAGGCGTCCATCACCGCGGCGGCGTCGGCCTGGCCGCGGGCTATGTTCTCGCCGCCGAGGTCGGTGATGCCCGCCTTCGCGGCCCGGTCCCACGGAGAGGCCCCGCTGGGGTCGGTGTGGTCGAAGAAGCCCCGCGAGGCCATGTCCTCGCTGAAGTCCTGGGCCAGATCGGCCAGCGAGCTGTTGGCGGCGACCGCGCTGCAGCCCACCTGAGCGCGCTCCTCGTTGACGAGCTTCAGCACCTCGGCCGCGGCGGCGGTCTCCGCGGACACCGTCACCGGGGCGCTGGTCTTCTCCTTCTCCGGTGCCTTCTCGGGCGCCTTCGTGGCCGTACGCGAAGGGGTCTCCTTCGGCTTCTGGCTGGGCGTGGCCGAGGGCTTCTTCGACGGGGTCTTCGTCGGTGCGGCCGACGAGGTCGACGGGGACGGCGAGGTGGGCCGCTGGGCGTCGCGGCTCGTCGAGCCGCCATCGCCCTGGAGCTCGGCACTGCCGGAGGTGCCGCCCTGCTCGCTCGGGGAGTTGGTCGGGGTGTCGGCGGCCTGCACCTTGTCCGCGCCCGAACCGCCGAGCTGGTAGTTGTCGATGCCGGGCACCACACCGGTGGCGACCGCGACGGTGCCCAGCGCGACCGCCGCGGAGACGCCGAGCAGCCCGGTCTTCACCGGAGCCACGGCCCGCTTCTTGCGGCGGCGGTGCGAGCCGCCCGCGGGCCGCCGGGAGTCGCCGGCGGGCTTGAAGCCGTCACTGCGGAGGACCGCGGTGGTCGCGCCTGCGGCGGAGCCGGCGGCGGATGTGGCGTCGCCCGGGAAGGTCGTGGTGCCGGTGACCAGGTCGAAGTCGTCGTCCGTGGCGAACAGGTAGGCGTCGCTCTTCGCATAGGCCTCGGCGTACGCCTCCGGGTTCAGATAGGGCGCGATGCCCATCTTCGGAGGGTGGTCGCTCGTGTGCGAGTCCCGTGGGGGGTGGCCCTCCGTATAAGAGCCGTCCGTATGTGTGACCCCCGTGGCGCGGCCCGTGGCGGCGCGGCCGGCGGCGGAGCGTCGGTGGCGTCCCATGTCCTGGCCTTCCTCGTCCGTGCGGTCTCAACGTCCTCACAGAACTCACACGATCGAGTGAGTTTCATATGAGATTCATTGGGTGGGGACGGTACCCCATGGCGCCAGGGGAGGAAGTGCCCGGAGAGGTATTGGCCCGTTAGGTTGCACTCATGAGCGAGGATGTACGGCTGGTCGCCTGGGTGCGTGGACGCGTCCAAGGTGTGGGTTTTCGCTGGTTCACGCGGGCCAAGGCGCTCGAGATCGGCGGCCTGAGTGGTTTTGCTCTCAATTTGGACGACGGACGGGTCCAGGTCGTCGCGGAGGGAGCCCGGGACGGCTGTGAGGGGCTCCTGGACTGGCTTCAGGGCGACGACACGCCCGGGCGTGTGGACGGTGTCACCGAGATCTGGGACACACCTCGCGGGGGTTACGACGGCTTCGCCATCCGCTGAGCCGGATCCGTGAAACGGCCCTGGTGCAAGCGTAAGGACGTGCCCCCCGGCAACTGCCCCGAGCAGAAAGAAGCAGGTGGTTGCCAAGAAGCGCTTGCACTGGCAGGCTCCGCACGCAAGGATGATCGCCACGCCCCGAGGGGCCCGCAGGAGTCGCCGCGCAGCCGCCATTCGGCCGTGTGCCCCCGGGTTTGCCCCCCAATACGGGGCGTGATCGTGTTGACCGTCAAACTTTTTGGTGAGACGCTGAAAGCCCCGCGCACCTTAGCTGTTTGGCGTGGCTGAACGGCAGCACAACTCCAGGCCTGCCAAGCAACCGCGGGTGCGAATCCCTCACGACCCACACCGCATCGGTCGGTCACTCAGTGTGGAGGACCATCCATCATGGCAAAGGCGCTTCTCGGTTACGTCGGCGGCTCCGACCCTCGACTCCTCGCCGAGATGCGACGGCTCCAGCAGCGTGTCCAGGACCTGGAATCCGAACTCGGACGAATCCAGGCGGAGAAAGACGCTCTGCAGGCTGCCGCTTCTCACGACAGGATCATGGAGAGCATCGACGCACACCAGGCGGAGCCTGCGCTCACCTGATCACTGCATCGCTCCACAACAGCACAAGCAGTGGTTGGGCGGCCCGTATCCAACCGCTAAGTAGTAGTCAGGCGACTGGCGTGCCAGCCGTCAGAAGTTGCAAGGGACGCTTCGGCGTCCCTTCTTTCTTGCCCCCGGCTTTACTGCCTCGCGCATCCTTTCACCCTCTTTAACGTCTGGTGTGCCCTGCACGTTCATCGGTGAAACCGTTGGTTCATGGAGTGACATCCGGGCGGAAGGTAGAGTCCAGCGGCGTGCACCTCAAGGCCCTGACCCTCCGCGGGTTCAAGTCGTTCGCCTCGGCGACCACACTCCGGTTCGAGCCGGGGATCACGTGCGTCGTCGGTCCGAACGGATCGGGCAAGTCCAATGTGGTGGACGCGCTCAGCTGGGTCATGGGTGAGCAGGGTGCCAAGTCGCTGCGCGGCGGCAAGATGGAGGACGTCATCTTCGCCGGCACCACCGGCCGCCCGCCGCTGGGCCGCGCCGAGGTGTCCCTGACCATCGACAACTCCGACGGGGCGCTGCCCATCGAGTACTCCGAGGTCACCATCACGCGGATCATGTTCCGCAACGGCGGCAGCGAGTACCAGATCAACGGCGACACCTGCCGCCTCCTCGACATCCAGGAACTGCTGTCCGACTCCGGCATCGGCCGCGAGATGCACGTCATCGTCGGCCAGGGCCAGCTCGACTCCGTCCTGCACGCCGACCCCATGGGCCGCCGCGCCTTCATCGAGGAGGCCGCGGGCGTCCTCAAACACCGCAAGCGCAAGGAGAAGGCGCTCAGGAAGCTGGACGCGATGCAGGCCAACCTCGCGCGCGTGCAGGACCTGACGGACGAGCTGCGCCGGCAGCTGAAGCCGCTGGGCCGCCAGGCGGCGGTGGCGCGCAGGGCCGCTGTCATCCAGGCGGATCTGCGCGACGCCCGCCTCCGCCTCCTCGCCGACGATCTCGTACGGCTGCGTGAGGCGCTCCAGGCCGAGGTGGCCGACGAGGCCGCGCTGAAGGAGCGCAAGGAGGCCGCCGAGCAGCAGCTGAAGAAGGCGCTCCAGCGCGAGGCGCTCCTGGAGGACGAGGTGCGGCAGCTCACGCCGCGGCTGCAACGGGCCCAGCAGACCTGGTACGAGCTGTCCCAGCTCGCGGAGCGGGTGCGCGGCACGATCTCGCTGGCCGACGCGCGCGTGAAGAGCGCCACCTCGGCGCCGCCGGAGGAGCGCCGGGGCCGCGACCCCGAGGACATGGAGCGCGAGGCCGCCCGCATCCGCGAGCAGGAGGCCGAGCTGGAAGCGGCCCTGGAGGCGGCCGAGCGGGCCCTGGAGGACACGGTCGCCCACCGGGCCGAACTGGAGCGGGAGCTCACGCAGGAAGAACGGCGCCTGAAGGACGTCGCCCGCGCCATCGCGGATCGCCGTGAGGGCCTGGCCCGGCTGAACGGCCAGGTCAACGCGGCCCGTTCACGTGCGGCCTCCGCCCAGGCCGAGATCGACCGCCTGGCCGCCGCCCGGGACGAGGCCCAGGAGCGGGCCTTCGCCGCGCAGGAGGAGTACGAGGCCCTGAAGACCGAGGTCGACGGCCTGGACGCCGGCGACGCGGAACTGGGGGAGCAGCACGAGGCGGCGAAGCAGCAGCTCGCGGAGGCGGAGGCCGCGCTCACCGCAGCCCGCGAGGCGGCCACCGCGGCGGAACGGGCGCGCGCCGCGACCCAGGCCCGGCACGAGGCGCTGGCGCTCGGCCTGCGCCGCAAGGACGGCACCGGGATACTGCTCGGCGCGCGTGACCGTCTGACCGGCCTCCTCGGCCCGGCGGCGGAAATGCTGACGGTGACACACGGCTACGAGGTTGCCCTGGCGGCGGCCTTCGGGGCCGCGGCGGACGCGATCGCGGTGACGTCACCGTCGTCGGCGGCGGAGGCGATCAGGCTGCTGCGCAAGCAGGACGGCGGCCGAGCCGCACTTCTCTTGGCAGGGGAGTCGGAAGCGCCCCAAAGGGGCGCGGGGAACCGCGCGACCAACCACGACGAACCCGCAGACGCCCGACCGCCTGTCATGGCAGCCCCCGGAGGGCGCTTCGCAGTCGACTTGGTTCGCGGCCCTTCCGAGCTCATGCCCGCCGTACGCCGCCTCCTCCACGGCATCGTCGTCGTCCCCACCCTCGAAGACGCCGAAGAACTCGTCTACGCCCACCCCGACCTCACCGCCGTAACCGCCGAAGGCGACCTCCTCGGCGCCCACTTCGCGCACGGCGGCTCCGCCGGCGCCCCCAGCCTCCTCGAAGTACAGGCCTCCGTGGACGAGGCCGCCGCCGAGCTGGAAGAGCTGGCCGTACGGTGCGAGGAACTGGCCGAGACGCAGCAGACGGCGGCCGAGCACCGCAAGGCATCCGCCGCGCTCGTCGAAGAGCTGGGGGAGCGGCGCCGGGCCGCCGACCGGGAGAAGTCCGCCGTGGCCCAGCAGCTCGGCCGGCTCGCAGGCCAGGCAAGGGGCGCGGCGGGCGAAGCGGAGCGCTCCGTCGCCGCCGCCGCGCGGGCGCAGGAGGCGCTCGACAAGGCCCTCCAGGACGTCGAGGAACTGGCCGAACGGCTCGCCGTCGCCGAGGAGATGCCGGTCGAGGAGGAACCCGACACGTCGGTACGGGACCGTCTCGCCGCCGACGGCGCCAATGCGCGCCAGACCGAGATGGAGGCGCGCCTCCAGGTCCGTACGCACGAAGAACGTGTCAAGGGACTCGCCGGCCGCGCCGACTCCCTCGACCGCGCCGCCCGAGCGGAGCGGGACGCACGCGCGCGTGCCGAGCAGCGGCGGGCCCGGCTGCGCCACGAGGCGGCCGTCGCCGAAGCCGTCGCCTCCGGTGCGCGCCAACTCCTCGCGCACGTCGAGGTCTCCCTCGCCCGCGCCGACGAGGAGCGCACCGCCGCCGAGGCCGCCAAGGCGCGGCGCGAGCAGGAGCTCACTGTCGCCCGTAACCAGGGCCGCGACCTCAAGGCCGAACTCGACAAGCTGACCGACTCCGTCCACCGCGGCGAAGTCCTGGGCGCCGAGAAGCGGATGCGGATCGAGCAGCTGGAGACCAAGGCGCTGGAGGAACTGGGCGTCGAACCGGCGGGGCTCGTCTCCGAGTACGGCCCCCACCAGCTCGTACCGCCCTCCCTGGCCGCCGAGGGCGAGCAGCTCCCCGAGGACCCCGAGCACCCCCGCAACCAGCCCAAGCCCTTCGTCCGGGCCGAACAGGAGAAGCGGCTCAAGGCGGCCGAGCGGGCCTACCAGCAGCTCGGCAAGGTCAATCCGCTCGCCCTGGAGGAGTTCGCGGCGCTGGAGGAACGGCACAAGTTCCTCAGCGAGCAGCTCGAGGACCTGAAGAAGACCCGCGCCGATCTGCTCCAGGTCGTCAAGGAGGTCGACGAGCGCGTCGAGCAGGTCTTCACCGAGGCCTACCGGGACACGGCCCGGGAGTTCGAGGGCGTCTTCAGTCGGCTGTTCCCCGGTGGCGAGGGACGGCTGATCCTGACCGATCCCGACAACATGCTCACGACGGGCGTCGACGTCGAGGCACGTCCCCCCGGCAAGAAGGTCAAGCGGCTGTCGCTGCTCTCGGGTGGTGAGCGCTCACTCACCGCCGTCGCCATGCTGGTGTCGATCTTCAAGGCCCGGCCCAGCCCGTTCTATGTCATGGACGAGGTCGAGGCCGCCCTCGACGACACCAACCTGCAGCGGCTGATCCGCATCATGCAGGAGCTGCAGGAAGCCTCGCAGCTGATCGTGATCACCCACCAGAAGCGCACGATGGAGGTCGCCGACGCGCTGTACGGCGTCTCCATGCAGGGCGACGGTGTGTCGAAGGTCATCAGCCAGCGGCTTCGCTAGCGCCGGCTTCGGCCGCTTTCACCTGCGGCGCCGTCGTGGCTTGTCTCGCAGTTCCCCGCGCCCCTGGGTTGGCCTCCACCATTCCTTCAAGAAGTGAAGGCATGTCAGCTAGTCGCGTCTCCAAAGTCACAGCTCTGCGCCTATTGACTTCGAAACTTGAAGGCATAGTCTCTGCAACGTTGCTTTTACCTTCAGGTATCACTACTTGGAGCGGCTGACCCCCACCCGGCAGCGTTGCCGGTGGCCCGAGGAGTACACGTGACCAGCACAGCGCAGGCACCGAAGTCAGGAGCCAGGACGGCTCATCCCGAGCACCTCGGGCACGTCGTCTTCATCACCGCGGCGGCCGCCATGGGCGGCTTCCTCTTCGGCTACGACAGCTCCGTCATCAACGGAGCCAACGGTGGCATCCAGGCCCGGTTCGACCTCAGCTCCGGCGTCACCGGTACCGTCGCCGCCAGTGCCCTGCTCGGCAGCGCCGTGGGTGCCGCGATCGCCGGCCGCATAGCCGACCGCATCGGCCGCATCCGCGTCATGCAGATCGCGGCGGTGCTGTTCGCCGTGAGCGCCGTCGGCTCCGGCCTCCCGTTCGCCGCGTGGGACCTCGCCGCCTGGCGTGTCCTCGGCGGCATCGCCATCGGCATGGCCTCGGTCATCGGCCCGGCCTACATCGCCGAGGTCGCCCCGCCCGCGTACCGCGGCAGGCTCGCCTCGTTCCAGCAGGCCGCCATCGTCATCGGCATCGCCGTCTCCCAGCTGGTCAACTGGGCCATCCTGAACATGGCCGACGGCGAGGAGCGTGGAACGGTCGCGGGCCTGGAGGCCTGGCAGTGGATGCTCGGCGTGATGCTGGTCCCCGCCGTGATCTACGGCCTGCTGTCGTTCGCCATTCCCGAGTCCCCGCGCTACCTGATCAGCGTCGGCCGCGTCGACGACGCGAAGAAGGTGCTCGCCGACGTCGAGGGCGGCGTGGACCTGGACGCCCGGGTCGCCGAGATCGACCAGGCCATGCGCAGCGACCACAAGTCCACGTTCAAGGACCTGCTGGGCGGCAAGTTCGGCCTGCTGCCGATCGTGTGGATCGGTATCGGCCTCTCCGTCTTCCAGCAACTGGTCGGCATCAACGTCATCTTCTACTACTCGAACCTGCTGTGGCAGTCCGTCGGCGTCGACCCGTCGAGCTCGTTCTTCTACTCCTTCGAGACCTCGATCATCAACATCATCGGCACCGTGATCGCGATGATCTTCGTCGACCGCATCGGCCGCAAGCCGCTCGCCCTCATCGGCTCCGTCGGCATGGGCATCTCGCTCGCGGCCGCCGCCTGGTCCTTCTCCTTCCAGAACGGCAACGACCCGCTGCCGACCGCGCAGGGTTACGTGGCGCTGATCGCCGCCAACGCGTTCGTCCTCTTCTTCGCCATGTCGTGGGGCGTGGTCGTCTGGGTCATGCTCGGCGAGGTCTTCCCCAACAAGATCCGCGCCGCCGCCCTGGGCGTGGCCGCCTCGGCCCAGTGGATCGCCAACTGGGTCATCACGATCACCTTCCCGGACCTGTCGGACTGGAACCTGTCGCTGACGTACGTGATGTACGCGGTGTTCGCCTTCCTCTCCATCCCGTTCATCCTCAAGTTCGTGCCCGAGACCAAGGGCAAGAAGCTGGAGGAGATGGGCTGACCGGCCCCCGGACTCGGGGGGAAGGGCCAAGTCCCCGCTGCCCCTCTCCCCGTAACCCGCCGCCGCCCCGGCTCGGCCACTGCCCGAGCCGGGGCGGCGGTTTCGTGTACGAAAGGTCAGTCACCGAGCCCGGGCAGCACCTGCTCGCAGAACAACCGCAGGCTCCGCCACCCCTCCTCCACCGGCATCCCACCCGACAGCGGGTGCAATACGTAGTTGGCGTGCCCCAGCGCCACACACTCGTCCGGCGTCACGATCCGGTACACACCCTCGGCGCGCAGCTCCTCCACCGTCGTGGCCGCCGACTTCACCGCGGACCGTACGTCCCCGGACTGCCAGGAGGCGTACGTCCGCGCCTCGTGCAGGAAGTGCCCGCCGTACCGGGCCCACGCCCGGTCCGGGTCCTCGGCGATGTGCAGCAGCGGTGTCTCGGCGGCCGGCATCATCGTCCAGCCTTCGGTGCCGTACTCGACGAGCCGCTCCTTGTAGTACGCCTCCAGCTCCGGCAGATGCGCGCTGGGGAAGAACGGCAGGCCGAGCCGGGCGGCCCGGCGGGCGGCGGCCTTCGAGGAGCCGCCGACCAGGAGCAAGGGGTGCGGGTCGGTGTACGGGCGCGGGGTGACCCGTACCGTACGGCCCCGGTACTCGAAGGGCTCGCCGGTCCATGCCCTGAGCAAGGTGTCGAGGAGCTCGTCCTGGATTCTGCCGCGCCGCTTCCAGTCCACGTCGAACTGGGCGTACTCCTCGGGCCGGTACCCGATCCCGGCGACCGTCACCAGCCGCCCGCCGCTCAGCAGGTCCAGCACGGCGATCTCCTCGGCCAGCCGCAGCGGGTCGTGCAGCGGGCCGATGATCGCCGACACGGTGACCGCGATCCGGCGCGTCGCGCCGAAGACCGCGGCCGCGAAGGCGAAGGGGGAGGGGAGCCAGTTGTTGTCGGCGCCGTGGTGCTCCTCGGTCTGCACGGTGGTGATGCCGTGCTCGTCGGCGTACGCGGCCATCTCCAGGGCCGCCCGATAGCGGGCGGCGAGCGAGGCGGGGGTCGCGTCGGGCTCGACCAGGTTGAAGCGTACGACCGTGACGGGCATGGGGGTCCCCCTTCACAGGGCGGGTGTGAAGGCGGACGTTAGCTGACGGTGTGTCAGACATCCAGAGGGGTGTCGCCGGACTCCATGGCCGATACTGGACGCGTTATGGACATCCTCATCCTTGCTGTAGTCATCGCCGTGGTCGTGCTCGGCGCGCTCGGCGGGCTCATCGTCGGCAGCCGGCGCAAGAAGCAGCTGCCCCCACCGCCCCCAGCCGCCCCCGACATCACCGCCCCTCCGGCCGAGCCGCACGTCGGCGACGAGGCCGAGACACCGCGCGACGAACCGCGCCGGACCATAGAGGAGGTGGACCTTCCCGGCGGCGGAGCACCGACCGCCGTCGAGGAACCCCCGGTCGTCGAAGAGCTCCCGCCGACCGAGATCGAGGTCCCGGAGCCCACCGCCGGCCGCCTGATCCGCCTGCGCGCCCGGCTCTCCCGCTCGCAGAACGCCCTCGGCAAAGGGCTGCTCACGCTCCTGTCGCGCGAGCACCTCGACGAGGACACCTGGGAGGAGATCGAGGACACCCTCCTCACCGCCGACGTCGGCGTGCTGCCCACCCAGGAACTGGTCGACGGGCTGCGCGAGCGCGTGAAGGTCCTCGGCACCCGCACCCCCGAGGAGCTGCGCGGCCTGCTGCGCGAGGAGCTGCTCAAGCTGGTCGGCACCGACTTCGACCGCACGGTCAAGACCGAGCCGGAGACCAGCAAGCCCGGCATCGTGATGGTCGTCGGCGTCAACGGCACCGGCAAGACCACCACCACCGGCAAGCTCGCCCGCGTCCTCGTGGCCGACGGGCGCTCCGTCGTCCTGGGCGCCGCCGACACCTTCCGTGCCGCCGCCGCCGACCAGCTCCAGACCTGGGGCGAGCGCGTCGGTGCCTACACCGTGCGCGGGCCGGAGGGCGGCGACCCCGCCTCCGTCGCCTTCGACGCGGTGAAGGAGGGCAAGGAGATGGGCTCCGACGTCGTCCTGATCGACACCGCCGGGCGCCTGCACACCAAGACCGGCCTCATGGACGAGCTCGGCAAGGTCAAGCGCGTCGTCGAGAAGCACGCGCCGCTGGACGAGATCCTGCTCGTGCTGGACGCGACGACCGGGCAGAACGGCCTGGTCCAGGCCCGCGTCTTCGCCGAGGTCGTCGACATCACCGGCATCGTGCTCACCAAGCTGGACGGCACGGCCAAGGGCGGCATCGTCATCGCGGTCCAGCGCGAGCTGGGCGTGCCGGTGAAGCTGGTCGGGCTGGGCGAGGGTGCCGACGACCTGGCGCCGTTCGAGCCGGAGGCGTTCGTGGATGCCCTTATTGGTGACTGACTGCCCGTACGAGGGATTCGTACACGAGGAAGGACCCCACCCCATGGTGCAGATGGAGTGGGGTCCTTCCGTATCGAGAGCTAAGCGCGCGACCGATGCGCCACATAAGCCAGCGTCCCCAGAAGGAGCCGGGCAGCGGGTGGCTTCGTCGCCGTGTCCAGCGCTGGAGGCCGCAGCCACCGCACCGGCCCCAGGCCGCCCCGGTCGGACGGCGGCGCCGTGATGTGTGTACCCGGGCCGAGGCCGTGCAGGTCGAGGTGGGCCGGGTCGTCCCAGCCCATGCGGTAGAGGAGTTCGGGGAGTTCCTCGGCGGCGCCGGGGGCGACGAAGAAGTGGGCGCGGCCCTCCGGGGTGGCGGCGACCGGGCCGAGGGGGAGGCCCATGCGTTCGAGCCGGGTCAGCGCGCGGCGCCCGGCGGGCTCGGCCACCTCGATCACGTCGAAGGCCCGCCCGACCGGCAGCATCACCGCGGCGCCCGGGACCTCCGCCCAGGCCTTGCCGACCTCGTCGAGTGTGGCCCCGGCCGGGACCTCGGGCGCGAAGTCGAGGGGGTGTGCGCCGGGGGCGTGGCAGTCGGAGCGGCCGCACGAGCAGGCGCCCGCCGCGGCTCGCGCACCGGGCGCCACGTCCCAGCCCCACAGTCCGGTGAACTCGGCGACGGTGGTGCACTCCGAGGAGCGGCCACGTCGTCGCGAGCCGGAGCGGATCTCCCGGATGCCGCCGATCGTGAAGCCCATGCCCCCTCCAACGGGTCCAGCGCGCCGGTGGTTACGACGCGGATTCGGATCGTGACCCTGTGTGTTCCTGGATCGCCGGTTACCCACTGTCGCTGCTCGGTCCACGCGGCGCCTGGAAGCACTCAGGGTTGTGGGCCCGGCGACACACGCCCCTAAGTGCTCCGCTGCGCCCACTTCCGGCCGTCCTATGTCAAGTGAATCGCGTAGAGGCCACCGTTAGTTCATTCGAAGGGGTGGCGAATGGTGGCGATTCCGGGATCGCCATGGCTGGGGGCGTGATCGTAGGATTACCGTGAGTGCACGGCCCGTTGGGGCACATGCACTTGTGGGTATGCCGGAGGCAAGTCGGCTTTCCGTTCGAAGGGTGACAACCGCCGGACGGGCGGCCGTATTTACCGGCATTCTGATAGGGCTTGGCGCACTCGGTGACAAGTGGTCCAAGGGATGGGGGCGTTCCAGTGAGCGGCAACAGCGGAAGCGGTACGAGTGCCGGTGGCGCATCGCACGCTGACAAGCGGCCGAACGAGCTGCTCACGTCCTGGTTCGTGCGGAGCGGCTGGTCGAAGGGCGAGCTTGCCCGCCAAGTGAACCGCCGGGCCCGCCAGTTGGGCGCCAACCACATCTCCACCGACACCTCACGTGTACGCCGCTGGCTGGACGGCGAGAACCCCCGCGAGCCGATCCCGCGGATCCTGTCCGAGCTGTTCTCCGAGCGCTTCGGCTGCGTCGTCTCCGTCGAGGATCTCGGCCTGCGCGCCGCCCGTCAGTCACCCTCCGTGTCCGGCGTCGACCTGCCCTGGACGGGCCCGCAGACGGTGGCCCTGCTCAGTGAGTTCTCGCGCAGCGACCTGATGCTGGCGCGGCGCGGCTTCCTCGGGAGCTCGCTGGCCCTGTCCGCGGGCCCGGCCCTCATCGAACCGATGCAGCGCTGGCTGGTCCCCGCGCCCCCGGCGCCGTACCAGGAGCCCCGGCCCATCCCGTCCTCACGCGCGCGTGGCCGCCTGTCCAGGCCCGAGCTGGACCTGCTGGAGTCCACCACCGTGATGTTCCGGCAGTGGGACGCCCAGTGCGGCGGCGGTCTGCGCCGCAAGGCGGTCGTCGGCCAGCTGCACGAGGTGACCGACCTGCTCCAGGAGCCGCATCCCGAGGCCACCACCAGGAAGCTGTTCAAGGTCGCCGCGGAGCTGGCGGAGCTGGCCGGCTGGATGTCGTACGACGTGGGGCTCCAGCCCACCGCGCAGAAGTACTTCGTCCTCGCGCTGCACGCCGCCAAGGAGGCGGGCGACCGGCCGCTCGGCTCGTACATCCTCTCCAGCATGAGCCGCCAGATGATCCACCTCGGCCGGCCCGACGACGCCCTGGAGCTGATCCACCTCGCGCAGTACGGCAGCCGGGACTGCGCGAGCCCGCGCACCCAGTCGATGCTGTATGCGATGGAGGCCCGCGCCTACGCCAACATGGGGCAGCCCGGCAAGTGCAAGCGGGCGGTGCGGATGGCCGAGGACACCTTCACCGAGGCCGACGAGTGGGACGAGCCGGACCCCGACTGGATCCGCTTCTTCTCCGAGGCCGAGCTGTACGGCGAGAACTCCCACTCCTACCGCGACCTGGCCTATGTCGCCGGCCGCAGCCCGACGTACGCCTCGCTGGCCGAACCCGTGATGCAGCAGGCCGTGGACCTGTTCGCGAAGGACGGCGAGCACCAGCGGTCGTATGCGCTGAACCTCATCGGCATGGCCACGGTCCAGCTGCTGCGGCGGGAGCCCGAGCAGAGCGCGGTCTACGCCGAACAGGCCATGCGGGTCGCCAAGAAGGTGCGCTCGGAGCGCGTCAACACTCGTATTCGAAAGACGGTCGACACGGCTGTACGCGACTTCGGGGATCTCGCCGAGGTCGTGGACCTCACCGACAAGCTCGCCGTGGAGCTGCCGGAGACCGCGGAGGCGGTCTGAGCTCCAGAGGATTCCCCGGGAATCCCCAGAACCCCGGCCGCGGCCGGCCTTCCCGAACCGCCCGACTCGGCTCCCCCATGCCAGGTCATCGGAAGGCCGACCGCGGCCGGTTCTCTTACCTCCAGTGAAGGTTGCGCCACGATAACGATCGTGCAGCCGAACATCTCGCAGTTCATCAACGCGTAACACGCAGGGCGCCTTCGTCACGGCGGCGAAACAACGAGGGGCTTCCATCGAAACTCCGCTGCGTCAATCTCGTGGCGCATAACCGGCCCACCCCTCAATCCGCTCAGGCTTCCGCCCGCACGGGGCCGTACCAAACGACGAGGAGACGCCGATGGCACCAGCCATCACGCTTGCCGCAGAGACGGAGATCTCTGCCGCCAACACAGGTTTCATGCTCATCTGCTCCGCCCTGGTGATGCTCATGACGCCGGGCCTGGCCTTCTTCTACGGAGGCATGGTCCGCGTAAAGAGCACCCTGAACATGCTGATGATGAGCTTCATCAGCCTGGGGATCGTCACCATCCTGTGGGTGCTGTACGGCTTCTCCCTTGCCTTCGGTACCGACTCCGGCAGCCTCATCGGCTGGAACTCGGACTGGGTCGGCCTCAGCGGGGTCGACAAGGGCGAGCTCTGGGGCTCGTACAACATCCCGCTGCTCGCCTTCATGGTCTTCCAGCTGATGTTCGCGATCATCACGCCCGCGCTGATCAGCGGTGCGCTCGCGGACCGCGTGAAGTTCTCCGCCTGGGCGCTGTTCATCGCCCTGTGGGCCACGATCGTCTACTTCCCCGTCGCCCACTGGGTCTGGGGTGAGGGCGGCTGGGCCTTCGACATGGGCGTGATCGACTTCGCCGGTGGTACGGCGGTCCACATCAACGCGGGTGCCGCGGCGCTCGGTGTGATCCTCGTCATCGGAAAGCGGGTCGGCTTCAAGAAGGACCCGATGCGCCCGCACAGCCTCCCGCTGGTCATGCTCGGCGCCGGTCTGCTGTGGTTCGGCTGGTTCGGCTTCAACGCCGGCTCGTGGCTCGGCAACGACGACGGCGTCGGCTCGCTGATGTTCGTCAACACGCAGGTCGCCACCGCCGCCGCCATGCTGGCCTGGCTGATCTACGAGAAGATCCGCCACGGCGCGTTCACCACGCTGGGCGCCGCCTCCGGTGCGGTCGCCGGTCTGGTCGCCATCACCCCGGCCGGTGGTGCGGTCACCCCGATGGGCGCGATCGCCGTCGGTGCCATCGCCGGTGTCCTGTGCGCCATGGCCGTCGGCCTGAAGTACAAGTTCGGCTACGACGACTCGCTCGACGTCGTCGGCGTCCACCTGGTCGGCGGTATCGTCGGCTCGATCCTGATCGGCTTCTTCGCCAGCGGCAAGGGTCAGTCCGAGGCCACGGGCGTCTTCTACGGCGACCACAAGTTCGACCAGCTGTGGAAGCAGCTCGCCGGTGTCGGCGGTGTCCTCGCCTACTCCCTGATCGTTTCCGCGCTTCTCGCCTTCGTCCTCCACAAGACCATCGGTATGCGGGTCTCCGAGGACGAGGAGGTTGCCGGCATCGACCAGGCCGAGCACGCCGAGACCGCATACGACTTCAGTGGCGCCGGTGGCGGTGCGGCCAAGGCCGCGGTCACGGCCCCGGTCGCCGCAGCTTCGAGCAAGAAGGTGGACGCATGAAGCTCATCACCGCCGTCGTGAAGCCGCACCGGCTCGACGAGATCAAGGAGGCCCTCCAGGCCTTCGGCGTGCACGGCCTGACGGTCACCGAGGCGAGCGGCTACGGTCGTCAGCGGGGCCACACCGAGGTCTACCGCGGTGCCGAGTACACCGTCGACCTGGTCCCGAAGATCCGCATCGAGGTGCTGGCCGAGGACGACGACGCCGAGCAGCTGATCGACGTCATCGTCAAGGCCGCCCGCACCGGCAAGATCGGTGACGGCAAGGTCTGGTCCCTGCCGGTCGAGACGGCCGTACGGGTGCGGACCGGCGAGCGCGGACCGGACGCGCTCTGAGGAACGCGCTCTGAGGGAAGAACTCGGAGAACGACTCAGAGCACAGCTCAGGGAAGAACTCCAAGAGAACGCGCTCTGAGAGAAGAAGAAGGACAGGAGTCGCTGGGTGTCGAGTACGGACGTTCGTAAGGATGCAGAGGACTCGGGACCCAGCGGCTACGCGGCGGCCCGGCTGCGCCTCCTCACCGAGGGGGCGCAGTCCGGGCCGCCGCGCCGTTCGGCGCTCGCGGAGCTGACCGACGACTGGCTGACCGGCCTGTTCGCCGCCGGCGCCGAGGGACTGCGCGGCGTCTCCCTGGTCGCTGTCGGCGGATACGGCCGGGGCGAGCTGTCCCCCCGCAGCGACCTGGACCTGCTCCTGCTGCACGACGGCAGCGACTCCGACGCGGTGGCCGCCCTGGCCGACCGCATCTGGTACCCCGTCTGGGACCTCGGCCTCGCCCTCGACCACTCCGTGCGCACGCCGGCCGAGGCCCGCAAGACCGCAGGTGAGGACCTCAAGGTCCAGCTGGGCCTGCTGGACGCCCGGCACATCGCGGGCGACCTCGGCCTCACCGCCGGACTGCGGACTGCGGTCCTGGCCGACTGGCGCAACCAGGCGCCCAAGCGCCTGCCCGAACTCCAGGAGCTGTCCGCCGAGCGCGCCGAGCGCCAGGGCGAGCTGCAGTACCTCCTGGAACCCGACCTGAAGGAAGCCCGCGGCGGGCTGCGCGACGCCACCATCCTGCGCGCCGTCGCCGCCTCCTGGCTGGCCGACGCCCCGCGCGAGGGCCTCGCCGACGCCCGGCGCCGGCTGCTCGACGTGCGTGACGCCCTGCATCTGACGACCGGGCGGGCGACGGACCGGCTCGCGCTTCAGGAGCAGGATCAGGTCGCCGCCGAGCTGGGCCTGCTCGACGCGGACACGCTGCTGCGGCAGGTGTACGAGGCGGCGCGGGTCATCTCGTATGCGAGCGATGTCACATGGCGCGAAGTGGGGCGTGTGCTGCGCTCGCGCGCGGTGCGGCCGCGTCTGCGCGCCATGCTGGGCGGCGGCAAGCCCACTGCCGAAAGGTCCCCCCTCGCCGAGGGCGTGGTGGAGCAGGACGGCGAGGTGGTGCTCGCCCGCGCCGCACGCCCCGAACGCGACCCCGTGCTCCCCCTGCGTGCCGCGGCCGCCGCCGCGCAGGCCGGACTCCCGCTCTCCCTGCACGCCGTACGGCGCATGGCTGCCTCCGTGCGCCCGCTGCCGACGCCCTGGCCCGCCGAGGCACGTGAGCAGCTCGTGACCCTGCTGGGCTCCGGGCGGCCGACGGTCGAGGTCTGGGAGGCCCTGGAGGCCGAAGGGCTGATCACCCGCTTCCTCCCCGACTGGGAGCGGGTGCGCTGCCGCCCGCAGCGCAACGCCGTGCACATCTGGACCGTCGACCGGCACCTCATCGAGACGGCCGTCCGCGCCTCCGAGTTCACCCGCCGCGTGCACCGCCCCGACCTGCTCCTGGTCGCCGCGCTGCTGCACGACATCGGCAAGGGCTGGCCCGGCGACCACTCGGTGGCCGGCGAGATCATCGCCAAGGACGTGGCCGCGCGCATCGGCTTCGACCGCGACGACGTGGCCGTGCTCTCCACCCTCGTACGCCATCACCTGCTGCTCGTCGAGACGGCCACCCGGCGCGACCTGGAGGATCCGGCCACCGTGCGCGCGGTCGCCGAGGCGGTCGGCTCCCAGGGCACCCTGGAGCTGCTGCACGCCCTGACCGAGGCGGACGCCCTGGCCACCGGCCCGGCCGCCTGGTCGTCGTGGCGGGGTTCGCTCGTCGCCGACCTGGTCAAACGAGTCGCGGCCGTGCTGGCCGGGGACGACCTCGACGAGCCCGAGGCTGCCGCGCCCACCGCCGAGCAGGAGCGGCTCGCCATCGAAGCGGTCGCGACGGGCAGCCCGGTGCTGTCGCTGCGCGCGCAGACCGAGCCGCCGACCGAGGAGCAGCCCTCGGGCGACCCGGAGCCGCTCGGCGTGGAGCTCCTCATCGCCGTACCGGACCAGCCGGGCGTGCTGCCCGCGGTGGCCGGTGTCCTGGCGATGCACCGCCTGACCGTGCGCACCGCCGAACTGCGCGCCCTGGATCTGCCGGACGGCGTCGAGGGCTCCGTCCTGCTGCTGGACTGGCGGGTCGCCGCCGAGTACGGCTCCCTGCCGCAGGCCGCCCGGCTCCGTGCCGACCTGGTGCGGGCCCTGGACGGCTCCCTGGACATCGCGGGCCGCCTCGCCGAGCGGGACGCCGCCTATCCGCGCCGGCGGGGCGTCGTGCCGCCGGCGGCGAGGGTGTCGGTCCACCCGGCGGCCTCCCGGCTGGCCACGGTGATCGAGGTACGCGCACAGGACGCGCCGGGGCTGCTGTTCCGGATCGGGCGGGCGCTGGAGGACGCGAGCGTGCGGGTGCGCAGTGCGCATGCCAGCACGCTGGGCGCCAACGCCGTCGACGCGTTCTATGTCACAGGCCCCGAAGGGGCGCCGCTGCCCAGCGAGGAAGCGGCCTCCGTGGCGCGCAAGCTGGAGGAGACGTTGCGGGGCTGAGACCCTGTTCAAAGGCTCTGCACCCAGGGATCCCGGCAACCTGCGCCGCCGGGATACCCTGGAGGGCGATTCCCAGCTGCCACCGACCCCGAGGACCGCGAGCGCCGTGTTCGATACTCTCTCCGATCGCCTCTCAGCGACTTTCAAGAACCTGCGCGGCAAGGGACGGCTCTCCGAGGCGGACATCGACGCCACCGCGCGCGAGATCCGCATCGCACTCCTCGAAGCGGACGTGGCGCTGCCGGTCGTCCGGACGTTCATCAAGAACGTCAAGGAGCGCGCCCTCGGCGTCGAGGTCTCCAAGGCGCTGAATCCGGCCCAGCAGGTCCTGAAGATCGTCAACGACGAGCTCGTGACGATCCTGGGCGGCGAGACCCGGCGCCTTCGCTTCGCCAAGCAGCCCCCGACCGTGATCATGCTCGCGGGTCTGCAGGGTGCCGGTAAGACCACCCTCGCGGGCAAGCTCGGCCGCTGGCTGAAGGAGCAGGGCCACTCGCCGCTGCTCGTCGCCGCCGACCTCCAGCGCCCGAACGCCGTCAACCAGCTCAGCGTCGTCGCCGAGCGCGCCGGTGTCGCGGTCTACGCGCCCGAGCCGGGCAACGGCGTCGGTGACCCGGTCAAGGTCGCCAAGGACTCCATCGAGCACGCCAAGGCCAAGGTCCACGACATCGTGATCGTGGACACCGCCGGCCGCCTGGGTATCGACCAGGAGATGATGCAGCAGGCCGCGGACATCCGGGACGCGGTCTCGCCGGACGAGATCCTGTTCGTCGTCGACGCGATGATCGGTCAGGACGCCGTCAACACGGCGGAGGCCTTCCGCGACGGCGTCGGCTTCGACGGCGTGGTGCTCTCCAAGCTCGACGGTGACGCCCGCGGTGGTGCGGCCCTGTCGATCCGGCAGATCACCGGCAAGCCGATCATGTTCGCGTCGAACGGCGAGAAGCTCGACGACTTCGACGCCTTCCACCCGGACCGGATGGCCTCCCGCATCCTCGACATGGGTGACCTGCTCACCCTGATCGAGCAGGCGGAGAAGACCTTCGACCAGGCCGAAGCCCAGAAGATGGCCGAGAAGCTGGCCTCCAAGAAGGGCCAGGACTTCACCCTCGACGACTTCCTGGCCCAGATGGAGCAGGTCAGGAAGATGGGCTCCATCTCCAAGCTGCTCGGCATGCTCCCGGGCATGGGCCAGATCAAGGACCAGATCAACAACCTGGACGAGCGGGACGTCGACCGCACGGCCGCGATCATCAAGTCGATGACACCGGCCGAGCGCCAGGAGCCGACGATCATCAACGGCTCGCGGCGCGCCCGTATCGCCCGCGGTTCCGGCGTCGAGGTCAGCGCGGTCAAGAACCTGGTCGAGCGGTTCTTCGAGGCGCGGAAGATGATGTCCCGCATGGCCCAGGGCGGCGGCATGCCGGGCATGCCGGGGATGCCGGGCATGGGCGGCGGCCCCGGCCGCACCAAGAAGCAGCCGAAGAAGGCCAAGGGCAAGCAGCGCTCCGGCAACCCGATGAAGCGCAAGCAGCAGGAGCAGGAGGAGGCCGCACGCAGGGCCGCCGCCGCTCAGGCCGGCGGCGCCTTCGGCGTGCCGGGCCAGCAGGCTCCGCAGGACTTCGAGCTGCCGGACGAGTTCAAGAAGTTCATGGGCTGACGGTTCGTCTCGTACGACCTTCTCGTCGAGTACGTCACTGAGGGCGCCCCTTCCGGAGGGGCGCCCTCTGCGCGTGCCAGGGCCCGGCATCTGCCGTAACGTCCATATATGAGCAATGCCGCGCCACCACGCAAGGCCCCTGACCAGCCGTGGCGCACCGAAGGCACACCGGACGAGCCGTCCGGGCGGCCCGGCGGGCGACGGATGCGCGGCCGCTGGTGGAGCCTGCTCCTCACCGCGGTGATCGTCTTCCTGCTCGCCTATGGGGGACTGACGTACCTCGACCGGGGCAACGAGCCGACGATCTCCTACACGGAGTTCAGCAGGGAGGTCGATGCCGGCAACGTCGACAAGATCTACTCCAAGGGCGACGCGATCCAGGGGGAGCTCAAGAGCGCCCGGGACAACCCCGAGGGCGACGGCGACTACACCAAGTTCAAGACGCAGCGGCCGGCCTTCGCGGACGACGACCTGTGGCAGGAACTGAGCAGCCGCGACGTCACGGTGACCGCGCAGCCGGTCGTGAAGGAGCGCGGTCTCCTCTCCAACCTGCTGATCTCGCTGGCGCCGATCGTGATCATCGTCGCGGTGTGGATCTTCGTTGTCCGGCGGCTCGGCGCGGGCCGAGGTGGCGCGGGCGGCATGTTCGGGCGCAAGGCGCCGCCCAAGCCGGTCGAGCTGCGGCCGGGGACCCAGCGCACGACGTTCGCCGACGTGGCCGGCATCGACGAGGTCAAGGGCGAGCTGGACGACGTCGTCGACTTCCTGGAGCACCCCGACGCCTATCGCAGGATGGGCGCGAAGATGCCGCGCGGCGTGCTGCTCGCCGGCTCGCCCGGCACCGGCAAGACGCTGCTGGCGCGTGCGGTGGCGGGCGAGGCAGGTGTGCCGTTCTTCTCCGCGTCCGCGTCCGAGTTCATCGAGATGATCGTCGGTGTCGGAGCCTCCCGCGTCCGGGAGCTGTTCGCCGAGGCGCGCAAGGTGGCGCCGTCGATCATCTTCATCGACGAGATCGACACCATCGGCCGGGTGCGCAGCGGCGGTGCCTCCGTGAGCGGCCACGACGAGCGTGAGCAGACGCTGAACCAGATCCTCACGGAGATGGACGGCTTCTCCGGCTCGGAGGGCGTGATCGTCATCGCGGCCACGAACCGCGCCGACATCCTGGACCCGGCGCTGACCCGGCCCGGCCGCTTCGACCGGGTGGTCAACGTCTCCCCTCCGGACAGAGACGGGCGCGAGGCGATCCTGCGGATCCACACCCGCGAGATTCCGCTCGCCGAGGACGTGGACCTGACCCAACTGGCCCGGACCACCCCCGGTATGACGGGAGCGGATCTGGCCAATCTCGCCAACGAGGCCGCTCTGCTCGCGGTCAAGCGGAAGCAGGAGCAGGTGACCGCCTCGGACCTCTCCGAGGCCCTGGAGAAAGTGCAACTGGGCGCCGCACGCACCCTCGTGATGCCCGAGGAGGACCGCCGCCGCACGGCCTACCACGAGAGCGGGCACGCCCTCCTCGGCATGCTGCAGCCGGGCGCCGACCCCGTCCGCAAGATCACCATCGTGCCGCGCGGTCGGGCGCTCGGGGTGACGATGTCGACGCCCGAGGTGGAGCGGTACGCGCACTCCGAGGAGTATCTGCGCGGCCGCATCATCGGCGCACTGGGCGGCATGGCGGCCGAGCAGGTGGTCTACGGCGTCGTCACCACGGGCGCGGAGAACGACCTGGAACAGGTCACCAACATCGCCCGCGGCATGGTCGCCCGCTGGGGCATGAGCGCACGGGTCGGCCGGCTGTCCGCCCTGCCCAGCGACACCCAGCAGGCGTACGGCCTCGCGGCCGCCCCGCAGACCCTCGACGTGATCGACGCGGAGATGCGCCGGATCGTCGACGAGTGCTACGAGGAGGCCTGCCGCAAACTCCGCGAGCACTACGGGCAGCTGGAGGCGCTGGCGGAGGCCCTGCTGGAGAACGAGACACTGGAGGAGGCGGACGCCTACCGGATCGCGGGCATCACCCGGCTGACCAAGGAGGCGGACGCGTAGCGGGCCCGCTCAGTCCCGTTGCGCTTCACGGCACGCGCGCGATCAGGTACCGGAAGACATTCGGCATCCACACCGTCCCGTCCGGCCGCCGATACGGATGCAGCGCCTCCGCCAACTCCTTGTCCACCTGCACCTGATCGGTCGCCGCGATCGCCGAGTCGAACAACCCGGTCGACAGCAACCCCCGTACGGCACTGTCGACGTCCGCGTACCCGAAGGGGCAGGCCACCCGCCCGGAACCGTCGGGCTTGAGGCCCGCCCGCTGGGCGACCTCCTCCAGGTCGTCGCGCAGGGCGGGACGCCAACTGCCCGTACTGCGCAACGGGTCGGCCAACTTGGTGGCCACGCGCAGCACGGACGACGTGGCACAGCGCTCCGGCGGCCCCCAGCCGGCGAGCACCACGGGCGCCCCCCGCTCGGCGAGCGGCGTCGCGGCCGCGAGCATCTCACCGAGCCCCTCCGAGTCGCCCGCGAGGCACCCGATGGGCTCGAAGGCGGTCACCAGCGTGTACGCGGCCGTCTCCGTGTGGTCCTCGGTGTCGGCCGCGGCTGCCAGGTCGTCGGGTGCGCCGTCGACGAGCCGGGTCTCGGCACACGCGCGCGTGCCCCACGCCCCGGGCAGCAACCGCTGCCGTGCGAGGGCCAGTCGTTCGGGGGAGCAGGACTCGACGCCGGTGACGGCCGCGCCTCTGGACGCCGCCATCACCAGGGCGAGCCCGCTACCGCAGCCGAGGCCCAGCAGCCGGGTGCCGGGCCCCGCTTCCAGTCGCTCGTAGACGGCTTCGTAGAGCGGAACCAGCATCCGCTCCTGAATCTCGGACCAGTCACGCGCGCGTGCACACAGGTCCACGCGAGGTGCCGCCCCCGCGTGAGGCAGGTGCTGTCGCACGAGCGTAGGTGTCATGTAAAGCGCCCCAATCCGCCGAGAGTTACCGCTGAGTCCGATTCCGTCGCCCCCGTGGCATGCGCTCGCGCTCCCCCCGTATGCCAGGAAACTCCGCGCCCGACGCCGCGTCCAGAGGTCGCGGGGCCCTGCTTGTGGCTTCCCTGTGTGCGTGGCGAGAATTCACATTCCGGCAACCTGGGTCCGTACGATCTCGCCAGGGCCGAGGCGCCGTTCGGAGGTCGCGGGCGGAGGACTTCCCATGCGGGTACCAGGACCTGGGCCACAGGGCCGAGTCGGCCGACACACGCACGGGCGGCGCGGCTCCCCACGGTCCTCGAAGAGGACCGGGTGCTGCTGCGACGCTCGGCGAAGAAGGCGAGGTCAGGCCGGCCGAGCACGCCGTGACCGTACGGTGTCTGCTCGCCGGGGACGGGGCGGTGCCGGACGCCGACGACGCGCCCGGTAACGTCGCGGTGGTGGCACGCGCTTACTGATAGGACGCCCGTGTGGAACGAGAGCGGCCGAATCGCCTCTTGCGCATCCGCACACCACAGCCACACCGGCGCGTGGACGGGGCGTACGCGCCGGCGCGTACGTCAGGCTACGCACCAGCTTGGTACGAGCTGTGAGGCTTCTCCGCAGATCGGCGCACCCGCCCTCGTCAGGGCGCATCATTCGCAACTGACGGGTACGTGCAAATTATTTGGGATGCCCCGGAATCGGAACACAGCGGCACTCCGGCTCGTTGTCATTACGTGAGCACGACACAGACACCACCTGTTCTCGCCGCAGAACTGGCACAGGCGTGGGCCGACATTCAGCGGTACCACCCCGAGCTGCCGGATCTCGCCGCGCCAGAGTCACTGATCGGGGAGTCGTCGTCCGCCTGCGGTCACGAGCTCTCCTTCGAGCGACTGCTTCACGAGGCAGTCCATGGCATCGCCGCCGCGCGCGGCGTCCGCGACACCTCCCGGGCCGGCCGTTACCACAACCGCAGATTCCTCTCCATCGCCGAGGAGCTGGGCCTGGACCACCCCGAGGAGCCGCACCCGAGCAGCGGCTTCTCCCTGGTCACGCTCAACCCCGAGGCCAAGCGCCGCTACCGCCCGACCATCGAACGCCTCCAGCGCGCCCTGAAGGCCCACACCGCGGCGACCTCCGCCGACACCAGCCGGACCTTCCGCGGCCCGGCGGCCCGCCACGGCTCCTCCGGGGGCGGCGTCCGCGTCAAGGCGGTCTGCGACTGCGGCCGCAACGTCCGGGTCGTTCCGTCGGTGCTGGCGCAGGCGCCGATCGTCTGCGGCGGGTGCGGGAAGCCGTTCCGGATCCCGGAGGTGGCCGGCGCGGCGTGACGGCGCCCTGCCGAGCACCGGCATCTCGTGGCTGCCGGTCGGAAGGCATGGTGCGTCGGGACGTACGGCGCGCGGACACGCGTGGCGTGGGGGTGCCGTTGTAGTGGGCCCGCGGCACCCCCGTCGGCGCCGGATTGCGCGACCGACCTCAACGGCACCTTCACGCCGGGTGCCTCTCAGGCGTGCCCGAGCACACGGCCGCCCCCCCTCGGCCGGAAGGGACCCGCAGGGTGTGGCACAATGGCTAGCTGTACTCGACAGCCGCACAGGAACCCTCTCGCCTCCGGCTGACGCGTCCATCGGGCACTCGGGTACCGCAACCCCACGCGGCATTCTCGCCGTGCCCAACCACGTCAAATCCAGGAGAACCCACTCCCGTGGCAGTCAAGATCAAGCTGAAGCGTCTGGGCAAGATCCGTTCGCCTCACTACCGCATCGTCGTCGCCGACTCCCGTACCCGTCGTGACGGTCGTGCGATCGAGGAGATCGGCAAGTACCACCCGACGTACAACCCGTCGGTCATCGAGGTCGACGCGGACCGTGTCGCGTACTGGCTGGGTGTCGGCGCGCAGCCGACCGAGCCCGTGCTCGCCATCCTGAAGAAGACCGGCGACTGGCAGAAGTTCAAGGGCGAGCCCGCCCCGGCTCCGCTGCTCGTGGCCGAGCCGAAGAAGGCGCGCCCGTCGTTCGAGGCCCTTGGTGGCGACGACGAGGGCAAGGGTGAGGCGATCACCCAGAAGAAGAAGGCGGAGAAGAAGGACGAGGCTGCCGCCGAGTCCGAGTCGGCCGAGGCCTGAGCATGCTCGAGGAGGCTCTCGAGCACCTCGTGAAGGGCATCGTCGACAACCCTGACGATGTGCAGGTCGCCTCGCGCAACCTGCGTCGCGGGCGTGTGCTGGAGGTCCGGGTGCACCCCGACGACCTCGGCAAGGTGATCGGCCGCAACGGCCGCACCGCACGCGCTCTGCGCACCGTCGTGGGTGCCATCGGCGGCCGCGGTGTCCGCGTCGACCTCGTCGACGTGGACCACGTCCGCTGACGCCGAACGCAGCACCGGCTCGGGCCGGGGAGGGCCACTGGGCCGTCCCCGGCCCGTAGTCGTATGAGCCTCGCGGCTCGTAGTCGTTCCGACAGGAGATCTTGGAAAGTGCAGCTCGTAGTCGCACGGATCGGCCGCGCTCACGGCATCAAGGGCGAGGTCACCGTGGAGGTCCGCACCGACGAGCCGGAACTGCGGCTCGCGCCCGGCGCGGTACTCCTCACCGATCCCGCCTCGGTAGGCCCGCTCACCATCGAGACCGGCAGGGTGCACAGCAGCCGGCTGCTGCTGCGCTTCGAAGGGGTCAAGGACCGCAACGCCGCCGAGGCGCTGCGCAACACCCTCCTGATCGCCGAGGTGGACCCGGACGAGCTGCCCGAGGAGGAGGACGAGTACTACGACCACCAGCTGATGGACCTGGACGTGGTCACCGCTGATGGCGTGGAGGTCGGCCGTATCACCGAGATCTCGCACCTGCCCTCCCAGGACCTCTTCATCGTGGAGCGTCCCGACGGCAGCGAGGTCATGATCCCGTTCGTCGAGGAGATCGTCGCCGAGATCGACCTGGTGGAGCAGAAGGCCGTCATCACGCCACCGCCGGGCCTGATCGACGACAAGGCGGAGATCGACTCCACCCGGGACGACAGCGCATGAGGCTCGACGTCGTCACGATCTTCCCCGAGTACCTGGAGCCCCTGAACGTCTCCCTGGTCGGCAAGGCACGCGCGCGTGGGCAGCTGAACGTCCATGTGCACGACCTCCGCGGCTGGACGTACGACCGCCACAACACGGTCGACGACACGCCGTACGGCGGCGGCCCCGGCATGGTCATGAAGACCGAGCCCTGGGGTGACGCGCTGGACTCGGTCCTGGCGGACGGCTACGAGAGTGGCTCCGGGGCGCCCACCCTGATCGTCCCCACCCCCAGCGGCCGTCCCTTCACCCAGGAACTCGCCGTCGAGCTCTCCGAGCGGCCCTGGCTGATCTTCATGCCGGCCCGCTACGAGGGCATCGACCGCCGCGTCATCGACGAGTACGCGACCCGTATGCCCGTCCATGAGGTGTCCATCGGCGACTACGTCCTCGCCGGCGGCGAGGCGGCCGTACTGGTCATCACGGAGGCCGTGGCCCGCCTGCTGCCCGGCGTCCTGGGGAACGCGGAGTCCCACCGGGACGACTCCTTCGCGCCCGGCGCGATGGCCAACCTCCTCGAAGGCCCCGTCTACACCAAGCCGCCCGAGTGGCGCGGCCGGGACATCCCCGACGTGCTGCTCAGCGGCCATCACGGCAAGATCGCCCGCTGGCGCCGGGACGAGGCGCTCAGGCGTACGACGGTCAACCGGCCCGACCTCATAGAGCGCTGCGACCCCAAGGCCTTCGACAAGAAGGACCGGGAGATGCTCTCCATCCTGGGCTGGATGCCCGATCCGGAGGGCGAGCGGGTCGGTCGATTTTGGCGCAGGACAGAGGGCGTGGAAGAATAGGTCGCTGTTGTGCGTCGTCCGGCGTGCGCCCCTGCCACAGGGGGACACGACGCCCGCCCCGACACGGACAGCATCCTCACGAAACACCTAGCTCCCGCCTATGACCTGTGGCATGGGCGAAGAAAGCAGACGAAATGTCTCACCTGCTCGACTCCGTCGACGCCGCGTCGCTGCGCAGCGACGTCCCGGCCTTCCGCCCGGGCGACACCGTCAACGTCCACGTTCGCGTCATCGAGGGCAACCGCTCCCGTGTGCAGCAGTTCAAGGGCGTTGTGATCCGCCGCCAGGGCGCCGGCGTGCGCGAGACCTTCACGGTCCGCAAGGTCTCCTTCTCCGTCGGCGTCGAGCGCACCTTCCCGGTGCACACCCCGATCGTCGAGAAGATCGAGCTCGTCACCAAGGGTGACGTGCGTCGCGCCAAGCTGTACTACCTGCGCGAGCTGCGCGGCAAGGCGGCGAAGATCAAGGAGAAGCGCGAGAACTGAGCGCTTCAGGGGGCTCGCCCCCGCGGGGTCCAAAGCGGGGCCGGATAACATCTGGCCCCGATGGACACCGAAGCACAGCCGACGGAGCGCGACCGCTCCTCCCGCCCTTCCGACTCCGAGGAGATCTCGGACACAGAGGGTCAGGAGGGACGGTCGCGCTTCGCGTTGGTGTCGCGGATCACCCAGTGGCTCCCGGGCGGGCGCATCAGCCTGACCCTGCTGGTTTTCCTGGTGTTCCTGCTGTTGCTCAACACGTTCGTGCTGCGGCCGTTCGAGATTCCCAGCGGATCCATGGAGTCCGGATTGAGGATCGGCGACCGCGTTCTCGTAAATAAGTTGGCGTACCGTTTCGGTGCCGAGCCGCGACGCGGTGATGTTGTCGTGTTCGATGGAACTGGGTACTTCGGGGATGCCGACTACATCAAACGCGTTGTGGGTGTGGGGGGAGACCACGTGGTCTGCTGCGACAAGGAGGGGAGGATCCGGGTGAATGGCCGGTCGGTCGACGAGTCGACATTCCTTTACCCCGGTGACAGCCCGTCCACGGTGCCGTTCGACGTCGTCGTGCCCGACGGCACCCTGTTCGTCCTCGGCGACCACCGCAGCGACTCCAGCGACTCCCGCGACCATCTGGGCTCGCCCGGCGGCGGCATGGTCCCGGTCGACGACGTGATCGGCCGTGCCGACTGGATCGTATGGCCGACCGCCCACTGGACCCACCTGCACCGACCGGACGCCTACGCGCGCGTGCCAGCAGCGGAGGGCGCGCATGGGTAACCGTGGCAAGCCGCGTGGAGCCCCCACCAGCGCCGCCGACAATCTGCTGCCCACCGGTGCCCGGCGCGCCGCCAGCCCCGCCGGCGGTCGCACGCGCGCGGAGCGGCGCAAGCTCCAGCGCAAGGTCAAGCGGCGCCGCAGGCGCTCCGCGATGAAGGAGATACCCCTCCTCGTCGGCGTCGCCGTCCTCATCGCGCTCGTCCTGAAGACCTTCCTCGTCCAAGCCTTCGTGATCCCCTCCGGCTCCATGGAGCAGACGATCCAGATCGGTGACCGTGTCCTGGTCGACAAGCTCACGCCCTGGTTCGGCTCCAAGCCGCAGCGCGGGGACGTCGTCGTCTTCAAGGACCCCGGCGGCTGGCTCCAGGACGAGCAGACGACGGTGCAGAAGGAGGACCCCGTCGTCGTCAAGCAGGTCAAGGAGGCGCTCACCTTCATCGGCCTGCTGCCGTCCGACGACGAGAAGGACCTCATCAAGCGCGTCGTCGGCGTCGGCGGGGACCGCGTCAAGTGCTGTGACACGCAAGGGCGGGTCACCGTCAACGGCGTTCCCCTGACCGAGGACTATCTGTATCCCGGCAACGTCCCCTCAAAGACGGAGTTCGACATCACCGTCCCGCAGGGCCGGCTGTGGGTGATGGGCGACCACCGGGCCAACTCCGCGGACTCCCGCTCCCACCAGGACAGGAACTACGGCGGCACCGTCTCCGAGGAGGAGGTGGTGGGGCGGGCCATGGTCATCGCCTGGCCCCTCGGCCACTGGACCTCCCTGGAGGAACCGAAAACCTACGCTTCCGTGTCCGACTCGGCGACCGGGTCGACCGCGTCCGTCCAGCTGTCGCATAGGGTTGCCCACGACGATTCGAACGGAACGATCCAGCTCCCGAGCCCTGCGGAACTCCCGCTCGTTATGGGAGTGGTGGGCCTGCGCCGTGCATGGGGCAGGCAGCGGCACAGAGTAAGGAGTTGGCGTGGGGGATGTGGCGGTTGGCGCACGATCCGGGCACGACGGCGAGGAGCACCGCGGACACCCCGTGGGAGCAGCCGGCGCGGCCGCGGACGGCGCTGTGACCTCCGGGAATGACCCCGGAGCGGCCGGCGACGGCGAAGGGTCGGGCGGACAGCCCCCGACCGACGAGCAGGGGTCCGGCGGGGCTTCCCCCAAGCCGAAGAAACAGCGCTCCTTCTGGAAGGAGCTGCCCATCCTGATCGGCATCGCGCTCGTCCTCGCGCTGCTGATCAAGACGTTCCTGGTGCAGGCGTTCTCGATCCCCTCCGACTCGATGCAGAACACCCTCCAGCAGGGTGACCGCGTCCTGGTCGACAAGCTCACCCCATGGTTCGGCTCCGAGCCCGAGCGCGGCGAGGTCGTCGTCTTCCACGACCCCGACAACTGGCTGGCGGGCGAGCCCACCCCGGACCCCAACGCGCTGCAGACGTTCCTCAGCTGGATCGGCCTGATGCCGTCCGCTGAGGAGAAGGACCTCATCAAGCGCGTCGTCGGAGTCGGCGGCGACACGGTCGAGTGCGAAGGCACCGGCCCGCTGAAGGTCAACGGCAAGGCGCTGAGCGAGGCGTCCTATGTCTACCCCGGCAACACGCCGTGCAGCCAGGACGACCAGGGCGGTCAGTTCAAGGTGAAGGTCCCCGAGGGCTACATCTGGGTCATGGGCGACCACCGGCAGAACTCCCGTGACTCGCGCTACAACCAGTCCGACAAGAACCACGGCATGGTCCCCGTCAAGGAGGTCGTGGGCCGCGCCATCGTGATCGCCTGGCCGATCAACCGCTGGGACAACCTGCCGGTCCCGGACACCTTCGAGCAGAACCTGGACGCCCGGTCCGCCGCTCTGACGGTCGCGCCGCAGGGGCTCGCCCTGGCCGGTGCGGTGCCGCTGGTGCTGTGGCGCCGGCAGCGGATCAAGGCGGCCGAGACGCGCTGACCGCTCGGCGACCTTCCTGCCGCCGCCCTTCCGTACCTCCTTCCGGGGCGGCGAGCTTGGGAAAGCTTTGCCGAGCGGGTGACCTCGGGCGCTCAGGAGGGGCTGCCCGGTGTCGGTACCGCCGGGTAGGGTGCGGACCCATGGGTGGCGAGAGCACGACACGTACGGCGCCGCGCGCGAGTGGCGCGAGCAGTGGCCCGGCGGGCAGCCGGACCGGACAGCGGTTGTCCGGGCTGGCCGTGGCGCTGGGCCTGTTGCTGTTCCTCGGCGGGTTCGCCTGGGGAGCGGTCCTCTACCGGCCGTACACCGTGCCCACCAGTTCGATGGCGCCGACGATCGGTGCGGGCGACCGGGTGCTGGCCCAGCGCATCGACGGCGGTGAGGTACGCCGGGGCGACGTCGTCGTCTTCACGGACAAGACGTGGGTGTCCAACGCGCCCGTGGTCAAGCGTGTGGTCGCCGTCGGTGGGGACACCGTCGCCTGCTGCACCGACGGCAAGTTGACCGTCAACGGCAAGCAGATCGACGAGCCCTATCTCGCCAAGGACAGCCTGGCCGAGATCCAGAACTTCCCGACCGTGACGGTGCCGAAGGGCAGGCTCTTCCTGCTCGGTGACGAGCGCAGCGGCTCCCTGGACTCCACCGCCCACCTCACGGACGCCGCCAGTGGCACCGTCGCGCGCAGTGCCGTCTCGGCCCGGGTGGACGCCGTCGTATGGCCCATGAACGGCATGCTGGAGCGCCCCACGAGCTTCGAACAGCTGGGTGCCCTGTCGTCGCCGGGACCGCTGCGGACGGTCGTCGCGCTGATCGTCGTGGGCGGTGTGCTGGTCCTGGGCGGCGGGGCGTACGGGCCGATCGCGAACAGGTTGGCCAAGCGCGCCAGGCCCCGGACGGAGCCCGCCGGTGCCCGCTGAGGTGGCGGGTGTGGGAGAGAGCCCGTACGGGGACTCCTACGTCGGAGGGTTGCGCAAGGTAGCCCGGGTCGTGCTGCTCGACCCGCAGGACCGCATCCTGCTGCTGCACGGCCACGAGCCGGAGGATCCGGCCGACGACTGGTGGTTCACGCCGGGCGGCGGCGTCGAGGGCGACGAGAGCCGTGCGGAAGCCGCGTTGCGGGAACTCGCCGAGGAGACCGGCATCACGGACGTCGAACTCGGTCCCGTGCTGTGGCGACGGATGTGCTCCTTCCCGTTCGCGGGACGCCGCTGGGACCAGGACGAGTGGTACTACCTGGCCCGTACGACGCAGACGGCGACCCGACCCGTGGGGCTCACCGAACTGGAGCGGCGCAGCGTCGCCGGAGCGCGCTGGTGGACGTGTCGGGAACTTGCCCGGGCACATGAGACGGTGTATCCGACCAGACTCGCCGAGCTGCTGCGCAGACTGCTCGACGAAGGTCCCCCCGCCGGGCCCGTGACCCTTGACCCCGAAATCGTCTAGGTGCTGACGGGACTGACGCACAATGGTGGGATCGCACGGCTGAAGGGGAACATGCCATGAGCGCCGAGGACCTCGAGAAGTACGAGACCGAGATGGAGCTCAAGCTCTATCGGGAGTACCGCGATGTCGTCGGTCTGTTCAAGTATGTGATCGAGACCGAGCGGCGTTTCTATCTGACCAATGACTACGAGATGCAGGTGCACTCGGTCCAGGGTGAGGTGTTCTTTGAGGTGTCCATGGCGGATGCCTGGGTGTGGGACATGTACCGGCCGGCGCGCTTCGTGAAGCAGGTCCGCGTGCTCACGTTCAAGGACGTGAACATCGAGGAGCTGAACAAGAGTGATCTGGAGCTTCCGGGTGGGTGACGTTCACTCGCAGGAGTGAGGGAGTTATCCACAGTCGCGGACTTGTCCACCAAGATCCAATAGCTCGCTGAGCTGCCCTCAATGTTGGCGCCGGAGGTGGTGCCGACATGAGCACGAGCACGGGAAACGCACGCAGCGCACTGGGCAGGTACGGCGAGGAACTGGCCGCGCGGCGGCTGGTCGAGGCCGGGATGACGGTCCTGCAGCGCAACTGGCGCTGTGGCAGGACCGGAGAGATCGACATCGTCGCCAGGGACGGCGACGTGGTGGTCGTCTGTGAGGTGAAGACCCGCAGGACCAGCGGCTACGAGCATCCGATGGCCGCGGTCACACCCGAGAAGGCACAGCGTCTGCGAGGCCTCGCGGAACGCTGGATCCACGCTCATGGAGGGGCTCCACCCGGAGGCGTCCGTATCGACCTGGTCGGCATCGTTCTGCCCGACCGCGGCGCGCCCGTCGTCGAGCACGCGCGGGGGGTGGCCTGACATGGGGTTCGCGCGAACGTGCTCGGTGGCCCTGGTGGGCGTCGAGGGTGTGGTGGTCGAGGTTCAGGCGGACCTGGAACCGGGGGTGGCGGCGTTCACCTTGGTGGGGCTGCCGGACAAGAGCTTGTCGGAGAGCCGGGACCGGGTTCGGGCGGCCGTCGTGAACTCGGGCGGCGAGTGGCCGCAGAAGAAGCTCACCGTCGGGCTCAGTCCGGCATCGGTGCCCAAGGCGGGCAGCGGTTTCGATCTGGCCGTTGCGTGCGCCGTCCTCGGAGCCTCCGAGCGGATCGATCCGCGGGTCCTCGCCGACATCGTGATGATCGGTGAGCTGGGCCTGGACGGACGAGTGCGGCCCGTGCGGGGCATCCTGCCCGCGGTGCTGGCCGCGGCGGACGCCGGCTATGAGCAGGTGGTCGTCCCGGAGTGCGCCGCGGCCGAGGCCTCGCTGGTGCCGGGCGTGTCCGTGCTGGGAGTGCGCAGCCTGCGCCAGCTGATCGCCGTCCTCGCGGACGAACCCGTACCCGACGAGGAACCCGATGACCTGGGCCGACCGGATCCGCTGCTCGCGGGACTGCGCGTGCCGGGGACGGGCGCGGCCACGGGTATCCACGGCATGGGAGCCGCCCAGCTTGACCATGGGCACGACCTCGCCGATGTGGTGGGCCAGATGTCGGCGCGTACGGCCGTGGAGGTCGCCGCGGCCGGCGGGCATCACCTGTTCCTGGAAGGGCCGCCCGGCGCCGGCAAGACGATGCTCGCGGAACGGCTGCCGGCCATCCTGCCCCGGCTCGGCAGGGAGGAGTCGCTGGAGGTCACGGCGGTGCACTCGGTGGCGGGGCTGCTGCCGCCCGGCAAGCCCATGATCGACGTGGCTCCCTACTGCGCCCCGCATCATTCGGCGACGATGCAGGCGCTCGTCGGCGGGGGTCAGGGCATCGCGCGGCCCGGCGCCGTGTCGCTGTCCCACCGGGGTGTCCTGTTCCTGGACGAGACGCCGGAGTTCAGCAGTCAGGCCCTCGACGCCCTGCGACAGCCCCTGGAAGCCGGGCACGTCGTCATCGCGCGCAGCGCGGGCGTGGTGCGCTTCCCGGCGAAGTTCCTGATGGTGCTGGCGGCCAACCCCTGCCCCTGTGGCCGCTTCTCCCAGACGGACGACATGTGCGAGTGCCCGCCCTCGGCGATCCGTCGCTATCAGGCGCGGCTGTCCGGGCCGCTGCTCGACCGGGTCGACCTCCGGGTCGAGGTGGACCGTGTCACCCGCGCCCAGCTGACCGAGCGCGGGGCTCGGGGTGAATCCACCGCCACGGTCGCCGACCGGGTGCGCGCGGCCCGTGAGCGGGCGTCGGCCCGGCTTTCCGGTACGCCGTGGCGGACCAACAGCGAGGTCCCCGGGCGTGAGCTGCGCAGCCGTTGGTACGCCTCGGTCGGCGCCATGGACGAGGCGGAACGGAACCTGGAGCGCGGCGTACTGACCGCTCGCGGGCTCGATCGCGTCCTGCGCGTCGCCTGGACCGTCGCCGACCTCGTCGGTCACGACCGGCCCGACGCCACGGACGTCGCCCTGGCCCTGCAACTGCGCACCGGTGTGCCGCGGGGTGTGCCCATGGCCATCGGGGCGCTGACGTGAACGGCAGCGAGGAGCCGGACGACGAACTGCTCGGCCGGGTGTTTCTCAGCCGGGTCGTCGAGCCCGGTGACGAGGTGGCCGGGCGGTGGGTGCGCGAGTACGGGGTCGGAGAAGTGGTGCGGCGGCTGCGGGAAGGGGCGGAGGTCTTGCCGGGGGTGAGTTACAAGCGGTGGGACGGGTTACGGGCGCGGGCGGTGCGGGTCGAGCCCGGACGGGACCTTGCCGTCGCCCGGGAGGCCGGGGTGCGTTTCCTGTGTCCGGGAGATGTCGAGTGGCCGGGGCAACTCGATGATCTCGGGGACGCGCGGCCCATCGGGCTGTGGGTGCGGGGGCGGGCCAGTCTTCGGATGTGGGCGCTGCGGTCCGTGGCCCTCGTCGGGGCGCGGGCCTGTACCGAGTACGGCGCCCACATGGCGGCCACCCTCGCCGGCGGGCTTGCCGAGCGGGGGTGGGTGGTCGTCTCCGGGGGGGCCTATGGGGTCGACGGCGCCGCCCACCGGGGCGCGCTCGGCGCCGGCGGGGCCACCGTCGCCGTGCTCGCCTGCGGCGTCGACCGGCCCTATCCGCGCGGGCACACCCAGCTGATCAACAGGATCGCGGAACAGGGGCTCGTGCTCGGGGAGCTGCCGCCGGGGGACCATCCGACGCCCAGCAGGTTCATCGTGCGGAACCGGGTGATCGCGGCGCTGACGCGGGGCACGGTCGTGGTGGAGGCCGCCCACCGCAGCGGGTCGCTGGTCACCGCCCGGGCGGCACAGCGGCTGGGGCGTCACATGATGGGCGTGCCCGGCCCGGCCACCAGCGGGCTCTCCGCGGGCGTGCACGAGCTGCTGCGCGGGGACGCCGTGCTGGTCACCGATGCCGCCGAGGTCGTCGAGCTCGTGGGCGACATGGGAGAGCTGGCGCCCGAGCGGCGTGGGCCCGTCCTGCCGCGCGATCTGCTGGAGCCGGGGGCGCGCAGAGTCCTGGCCGCGCTGCCCGGTGCTCGCGCTGCGCGGGCGGACGAGGTCGCACGCGGCGCGCAGACCACCGAGGACGACGCGATCGCGAGACTGTACGAACTCCGCTCACTTGGTTACGTCGAACGACACGGCGACGGCTGGAAGTTGACACGCCAGGCGATGATCTCCGTTCGCGCCGGTCGGAGTGGAGGTTGACCGAGCGTGTTCGGCCGTACGGGGGAACACGGATGCCCTTGTGAATTCGCCCAGTTGGGGTGTTCGGGTGATCACGTAGAGCGAACGATATGACCTGGCGGGGCGTCCAGCGGAACGTATCTGCGTACGGCTTGCGCTCCGCCCTTCGCGCACCGCGACGCTGCAGTCACGCTACGCTCACGAGGATTCCGGCGCAGACCGGCACCTCGACATCGGAAGGTCCCCAGAACGGCACCAGCGCGACCACAGACCGACAGCCCCCCAAAGCACCCCCACTTCACGGCAGAACGGCACAAGGCAACGAATGCCCCAGCACACCTCCGGGTCCGACCGGGCGGCGATCCCCCCAGCCGCCCGTGACGGTGGCAGCGTGCGACCGCCCGCTCCCTCGACGCTCGACGAGCTGTGGCGGTCGTACAAGGCGACGGGGGACGAGCGGTTGCGCGAGCAGCTGATCCTGCACTACTCACCGCTCGTCAAGTACGTGGCGGGCCGGGTGAGCGTCGGTCTGCCGCCCAACGTCGAGCAGGCGGACTTCGTGTCATCGGGGGTGTTCGGGCTGATCGACGCGATCGAGAAGTTCGACATCGATCGGGAGATCAAGTTCGAGACGTATGCGATCACCCGGATCCGCGGCGCGATGATCGACGAGCTCAGGGCACTGGACTGGATTCCGCGGTCGGTGCGGCAGAAGGCGCGGAACGTGGAACGCGCGTACGCGACGCTGGAGGCGCGGCTGCGGCGGACACCGACGGAGGCGGAGGTGGCCGTCGAGATGGGGATCGCGGTGGACGAACTCCACGCGGTCTTCAGCCAATTGTCGCTGGCGAACGTGGTGGCGCTGGAGGAGCTGCTGCACGGCGGGGGCGAGGGCGGCGACGGGCTGAGCGTCATGGACACTCTGGAGGACACCGCCGCGGACAATCCCGTGGAGGTGGCCGAGGACCGGGAGCTGCGGCGGTTTCTGGCGCGGGCGATCAACACGTTGCCCGAGCGGGAGAAGACCGTGGTCACGCTCTACTACTACGAGGGGCTCACGCTGGCCGAGATCGGGAACGTGCTGGGGGTGACCGAGAGCCGGGTGAGCCAGATCCACACCAAGTCCGTGCTGCAGCTGCGGGCGAAACTGGCCGGCTTCGGGCGTTGACCTGGCGCGATGAGGGCGGGGTTCGGCGGAGACACTCCCGTCGGGGGTGGCGCGTCCGTAAAGTGGCTGACGTGCCAAGGATTCGAGCGGCCTCCGTGGCCGAGCACCGGTCGATGCAGCGAGCCGCCCTGCTGGACGCGGCTCGTTCCCTGTTGTCCGAGGGCGGGACGGAGGCGCTGACCTTCCCGGCTCTCGCCGAGCGGACGGGGCTCGCGCGGTCGTCCGTGTACGAGTACTTCCGGTCACGCGCAGCCGTGGTCGAGGAGCTGTGCGAGGTCGACTTCCCTGTGTGGGCCGCGGAGGTCTCGGCGGCCATGGAGCGGGAGTCGACCGCCGAAGGCAAGATCGAGGCGTATGTGCGCCAGCAGCTCGCGCTGGTCGGGGACCGGCGGCATCGGGCCGTGGTGGCGATCTCCGCGAGTGAACTGGACGCGGGGGCCCGGGAGAAGATCCGGGCGGCGCACGGCGGGCTGGTCGCGATGATCGTCGAGGCGCTGCGGGAGATGGGGCACGGGGAGCCTCGGCTGGCGGCGATGCTGTTGCAGGGCGTCGTGGATGCGGCTGTCCGGCGGATCGAGCTGGGGGCGGCGGAGGAGCCCGGAGCGATCACGGATGCGGCTGTGGCCATGTCGCTGAGGGGTGTGCGGGGCTGAGGTCGGCTGGGTGCGGGTTACCGGGCGCGGGTGGGTTGCGGCACCGGTGCTGATCGGCACCCGGCGTCGAGGCTGAGGCCGGGGCGTCGCGCAATCCGGCGCCAGCGGGGTGCCGCCGCGCCCACCCGTGCCGCCCCAGCGGCACGACTGCCCGCAGCTACGTCGGTATCGGTGTGGGTGGGTGCTGCCTCAGTGGCGTGACAGCTGGAGGCTGCGTCCGTATGGGTGGTGTCACCTCCGCCGCACGGCTGCCCGCAGTTGCGTCCGCATAGCGGATCCGTGTGCCTGGGCGGGCGCCGCGCCGGTGGCGCGAATGCCCTCGAGGCTGCGAGTAGTGGCCGTCCGCAGGCTGGGTCGGCTACGCCGGCAGCGGCACCCCCAATACCGGCAGCAGTCTCGACGGGCCCCTGCGCAGCAGCCAGGGGGGCAGGAGTGAGAGGGGGTTCAGATAGGCCTCGCCGCTTCGCAAACCCCAGTGCACGCACGCACCTGCACAGTGCGAGCCAGTCGCCTCCACCGTGCCCACCACCTCCCCCGCCGCTACCTCGTCCCCCTTCTTCACGGCCGCCCGCACCGGCTCGTACGTCGTCCGCAAGGGTGGGTCCCCCGTGGCCGTCAGCTCCACCGACACGACACCCTTGCCCGCGACCCGGCCGGCGAAGGACACCCGCCCCGCCGCCACCGCCCGTACTGGTGCCCCGGCCGCGGCCGCCAGGTCCACACCGCGGTGGCCGCGGCCGTACCGCGTCGCCGGGGGCTCCCAGCCGCGGAGGACCGGGGGACGTAAACCCACGGGCCACGCTCGGCCGATCGTGGGCACCGTCGGGTCCGGGGCCGGTGCGGCGGGTGTGCTCGTGGCGGTCGGGGTCAGTCGTGGGGCCGGTGCCAGCAGGACGGTTGCCGTCAGGATCAGCAGCAAGACCAGCCGCCCGCACGTCCTTGCCGTCCTCGCGTATCGCATCTCTCGCATGCCGAAACCGTCCCGCATCCCCACCGATCATGGCCGGGATCTGTGGACAACTCCCCGGTTGTGGACAGCGGCGTCACCCGGGGCCCCGCGGGTCCCGTACACTTCTTCTGGCGATCCGGGTCACCGGGTCGACTTCGCACGCCCCGACACGGCCACCGGAAACGGCCCGTGTCAGCGCCCCTCGGTCCTTCGTGGCACGGCGCATGTGGGCGTCAGGCGCGGAAGCCGTCCGGCATCCGCGGCACAACCGAGAACATTCAAGGAGTGCGGCCATGGCCGTCGTCACGATGCGGGAGCTGCTGGAGAGCGGCGTCCACTTCGGTCACCAGACCCGTCGTTGGAACCCGAAGATGAAGCGCTTCATCTTCACGGAGCGCAACGGCATCTACATCATCGACCTGCTCCAGTCGCTGTCGTACATCGACCGCGCCTACGAGTTCGTCAAGGAGACCGTCGCCCACGGCGGCACGGTCATGTTCGTCGGTACGAAGAAGCAGGCGCAGGAGGCCATCGCCGAGCAGGCCACCCGCGTCGGCATGCCCTTCGTCAACCAGCGCTGGCTGGGCGGCATGCTCACCAACTTCTCGACCGTCTACAAGCGTCTGCAGCGCCTCAAGGAGCTCGAGCAGATCGACTTCGAGGACGTCGCCGCTTCCGGTCTGACCAAGAAGGAGCTTCTCGTGCTCTCGCGCGAGAAGGCCAAGCTGGAGAAGACCCTCGGTGGTATCCGCGAGATGTCCAAGGTGCCCAGCGCCGTCTGGATCGTGGACACCAAGAAGGAGCACATCGCGGTTGGTGAGGCCCGGAAGCTCAACATTCCGGTCGTCGCGATCCTCGACACCAACTGCGACCCCGACGAGGTCGACTACAAGATCCCGGGCAACGACGACGCGATCCGCTCCGTCACCCTGCTCACCCGTGTGATCGCCGACGCCGTCGCCGAGGGCCTCATCGCCCGCTCCGGCGTCGCCACCGGCGACAAGGGTGAGAAGGCCGCGGGCGAGCCGCTCGCCGAGTGGGAGCGCGACCTGCTCGAGGGTGAGAAGAAGGCCGACGAGGCTCCGGCCGCCGCCGAGGCCCCTGCCGCTGAGGCTCCGGCTGCCGAGGCGCCTGCCGCTGAGGCTCCGGCCGCCGAGGCCCCCGCCGCCGAGGCCCCCGCCGACGAGGCGCCGGCCGCCGAGGGCGAGCAGGCCTGACACCGTCAGCGTTGACGGCGGGAGCGGTACTGAATCCAACAGCGCCTCCGGCGCGGTGAAGTCCGCTCCCGCCGTTCACCCGTAGGTCGACGGAAGGTCAGCGGCTCCCGCCTTCATGGGGGCCATAGACCCCGTAGATCTTCGATCTTCCAGACTCCGAGAAAGATTCACAGACTCATGGCGAACTACACCGCCGCTGACGTCAAGAAGCTCCGTGAGCTCACCGGCGCCGGCATGATGGACTGCAAGAAGGCGCTGGACGAGGCCGAGGGCAACGTCGAGAAGGCCGTCGAGGCGCTCCGCATCAAGGGCCAGAAGGGCGTCGCCAAGCGCGAGGGCCGCTCCGCCGAGAACGGCGCCGTGGTCTCGATCATCGCTGACGACAACTCCTCCGGTGTCCTCGTCGAGCTGAAGTGCGAGACGGACTTCGTCGCCAAGGGCGAGAAGTTCCAGGCCGTGGCCAACGCCATCGCCGAGCACGTCGCCAAGACCTCTCCGGCCGACATCGAGGCCCTGCTCGCCTCGGAGATCGAGGCCGGCAAGACCGTTCAGGCGTTCGTGGACGAGGCCAACGCCAACCTCGGTGAGAAGATCGTCCTGGACCGCTTCGCGCAGTTCGCCGACGGCTTCGTGATCGCGTACATGCACCGCACGATGCCCGACCTGCCCCCGCAGATCGGTGTCCTCGTCGAGCTGGACAAGCCGAACGCCGAGGTCGCCAAGGGCGTCGCCCAGCACATCGCCGCCTTCGCGCCGAAGTACCTCTCCAAGGAGGACGTCCCGGCCGAGGTCGTCGAGTCCGAGCGCCGCGTCGCCGAGGAGACCACCCGCGCCGAGGGCAAGCCCGAGGCCGCCCTGCCGAAGATCGTCGAGGGTCGCCTCAACGGCTTCTTCAAGGACGCCACGCTGCTCGGCCAGCCGTACGCGCTCGACAACAAGAAGTCCGTCCAGAAGGTTCTGGACGAGGCCGGTGTCACCCTGAAGCGCTTCTCGCGCATCAAGGTCGGCATCTGAGTCCGTACCGCGATCGACGCCCGACCCCGATAAGGTCGAGGGCAAGTCGTCCGCGGACGCCGTCACCACGCACGCGCGCGTGACGGACGACAGCAGATCTGACGAGGAGGCCATTGCCGCGCATGGGATGCGAAACACGCCCCCACCGGCAATGGCCTTCTTCGTATGTGCACCACGTAACAAAGGCGGGATCTCGATGACCACCAAGGCCCAGAAGAGCGACGACGGCAAAGTACACGGCCGGTATCTGCTGAAGCTGTCCGGAGAGGCCTTCTCGGGCGGCGGGGGCCTCGGTGTCGACCCGGACGTGGTGCACAAGATCGCCCGCGAGATCGCCGCCGTCGTCCGCGACGGGGCGCAGATCGCGGTCGTCATCGGCGGCGGCAACTTCTTCCGCGGCGCCGAACTCCAGCAGCGCGGCATGGACCGGGCCCGCTCCGACTACATGGGCATGCTCGGCACCGTGATGAACTGCCTCGCCCTCCAGGACTTCCTGGAGAAGGAGGGCATCGACAGCCGGGTCCAGACCGCCATCACCATGGGCCAGGTCGCCGAGCCGTACATCCCGCTGCGCGCCGTTCGGCACCTGGAGAAGGGCCGCGTGGTCATCTTCGGCGCCGGTATGGGCATGCCGTACTTCTCCACCGACACCACCGCCGCCCAGCGCGCCCTGGAGATCGACGCCCAGGCGCTGCTGATGGGCAAGAACGGGGTGGACGGGGTCTACGACTCCGACCCGAAGGCCAACCCGGACGCCGTCAAGTTCGACTCCCTCGGCTACGGCGAGGTCATCACCCGCGACCTCAAGGTCGCCGACATGACCGCGATCACCCTGTGCCGCGACAACAAGCTCCCGATCCTCGTCTTCGAGCTTCTGGCGGAGGGCAATATCGCCCGCGCCGTCAAGGGTGAGAAGATCGGCACGCTTGTGGGTGAGCAGGGCAGCCAGGGCTGACGCCCGAGAGCAAGCCCGTCCGGGCGACGGACGGGACGGACCCTGACCGGGGGATGGACAATGTCCTGCCGGTCGGGAACCGTGCAGGAAGAAGACGCGACGCAGCCGGCCGCCGCCCCCACGCAGGAACCGCAGCCGGGCCTTTACTCAAGACACGCAGGAGCAAGTGGTGATCGAAGAGACCCTCCTCGAGGCCGAGGAGAAGATGGAGAAGGCCGTCGTGGTCGCCAAGGAGGACTTCGCCGCGATCCGCACCGGCCGTGCGCACCCGGCGATGTTCAACAAGATCGTGGCCGACTACTACGGCGCGCCGACGCCGATCAACCAGCTGGCTTCGTTCTCCGTGCCGGAGCCGCGCATGGCGGTCGTGACCCCGTTCGACAAGACCGCGCTGCGCAACATCGAGCAGGCGATCCGGGACTCCGACCTGGGCGTCAACCCGAGCAACGACGGCAACATCATCCGAGTGGTGTTCCCCGAGCTCACCGAGGAGCGCCGCCGCGACTACATCAAGGTCGCCAAGGGCAAGGCCGAGGACGCACGTGTGTCCATCCGCTCCGTGCGCCGCAAGGCGAAGGACGCCATCGACAAGCTGATCAAGGACGGCGAGATCGGCGAGGACGAGGGCCGCCGTGCGGAGAAGGAGCTCGACGACACCACGCACAAGTACGTCGCTCAGGTGGACGAGCTCCTCAAGCACAAGGAAGCGGAGCTTCTCGAGGTCTGATGAACGACTCTTCCTGGGGGGCGCCGCCACAAGCCGGGCAAGCCGGGTACTGGGGTGCCGCCGAGCGTGGACCTGTCCAGGGGGCTGCCCCGGCGGGTCCCGCGTACGATGCGCCTGAGGCGCAGCAGACTCGCCCCATGCCCATCGTGCCCGACGTACCCGCGTATGGCGGAGACCAGGATGACGACCGGGGGGCCGCTCGGCTGAGCGGCCCCTTGTTCCGCGACCGGCCGCCGCAGGCGCGGCCTTATGACACGCCGCAGGCGCGGCCCTCCGAGGCGGCGCCGCAGAATCCGGAGCCCATGCCCGACGCCTCGCAGCCGGCGCCCCAGCCGCAGAAGAAGAGCGCGGGGCGTGACCTGAGTGCGGCCATAGGGGTCGGTATCGGGCTCGGTGTGGTGATCATCGCGTCGCTGTTCGTCGTCAAGGCGGTGTTCGTCGGCGTCGTCGTGGTCGCCGTCGTCGTGGGCCTGTGGGAGCTGACCAAGCGACTCGACGAGCGCAAGGGCATCAAGGCGCCGCTCGTTCCGCTCGCGCTCGGCGGTGCGGCCATGGTCGTCGCCGGGTACGTCCGGGGCGCCGAGGGTGCCTGGGTGTCGTTGGCGCTGACCGCGCTGGCCGTGCTGGGCTGGCGGATGACGGAGCCACCGGAGGGCTACCTCAAGGACGTCACCGCGGGCGTCTTCGCGGCGTTCTACGTGCCGTTCCTGGCGACGTTCGTCGCGATGATGCTGACCGCCGAGGACGGGGCGTTCCGCGTCATGACGTTCCTGCTCCTGACGGTCGTCAGCGACACCGGGGCGTACGCCATCGGCTGGCGCTTCGGCAAGCACAAGCTCGCCCCGCGCATCAGCCCCGGCAAGACCCGCGAGGGCCTGCTCGGCGCGGTGAGCTTCGCGATGGTGGCGGGCGCGCTGTGCATGGAGTTCCTGATCGACGACGGAGCCTGGTGGCAGGGCCTGCTGCTGGGCCTGGCGGTCGCGGCCAGCGCCACGCTCGGCGACCTCGGCGAGTCGATGATCAAGCGGGACCTGGGCATCAAGGACATGGGCACGCTGCTGCCGGGGCATGGCGGGATCATGGACCGGCTGGATTCGTTGCTGCCTACGGCGCCGGTGGTGTGGTTGCTGCTGGTGCTCTTCGTGGGGTCGGGCTGACGAAGCCATGACCGGAAGCCCTCGCCCTTGTCGGGCGGGGGCTTCTTGCGATGGTGCCCGAGGTCCGCAGGTGGGACGATTCCGGTGTACGTCGGTGTACGTCATCGAAGGCATCCAAAGGGGGTCATCATGACCGCCATCCGAGAAGTCATCGACATAGACCGGTCCCCGGACGAGGTCTACGCGTATGTCACGGACCCCTCCCACCTCCCGGAATGGCAGTTGAGCGCCGTCTCCGCGGACGTGCTCGACGAGGGGCCCACGCACCCCGGCTCCCGGGTCCGGGTCACCCGGCGCATCGGCAGTCGCGAGATTCCGATGACCGTGGAGTTCACCGAGCTCGACCCACCGCACAGCTGGGATCTGCACGGGACCGAGGGCCCCGTCAGGCCAAGGGCGCACGGCGAGATCGAGCCGCTCGACGACGGCCGCCGTTCCCGTGTGACGATCGAGCTCGACTTCGAAGGCCACGGCTTCGGCAAGCTCCTGGTGCCCCTGGTCGTCCGCCCTCAGGTCCGCAAGGAGCTGCCGCGTGACGAGCAGCTGCTGAAGGACAGGTTGGAGCGCACGAGCGGCTGAGGGCCCACACGTGGGCCGGGCTACGTGTGCCGGATGACGTTGTAGATCGTGTGGGAGGCGGGCGCCGGGTGTCGGGCGTCGTTCCAGCCGATCTCTTCGGCACGTCGCTCGATGGCGGCTCGTGCTGCCTGAGCCGCCGCCTCGTCCTCCAAGAAGGCGATGGACAGCCCCTTGCCCGTCGCGGGAGCGACGAGGTGATACGCGCCGTGCACACCGGGCACGGTGGCAGCGGCTTCCAGCACCCAGTCCCGGTCGTCGGTCGGCATCGGTTCCCAGACGGCCACCCTCGCGATCATCGCTGCCGCCTTTGCCCGTTTGCCGTGCCTTCAGGATGCCCGTACGCGGCCGGAGCGGCACTCGGGCCGGCGAGGCACGAGATTTGATCTGCGACACTGGTTGAGCCATGCCTAAGCCCGGAGAACTCACTTTCGTCGCCCCGCGCGGAGCCAAGAAGCCGCCGCGGCATCTTGCCGACCTCACGCCCGGTGAGCGCAAGGACGCCGTCGCCGCTATCGGTGAGAAGCCGTTTCGTGCCAGACAGCTCTCGCAGCACTACTTCGCGCGGTACGCGCACGACCCGGAGCAGTGGACCGACATCCCCGCCGGTTCGCGCGCCAAGCTGCGGGAGGAGCTGTTCCCCGAGCTGATGACCGTCGTACGGCATCTGTCGACCGACCAGGGCGACACGCGCAAGACGCTGTGGCGGCTGTTCGACGGGACGCTCGTCGAGTCGGTGCTGATGCGGTACCCGGACCGGGTGACCATGTGCATCAGTTCGCAGGCGGGGTGCGGGATGAACTGCCCGTTCTGTGCGACCGGGCAGGCGGGGCTCGACCGGAATCTGTCCACCGCCGAGATCGTGCATCAGATCGTGGACGGGATGCGGGCGCTCAGGGACGGAGAGGTTCCTGGGGGGACCGCGCGGCTTTCCAACATCGTCTTCATGGGGATGGGGGAGCCGCTCGCCAACTACAACCGGGTCGTGGGCGCCATTCGACGGCTCACCGATCCCGAGCCCGATGGGCTGGGGCTGTCCCAGCGTGGGATCACCGTGTCGACGGTCGGGCTCGTGCCGGCCATCCACCGGTTCGCCGACGAGGGCTTCAAGTGCCGTCTCGCGATCTCGCTGCACGCGCCCGACGACGAGCTGCGCGACACCCTGGTGCCGGTCAATACGCGGTGGAAGGTGCGTGAGGTGCTCGACGCCGGGTTCGAGTACGTCGCCAAGTCGGGCCGTCGGCTGTCCATCGAGTACGCCCTCATCCGGGACATCAACGACCAGGCCTGGCGTGGTGACCGGCTGGGGCGGCTGCTCAAGGGCAAGCCGGTGCATGTGAACCTGATTCCGCTGAACCCGACGCCCGGGTCGAAGTGGACCGCTTCCCGGCCCGAGGACGAGAAGGCGTTCGTCGAGGCCATCGCCGCCCATGGTGTGCCGGTGACGATTCGGGACACCCGTGGGCAGGAGATCGACGGGGCGTGTGGGCAGCTCGCGGCGACCGAGCGGTAGTCTGACCCCCGTAAGATCGCAGTAAGTACATCTTCATATTCCGACAGGGGAGCGCCACAGCGCTGAGAGTGCGGCACCGGCCGCAGACCCTCCGAACCTGGCCCAGGTCATTCTGGGTAGGGAGATCGGTCACCACTCGAGCTGTTGCGCCCTGCCCGGAGCCCCAGAGGTTCCGGGCAGGGCCGCGTCTCTTCCTGGTCCACCCCAGGAGGAATTCAGTGAGCATCACCAAGAAGGCCACGGTTTTCGCCGTCGGGTTCGGTCTCGTCGCGCTGCCCGCGTTGGCCGCGTGCGGGTCGTCCGACGGTGACGGCGAAAGCGGCAGCGGCGGCGGTTCCAAGACCGTCACGCTCGTCAGCCACAACTCGTGGGCCGTCTCGAAGTCCGTGATCGCCGCCTTCGAGAAGCAGTCCGGCTACAAGGTCAAGGTCCTGGAGGACGGCGATGCCGGGCAGGCCGTCAACAAGGCGATCCTGACCAAGGACAACCCGCAGGGCGACGTCTTCTTCGGCGTCGACAACACCCTGCTCTCGCGGGCACTCGACAACGACCTGTTCCAGTCGTACGAGCCGAAGGGCTCCGACCTGATCCTGCCCGAGTACCGGGTCGACCAGGACAAGCACCGGGTCACGCCCATCGACACCGGCGACATCTGCGTCAACTACGACAAGGCGTACTTCAGCAAGCACAAGCTGACCCCGCCGACCTCCTTCGACGACCTGATCAAGCCCGAGTACAAGAACCTCCTCGTCACCGAGAACGCCTCCACCTCCTCGCCCGGCCTCGGCTTCCTGCTCGGCACCGCCGCGAAGTACGGCGACGACGGCTGGGAGGGCTACTGGAAGAAGCTCAAGGCCAACGGCGTCAAGGTCGTCGACGGCTGGGAGCAGGCCTACAACGAGGAGTTCTCCGGGTCCGCCGGCGGCAAGAAGGCGAAGGCCGACCGGCCGCTCGTCGTGTCGTACGCCTCCTCGCCGCCCGCGGAGGTGATCTACGCCGACCCGAAGCCGACCAGCGCGCCCACCGGCGTAGCGACCGGCACCTGCTTCCGCCAGGTCGAGTACGCGGGCCTGCTGAGCAACGCAAGGAACGCCGAGGGTGGCAAGGCGCTCCTGGACTTCATGCTCACCAAGACGTTCCAGGACGACATGCCGCTGAACATGTTCGTCTACCCGGTGCGGGAGGCCGCCCAGGTGCCGCCGGAGTTCGTGAAGTACGGCCCGCAGGCCAAGGATCCCGAGACCATGGACCCGGCGAAGATCGCCGACAACCGTGACGACTGGGTCAAGTCGTGGACCTCGCTCGTACTGAAGTAGGGGCACCCCGTAAGAGGGTCGCGCGGAGCGCGGCGGTGCGGCTCGGCCTCGTCGCCGTGCCCGTCGCGTTCTTCGCGGTCTTCTTCGCCTGGCCCGTTGCCGCGATCGTCGCGCGCGGGCTGAAGGCCGACGGTGTCTGGCAGTTCGGACGCCTCACGGACGTGCTCGGGGAGTCCGACATCCGGCACGTCCTGTGGTTCACCACCTGGCAGGCGCTCGCCTCCACCGCGCTCACCCTGCTGATCGCGCTGCCGGGCGCCTATGTCTTCGCCCGCTTCGACTTCCCCGGCAAGCAGATCCTGCGGGCCGTGGTGACCGTCCCGTTCGTGCTGCCGACGGTCGTCGTCGGTACGGCGTTCCTCGCGCTCGTCGGCCGCGGTGGACTCCTCGACGAGCTGTGGGGCGTACGCCTCGACACCACCGTGTGGGCCATCCTGCTCGCGCATGTCTTCTTCAACTACGCCGTCGTCGTACGGACGGTCGGCGGGCTCTGGGCGCAGCTCGACCCGCGGCAGGAGGAGGCCGCGCGGATGCTCGGGGCGTCACCGCTGAAAGCCTGGCGCCAGGTCACCCTGCCGGCCCTCGCGCCCGCCGTGGCCGCCGCCGCGCTCATGGTCTTCCTGTTCACCTTCACCTCCTTCGGTGTCGTCCAGATCCTCGGCGGGCCGGCCTTCTCGACGCTCGAAGTGGAGATCTACCGGCAGACGTCCGAGATCTTCGACCTGTCCACGGCCGCCGTCCTGACGATCATCCAGTTCCTGGCCGTCGGCGCGATCCTTGCCGTGCACGCCTGGACCGTACGGCGACGGGAGAGCGCCCTGCGCCTGGTGGACGCGTCGGTGACCGCGCGGCGGCCGCGCGGGGCGGGGCAGTGGGCGCTGCTGGCCGGTGTCCTGGCCGTCATCGTCGTACTCCTGCTGCTGCCGCTCGCCGTGCTGGTGCAGCGGTCGCTGGACGCGCCGGACTTCGGCTACTACCGGGCGCTGACCAGCGCCGACGGTGGGGTCTTCCTCGTCGCGCCGATCGAGGCGATCGGCAATTCGCTCCAGTACGCCGTCGTCGCCACGCTCATCGCCGTGCTCATCGGCGGGCTGGCCGCGGCCGCGTTGACCCGACGGGACGCAGGCCGGTTCGTACGGGGCTTCGACGCCCTGTTGATGCTGCCGCTCGGGGTGTCCGCGGTGACGGTCGGGTTCGGCTTCCTGATCGCCCTGGACGAACCGCCGCTCGACCTCAGAAGCACGTGGATCCTCGTACCGCTGGCCCAGGCGCTGGTCGGGGTGCCCTTCGTCGTACGGACCATGCTTCCCGTGCTGCGGGCCGTGGACCAGCGGCTGCGCGAGGCGGCGTCGGTGCTGGGGGCGTCGCCGTGGCGGGTCTGGCGTGAGGTGGATCTGCCGATGGTGCGGCGGGCGCTGCTGATCGCCGCCGGGTTCGCCTTCGCGGTGTCGCTCGGGGAGTTCGGTGCGACCGTGTTCATCGCGCGGCCCGACAGTCCGACGCTGCCGGTCGCCGTGGCGCGGCTGCTGGGGCGGGCAGGCGAGCTCAACTACGGCCAGGCGATGGCCCTTTCGACGGTACTGATGGTGGTGTGCGCGGTGGCGCTGCTGGTGCTCGAGCGGCTCCGTACGGATCGGACGGGGGAGTTCTGAATGACGTCGAGTCCGCAGGGCCTGCTGAGTCTGCTCAGTCTTCGAGGCGCGACCGTACGGTTCGGTGGGCGGCCCGTGCTGGACGGCGTCGATCTCGATGTCGCCGAGCACGAGATCGTGTGCGTGCTCGGGCCGAGCGGCAGCGGCAAGTCGACGCTGCTGCGGGCGGTGGCGGGGCTGCAACCGCTCGATGCCGGGCGGGTGTCGCTGGACGGGCGGGATCAGTTCGGGGTGCCCGCGCACAAGCGGGGCGTCGGGCTGATGTTCCAGGACCATCAGCTGTTCCCGCAGCGGGACGTCGGCGCAAACGTGGCCTTCGGGGCGCGGATGCACGGTGCCTCCAAGGGTGAACAGGCCGAGCGGGTACGGGAGTTGCTCGACCTGGTCGGACTGCCGGGCGCCGCCCGCCGGGCCGTCGCCTCGCTCTCCGGCGGGGAACAGCAGCGCGTGGCGCTGGCCCGTGCGCTCGCGCCCCGGCCTCGGCTGCTCATGCTGGACGAGCCGCTGGGCCAGCTCGACCGTTCCCTGCGGGAGCGCCTTGTCGTCGAACTCCGGGAGCTGTTCGGGCGGTTGGGCACCACCGTGCTGGCCGTGACGCACGACCAGGGCGAGGCCTTCGCGCTCGCCGACCGGGTCGTGGTGATGCGGGACGGGCGGATCGCCCAAACCGGGACGCCGTTGGACGTGTGGCAGCGTCCGGTGGACGAGTTCGTGGCGCGCTTCCTCGGGTTCGACAACGTGGTCGAGGGCACGGTCGCCGGGGAGGCCGCGGACACGCCCTGGGGCAAGCTGCCGGTGAGCGAGGGCGCCGCACAGGGGACACGGACGCTGCTCGTACGGCCGGCCGGTGTGCGGCTCGTGGCCGCCGACGCGGGGCTGCGCTGCACGGTCGCGGCACGCACGTTCAAGGGCACGCATGTCGCCGTGCATCTCCAGCCGGAGGACGCGCCGCGCCTCGAAGCGGCGTGTGCGCTGCGGGACGCGCCCGAGGTCGGGGACATGGTCGGGGTGGAGTTCGACGCGGCGGAAATTGTGCTGCTGGGCTGATCGCCGGCGCATAAGGTGCGGGGCATGACGCCACTCCCGCACGATCGCTACTGTGACGAAATCGCCCACCAAGTCGGCCTGTTGAGGGCCGTGGTGACCTCCGGCGCCGATCTGTCGGTCACCGTGCCGACCTGCCCGGACTGGTCGCTGGAAGAGCTCGTACGGCACATCGGCGGCGCCCTGCGCTGGGTGGAGCTGACGGTACGGACGCGAGCCGAGGAGGAGGTCCCGGAGGAGCGGGTGCCCGGCTTCGAGGGCCCGGAGGGCGAGGGGGACGCCGCCGCGCTGGACGCCTGGCTGGCGGAGACCGGCGAGATGCTCGTCGGTACGCTGCGGGAGGCCGGGCCGGACGCCAAGGTGTGGGGATGGGCGGGGATCCTCAACACCGGGTTCTGGGCCCGCCGTATGACGCACGAGATCACCGTCCACCGCGCGGACGCGACGCTCGCCGCCGGACTGCCCTACGAGGTCGCGCCGGACGTGGCCGCCGACGCGATCGACGAGTGGCTGGAGATCGTGGAGTGGGCGCAGCGGACGCTGCCGGACGACCCGGCGCGGGAGCTGCGCCGGCCGGGGAGCAGCATCCATCTGCACGCCACCGACAACACCCCGGAGATAGGCGCGGAGTGGATCATCGACCTCGGCGAGGACGTCGTCGCCTGGCGGCGCGGCCATGAGAAGGCGACCGTCGCGCTCCGGGGGCCGCTCACCGCCGTACTGCTCGCCTTCTACCGTCGACTGCCGCTGGACAGCGCGGAGTTGGAGGTCCTGGGCGAGCGCGAGCTGCTGGAGTTCTGGCTGGAAAGGGCGACGTTCGGCTGACAACCGAATGGCCCGCCCCCGCGACACGGCGAATTCCGGGGGACGGGCCACACGGATGTTGCTCTACGAGCGCGTCAGCGGTCGTTGCTCGCCCCACGACGACGCAGGCCGAAGAAGACCGCGCCGCCGCCGATCGCGACCAGGGCGATCGCGATGCCGGCGATGAGGCCGGTGTTGGAGCTCGCGCCGGTCTCGGCGAGGTTGGAGTCACCGGCGTCCGCCGGAGCCGGAGCGTTGCTCTCGGTGCCGGCCGGGGCGGTGCTCTCGTTCTCCGAGGGCGTCGGGGTCGGCGTGTCGGTCTCCTCGGCCGGGGTCGAGGCGGAGTCCGACGGGGTCGGGGTGTCGGACGGAGCCGGCGGCTCCTCCTCCTTCTTGCAGGCCGTGGAGGGGGTCGTCAGGTTCGGCTTGATGTCCTCGTCGACATAGCCGGCGGCCTTGACGTGGATCCGGTACTCCGCGTCCGGCTTCCAGTCCTCGGCGAAGGTGATGGTGACACCCTCGCGCGAGCCCTTGACCTCCTGCTCGCCGACCTTCTTCAGGTCGGCGCCGTTGTTCTGCAGATACACGCTGACGGTCGCCGGGATACCGCTGGGGTCCACGTCGGTGACCGTGATGACACCCTTGTCGCCGTCGCACTTGGCTTCGGCTGAGAATTCGCTGATGTCGCACGCGAGCGCGTTGCCCGCGAGGCCGAGCGCGAGCGCGGCCGCGGCGGAGGCGACACCAAGAGCGCGCACGGAACGCGTGACAGTACGGCGATTTATGGACACTTTTGTCCTTACGAGTTGCACAACTGAGGGGGGTTGAACGAGGCGGTGATGTGTCATCACCGTCCCCAGGAGTCTCACAGGTTTATAAGCGTGACATAAGCAGTGTCAACGCATATGCAGTCCACGGGCGTTGGCTTTGCCCTCTTATTAATCGCTGAGACGTTTCAACGCCGCCGGAGCCTCCTCGATCCGGTCAACCAGGGCGATACGGGACTCCATCGAGCGGTCCCGGGCCAGGGACGTCAGCAGGGGCCACGTCGGCAGCTTTTCGGTCCAGTGGGGGCGGTCGACCAGGACCATGGGGGTCGGCTCACCGCGCGACTCGTAGTAGTTCGGCGTCGCGTTGTCGAAGATCTCCTGTACGGTGCCGGCGGCGCCCGGCAGGAAGACGACGCCCGCGTTCGAGCGGGCCAGGAGGCCGTCCTCCCGGGTGGCGTTGGCGAAGTACTTGGCGATGTGGGAGGCGAACGGGTTCGGCGGCTCGTGGCCGTAGAACCAGGTCGGGATGCCGACGGAGCGGCCACCCTTCGGCCAACGGGAGCGCACCTCGAAGGCCGCCATGGCCCACTCGGTGATGGAGGGGGTGAACCCGGGCGCCTTCGCCAGGAGTTGGAGCGCGTCGGTGAGCATCTCGTCGCCGTACGGGGCGGCGTACGCGCCGAGGTTCGCCGCCTCCATCGCGCCCGGGCCGCCGCCGGTGGCGACGGTGAAGCCCGTGCGGGCCAGCTCCCGGCCGAGCCGCGCCGCACCCTCGTACGCCTGCGTGCCGCGGCGCATCGCGTGGCCGCCCATGACGCCCACCACCCGGGCGCCGGAGAGGAGTTCGTCGAGGGCGTCGGAGACGGAGTCGTCGTGGACCGCGCGGAGCATGGAGGCGTAGATGTCGCCGTCCGCCTTGGTCTGCTGGAACCAGGCGTACGCGCGGGCGTCGGGCGTGTTCTCGTAGCCGTCGGCCAGGGACGCGAAGAGTTCGTCGGGCGAGTAGACCCGGGCCCGGTACGGGTCGAAGGGCAGGCCGGGGAGCGGCGGGAAGACCAGGGCGCCGTCCGCGCGGATCTTCGCGGCCGCGTCCTCGCGCATCGGGCAGCCGAGGAAGACGGCGCCGGCCGTGTCCGTGGTGAGCAGTTCACGCGTACGGTCCGTCAGGTCGACGGCTTGGACACGGAATCCGGCGAGGGTGCCGCGCGCCGCGACGGTCGCGTCGAACTCCTCGAGCGTCTCTATCTCACGGTCGTTGTGGTGGGCCGCATGGGCGGGCATCGTCTGCACCCGCCCATGCTAGGCACCGTCGACGGGGTGGCCGGCCTCAGCCCTCGATGGCCGACGGGTCCATCCACACGACCTCCCAGGTGTGGCCGTCGAGGTCGTCGAAGGAGCGGCCGTACATGAAGCCCGGGTCCTGGACCTGGTCCGAGGCCGTGCCGCCCGCGGCGACCGCCTTCTCGACCAGTTCGTCGACCTTCTCGCGGCTCTCGGCGCTCAGACAGATCAGCACCTCGCTGGTCCTCGTGGCGTCCGCGATCTCCTTCTTGGTGAAGGTCGAGTAGAACGGCTTGGTGAGCAGCATCGCGACGATGGTGTCGCTGATCACGACGGACGCCGCGTTCTCGTCGCTGAACTGCGGGTTGATCGAGTAACCGAGCTCCGTGAAGAACTTCTTCGAGGCGTCGAGGTCGTTCACGGGCAGGTTCAGGAAGATCATCTGCTGGTACGCGGGGGCGGTCATCGTGGTCTCTCCCATCGGGGTGGCTGCTGTTCGATGGGGTAGACCGCGGGGCCGGGCGGAACTCATCGCCGGGCGGAGACTTTTTTCCTACGAGTTTTTCGCCGGGCGCCGGAGCCCGCTCGACGGCTTCACCGTGCCAGGGGCAGCGCGGCCAACTCGGCCACGATCAGGGTGAGCGGGCCGAAGAAGGCCAGCAGGATGCCGACGCGCAGGGCGGCGGCGCTGCGGAGCATCGCGGTGGGGGCGCCCAGGCGCAGGAGCGCGGCCGTGGTGTCGGCGCGGGCGTGTTTGGCCTCCACGGCGGCCGTGAGGAGGGTGGCCACCGTGCAGCCGGTGACCAGGGTGACGCCGAGGGGGGTGAGGGGGCCGAAGGGCGGGGTGGCCGCGTGGCCCGGGAGGGGCGCCAGGGCGTAAACGGCGGAAGTGACGGCGCAGACGATGCCGAGAGGGCGGCCGATGCGGACGGCTTCCTCCATCAGGACACGGCCGGCCAGGAGGCGCAGGGCGCCCGGTCGTGCGGTCTGCAGGAGGCGGCCGCAGAGGTGGGTGAGGCCGGGGGCGGCCAGGGCGAGCCCGAGGGCGGTGAGCAGCCAGCCGACCACGACACCGGCGGGGCCGGTGGGGAGGGCGGCGGCCATGGCGACGGCGGTGCCGGTGGTCGTGCGGCCGGCGTAGGCCTCGACGGCGAGGCCCCCGGCGAGGACCGCGATGCCCCAGGGGAGGCCGGCGGGGGGTTTGCGGGGGGAGAGAGGGCGTGCGCGGCCCGAGTCGGTCGCGGGAGCGGGGTCGGCCACCGCTTCGGTCCAGTCGGCCGGTGGGTTGCCCGTGGTAGGGGCCGACGTCCGGGCCGGGTCGCCCGCCTGCGGGGTGCCGCCCTCGGGCTGCCGGTGCCCGTTCGCGGGGGCGCTGCCGCGCTCGCCACGCCGCAGGTGGGCGCCGAACCGCCCGTACGCCCCGAACGTCTCCCGCGCGCCCGACCTGCCGTACGCCCCGAAGCGGACGTACGCCCTTCCCGTGCCCTGGGCGGCGGTGGGGCCGAGTTCCCTCGGGCGCAGGGTCAGCGCCACCGTCAGCGACGCGATCGCCGGGACCAGTGTCAGCAGCGTCAGCGTGGCCGGCACCGGCAGGGGGCTGCCCGCCGCCAGGAACTCCGCGGCCGCGCCGTCGAAGGGCATGCCCGTCAGGTCGCCCCTCAGGTGGAGGAAGACCAGCAGGGCCAGCGTGGAGCCGAGGGTGCAGGACAGGGCCGTGGTGGTGGCCGAGACGGCCATCAGACGGGCCGGGCCCAGGCCGATGGCCGCGAGGCCGGGGCGGGGTCTGGTGCCGGGGTCGGTTCGGGCCACGGCCACGGCGAAGTGGACCGTCGCCGCCAGCGGGGGCGCGCACCAGGCCAGGCGGAGGAGCGATGCGGCGGGGGAGTCGTGGGACATCGCGTACCCCAGGGCGCAGAGCAGCAGGAAGCCCGTACCCGCCGACGCCGCCGCCACCAGCAGGCGGCGCAGCTGTACGGCCGGTTGGGCGCCGTGGGTCAGACGGAGAGCGAGCACGCGGCTCGGCCTTCCGTCTCCGTGGCCGGGGGCAGGTGCACCGTGTTCACGCGCCGTCCGTCCATGAGCGTGACCGTGCGGTCGGCGAGGGTCGCCGGGTCCGCGTCGGGGCTGGCCAGGACGACCGTGATGCCGTGCGAGCGGGCCGCTGTCGTCAGGGTGCGCAGGATGTGCGCGCGGTCGGCGCGGTGCAGGGGGGCGGTCGGCTCGTCGGCGAACAGGACCGTGGGTGAGGGGGCCAGCGCGCGGGCGATGCAGACGCGCTGGCGTTCGGAGTGGACCAGCTGGTGCGGGCGCTTGCGGGCCGACTCGGCGACGTCCAGGCGGTTCAGCCACTCCATCGCGGCCGCCTTGGCGCGGCGGCGGCTGGTGCCGCGCAGCATCAGGGGGAGGGCGGTGTTCTCCCAGACGTTCAGCTCGGGGACGAGCGACGGTGCCGGGTCGATCCAGCTGAAGCGGTCGCGCCGGAGCCGTTCGCGGTCCGCCGGGCCCATCTTGTGCACCGGCACGCTGTTGAACCAGACCTCGCCCCGCCGCACCGCGGCCAGGCCGGACAGACACCGCAGCAGAGTCGTCTTGCCGCTGCCGCGCGGGCCGATGACGGCGAGCACCTCGCCCTCCTGGACACCGAGCGAGACGCCGCTGAGCGCGGGCGAACCGTCGTTGTGCGTGAAGTGCAGGGCGCGTGCCCAGAGCACGTCGTTGTCCGGCGGGGCCACCATCGCGTACACCTCGGTTCTGATCCGTTTTCCCAGGCCTGATCCCTCGTGCGGGGGAACGAAGGCTGGGCTGATCGGTCACTGGCACGCTAGGCAGCCGCCGCCCGGAGCCCGGACAGCACACGGCCCCGGGCCGCCGTGTCTCACTCGAACGGGCGGCACCGGGGCCGGTGTGTTGATCATTCAGACGGGAGAACGTCTTCCGTCGACCGCCGGGCCGCTGAACGGTCCGGAGATCGGCTCGCCAATCGGCACGGAGACCGGTCCGGCGACCGGTCCGGGCGTCACAGCTTGGTCCACGCCTCCGACAGCGTCGCCCGCAGGATCTGCTCGATCTCGTCGAACGTCTCCTGGTTGGAGATCAGCGGCGGGGCGAGCTGGACGACCGGGTCGCCACGGTCGTCGGCACGGCAGTACAGGCCGTTGTCGTACAGGGCCTTGGAGAGGAAGCCGTAGAGGACTCGCTCCGTCTCCTCCTCGTTGAAGGACTCCTTGGTGGCCTTGTCCTTCACCAGCTCGATGCCGTAGAAGAAGCCGTTGCCGCGGACGTCGCCGACGATCGGCAGGTCGTGCAGCTTCTCCAGCGTGCCGCGGAACGCGCCCTCGTTGTCGAGGACGTGCTGGTTGAGGCCCTCGCGCTCGAACAGGTCGAGGTTGGCCAGGCCCACCGCCGCGGAGACCGGGTGGCCGCCGAAGGTGTAGCCGTGCAGGAAGGTGTTGTCGCCCTTGTAGAAGGGCTCGGCCAGCCGGTCGGAGATGATGCAGGCGCCGATCGGGGAGTAGCCCGAGGTCATGCCCTTGGCGCAGGTGATCATGTCCGGGACATAGCCGAACTTGTCGCAGGCGAACATCGTGCCCAGGCGGCCGAAGGCGCAGATGACCTCGTCCGAGACGAGCAGCACGTCGTACTGGTCGCAGATCTCGCGGACCCGCTGGAAGTAGCCGGGCGGGGGCGGGAAGCAGCCACCCGCGTTCTGTACCGGCTCGAGGAAGACCGCGGCGACCGTGTCCGGGCCCTCGAAGAGGATCTGCTGCTCGATCTGGTCGGCGGCCCAGCGGCCGAAGGCCTCCGGGTCGTCGCCGTGGATCGGGGCGCGGTAGATGTTGGTGTTCGGGACCTTGTGCGCGCCGGGGACCAGCGGCTCGAAGGGGGCCTTCAGAGCCGGCAGACCCGTGATGGACAGGGCGCCCTGCGGGGTGCCGTGGTAGGCGACCGCACGTGAGATGACCTTGTGCTTGGTGGGCTTGCCGACCAGCTTGAAGTACTGCTTGGCGAGCTTCCAGGCGGTCTCCACCGCCTCACCGCCGCCGGTGGTGAAGAAGACCTTGTTGAGGTCGCCCGGCGCGTGGTCCGCGAGGCGCTCGGCGAGCTCGATCGCCTTCGGGTGGGCGTAGGACCACACCGGGAAGAACGCCAGCTCCTGCGCCTGCTTGAAGGCGGTCTCGGCCAGCTCGACGCGGCCGTGACCCGCCTGGACCACGAACAGGCCGGCGAGACCGTCGAGGTAGCGCTTGCCCTTGTCGTCGTAGATGTAGGTGCCCTCGCCCCGGACGATGGTGGGGACGGGGGCCTTCTCGTACGAGGACATACGCGTGAAGTGCATCCACAAGTGGTCGTACGCGGTCCTGCTGAGGTCCTGAGGGGTGTCGGTGCTCACGGTTATCGGGTCCTCACGGTTATCGGGTTCCCCACATGTAGGTCTGCTTCTTGAGCTTGAGATAGACGAAGCTCTCGGTCGAGCGCACTCCGGGGACGGCCCGGATGCGTCGGTTGATGACGTCCAGGAGGTGGTCGTCGTCCTCGCAGACGATTTCCACCATCAGGTCGAAGGACCCGGCTGTCATCACCACGTACTCGCATTCGGACATGGCGGTCAGCGCGTCGGCGACCGACTCCACGTCGCCCTCGACGTTCACGCCGACCATCGCCTGGCGGCGGAAGCCCACGGTGAGCGGGTCCGTGACGGCGACGATCTGCATCACGCCTTGGTCGAGCAGCTTCTGGACGCGCTGGCGCACGGCCGCCTCGGACAGGCCCACGGCCTTGCCGATGGCGGCGTACGGCCGACGGCCGTCCTCTTGGAGTTGTTCGATGATGGCGAGGGAGACGGCGTCCAGCTGGGGACCGCCCGTCCTGGACTCGCGGGAGTCCCTGTGCTCTGCGCTTCGACTGGCCACGACGTCACTGTGCACGACGTCTCGACAGTTCCGCAAGGCCGTGGCGATGAAATTCGTTGTTTACGCGACTGAGACTTGCGGATTTCGCAGCCTTGGCGCGATCGGGGGTGTTGAAAACGTGGGTCTGCCGACTAGGGTGGGTGTCTCAGTAACTGGACAACCAGGACTGACAGCCGCAAGCAGTGAAGACCTGACAGGAGGCCGGCAGTGAGCACCGAGCTGCGTCGTCTGCGCAATTACATCGACGGTGAGTTCCGGGACGCCGCCGACGGACGGACCACCGAGGTGGTCAACCCCGCGACGGGCGAGGCGTACGCGACCGCGCCGCTGTCCGGGCAGGCGGACGTCGACGCCGCGATGGAGGCCGCCGCCAGGGCCTTCCCGGGCTGGCGTGACACGACCCCCGCCGAGCGGCAGAAGGCTCTGCTGAAGATCGCGGACGCGTTCGAGGAGCGGGCCGAGGAGCTCATCGCGGCCGAGGTGGAGAACACCGGCAAGCCGATCGGGCTCACGCGGTCCGAGGAGATCCCGCCGATGGTGGACCAGATCCGCTTCTTCGCGGGTGCGGCGCGGATGCTCGAGGGCCGCTCGGCCGGTGAGTACATGGAGGGCCTGACCTCGATCGTCCGCCGTGAGCCGGTCGGCGTCTGCGCACAGGTCGCGCCCTGGAACTACCCGATGATGATGGCCGTATGGAAGTTCGCGCCGGCCATCGCGGCGGGCAACACGGTGGTGCTGAAGCCGTCGGACACGACGCCGGCGTCGACCGTCCTGATGGCCGACATCATCGGCTCGATCCTGCCCCAGGGCGTCTTCAACGTCATCACCGGTGACCGGGAGACCGGCCGCCTGATGGTCGAGCACCCGATCCCGGCCATGGCGTCCATCACCGGCTCGGTGCGGGCCGGTATGCAGGTCGCCGAGTCCGCGTCGAAGGACCTCAAGCGGGTCCACCTGGAGCTGGGTGGCAAGGCGCCGGTCGTCGTCTTCGAGGACACCGACATCGCCAAGGCCGTCGAGGACATCTCCGTCGCGGGCTTCTTCAACGCCGGGCAGGACTGTACGGCCGCCACCCGCGTGCTCGTCCACGAGGCCATCCACGACGAGTTCGTGCAGGCGCTCGCGAAGGCCGCCGCCGACACCAAGACGGGCCAGCCGGACGACGAGGACGTGCTGTTCGGCCCGCTCAACAACCCCAACCAGCTCAAGCAGGTCTCCGGGTTCATCGAGCGGCTGCCCGCCCACGCCAAGGTCGAGACCGGTGGCCATCAGGTCGGTGAGAAGGGGTACTTCTACGCGCCGACCGTCGTGTCCGGCCTGAAGCAGGACGACGAGATCATCCAGAAGGAGGTCTTCGGGCCGGTCATCACCGTGCAGTCCTTCGCGGACGAGGCGCAGGCCGTCGAGTGGGCGAACGGTGTCGAGTACGCGCTCGCGTCGTCGGTGTGGACGAAGGACCACGGGCGGGCGATGCGGATGTCCAAGGCGCTGGACTTCGGGTGCGTGTGGATCAACACGCACATTCCGTTGGTCGCGGAGATGCCGCACGGTGGGTTCAAGAAGTCCGGGTACGGCAAGGACCTTTCGGCGTACGGGTTCGATGACTACACGCGGATCAAGCACGTGATGACGTCCCTGGACGCGTAGGGGTCGTATTTCGGCTGCGGGTGCGTGGGGGGCTGGTCGCGCAGTTCCCCGCGCCCCTAAGGGCGTTGCTGTCCCGGCCGATTGACAGCGTGTCCGGAGTGCGGCGCTCTACTTGACGGGGCGTCGATTGCTCGGGCCCGGGCCGCGGCTGCATGCTGCGGCAATGGCCCTCCCATCGAAGAGCTCCTCGCCGTCCCGCCGGACCCTCCTACGCACCCTCGGCGCGGGCGCGCTCCTGGGCGGGCTCGCCGGCTGTGGTGTGCCCGCCGCCTACGTACCTCCCGGAGAGCGGGCCGCCGCCGATCTCTCCGCCAGCGACAGGCGGCTGACCTGGGCCAACTGGCCGCTGTACATCGACACGGACGATGAGGACGAGGCGCGGCGGCCGACGCTGGAGGCCTTCGAGGAGCGCACCGGCATCTCCGTCGAGTACGTCGAGGAGATCAACGACAACGACGAGTTCTTCGGCAAGATCAGTCCCGCCCTGATGAACCACCAGCGCACCGGCCGCGACCTCGTCGTCATCAGCGACTGGATGTGCGCCCGGTTCGTACGGCTGGGCTGGGTGCAGGAGTTGGACCGGGCGCGCCAGCCCCACGTGACCAAGTACCTGGACCCGCTGCTGCGTTCACCGGCCTTCGACCCCGGACGGAAGTTCACCGTGCCGTGGCAGTCCGGCATCACCGGCATCGCGTACAACCGCCGCAGGCTGGGCCGCGAGATACGCAGCGTGTCCGAGCTGTGGGCGAGCGACCTGAAGGGCCGGGTGACGCTGCTCTCCGGGCTGGACGAGGCGTTCGCCCTGCTCATGCAGGGCAACGGCGTCGACATCACCCGCTGGACGGCGGACGACTTCCACACCGTCTGCGACCAGGTCGAGGAGCAGGTGCGCAAGGGCCAGATCCGCCGCTTCACCGGCAACGACTACATCAAGGACCTGTCGAGCGGCGACGTCCTGGCCTGCCAGGCGTACTCGGGTGACGTCATCCAGCTCCAGGCCGACGACCCCGACATCCGCTTCGTCGTCCCCGAGGAGGGTGCCGAGCTGTGGTCGGAGTCCCTGATGGTCCCCAACCTGGCCCGCCGCAAGGCCAACGCCGAGCGGCTCATCGACTACTACTACGAGCCCGAGGTCGCCGCCGAGCTGGCGGCCTGGGTCAACTACGTCTGCCCCGTTCCGGCCGCGCAGGACGTGCTCGCCGCCGCCAAGGACGAGGAGACGGCCGCCCTGGCCGAGGACCCGCTGATCTTCCCGGACCAGGCGATGCGCGAACACCTGTCCATTGCGCGGGACATCACGTCCGAGGAGCGGGTGGAGTTCGGGAAGCGGTGGAACGCGATCGCGGGGTTGTAGGGAGCCGCTAGCCGCGACTCCGGTGGTGCACCGCCGTACGCCCCACCGTCGCCGCCAGTTTGCGCAGTCGGCGCCAGTCCAGGCGGGGGCCGGGCTGTGGGACGCCGGGGCGCTTGCGTGGGACGCGGACGCGCAGGGCGCCGGGGGTGATGCGGCAGTGGACCGGGGCGGGCAGGACGAGGGCCTCGCCGTCGATGCCGGCCTCGATCTCCGCGCGGTCGGCCTCGATGACGACGTCGGGCGCGGTGAGGATGGTGAGACCGCCCGGCGCGGGGTCGAGGAGCAGTCCGGCGGCCTCGGCCGCGCTGTCCACCCTTATGCCGAGGACGCCGAGGACGCCCGCGTCGAGACGGTCGCGGCGGCCGAGTCCGAAGGGATCGTCCGTGCGGTAGGGGTTGTTGCTGACCAGCACGGCATGCGGAGCGTCGAGCGTGGTGCCCCCCGCGCGGGCCGTCAGCCGCGGGCCCTGCTGGCGGGTGAGCAGGTCGGGCAGCAGCTCCAGGCTGGTGCCGATCTTGTCGTCGCGGTAGCCGGGGCTCTGCACGATGGCCGCGTACGCCCCGAAGGAGGCGTTGTTGACGAAGGGCCGGCCGTTCGCGAAGCCGAGGTCGACGCGGAGTTCCACGCCGTCGGTGAGCGCGTCGAGGCAGGTGGAGGGGTCGTCGCGGTCCAGGCCGAGGTCCATGGCGAAGTGGTTGCGGGTGCCGGCGCTGATCACCAGGAACGGTATGTCGTACGCGGCGGCGACCGCCGCGACCAGCGCCTGGGTGCCGTCACCGCCCGCGACGCCCAGCAGGTCGGCGCCGTCCGCCACGGCCTTGCGGGCGAGGGCGGTGACGTCCTGGTGCTGGTCCGGGTCGAGCAGGATGACGCGGGCACCGAGGCGCTCGGCCTTCTCCTGGAGAGCGAAGCGGACCACCTTCCCGCCGCCGGAGCGCGGGTTCATGATCAGATACGGCCGTTGCGGCGGCGGCGCCTTCCGCTCCCGCATCACCCGCACCCGGGGGCTGCCCGTGCCCCGCAGCGCGTACCGGCCGCTCCAGACGGCCACCGCCCACAGCGCCACGGACGCCAGCAGCGCCCAGAAGAGGGTGGCCGCGAACAGAGCGACGACAGCGGCCGGCACCGCCAGGGCCAGGGCGGCCGCGGCCCAGCGCACCGGTCCGCGCAGGGTCAGCGTCCACCACACGGCGACCGTGCTGAGGCCCAGTCCCGCGGCCCCGGCCACCAGCAGCACAACGCCGCCGACGCCGCCGTAGGCGAGCGGCACGAGCACCGCGAGCCCAGCCGCGGCCAACGCCGTCCGCGCCGCCCACCGTTGTGCTCGGTAGGCCCGCCCGGTCAAGTCCAAGCCCATGAATTCTCCGTCCGCCGCGGACATCGTAGAGCCGGCCCGTCGAGGACCGGACGGCAGCGGTGAGGGGACTGCCTGCCGGGCCCCGCTTTCGAACGTGTTCAACTCCAGGCGTACGCTGCCCCCATGAGCGACAGAGCCGCCCTGCTCAAGGGCATCCGCATCTGGCTGGTCTCCTTCGTCGTCTGCCTGGTGCTCAGCGGCGCCACGGCCTTCCCCCTCGTCCACGAACTGCGCTGGACCGAGGACCTGTTGCGCTCCCTGTCCGTGCCGGAGCACCTGCCCGGCCTCATGGACTGGATCGAACGCGTCCGGCACGGACTCGACACCGCCGACGCCGACTACCCCTTCCTCCTCTACGGCACGGACTGGCTGGCCTTCGCCCACCTCGTCATCGCGGTCGCCTTCTACGGCCCTTACCGGGACCCCGTCCGCAACATCTGGGTCGTCGAGTTCGGGATGATCGCCTGCGCCGGGATCATCCCGCTCGCCCTCATCTGCGGGCCGATCCGCGGGATTCCCTTCTGGTGGTCGGTGATCGACATGTCGTTCGGCGTCTTCGGGGTGATCCCGCTGTATGCCGTACGGAAGAAGATCAAGCGACTGGAGGCGCTGACCGAAATGTCGGCGCCGCCGGCCACCGCCGTCGCCGTCAGCGGTTGAACGCCGGGAAGGCGAAGCGCTGGACGATGGCCAGGCCGTCGCCCTTCGCGTCGGTCGAATTGACGGAGTAGACCACCGTCCGGGACAGGTCACGGGTGGCCGCGACAACGGTGTGATAGCCGGGGCGGGCGCCCGTCTTGCCCCAGATGACCTTCCCGTTCAGTTCGTAACGCTCCATCCCCGCACTCATGGTGGCCCCGTCGACGGCCGGGACCGTGAACATCTCCTTCAACTGCGGCTCGGGCACCACCTGACCGCGGAACAGGGCGAACAGCAGCCGCTCCAGGTCCGCCGTCGTCGAGATCATGTCGCCGGCCGCGAACCGGTCGGACATGTTCCACTCGGTGACGTCGACCAGCTTGCCGTCGATCCAGTCGTACCCGCGGTTGTGCGGCCCGTGGATACGGGGGTCCGGGCCGGCCGGGAAAGAGGTGTGCCGCATACCGAGCGGGCGGAAGATCCGTACGGCGGCCTGGTGGGCGTACGAGTCGCCGGTGACCTTCTCGATCAGCATGCCGAGCACGGTGTAGTGGATGTTGCCGTACCGCTGGTGCTCGCCGGGCCCGTGGTGCGGGTCGGGACCCTTGGCGACCGACGCGGCCACGACCTCGTCCGGGGTCAGCGTCTCGAAGCGGTGCGGGTAGCCGTCGTCGACGTCCTCGCCGAGGGAGAGGCCCGGCTGCAGGCCGCTGGTGAAGTTCAGCAACTGCCGTACGGTGATGGGCGCGAAGTCCTTGGTGAGCAGGCCGGGCAGGTACTGCTGCACGGTCCCGTCGAGGGAGATCCGCCCCTCGGCGGCGAGTTGCAGCACGATCGCCGAGGTCACGATCTTCGTCGTCGAACCGGCGCGGAAGCGGGCGTTCTCCAGCGCGGGCGCTCCGGTTCGCAGGTCGCGCACCCCGGCCACGCCGTGCCAGCTGCCCTTGCCGCCCACGCGGATCAGCGCGGCCGTCGCGTCCTTGTCGGGCAGTCCGGCGAGCGCAGCGCACAGGGCCCCGACATCGGGGCCGTCCGCCGGGGCGGCCTCGATCGCCCGCGCGCTGCACGACGACGACACGGGGTGCGCGGAGGCCGTTCCGGCCAGCGGCAGTGCGGTCAGGGTCAGGGCGAGCGCTGAGGTGAGGAGGGCGGGAAGCGGGCGTACGGGCATCTGCTGCTCCTGATGTCGACGGGATGTCCGTGATCATCGTCGGGGCGAGACGGCCCCGGTCGAATCGTCGGCGAGGAGGGCTCGGACCCTGGGCGAGCCCGGAGCAAGTGCCGTACCGGACAAGGGTGTTGTCAGGGTTCGCCCTTACTGGGACCGGTCGCCTGTAGTGACGTCGGCCGACAGCGCCGAAAAAGTGTTATCCCCGCGCCCTTCACCGCGTCTCCACTCGCGTCCCCCCGTCCCCACACCCGGGAGACCTCCCCATGGCCCGCCCGTGCCGAAAGCGGAATGTGATCTCCGACATAGCCAACAGTGCTGGTCAGGCTGAGAAGGTGCGTACGGACAGCACATGACCTGGGAGAGGACGTACGTGGACGAGGGAGCCCGCAGACCGTGGCGCTCCACCATCGCGGCGGCGCAGGCCGGTGACCGGCATGCGCTGGACGAGCTGGTCGAGGGCTGGCTGCCGCTCGTCTACAACGTGGTCGGGCGCGCCCTGAACGGTCATGCCGACGTCGACGACGTCGTCCAGGAGACCATGCTGCGCGCTGTCGACAACCTCGGCTCGCTGCGCGACCCGGACAGCTTCCGCTCCTGGCTCGTCGCCATCGCCATGCGGCAGATCCGGGACCGGGCGCGCCGCAGGCAGACCGCCCAACTGGACGAGTCGGCCGCGCACGAGGCCACCGACTTCGCCGAACTCACCGTGCTGCGGCTGCAGTTGGAGGGGCAACGGCGTGAGGTCGCGGAGGCCGTGCGCTGGCTGGACGACGAGGACCGGCAACTGCTGTCGCTGTGGTGGCTGGAGGTCGCGGGCGAGCTGACCCGGCGCGAACTGGCCGCCGCGGCCGGAATCAGCCGGCAGCATGCCGCGGTGCGCGTCCAGCGGGTCAAGGAACGGCTGGAGACCGCGCGCGGCATCGTCCGTGCGCTCGACGGCGCCTGCCCCGACCTGCGCGAGGTGACCGCCCGCTGGAACGGCCGCCCCGACTCCGTCTGGCGCAAGCGGCTGGCCCGGCACATCAGGGGCTGCGGCTACTGCGGCGACACCCGCGAGGCCGTCGTACCGGCGGAACGGCTCCTCGTCGGCATCGCGCTCGTCCCGATCCCCGTCGGCTTCACCCTCTCCCTCGCCCTCGGCGGCAAGACGGCGGCCGCGGCGACGGTCACGGCGACCTCCGTCGGCTGGTCCGCGAAGGTGATGGCCGCGCTCACCCAGCCCGCCGTGGCGGTGACGGCCGGTGCGACGATCGTCGCGGGCGGCGCGTACGTCGTCACCCAGACCCCGGACGCGCCACCGCCCGTGGCAGCCCCCACGGCGGCGAGCACGGCCCGCCCGCCCTCGTCCACGCCGTCGGTGACCCCGACAGCCACGCCTTCCCCGTCGCCGTCGACGACGAAGAAGGTCGACCTGTACGGCACGGTCGTCGACGCCGCCGACCGGGCCCCGGACCCGAACGCCGAGCCCGCCGCCCTGCCCCGCCGCCCCGAGTCCGGCGTCACCAGCACCGGGGGCGCGAAGGCGGTCATGCAGCACCGCGGCGAGAGCGTCACGCTCAGCGGGCAGGGCTATGTCCTGGTGCGCTGGCAGATCTCCCCGCACGACCGGTCCGGCGGGCTGACCATGCCGACCTGGACCGGTCTGAAGGGCGAGATCTTCCACGTCGCCTCCGGTGGCGGCCGCCGTATGGACGACGTCGTCGGGGACGGTTCCGACCGGGGCTACGTCACCGGCATGGGCGGCCCCGACATCGGCTACACGGTGCTGCCCGACGGCACCCAGCAGATGTGGCAGAACGAGTACTTCTACCTCGACGGCACCGTCACCCTGAACCAGAACGAGCGCGGCGCCTCCTACGGCCTGACCGTCATGCCGTCGAGCTGGGACAAGGTGAACGAGGACGTGCGGTACGGCCCCCCGCAGGGCGCCATCCGCTACGGCCTGGTCCGCGACAACGGCAAGGACACCGCGCCGGTGCCGCAGTACGTCACCCGCGAGACGCCGATCGATCCGGCGACGGTGGCTCAGCGCTCGCGTGTGCAGCGCCGGTGACCGTGCCCAGGTGTGCTGTCCGCCTGGGCGGCGCGCAGGCCGAGGAGGACGGCGACGCGATTGGTCGTGATCGAGTCGACGCCGGCATCCAGCAGGCGGCGCATGGAGCGCCGGGTGTCCGGGGTCCAGGCGGACAGCAGGTAGCCGTCGCGGTGGACGCGCTCGGCGAGGGCGTGGTCGACCAGGCCGAAGCGGTAGTTGAGCCAGCGCGGGCGCACCGCGTCCAGCAGCGCGGGGCGCGGCGGCGCCAGCGTCGTCCAGGTCAGGGCGATCTCGGCGGCCGGGTCGGCGGCGCGCACGGCGAGCATGGCCGCGGCGCCCGCGCAGTAGTACACGCGCTCCTGCGCCCCGCACCCGCGCACGACGTCCACGACCCGCCGAGCCGCCCGCACATCGGGCGTGCCCGGCAGGTCGAGCATCACCCGGCTCCCGTCGCACGCCGCCAGCGCCTCCTCCAGCGTCGGCACCCCGCCCGCCGTCAGCCCTCGCACCTCGGCCGCCGACAGCGCGAGCACCGGCCGGTCCTGCTCCCACAGCCGTTTCAGCGTCTCGTCGTGCAGCAGCACCGGCACGCCGTCCTTGGTGAGCCGTACGTCGATCTCCACCGCGTCCGCGCCCAGTTCGAGCGCGGAGCGCAGGGAGTCGAGCGTGTTCTCGCGGACGCGGTAGGGGTCGCCGCGGTGGGCGACGGCGGTCACGTTCTGCATGGACGTCATTGTGGCGGTCGCCGGTGGGGTGGTGTCGGTCCCGGTGTCAGGAGGCGAGCCACGTGGTCGTGTACGTGTCGATCTCGTCCTTGATCCTGGCCTTGCCGGGCGCGTCGAGGAAGGACGCCTCCACGGCGTTCTTGGCCAGGTCGGCCAGGCCCCGCTCGTCGAGGTCGAGGAGGCGGGCGGCGACCGCGTACTCGTTGTTGAGGTCGGTGCCGAACATGGGCGGGTCGTCGGAGTTGATGGTGACGATGACCCCGGCCTTCGCGAACTCCTTGATCGGGTGCTCGTCGATGGTGCGGACCGCGCGCGTGGCGATGTTGGAGGTCGGGCACACCTCCAGCGGGATCCGGTGCTCGGCGAGGTGCGCGAGCAGCTTCGGGTCCTGCGCGGAACTGGTCCCGTGCCCGATGCGCTCGGCACGCAGGTGGGTGAGGGCGTCCCAGACCGTCTCCGGGCCGGTGGTCTCCCCGGCGTGCGGCACGGAGTGCAGTCCGGCGGCGATCGCCCGGTCGAAGTACGGCTTGAACTGCGGCCTCGGTACGCCGATCTCGGGTCCGCCGAGCCCGAACGACACCAGGCCCTCCGGGCGCACCCGGTCGTCGGTCGCGAGCCGCGCGGTCTCCTCGGCGGACTCCAGGCCGGCCTCGCCGGGAATGTCGAAGCACCAGCGCAGTACGGTCCCGAACTCGGCCTCGGCCGCCTTGCGGGCGTCCTCGATGGCGTCCATGAACGCCTTCTCGTCGATGCCGCGGCGGGTGGAGGAGAACGGGGTGATGGTCAGCTCGGCGTAGCGCACCTGCTGGCGGGCCAGGTCGCGGGCCACCTCGTACGTCAGCAGCCGTACGTCCTCCGGGGTGCGTATCAGGTCCACGACGGACAGGTACACCTCGATGAAGTGGGCGAAGTCCGTGAACGTGAAGTAGTCGACCAGGGCCTCGGCGTCGGTGGGGACCTTGGAGTCGGGGTGGCGGGCGGCGAGTTCCGCGACGATACGGGGGGAGGCGGAGCCGACGTGGTGGACGTGCAGTTCGGCCTTGGGCAGTCCGGCGATGAAGGCATGCAGGTCGCGCGGGACGCGGGCGTCGACGAGACGGTCGGTCAAGGTTCCTCCCCGGGAACGGCGTCCGCGGCCGGGTGTGCGGGCGGCGGGACGCGGTGATCGGCTGATCGGTTACTCGGGATCATCGTAGGCCGGGGCCGCGTCGGCGATGCCCGGGCCTTAGCATGACGGCACTTACGACGGAGGGGGCCCGCGCATGTCCGACGACGCGCAGACGCCGGAGGCGCCGGAAGTATCGGGGAGATCGGAAGTACGGGGGGACGCGGCCGTAGGAGGGCCGGTTTCGCCGGGGGGTGCCGGCGCCGGCGCCGTCGGGGGGCCGGGGGTTTCGTTGGAGAAGGGGCCGAGGACGTCGTTGGACAAGCCGGGGGTGGGGGCCGGGGCCGGGGCGGCGGGGCCGAGTGGTGCGGTTCCGGGTGGGCTCGGGTCTCGATCCGAGCCGGATCCGTGGGCGGCTCCGGCGGCGGGTGCGCAGGCGACTCCCGCCGCGCCGGGTGGTCCCGGGTACTCCTTCTCCTCGAACGAGCCGCCGGTCTGGCCCGCTCCCTCCGTGCACGATCAGCAGACCGTCACGTCCGTGCCGCCCATGGGTGTGCCGTCCGAGCCACGGGACGCCATGCCGCCGGCGGCGCCGTGGCCGAACCCTTCGGCAGGGCCGGGCCCGGTGATGCCGCCGTACGGCTCGACGGGGAACCCCTTCGCGGCGCCGGCCGCGCCCGGTCCCTACGGCGCGCACGGTGAGCCCGTTCCGCCGCCGCCCATCGGTCCCGACGGGCCGGGGCACGTTCCGTACGGCTATCCCGGCGGTCACGGGTACCCAGCGGTGGGGCCCGGTGCCGCGGGCTACTACGGCTGGCCCGGGATGCCCGCCATGCCGAGCAACGGGATGGGTACGGCCGGGCTTGTGCTCGGGATCATCTCCGCGGCGATTTTCTGTCTGTGGCCGGTGGCGATCATTCTGGGTGTGCTGGCTCTGATCTTCGGTTCGATCGGGCGGGGCAAGGCGCGGCGGGGCGAGGCGACGAATCCTGGGCAGGCACTGGCCGGGATGATCTGTGGGGCGGCGGGGGTGGTGCTGGGGTTGGGCATGGTGGCGCTGGTGATCGCGACGTCGTAGGCACCGCCGGTTTTTTTCGCCCCCGCCGCCCCTACCCGTCCCATCCCTGGGGGCTGCGCCCCCAGACCCCCGCTTCGGCCCTGAACGGGCCTCGTCCTCAAACGCCGGACGGGCTGAAAAACCCAGCCCCTCCGGCGTTTGAGGAGCGGGGGTCCAGGGGGCAGAGCCCCCTGGCGGGGGCGAAGGGGCGGAGCCCCTTCAAGGATGGGACGGGTAGGGGCGGCGGGGGCGAACCCCCTACCCCCGCAACCGCTCCCGCGCCTCCATCAACGCGAACCCCAACAAATTCGGCCCCCGCCACCGCTCCGGATCCCCCGCCCCCTCATCACTCGCCGCCAGCCCGATCCCCCACACCCGATCCACCGGACTGGCCTCCACCAGCACCCGATCCCCGGTCCTCAGCAAGAACTCCCGCAGATCCGGATGCGCCCCGAACTTGTGGACCGACCCCTCGACGACGATCCGGAACCGCTCCCGCTCCCACATCGCGTCGTCGAACCCCCGCACCAGCCGCCCCGCCTTCTTCGCCACCGACGGATGCCCGGCGTCCAGCACTCGCCGCTCAGCCTCCGCGTCGCCGAACAGCCGCGCCTTCTCGGCCATCATCCAGTGCTCGGCGGTCGCGTACTCCACCCCGTCCACCGTGAACGGCGACAACCACCACTGGCTCAAGCAGCTCGCGCTCACCTGGCCGTCCGGCCTCGGCCGGTGCCCCCAGAAGTGCAGATACCTGACCCTCGCCCCCGCACGGACCTCCCTGACCAGGACATCCCAAGAATCGATCTTCGCCATGCCCCCGAGCATGGCACGCACCACCGACAACCCGTCCCGCGTTTTTCCGGCCCACTCGACACCTGGTCGACAGATTCCGTCGCGTAACCAAAAGGCAACAACGGAATCACTTGTTGGAGCCGCCCCCCTCTGTCAGGATCGGCACTCAAATCGAGCCTGAGCCACGCCGGCCCCACCATGGGGACACGGAGGGAGCGACATGCACAACCCGGGCACCGCCACCCCGGAACGATTCCCGGCCCAGGACCGCTTCGCGGAGGGCGCGCAGTACATCGCGGGCCGACCGGCGAAGGGGACCTCGGGTCGTACCCACGCCGTCGTCGACCCTGCGACCGGCGAGGAGGTGTACTCGTACGACCTGGCCGGCCCCGATGACGTCGACGCGGCCGTCGCCGCCGCGCGCGAGGCGTTCCCGGGCTGGGCCGGCGCGACGCCGGGCGAGCGCTCCGACGCGCTGCACCGCTTCGCCGCCGTCCTCGCCGACCGCGCCGAGGAATTCGCCCGCGCCGAGTCCCTGCAGTGCGGGAAGCCGCTGAAGCTGACCCGTGAGTTCGACGTGCCGGGCACGATCGACAACACCGCCTTCTTCGCGGGTGCCGCCCGCCACCTCGCCGGCCAGTCCGCCGGGGAGTACTCCGGCGACCACACCTCCTACGTGCGCCGCGAGCCCATCGGCGTCGTCGGCTCCATCGCCCCCTGGAACTACCCCCTCCAGATGGCCGCCTGGAAGATCCTCCCGGCGATCGCCGCGGGCAACACCATCGTGCTGAAGCCCGCCGAGCTCACCCCGCTCACCTCGCTCCTCTTCGCCCGGGCCGCCACCGACGCCGGGATCCCGGACGGGGTCATCAACATCATCACCGGGACCGGGAGGGAAGCCGGTGAGCACCTCGTCGGCCACCCCGACGTCGCCATGACCTCCTTCACCGGCTCCACCGCCGTCGGCAAGCGCGTCGCCGAGATCGCCACCGCCACCGTGAAGCGGATCCACCTGGAGCTGGGGGGCAAGGCGCCCTTCGTCGTCTTCGACGACGCCGACCTCGAAGCCGCCGTCCACGGTGCCGTCGCCGGCGCGCTCATCAACACCGGGCAGGACTGCACGGCCGCCACGCGCGCGTACGTGCAACGGCCGCTCTACGAGGCCTTCGTGGAGCAGACCGCCGCCCTCATGGCGAGCGTCCGTCTCGGTGATCCGTTCGCGCCGGGCACCGACCTCGGGCCGCTGATCTCCCATGTCCAGCGTGACCGCGTCGCCGGTTTCGTCGACCGTGCGCGCGCCTACGCGCGCGTGGTGACCGGTGGCGAGGCACCGCAGGGCGACCTCAAGGACGGCGCGTACTACCGTCCCACCCTCGTCGCCGACGCGCCCCAGGACAGTGAGATCGTCCAGTCCGAGATCTTCGGGCCGGTCCTGGTCGTCGTGCCGTTCGACAGTGACGACGAGGGCATCCGGCTCGCCAACGACACCCCGTACGGGCTCGCCGCCTCCGCATGGAGCCGCGACGTCTACCGGGCGAACCGCGCCACCCGCGAGATCAAGGCGGGCTGTGTGTGGGTCAACGACCACATCCCGATCATCAGCGAGATGCCGCACGGAGGCTACAAGGCCTCCGGCTTCGGCAAGGACATGTCAGCCTACTCCTTCGAGGAGTACACCCAGGTCAAGCACGTCATGTTCGACAACACCGCGGTCGCCAGGAAGGACTGGCACCGCACCGTCTTCGGGGACCGATAGCCAGATCAGGCGGGAGCAGCCGGCCGCCCGACCCGCGACCGGCCTCCCCAACCTTTCCGATCTCTCCCGAAAGGGCACCACGCGCATGGAGCAGTACGAGCCCGACCGCCTGTCCCCGGCCCAGGTGGCCGCCATGCGGCGCAGCCTGCGCAACGGCCGGGCCGCCATGACCCGGCGTTCCCTGCTGCGTGCCTCCACGGGCGGCGCGCTCGCGGTGGGCGGGCTGGGCACGCTCAGTGCCTGCGGGATCCCCGCGGCCGGCAAGACCCAGGGCGGCACGTCCGCCGAGGACCACTCGGCCGAGGAGAAGGTCGTCAACTTCTCCAACTGGACCGAGTACATGGACGTCGATGACAGCGGCAAGCACCATCCGACGCTGGAACAGTTCACGGAACGTACCGGCATCAAGGTCAAGTACACCGAGGACATCAACGACAACAACGAGTTCTTCGGCAAGATCAAGCCGCAGCTCGCCGCCGGCCAGGACACCGGCCGGGACATAGTCGTCCTCACCGACTGGCTGGCCGCCCGGCTCATCCGCCTGGGGTGGGTGCAGAAACTGGACGCGTCCAACCTGCCGCACGCCTTCGCCAACACGTCGCAGCAGTTCCGCAGCCCCGACTGGGACCCGGGACGGGCGTACTCGTACCCCTGGCAGGGCATCTCGACCGTCATCGCCTACAACAAGAAGGCGCTCGACGGCGTCGAGGTGAAGACGGTCTCCGACCTGCTCGACAACCCCAAGCTCAAAGGCCGCGTCGGCTTCCTCACCGAGATGCGCGACACCGTCGGCATGACCCTGCTCGACATGGGCAAGGACCCCGCCAAGTTCAGCGACGACGACTACGACGCGGCGATCGCCCGGCTCCAGAAGGCCGTCGACAAGAAGCAGATCCGCCGGTTCACCGGCAACGACTACACCTCCGACCTCACCAGCGGAGACTTCGCCGCCTGCCTCGCCTGGGCCGGTGACGTCGTACAGCTCAAGGCCGACAGCCCGGACATCGACTTCCTCGTCCCGGACAGCGGCTACATGACGTCCAGCGACAACCTGCTGATTCCCAACAAGGCCCGTCACAAGACGAACGCCGAGCGGCTCATCGACTACTACTTCGAGCCGAAGGCCGCCGCCGAGCTCGCCGCCTACATCAACTACGTCTGTCCCGTGGACGGCGTGAAGGAAGAGCTTGCGAAGATCGACGAGGACGCGGCGAACAACCCGCTGATCCTCCCCGACAAGGCCATGCAGGCCCAGTCCCGCGCCTTCCGCTCCCTGAGCTCGAAGGAAGAGACGGCCTACGAAGAGAAGTTCGCGAAGCTCACAGGGGCGTGACCACACCATGACGAACGACACCAGCGGCGACGTCCGCCTCTCCGGCATAGCCAAGACCTACGGCTCCTTCACCGCCGTACACCCGCTCGACCTGACCGTGCCGCAGGGCTCCTTCTTCGCCCTGCTCGGAGCCTCCGGCTGCGGCAAGACCACCACCCTGCGCATGATCGCCGGCCTGGAGGAACCTTCCTCCGGCACGGTCCACCTCGGCGACCAGGACGTGACCGCCCTGCCGCCGTACAAGCGGCCGGTGAACACGGTCTTCCAGTCGTACGCCCTCTTCCCGCACCTCGACATATTCGAGAACGTCGCCTTCGGCCTGCGCCGGCGCGGCATCAAGTCGGTGAAGAAGCAGGTCGAGGAGATGCTCGACCTCGTCCAGCTCGGCGAGCAGGCCCGCAAGAAGCCGCACCAGCTGTCGGGTGGCCAGCAGCAGCGTGTGGCCGTGGCCCGGGCGCTCATCAACCACCCCAAGGTGCTCCTCCTCGACGAGCCCCTCGGCGCCCTCGACCTGAAGCTGCGCCGCCAGATGCAGCTGGAGCTCAAGCGCATCCAGACCGAGGTCGGCATCACCTTCGTCCACGTCACGCACGACCAGGAGGAGGCCATGACCATGGCCGACACGGTCGCCGTGATGAACGCGGGCCGCGTCGAGCAGCTCGGCTCGCCGACCGACCTGTACGAGAACCCGCGCACGACGTTCGTCGCCAACTTCCTCGGCACCTCGAACTTCATCGAGGCCGAGGTCGACTCCAAGAGCGGCGACGACATCGTGCTGAAGGCGGGCGGCGGCAAGCTCGTCCTCCCCGAGGCGCGGTGCGGCGCGCCCACGACGGTCGGCGGCAAGGTGCTGGTCGGCGTGCGCCCCGAGAAGATCTCCCTCACCCACGCCGACGAGGCGGGCGAGATCCCCGAGGGCCGCAACCGGATCACCGGCAGGATCGCGGACTCCTCGTTCATCGGCGTCTCCACGCAGTACGTCGTCGACAGCCCGGTCTGCCCCGACTTCGAGGTCTACGCCCAGAACATCGACCGGGACGCCCGCCTGGTGCCCGGCGCCGAGGTCGTCCTGCACTGGAACCCGGCGCACACCTTCGGCCTCGACGCCGCCCAGGACATCGACGCCGGTGTCGAGGAAGGTGCGGCCTCCTGATGTCGACGCTCACCGAGGCGCCACCGCCTCTCACCCCGACCGCCCCCGAGAAGAAGCCGCCCCGCAAGCGCGGGCGCCTGGTGCCCTACTGGCTCCTGCTCCCCGGCATCCTGTGGCTGCTGGTCTTCTTCGCGCTGCCGATGATCTACCAGGCCTCCACGTCCGTGCAGACGGGCTCGCTGGAGGAGGGCTACAAGGTCACCTGGCACTTCGCCACCTACTGGGACGCACTGTCCGAGTACTACCCGCAGTTCCTGCGCTCGGTGCTCTACGCCGGCTCGGCGACCATCCTGTGCCTGATCCTCGGCTACCCGCTCGCCTACCTCATCGCCTTCCGCGCGGGCCGCTGGAAGAACCTGATCATGATCCTGGTGATCGCGCCGTTCTTCACCAGCTTCCTGATCCGCACCCTCGCCTGGAAGACGATCCTCGCGGACGGCGGCCCGGTCGTCGGCGCCCTCAACACGCTGCACGTCCTGGACGTCACCAGCTGGCTCGGCATGACCTCGGGCGACCGTGTGCTGGCGACGCCGCTCGCGGTGGTGTGCGGTCTGACGTACAACTTCCTGCCGTTCATGGTCCTGCCGCTCTACACCTCGCTGGAGCGCATCGACGGCAGGCTGCACGAGGCGGCGGGCGACCTGTACGCCAAGCCGATCACCACCTTCCGGAAGGTCACCTTCCCGCTGTCGATGCCGGGTGTCGTCTCCGGCACGCTGCTGACCTTCATCCCGGCGGCCGGCGACTACGTCAACGCCGATCTCCTCGGCTCGACCGACACCCGCATGGTCGGCAACGTCATCCAGACGCAGTTCCTGCGGATTCTGGACTATCCGACGGCCGCTGCCCTTTCCTTCATCCTCATGGCCGCCATCCTCGTCATGGTGACGCTCTACATTCGCAGGTCGGGAACGGAGGATCTGGTTTAAATGGCCTTCGTCAACTGGCTCAAGCGCAATCTCGTCGTCATCGCGGGACTGCTGACGCTCGCTTATCTCCTCCTGCCGAACGTCGTCGTGACGGTCTTCTCCTTCAACAAACCGAAGGGGCGCTTCAACTACGAATGGCAGGAGTTCTCCACGGCCGCCTGGCGGGACCCGTGCGGTGTCTCCGACCTGTGCGGCTCGCTGTCGGTCAGCCTCCAGATCGCGTTCTGGGCGACCCTCGGCGCCACGCTCCTCGGCACGATGATCGCCTTCGCACTGGTCCGTTACCGCTTCCGCGCGCGCGGCGCCGTGAACTCGCTGATCTTCCTGCCGATGGCGATGCCCGAGGTCGTCATGGCGGCCTCGCTGCTCACCCTGTTCCTCAACATGGGCGCTCAGCTGGGCTTCTGGACGATCCTGATCGCCCACATCATGTTCTGCCTGAGCTTCGTCGTGACGGCGGTGAAGGCACGCGTGATGTCGATGGACCCGCGGCTGGAGCAGGCCGCGCAGGACCTGTACGCCGGACCGTTCCAGACGTTCGTCCGGGTCACCCTGCCGATCGCCGCCCCCGGAATCGCGGCGGGCGCGCTGCTCGCCTTCGCGCTCTCCTTCGACGATTTCATCATCACCAATTTCAACGCGGGCTCCACCGTCACCTTCCCGATGTTCGTCTGGGGCTCGGCCCAGCGCGGAACGCCGGTTCAGATCAATGTCATCGGTACGGCCATGTTCGTCGTCGCCGTACTGTTCGTCCTGACCTCCATGGTCATCACAAACCGCAGAAACAAGCAGAAGGCATAAGCCAAAAGGCCTAAGCCCAGGGAAAACCCCTGTAGGGAGTTGAAATCATGGCCCCAAGCGCCATGAACGGATGGACAAAGGCACTCTCTGACGCCCAGCCGGTCCCGTACTGGCTGGACGACCCCGGCAGGCCCCACCCGGAACCCGCCCTCACCACCGCCGAGACCTGCGACCTGCTGGTCGTCGGCGGCGGCTACAGCGGACTGTGGACCGCGCTCCTCGCCAAGGAGCGCGACCCGCAGCGGGACGTGGTCCTGCTCGAAGGCCGCGAGGTGGGCTGGGCCGCCTCCGGCCGCAACGGCGGCTTCTGCGCCGCATCCCTCACCCACGGGCTGCCCAACGGGCTCGCCCGCTGGCCCGACGAGATCCACGCACTTCAGGAGCTGGGCGCCCGCAACCTCGACGAGATCGAGAAGGCGGTCGCCCGCTACTCCCTGGACTGCGACTTCGAGCGCACCGGCGAGATCGACGTCGCCACCGAGACCTACCAGGCGTGGGAACTGCGCGACTGGTACGAGGAGTTGCGGGACAAGGGCCTCGCCGAGGGCATCGAGTTCCTGGACGCCGAGGCGGTACGGGCCCAGGTCGACTCACCGACGTTCCAGGCGGGTCTCTACGACCGCCGGGGCGTGGCCATGGTCAACCCGGCCAAGCTGGTGTGGGGCCTGAAGCGGGCCTGCCTGGACCTCGGCGTCCGTGTCCACGAGCACACCCCCGCCCTCACCCTGAAGCCGTACGGGGCGGGGATGGCCGTACGCACTCCGTACGGCTCGGTCCGCGCCCGCAAGGTCGCGCTCGGCACGAACATCTTCCCGAGTCTGGTCAAGCGCGTGCGCGCGTACACGGTCCCCGTCTACGACTACGCCCTGATGACCGAGCCCCTCACCGGGGACCAGCTCGCCTCGATCGGCTGGAAGAACCGCCAGGGCCTCGGCGACTCGGCGAACCAGTTCCACTACTTCCGCCTCTCCGCCGACAACCGCGTCCTCTGGGGCGGCTACGACGCCATCTACCCGTACGGCGGCCGGGTCCGCGCCGAGTACGACGATCGCCCGGAGACCTATGCCAAGCTCGCCGGCCACTTCTTCACCTGCTTCCCGCAGCTGGAGGGCATCCGCTTCACCCACGCCTGGGGCGGCGCGATCGACACCTGCTCCCGCTTCTCGGCGTTCTTCGGGACGGCCCACCAGGGCAAGGTGGCGTACGCGGCGGGCTTCACAGGTCTGGGGGTGGGCGCTACCCGTTTCGGCGCGGACGTGATGCTGGATCTGCTGGCGGGGGAGCGCACGGAACGCACGCAGCTCGAAATGGTCCGCAAGAAGCCGCTCCCCTTCCCGCCGGAGCCCTTCGCCTGGACCGGCATCGCGCTCACCAAGTGGTCGCTGGCCCGCGCCGACGCGCACGGCGGGCGGCGCAATCTGTGGCTGAAGGCGATGGACCGACTCGGCCTCGGGTTCGACAGCTGAATGTGACTCAGGTCACCTTGGATTGGTGGCAAGAACCCGCGTAATGCCAGGCGGGTGACCTCCCTCTCCCTCGTGACGCGACCCGCGTTCACGAAGGAAAGGGAGGTCACCGTCATGACAGGGGCGAAGACGGCGGTCGAGTGGCTGGCATCCGTGGCGCCGGATCCCGCAGCCTGTCGCTGGGAATGGGAGCGCAATCCCCTCGGGGTCGCGCTGCTGCCGGCCGGCAAGGCCTGGGACGTACTCATCCTGCCGGGCGAGCTCGGCTACCCGACCCTCGATGTCCTCACCCGCATCCTCGACCAGCCGGGCCCGGTGCTGGTCGACTTCGGCGACTCGCGCATGGGTTTCTTCGTGCCACCGGGCACGGCCGCCCGCTGGCTGGGCACCGGCATCCGTACGGCCGGGGAGGGCACCTGGATCGTCGTCCCGTACCCGGGTCGCGCCACCGGCGGCACCCGCTGGCTGGTCCCCCCGGACGGCACCGGCACCCTCACCGACCCGGCACTGCTCGAACTGGCCATGCACGAGGCGGCGGCGCGAATGGCCGCGGAGGGGGAGGGCTAGCCCGTGGAACCCTGCCCGGTGCGGCGGCCGGGAGTGTCGGCGGGTGTTCGACGGCTGCTGCGGGCGAGGAACAGCCAGAGCGAAGACAGGAGCACCGCGCACAGGCACCAGCTGGCCACGACGTCCAGTGGCCAGTGGTAGCCGCTGCGGATCAGGCCGAAGCCGACGGCGGCGTTGACGACCGCGCAGGCGATGAGGAGCTCGCGGCGGGCATAGGCGGAGCGCAGCCAGGGGAGCAGGAGCAGGGCCGCGGAGCCGTAGGCGACGGCGGCCGTGGCGGTGTGGCCGGAGGGGTAGTAACCGGTCGCCGGGGGGACGGCCGGGGTGCCCGGGCGGTCGGTGAGTTCCTTGAGCGGCACGATCAGGGCCGGGACCAGTGCCATCAGGACGGCCGCCGCGGTGGCCGGCAGCCACCAACGGTCTGTACCAGTGCGGCGGGACCGCCAAGCGGTGTGGACGAGGACCACGGCGAGGACCGGGACGGCGACCTGGACATTGCCCAGGTCGGCCAGGAGATCGGAGAAGCGGTCCGGGTGGATCAGGGCCCGGCTGACCCGCTCGTCCACACGCACGAGCGGCCCGTCCGCGACGACCTGCCAGGTGATCAGGGCGAAGAGGAGGGCCGGAAAGCCGAGAAGGAGGAGGAGGGAGGTCGGGCGCCCCGGAACAGGGGGGGTGGTTCCGAGGCGCCCGTCCGGATCGGATGGTCGGCCGCCCCGGGGGGTTTGGGGCGGGCGACTGTCCGATCGGTGAGGAGATCCGAAGCCGGAGGCTCCGGTTGTGTGCGCGAGGGCACGACCAGGTCGAAGCTGGGGAGGCCTCGGCCCGATGTCACCCAGAGTCCCCTCTGGGCGGGGTGTATCTCTCATCTGCCTAGAACCTACGACAGCGGAAGGGCGTAAGACAGACGGAATCGCGTCCTGACATCCACCTCGCACACCTTCTTCACACGCTCTGACTACCGCGGCCCCACCCCCGGAACCGCGGGCGGTGTCAGGGGTGGGGCGGATGGGGTTTCCGGGCCGGTGAACCGGCGCTCACCAGTGGTTTTGCTGTGACCTCAGATGCGGGCGAAGGCCTGCTCGATGATGTCGAGGCCCTCGTTCAGCAGGTCCTCGCCGATGACCAGCGGGGGCAGGAAGCGCAGCACGTTGCCGTAGGTGCCACAGGTCAGGACCAGCAGGCCCTCGGCGTGGCAGGCCTTGGCGAGCGCGGCGGTCGCCTCCGCGTTCGGCTCCTTGGTGGCGCGGTCCTTGACCAGCTCGATGGCGATCATGGCGCCGCGGCCCCGGACGTCGCCGATGATGTCGAACTTCTCGGCCATGGCGGTGAGGCGGGCCTTCATGATCGCCTCGATGTTCTTCGCCTTGGCGTTGAGGTCGAGCTCCTTCATCGTCTCGATGGAGCCCAGGGCACCGGCACAGGCGACCGGGTTGCCGCCGTAGGTGCCGCCCAGGCCGCCCGCGTGCGCGGCGTCCATGATCTCGGCGCGGCCGGTCACCGCGGCGAGCGGGAGGCCGCCGGCGATGCCCTTCGCGGTCGTGATCAGGTCGGGCACGATGCCCTCGTCCTCGCACGCGAACCACTGGCCCGTACGGCAGAACCCGGACTGGATCTCGTCGGCGACGAAGACGATGCCGTTGTCCGAGGCGAACTTGCTGATGGCCGGCAGGAAGCCCTTGGCCGGCTCGATGAAGCCGCCCTCGCCGAGGACCGGCTCGATGATGATCGCGGCGACGTTCTCCGCGCCGACCTGCTTCGAGATCTGGTCGATGGCCTGCGCGGCGGCCTCCGGACCCGCGTTCTCCGGACCGGTCGGCCAGCGGTAGCCGTAGGCCACCGGCACCCGGTAGACCTCGGGCGCGAACGGGCCGAAGCCGTGCTTGTACGGCATGTTCTTCGCGGTCAGCGCCATCGTGAGGTTCGTACGGCCGTGGTAGCCGTGGTCGAAGACGACGACGGCCTGGCGCTTGGTGTACGCACGGGCGATCTTGACGGCGTTCTCGACGGCCTCGGCGCCGGAGTTGAACAGCGCGGACTTCTTGGCGTGGTCACCCGGGGTGAGCTCGGCGAGGGCCTCGGCGACCTCCACGTACCCCTCGTACGGCGTGACCATGAAACAGGTGTGGGTGAAGTCGGCGAGCTGGGCGGAGGCCCGGCGTACGACAGCCTCGGCGGACGCGCCGACGGACGTCACCGCGATGCCCGAGCCGAAGTCGATCAGGCGGTTGCCGTCGACGTCCTCGATGATGCCGCCGCCCGCACGCGCCGTGAACACGGGCAGCACGGAGCCCACGCCCTGCGCGACCGCGGCGGTACGGCGGGCCTGCAGCTCCTGCGACTTCGGGCCGGGGATGGCGGTGACGACGCGGCGCTCCTGCGGAAGTGCGCTCATGAGGGGCTCCTGGGGGTGTTGCGGACGCTTGTCTTCTCTTTTTCGCAGGCTAGGGCGGCAAGCGGGGGGTGGGCATGCTCCATGTGGGCGTTGTCAGCGAGTCCGGTTGTCCGTGGTGGACATAGCGACAGCGACGGGGCGGGTACCACCGGGGACAGAGACGACGCACGGGCCCTGCGCAGGGCCCGCCATCCACAGCCGGGTCGCCCGCGCGTCGACGTACGTCCGGAACGGGCTCGGCGTCAGCACATGGCCGTCGATCTTGATCAGCTGCTGCCTTCCCCGGGCGCGGATGGAGCAGTCGACCGGTCGCCAGGGGTGGGTGGCCAGCGTGCGTGCCATACGGCGGGTGGCCACGATCACGTACACGTGGAAGGGCAGGAGCGTCACCTCGAAGATCAGCCCCATCACGAGCAGCCCGATCAGGTCGTGGCCCTCGTCCGCGACCACCTCGGCGACCTGGACCGCGAGCACGGCGGGCCACAGGAGCAGGAACAGGGCGACGCGCCTGAACAGACGGCGGCGCAGTGTGCGGCCGGTGGCCGGATGGGAGAGGGCGTGGAGGGAAGGATCCGGTGCCGGCCCCTGGGGAGGGGACGGGTCGTCCGTTACGACGGAGTAGCGCAGGTGGCGGTGGCGCAGTCGGCTCGGTGCGTCCTCCGGCGCGCGGGAGGCGGCGATGACCACCTCGTCGCCGGGGAGGCCGCAGTACCAGAGCCGGGCGATGCGGGCCTTGCGCTCGGCGGGCGCGTTGGGGTCCATTCGGCGGGCCCACCACAGGGGTGCTCGGATGATCAGGGGCAGGCGGCGGCCTGGAGCGGCGGGGTCGGGGACCTCGAACCAGGCGTCGCTCACGTCCCGCGCCTTCGCGTGGCCCGAGACGCCGCGCCGCGGGTTGTCCACGATCCGCCAGGGGTGGGCGCGCAGGAGGCGGCGTACCCGCCAGGAGTTGGGCAGCTCGGCCAGGAGCTGGAGGGGCAGAGCGATGAGCGAGACGACGAAGAACACCACCGTCAGCCAGACCACCTGCTCGCGCACGGCGATGGTCGTCCCGGAGTACCAGGTCCACCATGCGGCGCACACACCGACGATCAGCAGACTCCGCCCCGTCTGCCGCCACCACGCCCGCCGGGTCGCCGCGTCGTCCCAGGCGACGCCCGCCGTGCCGGTCAAGTCCTTGTCGCCGAAGGTCAGTTGGTCGGTCACCTGGGAGTCTCCGTCTCCTGATGCGCGCGTCCGGGGCAGGTCACGACGATATCCGGAGCATCTCGGTCCGTTCCCTCGGCCGTGTAAGCGGTGAACTCCCCAGGAGAGGGCGTTAGATTGGCTCGCTGATGGTGGACGGAACGGCTGGTCAGGGGGCAAGGGCGATGGACGGCGACGGGACCCAGGACGCGCGGGGCACGCACGCGACGCCTGTGCCGCGTCCGGCGATGCCGCCGGAGGCCCCCGCGGTACCGCCGCGGCCGACACGGGCACCCGGTGCGCACGGCGGGCGGGAACGGGCCGCGCAGACAGGGCCCGGGGCCGTGGCCGACTGGTTCAACGAGCCCCGGCCGGCCGCCCGGCCCGGGATCTGGCGGTTCGGATACCGCCTGCCGAAGGCCGCGCAGCAAGGTGCCGAACGGCTGGCGCCGGTCACCGTGGTCGGGCTGCTCGTTCCGCTGGTCGTGGCGCTGCTCGTGTGGTCGCTGTGGCGGCGTGGCAGCATCCCGTACCAGTTCTCCGTGCTGCGGCTGTTCACACCGGACGACTGGTGGTGGGGCGGCACGCTCGCGTCCGCCAAGGGCTGGCAGGGGCAGGAGGCCCTGGTCGTCTACAACGGACTCTTCTTCGCCGTGCTCGTCTACGCGATGGGCCGACTGGGCAGTTGGCCCGACGTGGTCCGCCACTTCGTGGGCAACCGGCCACAGCCCGCGCGGGCGCTGCTCGCCGCCCTGGGCGCCCTGGTCGCGCTCAGCTTCGTGTTCCCGAGCGCCTTTCCCGGCGTCAACTGGGACGCTCTTCCCGTTGTCGCACCCCTGTTCTCCCTCGTCGCCCTGATCTCGGGCGGCTTCGACCTGTTCACCTCGGTGCTGTTCACCGACAGTCTGTACACGGTCGTCACTGTGCTGGTCCTGTGGCCGTTCGCCCGGGTCGGCGACTGGTGGGGATATGTGAAGGCGCGCCTCGCTGCGCGCGGTGCCGCAGCGCAGGAGAACACGACCGCGTCCGTGGAGAGGCCGCGCGCCGAGTGGCCCGAACTCCGGCGGGCGGGACAGCACGAGGCGGCCGACCTGCTGACCGCCGAGGTGGTCGGCAACCGTATGAACGACGTGGACTGCGCCCGGTTGGAGCACGCCTGGACCGTGGCGAGGCAGGACGGTTCTCTCGAGACCTTCCGCGACACCGTGCTGCGACAGGGCGGCGCGTCCTGGATCCATCCCTCCGGGGCCAGGGACCTGCCCCGTCGCGAGGCCGGCCACGACCTGCTCGAAGGACAGGTGCGCATCGGGCGTTGGGTGGCCGCGGAACGGGCTCCGCGCGCCTACCACGACGTGGGTGCCGCGCTCGGCCCGGACGTGCTGGGTACGTCGCTCCTCGCGATCGGACCGTCGGGGGCGGGCAAGACGCGGCATCTGATCGAGCCCGTGACGGAGTCGTTGGCGTTGCAGGCGCTCACCGGACGGTGCGCCGTCGTCGCGGTCTCCGCCGCGGGCACCCGGCTCGGCGCGGACTCGGCGTTCGACGTGATCGTACGGATCGGGGACCCCACATCCGTCCACGATCTGGATCCGTACGCGGAGTCGGAGGACCCGGACGAGGCGGCCGCCATCCTCGCCGAGGGCCTGGTGGGCGACCTCGACAACGTGGGCAGCCAGAGCGCCGCCACCGCGCTCGCCCAGCTGCTCGGTCCCTACCGGGCGGTGCACGGCCGTTTCCCGACCCTGCCCGTACTGCGTGAGCTACTGGAGGGCGAGCCGTCGGCGCTGTCCGCCCTTGATGACGCGCTGGCGTCCGGCGGCCACACCGTGATGCGCCGTGAGCTTCAGGCCCGCATCCGGCAGTTGGGGAGCCCGGCCGATGTGGGCCGCGCCCTCGCCGACCGACTCGCACTCCTGAACCGGCCGGCCTTCACCGAGTTCTTCGGCGGGGGCGGCGCTACCCGGCCGTTCTCCCTGCGTGCCGTGGCCCATCATCCGCTGCGGGTCCGCATCGACCTCCCGGAACAGGGCCACGAGGAGGCCGCCCGCCTGCTGACGAGGCTCGTCCTCGCCCAGTTCGGCGCCGTCGTACGCGGCGGGAAGCACCGCCACTTCGCCTGTCTGGTCCTCGACGACGCCACCGGGGCGGTCACCGCGGAGTCGGTGCGCCGGATCCAACGGTTGCGCTCCCAGAACGCGGGCGTCGTTCTCGCCCTGCGCACGATCGGCGATGTCCCCGAGGCGCTGCACGGTCCGCTGTACGGGGCGATCGGCTGCCGTATGGCGTTCTCCGGCGTGACCACATGGGACGGCAGCCGGTTCGCGCAGGCCTGGGGCACCGAATGGGTCGAGACGCGGGAGGTGGCCAAGCACACGGTCTTCGCCGACCAGCCGATGACCCGCATGATCCATGCCCTGCGCAAGCTCGTCACCGGCAAGGCCGTGACGACGGACGCGGTGACCGTCAAGCAGGTCGAACGGGAGCGGTGGTCGGCGTCCGAGCTGGCGCACGGCGTGCCGCCCGGGCATGCGGTGCTGTCGCTCACCAGCGTCCAGGGCGAGCACGCCCCGCCGTTGCTCGTGGACCTGCGGGGCTGACCTCGGTATCCGGTCGGTATCCGGTCGGCAGGTCACGCGGTGACCGTACAGTGAGGCAGAATCGGCACAGGTCGTTCATACGTGGCGGCTAAAAGATCACAGGGATCGCAGAGATCACACAGATGCTCACCGTGATCGCGCTGGTCACACCGATCACACCGATCACCTCGATAGTGAAGGCCTCATGCCCCCGACGCTCGCCTCACTCGTCCACCACTCCGCGCTCAAGCTGACCGTGCGGGCGGGCGAGGACCGCCTGGACGTGCCCGTGCGCTGGGCGCACGTCAGTGAGCTCGCCGACCCGGTCCCCTACATGGAGGGCGGTGAGCTGCTGCTGATCACCGCGCTCAAGCTGGACGCGGAGAACCCCGAGGCGATGCGGCGCTATGTGCGGCGGCTTGTCGGTGCGGGCGTGGTCGGGCTCGGCTTCGCGGTCGGCGTCAACTACGAGGACATCCCCACGGCACTGGTCGACGCGGCGGAGGCGGAGGGCCTGCCGCTGCTGGAGGTGCCGCGCCGCACCCCGTTCCTCGCCATCAGCAAGGCCGTGTCGGCGGCGATCGCGGCGGACCAGTACCGGGCGGTGACGGCGGGGTTCGCGGCACAACGGGAGCTGACGAAGCAGGCGTTGACCGCTGGGCCGGAGGGGCTGCTGGCCGCGCTGGCGTCCCAGGTGGACGGCTGGGCGGCACTGTACGACGCGTCCGGTGCCGTGGTCGCGACGGCGCCCGAGTGGTCGGGGCGGCGGGCGGCGCGGCTCACGGCGGACGTGGAGCGGCTGCGGGAGCGGCCCGCGCCGGCGTCGTCCGTGGTCGGCGGGCCGGAACACGAGGACCGGGTCGAGCTGCACACCCTGGGCACGGGGCGTCGGCCGCGGGCGGCGCTGGCTGTGGGCACGGCGGCGGCGCCGGGCACGGCGGAGCGGTACGCCGTCCACTCGGCGATCGCGCTGCTGACGCTGACGACCGAGCGGTCGCGGTCGCTGCACGCGGCCGAGCAGCGGGTGGGCGCGGCGGTGCTGCGCATGCTGCTCGCCGGGGAGCCGGACCATGCCCGGGCCGTAGCGGGAGATCTCTACGGCGAACTCCTCGACGCGCCCTTCCGGGTGATCGTCGCCGAGGCGGCGTCGGTGTCGGCGGCGCGGGTCGTGGACTCGGGCGCGCGGGTGGCCCTGACCAAGGCGTCCGCCGCGGTGCTGGCCGCCGCGTCCGACACGCACGGCGATCCGCTGGGCACGCTCACCGAGATCGTGGAGTCCGCGGCGGCTCGGGCCGGGGAGGCGGTGCTCGTCGTACCGGAAGGGGAGGGCGAGGCGGCGCGGCTGGTGGTGCTCGCCGCGGACGGGGGCGCGGCGGTGGCGGCGTGCGCGAAGTACGCCGAGGCGTTGGAAGGGGCGCGGGCGGGGGACGTGGCCGAACAGCCGGTGGGCGCCGACTTGGACGAGCTGGTCGTGGGGCTCTCGGCGCCGGCCGGGCCCATCGCCGCCGCGGCGGCGTACAAGCAGGCCGAGCAGGCCCTGTCGGTGGCTCGGCGGCGGGGGCGGGTGTGCGTGGAGCACGAGCAGCTGGCGGCGGGGTCGGTGTTGCCGTTGCTCGCGGACGATGCGGTGAAGGCGTTCGCGGACGGGTTGCTGCGGGCGCTGCACGAGCATGACGCGACGGGGCGGGGGGATCTGGTGGCCTCGCTGCGGGCGTGGTTGTCGCGGCATGGGCAGTGGGATGCGGCGGCCGCGGATCTGGGAGTGCATCGGCATACGTTGCGGTATCGGATGCGGCGGGTGGAGGAGATTCTGGGGCGGTCGCTGGATGACGCGGATGTGCGGATGGAGCTTTGGTTGGCGTTGAAGGCCACGTCGGCGGAGTAGGCGGGTCTCGCCCCCGCCGCCCCTACCCGTCCCATCCTCCAGGGGCTCCGCCCCTTCGACCCCGCCCCAGGGGGCTCCGCCCCCTGGACCCCCGCTCCTCAAACGCCGGAGGGGCTGGATTCGGCGCGCCCGCCGTTGGAGGAGGAGGCCGCCCCATCCCTAGCCCCACCCACCCGCAGGGAGCTTCACCCTTCAATGCCGGCCCGGGCATTTCAGCCCGTCCGGCGTTTGAGGACGAGGCCCGTTCAGGGCCGAAAGCGGGGGTCTGGGGGCGGCAGCCCCCAGGGATGGGACGGGTAGGGGCGGCGGGGGCGAGAATTCCCGGGCCGTACCCCCACCCCGCCAAACCGGCGCACCCCCCGCCCCTACCACTACACCCCGGACAAACGCCCCTCCGCCCCCACCCCCCTACCGTGGACCCCGACACACCAGGACACCCCCAACGCGGAAGGGCCGGGAAATCGATATGACTTCCACCCACGCCTTCTGGCTCGCCGGCCGCCAGGTCAGCGGCGAGGACAGCTTCGATGTCACCTCCCCGTGGGACGGGAGGGTCGTCGGCAAGGTGAGCGTGCCGACGGACGCGCAGACCGAGGAGGCCGTGGCCGCCGCGTACGCCGTCCGCGAGGACTTCGCCGCGACGCCGGCCCACGTGCGGGCCGCAGCCCTCGACCACGTCAGCAAGCGGCTCGCCGAGCGCACCGAGGAGATCGCCCGGCTGATCTCCGCCGAGAACGGCAAGCCCATGAAGTGGGCCCGAGGCGAGGTCGGCCGTGCCGTGTCCGTCTTCCGTTTCGCGGCCGAGGAGGCCCGGCGGTTCAACGGCGGCGAGGCCCAGCGGCTCGACACCGACCTCGGCGGTCAGGGACGCCTCGCCCTCACCCGGCGCTTCCCCAAGGGCGTCGTCCTGGGCATCGCGCCGTTCAACTTCCCGCTGAACCTGTGCGCCCACAAGATCGCCCCGGCCATCGCCGCCGGCGCGCCGATCATCCTGAAGCCCGCCCCGGCCACCCCGCTGTCCGGGCTCGTCATCGGTGAGCTCCTCGCCGAGACCGACCTTCCGGCCGGCTCCTGGAGCATCCTCCCGGTGCCGAACGACCGTATGCCCGCGCTCGTCCAGGACCCGCGCCTGCCCGTGATCTCCTTCACCGGCTCCGAGAAGGTCGGCTACGCGATCATGGACTCGGTGCCGCGCAAGCACTGCACCCTGGAGCTGGGCGGCAACGGCGCGGCCGTCGTGCTCGGCGACTACGCCACCGACGCGGACCTCGACTGGGCCGCCACCCGTATCGCCACCTTCTCCAACTACCAGGGCGGCCAGTCCTGCATCTCCGTGCAGCGGGTGATCGCGGACGCCTCCGTGTACGACCGGCTCCTGCCGCGCATCGTCGCCGCCGTCGAGGCGCAGGTCACCGGTGACCCGAGTGACGACGCGACCGACGTCGGGCCGCTGGTCAGCGAGGACGCCGCCAAGCGCGTCGAGGCGTGGGTGCAGGAGGCCGTCGACGCCGGCGCGGCCCTCCTCACCGGCGGCAAGCGCGACGGCGCCTCCTACGCGCCGACCGTCCTCACCGACGTACCGGCCGACACGACCCTCTCCTGCGAGGAGGTCTTCGGACCCGTCCTCACCGTACAGAAGGTCGATGGAGAGGCCGAGGCCTTCGCCGCCGTCAACGACTCCAAGTACGGCCTCCAGGCGGGCGTCTTCACGCACGACCTCCAGGTCGCCTTCCGCGCCCACCGCGCCCTCGAGGTCGGCGGCGTCGTCATCGGCGATGTGCCCTCCTACCGTGCCGACCAGATGCCGTACGGCGGTGCCAAGCAGTCCGGTGTGGGGCGTGAGGGCGTGAGGTTCGCGATGGACGACTACACCTACGAGCGGGTGATGGTCCTCACCGGGCTCGCTCTCTGAGCTCTCTGACCTCTCTGACCTCTCTGACCTCTCTGAGTTCTCTGAGTTCTCTGAGTCGATTCGGAATCCGCTCTAGCTTGTGACAATCGTTTTCAGGTAGAGTGGACCGCATCCCGGGATGAAAAAAGGGGCCCGGCACCGATGCCTTCCGGTGCCGGGCCCCTTCTTCGCGTCGGCCTCTTCCGGACCCTCAACCGGAGAAGCCGACGTGCGCGAGCCGCACCGGGCCGCGCAGCCTGAGGTGGACGTCCCGGACGCCCTCGGCGATGATCCCGGCGCGCAGTGTCGTGTAGTCGTACGGGCTCGCGTCGTCCGCTGCCCGGGACGTCAGTACGGCGAGCACCGCGCCCCCGTCCAGCGACACATCGACCGCACCCTCGCCGGCGAGGGTCGCCGTCACTTCGGTGGCGCCGTCCCCGAAGTCGCAGTTCCGGTAGACCAGTTCGCCCGACCTGCCCTGCGCCGGCGTCACCGCGTCCCCCGACGCCTTGGTGCGGTCGACGATCGCCACGCCGCTCTGCTCGTCGAAGTCGGCCGCGTCCAGGCCGCGTTGGAGCACCGGACGCGGTGCGGCCGCCTCGCCGTCCAGGAGCACGGTCGTGCGCAGCCGGATGTCCTCGCTGGAGGCGCCGGCCAGGATCTCGTACGGGCCCGGCTCGCGGCGCCATCCGCCCCGCGCCACGTCCCAGAAGTCGAAGGAAGGCAAGGGGACTTCGAAGGCCAGCGTCGTCTGCTCGCCGGGCTCCAGCCGCACCCGGCTGTGCGCCACCAGCTCCCGCCGCGGCCGCGGCACCGTCGGGTCCACGGCACGGGTGTAGAGCTGGGCCACCTCGTCGGCCGGTACATCGCCCGTGTTGGTGACCGTGAAGGAGACGTGCAGTGTGTCGTCCGTCGTGCGGGTCGTGAGGTCGGCGTAGGAGAAGGCCGCGTACGACAGGCCGTGGCCGAACGGGAACAGCGGGGTCCCCTCGAAGTACAGATACGTCTGGCGGCTGCCGATCACGTCGTAGTCGAGGAGGTCGGGCAGGTCGGCGTCGTCGGCGTACCAGGTCTGCGGGAGACGGCCCGCGGGGGAGACGTCGCCGGCCAGGACGCGGGCGAGGGCGGTGCCGGCCGCCTGGCCGCCGTGGGACATCCAGAGGATCGCCGGAAGGGCGGCCGGGTCGACGGCGTAGGGGTACGCCGACACCAGCGCCAGCACCGTGTTCGGGTTGGCCGCGCGGGCGGCGCGCAGCAGGCGCTCCTGGTGGCCGGGGAGGGCGAGCGTCGTACGGTCCTCGGTCTCGCGGCCGTTGATGTGCGGGTCGTTGCCCGCGACCACCAGGACCACGTCCGCCTGCGAGGTGACCCTGGTCACTGCGTCCTCGCCGCTTTCGACGACGATGATCTCGAAGATTTCCGGATTCGCTTCGGCAACCCGCACGCCGTCGGCGGCGACTGAGACGTGGCGACCCGTGCCGAGATGCCGGAGGAGGTGTCCGTTCTCATGGGGTTCCAGGTGGAATGTCTCTTGGACGACCCAGCCTCCGGGCTGGTCGGCGGAGGCGCGGACCCGGCCGTCCTCGGCGACCGAGAGGTAGCGGCCGTCGGGGGCGCGCAGGGTCAACACGCCCTCGCCCCACTCGACGAGCGCGAACTCGGTGCCGGTCGGGTCGGTGGTGAGCGGCGGCAGGTCGGTGCGGCCGGCGAGCAGGGCCGGGTCGAGGGCGCCCTCGGCACCGCGCACCTCGTCGTCGGCGTCCGCCTCGGGGACGTGCAGGAAGGTTCCGGCCGAGGTCTTCAGCCGGACGCGGTCGACGCCCTCCGTGAACTCCACCCGGTCCGCGCCGAACCGCTCGTACATGCCCTCCAGCGGCGTGGAGCGGTGGATGAGCGTGCCGCTGTACCAGTCGAGCTTGCACTCGTCGGCGAGCAGGCCGACCACGGCGAGCCGGGTGTCCGGGGCGAGCGGCAGCAGGCCGCCGCTGTTCTTGAGCAGGACGACCGACTGCTCGGCGGCCTCCTGGGCGAGCGCGCGGTGGGCCGGGGTGTCGAAGTCCCTGATGAGCGCGTGCGGGTCGTACTCCGGGTCGAACTCGCCGAGGCGGAAGCGGACCGAGAGCTGACGGCGGACCGCCGTGTCGATGTCCGACTCCGCCAGCAGGCCCTTGTCGAGGGCTCCGCGGATCCGTGCGGTGATCTTCGAGCCGTCGGTGCCGTGGTCGGTGAAGCTGTCGACGCCGGCGAGGATCGCGGCGGCCGTGGCCTCCTCGTGGGTGTCGAAGTAGTGCTCGGAGTCGACCAGGTTGGACGGTGCGCCCGCGTCCGAGCAGACCAGCAGGTCCTCGTCGGTCCAGGCGCGCAGGTGCTCGCGCAGATACGGCGATACGTGGTTCGGGCGGCCGTTGACCAGGTTGTACGCCGGCATGACCCCGGCCGTCGCGCCCGCCTCGACCGTCTCGCGGAAGGCGCGCAGGTCGTACTCGTGCAGCACGCGCGGGCGCACCGAGGAGGACGTGACGTCGCGGCCCGTCTCGTTGTTGTGGGCCAGCCAGTGCTTGAGGACGGGCGCGGTGCGCCAGTACGTCGGGTGGTCGCCGCGCAGGCCGCGGGTGTACGCGGTGGCGATGGCCGAGGTGAGCTTCGGGTCCTCCGAGTAGCCCTCCTCGTTGCGGCCCCACAGGGGGTGGCGCAGGAGGTTGACGGTGGGCGACCAGACGTTCAGCCCCACGCGGTCGTCGCGGGCGCGCATCGCCCGGGTCTCCTTGGAGACGGCGTCGCCGACCCGTCGTACGAGATCCGTGTTCCAGGTCGCGCCGAGGCCGACGGCCTGGGGAAACACGGTGGCCGGGCCCATCCATGCCACACCGTGCAGCGCCTCCTGGCCGGTACGGAACGCGGCGATGCCGAGCCGCTCGACGGCCGGGGCGAACTGGTGCAGGAATCCGATCTTCTCGTCGAGCGTGAGCCGCGACAGAAGGTCGTCGATGCGCTTCGCGAACGGCAGTCGCTGGTCGCGGAAAGGCGGCGTAGGCGGCGTTTGTGCGGTCACGTGGGGATCCCCTTGCGGTGGAGCGGCGAGGCGCTTTCGAAGCGCTTCGATGCTCATTCGATCCGGGGCGGGTGTCAAGACACCCCGACGCAACAACTCCGACGCCTGACCGTTATTTCAAGCGATGTACGCGGGTGGGGTCGGAACCGCACCACGTCGGAGGAATCTTGGAATCGACCCTTGTGCGCCCCCATGCCTTCACTTAACCTCGCAGCAACATCGAAGCGCTTCGACTACGACTACGAGGCTCGCCCACCTCAGGGGTGCACGGCCCTCGGCAGTGGTCGGAGGACCGCTTCAGCTCAGCCAGATCCACTTAAGACACCGCAGCCGACGGCCCACCGCCGGGTGTCCAGGTGCGCCATGAAGGGTTGACGCAATGACGCCGAACGCCGCCTCCGCCTCCTCCGGACCCAGCCGGAGAAGCTTCCTCGCCTCTACGGCGGTCGCCACCGCAGCGGTGGCTGGTGGGATGCCGCTGCTTTCCGCCTGCGGCGGTTCGGAAGGTGGCTCGCGTGACGGCACCACGTCGGGCAAGGACGCGAAGAAGCTCCTGCCGGCGTTCGTGGCCAGCAACGTGGTGACGCCGGACATCCCGTCGAAGAACGGTTCGTCGATCGGCTTCACCAGCAAGCTGGACCTGGCCGGGCTGAAGACGTCGGTCGCGAAGAAGCTCGGCAAGGGTGGCAAGGTCACCATCATGGCGCCGTTCTGGGGCTCGCCGCCGAAGGCGAGCAACCCCTACTACACGGCGATGAACGATCTGATCGGCGTCGACGTCCAGTGGCAGAACCAGGACGGCAACACCTACGACCAGAAGCTCGGTGCGGTCCTCGCCTCCAGCAACGTTCCGGACGTAGTGGTGATCCCCGGCTGGAACATGGGCGGCAAGATACCCAGCGCCATCATCAGCAAGTTCGCCGACCTCGGCCCCTACCTCTCCGGGGACAAGGTCAAGGAGTACTCCAACCTCGCGGCCGTCCCCACCGATGCCTGGCAGCGCTCCATCTTCGGCGGCGCGCTGCGCGGCCTGCCGATGCCTGCCTCGTACGTCACGAACATCGTGCCCCTGTACCGCCAGGACCTCTTCGAGAAGGAGGGGTACGAAGTCCCCACCTCCACCGAGGAGTTCATGGCGCTGGCCAAGGACATCACCAACGCCAAGGCCAAGGTGTGGGCCTGCGGCGACATGAAGTGGACCGCGTTCAACTCCTTCGGCGTGCTCTCCGGGTCGGAGAAGCCGCTCGGCTGGAACCTGGTCGACGGCAAGTTGATCTACCGCATCGAGACCGAGGAGTACCTCGAGGCGCTGGAGTGGACGCGCAAGCTGTTCGCCGCCGGGGTCGTCCACCCCGACTTCCAGCTGGGCAAGAGCCAGGCCACCGACCCGCAGACCAAGTTCGCGGCCGGCGAGTTCCTGATCTACAACAACGACATCTCCAGCTGGTACGGCCTGACCGCCTCCCAGGCCACCCAGAACCCGGACTTCAAGGTCTCGGGCATGGACATCTTCGGCGCCGGCGGCAACGACCCGGTCCCGTGGGCCGCCCAGCCGGCCGGCATCTTCGCCTTCATCAACAAGAAGGCCTCCGAGTCCGTCATCCGCGACGCGCTGGCCGTCGCCAACGTGACCGCGGCGCCGTACGGCACCAAGGAGTACATGCTCACCAACTACGGAGTCGAGGGCACCCACTACACCCTCAAGGACGGCGTCCCGGTCAAGACCGACCAGGGCAACAACGAGGTTCTCAACGCCTACGTCATGGTCGCGAGCCCCGCCTCGACCCTCGCCCACCCGGACTTCCCGGAGGTTGCGAAGGCACAGGTCGAATGGCAGCAGCGGATGGGCGCCCTCGCCAAGAAGTCGTCCTTCTGGGGCATGCAGATCACCGAACCCGCCCGCTACACCAACCTGTCCAACAACATGGAGCAGTTGGAGGACGACATCGTCCGTGGTCGCAAGAAGATCAGCGACATGCAGCAGTTCGTCTCGGAGTGGAAGAGCAAGGGCGGCGACAAGCTGCGCGACTGGTACAAGCAGATCCTCGACGAGAACGGCAGCGCGGCCAACTGATCCGGGGCTGAGGCAAGGAGAAGGCCGTGTCGCACAGCACGGTGCCTCGGAGCAGTGCCGAGGCGAAGAAGAAGATCCCGGGTGAGGAGACCCCGGTGGCGTCCGGCGGCGCCACCGGTTCCGCGGGGGAGCGCCCATCGGGAAAGCTGAGCCTCAAAGTCAGGCTCAGACGCGACAGGCTGCTGCTTCTGATGACGCTGCCGGCCGTCGTGCTGGTCCTGCTCTTCAACTACGTACCGATCCTCGGCAACGTCGTCGCCTTCCAGGACTACGACCCCTACATCAGTGACAACGGCGTCGTCTCCATGCTGAACAGCCCCTTCGTGGGCATGGAGAACTTCCAGCGGATCTTCGAGGACTCGGCCTTCTGGAACGCTGTCCAGAACACCCTGATTCTGTTCTTCCTCCAGCTCGTGCTGTTCTTCCCGATCCCGATCCTGCTCGCACTGCTCATCAACAGTGTGGTCAGGCCCCGGGTGCGGGCGGTCTCGCAGGCGATCCTCTACCTGCCGCACTTCTTCTCCTGGGTGCTGGTCATCGCCGTCTTCCAGCAGTTGTTCGGCGGCGCCGGGATCTTCTCCCAGCTGCTGCGGCAACACGGGTACGACGGCCTCGACTTCATGACCGACCCGAACACCTTCCCGCTGCTGATCACCGCGCAGAGCGTCTGGAAGGACGCCGGGTGGGGGATCATCGTCTTCCTCGCCGCGCTCGCCTCGGTACCCCCCGACCTGTACGAGGCCGCCGCGATGGACGGCGCGAGCCGCTGGCGCCGTATGTGGCACGTCACCTTGCCCGCGCTGCGCCCGGTGATCGCCCTGTTGCTGGTGCTGCGCGTCGGTGACGCCCTCACTGTCGGCTTCGAACAGATCCTGCTGCAACGGGACATGGTGGGACCGGGCGCAGCGGAGGTCCTCGACACCTTCGTGTGGTGGAACGGTGTGCGCAACCAGGACTTCGGCTACGCGGCCGCGGCCGGCCTGGTCAAGGGTGTCGTCAGCCTCGGGCTGGTCCTCGCCGCGAACAAGGTGGCCCATCTCATGGGCGAGCAGGGGGTGTACAAGAAATGACCGCCGTCATCGACAAGCCGGTGCGCGAACCCCGTTGGTGGGCGGCGCCACCCCGGCCGAGCTGGGAGGAAGCGCCCTCCCGGGCCGGCCTCGCCGGCAAGGGCATCGCCTTGACGCTGGCCTGCCTCGGGATCCTCTTCCCGCTGTGGATCGTCGTCGTCACCAGCCTCTCGTCGCGCAAGACGATCGACGAGGCGGGTGGGCTGGTGATGGTGCCGAAGGACATCACCTTCATCGCCTACCAGGAACTGCTGAGCGGGGGACAGGTCACCCGTGCGGCGATCATCAGCATCGTTGTCACTCTCGTCGGCACGGTGTTCTCCATGGCCGTGTCCGTGCTGTGTGCGTACGGGCTGTCCCGGACCGGGTCGCTCGGGCATCGCTGGATTCTGATGACACTGCTGGCGACGATGTTCTTCAGCGCCGGGCTCATTCCGACGTATCTGCTCGTGCAGACCCTGGGGCTGACGGATTCCTATCTGGCGCTGATCCTGCCGAGCGCGGTGTCCGTGTTCAACATCCTTGTGCTGCGCGGGTTCTTCATGGGGATTTCGCAGGAACTCGTCGACAGCGCGCGCATTGACGGCGCCGGGGACTTCCGGATTCTGTGGCAGATCGTCATGCCGTTGTCCCGGGCGGTGATCGCGGTGATCACCCTGTTCTATGCCGTCGGGTACTGGAGCGCCTGGTTCAACGCGTCGTTGTACTTGAACGACCAGGACATGATGCCCTTGCAGAACGTCATGATCCAGCTTGTGCAGAAGCAAGAGGCCCCGGTCGGGCTGGGGCAGGCCATCAAGACGGGGCAGCTTTCGGGGCTGGCTGTACAGATGGCGGTCATGGTGATGGCTCTGCTGCCGGTGGCTGTGTTGTCGCCCTTCGTCCAGAAGCATTTCAAGAAGGGCATGCTCACGGGCGCGGTGAAGGGCTGAAGCCCGAACGGGTGGGGTGGCGGGGAGCTTCTGCGGTTTGGCGGCTGCGAATTCGTCGTGGCTGGTCGCGCCCACGCGGCGGAGCCGCACATCGATACAGCCCCGCACCCCTAGGTAGGTCTCCCCCCTCTCTTTCAAGAACGAGGTATGTCCATGCGTACGTCCCGACTCAGCAGACGCGCCGTTCTCGCCGGGACCGCGGCCGCCGCCGCGCTCACCACCCTCCCCTCCCTCGCCGGGCGCGCGTCCGCCGCAGAGCCCGCTGCCGCCGCCGGCCAGGCGTACCGCTGGCGCACCGCCGTCATGGGCGGTACCGGCTTCATCACCGGCGTCCTCTTCCACCCCTCCGTCCGCGGCCTCGCCTACGCCCGTACCGACATCGGCGGCGCCTACCGCTGGGACGACCGTACGGCCGCCTGGGTCCCGTTGACCGATCACCTCGGCTGGGACGACTGGAACCTCCTCGGCGTAGAGGCCATGGCCGTCGACCCCGCTCACCCCGACCGCGTCTATCTCGCCCTCGGCACCTACGCCCAGTCCTGGGCCTCCAACGGCGCCGTCCTGCGCTCCGACGACCGCGGCGCCACCTGGACCCGCGCCGACCTCTCCGTGAAGCTCGGCGCCAACGAGGACGGGCGCGGTTGCGGTGAGCGGCTGCTGGTGGACCCCCGGGACAGTGACACGCTGTGGCTGGGCACCCGGCACGACGGGCTGCTGAAGTCGACCGACCGAGGGGCCACCTGGGCCGCCGCCGCCGGTTTCCCGGGCACCCCGAGCGCGAGCGGCCAGGGCGTCACCCTCCTCGTCGCCGCCGGACGCACCCTCTATGCCGGCTGGGGCGACGGCGACGGTACGTCCGGGACCAAGAACCTGTACCGGACCAGCAACGGCACCACCTGGGAAGCCGTCCCCGGGCAGCCCGCCGGCACCGCCGCCAAGGTCCCGATCCGCGCCGCGTACGACCGGGGCACCAGGCACCTGTACGTCACGTACGCCAACGCCCCCGGCCCCAACGGCCAGTCCGACGGCAGCGTGCACAAGCTGTGCACCCTCAACGGCAAGTGGACCGAGGTCACGCCCGTGAAGCCGGGCGGCACCACGGACGACGGGTCGGCCGACACCTTCGGCTACGGCGGTGTCGCCGTCGACGCCCGGCGGCCCGGCACGCTCGTCGTCTCCACCAACAACCGCTGGGCGGCGGTCGACACGGTGTACCGCAGCACCGACGGCGGCCGCACCTGGACCTCCCTGAAGGACACGGCCGTCTTCGACGTCTCCGAGACTCCCTTCCTCAAGTGGGGCCAGGACAAGCCCAAGTTCGGCTGGTGGATCCAGGCGGTCGCCCTCGACCCGTACGACTCGAAACACGTCGTCTACGGCACCGGCGCGACCCTCTACGGCACGCGGGACCTGAAGAACTGGGCCCCGCAGATCCGCGGCCTGGAGGAGACGTCCGTACGCCAGCTGATCTCGCCCCCGGTCGGGGAGGCGCATCTGATCAGCGGCAACGGGGACATCGGCGTGATGTACCACGAGTCGCTCACGGCATCCCCCTCGCGCGGCATGGCGTCGAACCCCGTGTTCGGGTCGGCGACGGGACTCGCCCAGGCCGCGGCCAGGCCGGCGTATGTCGTCCGCACCGGCTGGGGCGACAACGGCAACGGCGCCTACTCGAACGACGGCGGGCAGACGTGGGCGCCCTTCGAGGCCCAGCCCTCCATCGCCAAGGACGCACCGGGGCCGATCGCCACCAACGCCGACGGAAGTGTGCTGCTGTGGGTCTTCGCGCACTGGGACGGCACGAAGTACCCTGCTCACCGCTCGGCGGACAACGGTGCCACCTGGTCCGAGGTCTCCTCCTTCCCGAAGGGCGCCACGCCGGTCGCCGACCCGGCCGACCCGACGCTCTTCTACGCGTACGACACCGACACAGGAACGCTACTCGCCAGCACTGACAGTGGCCGTACCTTCACCGCCCGGGCGAGCGGACTGCCCTCCGGTGACAGCCAGTTCGAGCTGGTCGCGGCGCCCGGGCGCTCCGGGGACCTCTGGCTCTCCACCAAGGGGAACGGGCTCTACCGGTCCACCGACGGCGGGGCCGGCTTCTCGAAGGTCGCCAGCTGCTGGGCCTCGTACACCCTCGGCTTCGGCAAGGCCGCCGACGGCGCCGACTACCCGGCGATCTACATGGTCGGCTCCACCGAGACGATCACCGCCGTTTACCGTTCCGACGACGAGGCGAAGACCTGGATGCGGATCAACGACGACCAGCACCAGTGGGGCTGGACCGGCGAGACGATCACCGGCGACCCGCGCGTCCATGGCCGTGTCTACCTGGCCACCAACGGGCGCGGCGTGCAGTACGGGGAGCCGGTCTGATGCCGGAGCGCAACGAACTCGCGGGGAAGGGCCCCTCTGGCCCCTCCCTGTCCGACGCCACCCGTGGCCGCATCCTCTTCGGCGGCGACTACAACCCCGAGCAGTGGCCCGAGGAGACCTGGCACGACGACGTCCGCCTGATGAAGGACGCCGGGGTCAACTCAGTCACCCTCGGCGTCTTCTCCTGGGCGAAGCTCGAACCCCACCCGGGGGCAAGGGAGTTCGGCTGGCTGGACCGGCTGATGGATCTGATGCACGAGAACGGCATCGGGGTCGTCCTCGCCACTCCGACCTCCTCGCCCCCGCCCTGGATGGGCCGACTGCACCCCGAGACGCTCCCGCGCGACGAGGACGGCCGGACCGAGTGGTGGGGCTCCCGCCAGCACTTCTCCCATTCCAGCGCCACCTATCGCCGGTACGCCGCCGCCATCACCGAGGACCTCGCCGCCCGCTACGGCAGCCACCCGGCCCTGCGGATGTGGCACATCAACAACGAGTACTGCACCTACGACTGGGGCGACGAGGCCGAGGCCGCCTTCCGCCGCTGGCTGCGGGAGAAGTACGGCAGCCTCGAGGCCCTCAACGAGGCCTGGGGGACCGCCTTCTGGAGCCAGGGCTACGGCGACTGGTACGAGGTCCTGCCGCCGCGCCGGGCGCATTACATGAAGAACCCCGGCCAGGTTCTCGACTTCAAGCGGTTCACCTCCGACGCGTTGCTGGAGTGCTACCTCGCCGAGCGCGACATCGTCGCCCGGCACACCCCGCACATCCCGGTGACGACCAACTTCATGCCGTTCTGGCAGGGGCAGGACGCGTGGGTCTGGGCCGAGCGGGAGGACGTCGTCTCCGTCGACATCTATCCGGATCCGCGTGATCCGTTCGGCGGACAGTACGGGGCGCTGGTGCATGACATGACGCGTTCGCAGGCCCGCGGCGGTCCCTGGATGGTCATGGAGCAGGCCGCCGGGCCGGTCAACTGGCGCGGGGTCAACCACCCCAAGCCCGCCGGGCTCAACCGCCTCTGGTCCCTGCAGGCCGTGGCCCGCGGCGCCGACGCCGTCTGCTACTTCCAGTGGCGGCAGTCCCGGCAGGGCTCGGAGAAGTTCCACTCCGGGATGGTCAGCCACGCGGGGGAGCAGGGCCGTACCTTCCAGGAGGTCAAGCGGATCGGCGCCGAACTCGCCCTGCTGAGCGAGAAGGTGGCCGACAGCCGGGTCGAGGCCGCCGAGGTCGCCGTACTCCTCGACTGGAACGCCTGGTGGGCGAGCCAGCAGGACGGGCGGCTGTCTGCCGAGGTCGACTACCCGCAGGTGGTCCGGGCCTGGCATCGCGCCCTGTGGGAGGCGCACACGGTCGTGGACTTCGCCCACCCCGAGCACGACCTGTCCGCGTACAAGCTGGTCGTCGTCCCGCAGCTGTATCTGATGACGGACGCGGCCATCGACCGCCTCGTCGCCTACGTCGAGGGCGGCGGCACCCTCGTCGCCGGCTTCCAGACCGGCGTCGCCGACGAGGACGACCGGGTGCGCGCGGGTGGCATGGACGCCCGGCTTCGCGACCTGTTCGGCATCCGTGTGCTGCACGAGTGGTGGCCGCTCGACGCGGGCGAGAAGGCCGACGTCGAGGGCTTCCACGGCACCCTGTGGTCCGAGGAGATCGAGGCGGCGGACGACGTGGACGCCGTGACGCCCTACAAGGGCGGCGAACTGGACGGGCTGCCGGCCGTCCTGCGCAAGGGCCGCGCCTGGTACGTCTCCACCCTCCCCGAGCCGCACGCCCTGCGCACCCTGCTCGCCGACATCGCCGCCGACGCGGGCGTACGGCCTACCCTCACGGGGCTCCCGGCCGGCGTGGAGGCGGTCCGCCGGGGCGGGCTGCTGTTCCTGCTCAACCACGGGCGCGACGGCGTCACCGTGCCGGTGCCCGGCCGCCACCGCGACCTGCTGACCGGCGCGGACGTCACCGACGGGGTGGAGCTGGGCCGGTACGGGGTGGCCGTACTGGAGGCCGTCTCATGAGCGGACCGGTCCACGGCACCTGGGAGCCCGCCCCCGCCGAGCGCTGGGAGGACTCCTTCCTGAGCGGGAACGGCCGACACGGCGTCATGGTGTTCGGAGATCCGAACGCCGACCGGATCATCGTCAACCACCACACCCTGGTTCGCCCCAACGGCAGCGAACACGCCCGCCCACCGGCCCTCGCCGCCGAACTCCCGCAGCTCCAGGACCGGTTGCTCGCCGGAGACGTCACGGCGGCCGAGGGGTTCACCGACGGGCGGGAGCTGCAGTGGGTGCAGCCCTTCCATCCCGCTTTCCAGATCCGGCTGCGTCGCCCCGACGCCGACACCTCCGGCTACCGCCGGTCCGTCGACTTCGCCACCGGCGTCACGCACGCCGAGTGCGCGGGCTGGAACAGCCGGGTCTTCGTCTCGCGCGCGGACGACGTCATCGTCCAGCGGGTCGAGGCGGAGGACCTCGTCGTCACCCTGGACCACCGGCTCCCGGGCGCCCCCACCACCCTGATCGTCGGCCAGAGCATCGTCCGCGCCGCCGAAGGGGCCCTCCTCACCATCCGCGTCCGCTACCCCGACAGCGACCGCGGCTACACCGGAATGACCCTGGTCGTGCCCACCGGGGGCCGTACCGCGCTCATCCCGCCGGGCGCACGCGTCACCGGAGCCGACTCCGTCCTCCTCCTGACCCGGGTCGTACGGCACACCGGAGAGCTGGACACGCAGGCCCATGTCGACGCCCTGCGCGACCTGCTCACCGAGTCCGACGCCTACGCCCACCTCCTGGACCGGCACACTCCCGTGCACCGCACCGCCTACGGGCGCGTGACCCTCGACCTGGACGCCGACCCCGCCGAACGCGCCCTGGCCGGCGCCGAGTTGCTGAGCCGATCGCACAGCCCCGCCCTCCTGGAACGCCTCTTCGCAGCCGGCCGCTACCACCTCCTCTCGGCCGCCGGAATGCTGCCGCCCCGGCTCACCGGTCTGTGGACCGGCGACTGGAACACGGCGTGGTCGGGCGCGTTCACCACCGACGCCAACCTCAACCTCCAGACCGCATCGGCCGCCGCGGCCGCGCTCCCGGAGGTCACCGAGGCACACGCCGCCCTCATCCAGGGCCAGTTGGAGCACTGGCGCGACAACGCCCGCACGATCTTCGGCACCCGTGGCGTCGTGGCCCCCGCCCACACCGACGGCGAGTCCGGGCACATCTACCACTTCAGCCGCGAATACCCCCTGCACCTGTGGACCGCGGGCGCCGACTGGCTCCTCAAGCCCCTCGTCGACCACGACGAGACACGCGGCGCCCGCGACCCGCGCACCGCCGCCGTCCTCGCCGAAGTGGCCCGCTTCTACGAGGACTTCCTCACCCGGACCGACGACGACGGCCACCTGGTCGTCGTCCCCTCCTACTCACCCGAGAACCGCCCGGCGAACGCGAGCTGGGGCACCATCAACGCGGCCATGGACCTCTCGGCGGCCCGGCACGCCCTGCTCACGGCGGCCGACCACCACCCGGACACCCCGGACGCCGACCGCTGGCGCGCCCTGGCCGACCGCCTCCCCCCGCACCGGATCAACGAGGACGGCGCCCTCGCCGAATGGGCCTGGCCCGGCCTGGCGGACAGCTACGACCACCGCCACCTCAGCCACCTCTACGGCGTCTGGCCGCTCGACGAGATCACCCCGTACGACACCCCCGCCCTCGCGGCGGCCGCCCACCGCGCCCTCGAACTGCGCGGCGCCGAGAACGACTCGGCGCACGGCCACCTCCACCACGCCCTGATCGCGGCCCGCCTCAGGGACGCCGCCCGGGTCGCCCACGCCCTCGACCAGGTGCTGGGCGGCGACTTCTTCCACGCCTCGCTGATGAGCGCGCACTACCCGAAGCGCGACGTCTACAACGCGGACGCCGCGCACACCCTGCCCGCCGTACTGATCGAGATGCTGGTGCAGTCGACCCCGGACCGGCTGGTCCTGCTGCCCGCGCTGCCGCCGACGCTCCCGCAGGGCCGACTCCGGGGCGTACGGACGCGGTTCGGCGCGGAGGTCGACCTGACCTGGACGCCCGACGGGGCGACGGCGGTCCTGAAGCCGTCCCGCACCGTCCGCATAGAACTCCGGACTTCCGCCGGTGACGGCGACGGCCGTGGTGACGCACGACCGCTCGACCTCGTAGCCGGAGAAGACCACGTCCTCACCTTGGGGGCGTGGTAACTCCCCCCGCAATTCCCCCCACCCATGGAAAGGGACACCATGGCAAAGAAGGCACTGCGCAAGATCACCATGGCCGCACTGGCCCCGGCGATGGCCCTCGGCGCCACCGTCGGCCTCGCCTCCGCCCCCGCCTCGGCCGCGGTCTGGAACTCCTGCGACCAGTGGGGCAACACCAGCCTGAACGGCTACACGCTCTACAACAACATCTGGGGCTCCGGCGCCGGCAGCCAGTGCATATGGGCCAACTCCGGCACCAACTGGGGTGTCTGGGCCAACCACCCCAACACCGGCGGCATCAAGTCCTACCCCAACTCCAAGAAGGTGATCAACAAGACGATCGCCTCCCTCGGCTCGCTCACCAGCAGCTACAACGTCACCGTCCCGTCGTCCGGCGCGTACAACACGTCGTACGACATCTGGGACACCGACTACGACCACGAGATCATGCTCTGGGTCAACTACAACGGAGCCGTGGGCCCGCTCGGCACCTCGCAGGGCAACGTCAGCCTGGGCGGCCACACCTGGACCGTCTACAAGGGCAACAACGGCGCCAACGAGGTCTACTCGTTCCTGCGGACCTCCGACTCCAACTCCGGCACCGTGAACATCAAGCCCATCCTCAGCTGGATCGCCGGCAAGGGCTGGATGTCCAGCAGCGAGACCATCGGTGACGTCCAGTTCGGCTTCGAGATCACCTCGTCGTCCGGCGGGCTGGACTTCAACACCAACAACCTGACCGTCAGCAGCAGCTGACGTGCCATCAGGGCCGGGGTCGCGCCGTGTCTGTCCTCAGGCGCGGTCGACCTCGGCCCGCAGTGCGTTGTAGTCGGCGAAGGCGGACTCCACGTCGGCGCGGGTCAGGCCGTAGCGGGCCAGGTCGTAGCGGTGCGGGCGGGTGCCCTTCGGGCGGGCGACGGCCCCGGGGAGCCGGGCGGCCTCGGCGTCGGTCCAGCGGGCGCCGATCGCGTCGTACAGCTTGGGGGCGCCCGTGGCCGGCTCGGTGGCGAGCCGGGCGTAGGGGGCGTCCACCAGGGTGTGGGGCGGGATGGCGGCGCGGGCCGCGAGGCCGCGTGTCATGGCGTGGCTCAGCAGATCGAGCCAGAGGGTGCCGATGCGGTGCAGGTCGAGCGGGCGGGTGCTGACGGCCATGCCGTGCTCGATCAGGCTGCAGAAGGAGGCCACGACGGTCACCGGGTCGCGGTGGCACCACACGATCGTGGCGTCCGGGAAGACCGTCCGCAGCGCGTCGAGGTTGCCCAGGTGCATGGGTGACTTGAGGATCCAGCGGCGGTGCGGGCGGCCGTACTGGAGGACCTGGAACACCTGCTTGAGATACCGGTATTCGTCGACGAAGTCCCGTTCGCGGTACCACGCCCCGTACTCGGGGATCAGCGCCTGCGACAGCGGCATGAGGGCGTGCGGCAGGGCGAAGGTGCACTCCTCCGGGCCCTCGGCGGCCATCGGATGGATGTCGCGGAAGCGCGGCGCGAAAAGGTTGGTGCCCTGGACCAGACGACGCCCCGCCGTGACCGCCTTGCGGCGCTGCCGGGGCGGCAACTCCAGGTCGGGCGTGAGCAGTTCCCACAGCAGCGGGCCCCGGTGCTCGGCCGAGAGCGACAGGACGGCGTGCGTGACGGTGGTCGCGGTGCGCGGCAGCCCCACGACGAACACCGGCTTCTCGATCGGCTCCCGCTCGATCTCGGGATGCTCGGCGATCAACCGCCGTACGCGGGCCCGGTTGGTGAGATGCCGGCGCACGAAGACCTGCGCGGACTGCCAGCCGACCGGGGTGAGGTTCTCGGCCCGCGCCCACCAGCCCAGCAGCGACCGGAAGTCGTCGACGAACCGGTCGTCCCCCGCGGACTCCCCGGCCTCCACCGCGATCCGGTCGAAGACCCGGTCGGGCCCGCGGCGGGAGCCGAAGGTCGGACGCAGCAGCAGATCGGCCAGGGCGAGGGCTATCGGAGTCGAGGGCACGCGGCGACTCTATCCCGCTGAACTCGCCCACGGCGACGGTGAGTTGGGTGATTGGTCAAGGGGGTGACCGGAAGACCTCCACCCCCCGGCCACCCCCTCCGACACGGCTACTCCGCTACAGGCAGCCGTGCCGCATCCCGCAGGAACAGCGGGATGCGGTCCAGCGGGGCGTCGACCGTCACGGTCGTACCGCCCTCGTACGTCTCCCCGGTCCACGCGTCCGTCCAGCGCGCCCCCGCCGGAAGGTACGCCGTGCGGGCCGTCGCGCCCGCCGTCAGCACCGGCGCGACGAGCAGGTCGCGGCCGAACAGGTACGAGTCGTCGACCGACCAGGCCGCCTGGTCCTCGGGGAACTCCAGGAACAGCGGCCGCATCACCGGCAGGCCCTCCTCGTGAGCCTCGCGCATGACCTGAAGGACGTACGGCTTCAGGCGCTCGCGCAGCCGCAGGTACCGCTCCAGGATGGCGCCGGCCTCCTCGCCGTACGACCACACCTCGTTCGGGCCGCCGGTCATCTGCGGGCCGAGCGGCATGCCCGGGTCGCGGAAGCCGTGCAGGCGCATCAGCGGGGACAGGGCGCCGAACTGGAACCAGCGGACCATGACCTCGCGGTACGCCGGGTCGTCCGGGTCGCCGCCGTGGAAGCCGCCGATGTCGGTGTTCCACCAGGGGATGCCGGACAGCGCGGTGTTCAGGCCGGCCGCGATCTGGCGGCGCAGCGTCGGGAAGTCGGTGCCGATGTCACCGGACCACAGGGCGGCGCCGTAGCGCTGACTGCCCGCCCACGCCGAGCGGTTGAGGGTGATGATCTCGTCCTCGCCGGAGCCGGACGCTCGCAGGCCCTCGTAGAAGGTGCGGGCGTTCTCGGCCGGGTAGATGTTGCCGACCTCCAGGCCGGGGCCCGTCCAGTAGCGCAGGTTCTCCTGGAAGCCCGGCTTCAGCTCCGGCTCGCAGGCGTCCAGCCAGAAGGCCGTGATGCCGTACCGGTCGAGGTAGTTCTGCTTGACCTTGGACCACACGAACTCGCGGGCGTCGGGGTTGGTGGCGTCGTAGAAGGCCACCTGGACTGTTGACGCCACCTCCTTGTCGGGCCAGTCGGCGTGTGCCATCGGTCCGTACTGGGTGCCGATGAAGTAGCCGCGCTGCTCCATGACCGGGTGGTTCTCGGAGAGCGGGGAGACCGAGGGCCAGACACTGACCACCAGCTTGATGCCGAGCTCGTCCAGCTCGCGCACCATCGCCGCCGGGTCCGGCCACTCCTTCGGGTCGAACTTCCACTCGCCCAGGTGGGTCCAGTGGAAGAAGTCGCAGACGATGACGTCGATGGGCAGACCGCGGCGCTTGTACTCCCGTGCGACGGAGAGGAGTTCGTCCTGCGTGCGGTAGCGCAGCTTGCACTGCCAGAAGCCCGCCGCCCACTCGGGCAGCATCGGCGTACGGCCGGTCACCGCGCTGTAGCGGCGCTGGCCGTCGGCCGGGGTGCCCGCGGTGATCCAGTAGTCGATCTGGCGGGCGGAGTCGGCCACCCACCGGGTGCCGTTGTGCGCGAGCTCCACGCGGCCGATCGCCGGGTTGTTCCACAGCAGGGTGTAGCCGCGGCTGGAGGCCAGCACCGGGATGCCGACCTCGGCGTTGCGCTGGACCAGGTCCAGGACCAGGCCCTTCTGGTCGAGACGGCCGTGCTGGTGCTGGCCGAGGCCGTACAGCTTCTCGTCGTCGTACGCGGCGAAGCGCTGCTCCAGCCGGTGGTAGCCGTTGCCGACGGCGGTGTAGAGCCGCGAGCCCGGCCACCAGAAGTGGGCGCGCTCCTCGGCGAGCACCTCGGTGCCGTCCTCGGTGCGCAGGAAGCGGATCAGGCCCTCGGCGTCGACCTCGACGGTCAGTGCGCCGACGGTCACCACTCCCAGCCCGTCCTCGATCTTGACCGTCGACTCGGTCGCCGGGGCGGACTCCAGGAGCGCGCCCGGCAGTTTGTCGAGGATGGGGCCGCCGAGCCGGGCACGCACCCGGACCGCGTCCGGACCCCACGGCTCGACGCGCAGCGTCTCCTGGCGGCCGCTCCACTCCAGCGCGCCGTCCCGCTCACGGAACGTGCCGACGGTCGGGGACGACTGCGCGAGGCTGACCGTGCCTGGCTGGGGCTGGTTGTCGGCAGGCTGATTCACGAGAGGCGCTCCTGAAGAGGGCGGCGGGGGCAGACATGGGGGTGCCCCGCAAGGGCACGGTGCGGAAAGGAGGTGCGGGACGGAGTGGAGGAACGGGGCGGAGGAACGGATGGAGGAACGGTCAGTGGGTGGCGGACGGCGCCGGGCCCGTGCTCGCCCGCTGCGTCAACTCGGGCGCGATCAGCACGACTTCGTCACTGCCGCGCCCCTCCAGCTTGGCGACCAGCTGCTGCACGGCATGCCGGCCCATCTCCTGCGCGGGAATGGAGACGGACGTCAGCCGCACCGAGGCCTGGGTGGCGACCTGGTCGGGGCAGATGCCGACCACCGACACGTCCTCGGGCACGGCACGGCCCTGCTGGCGCAGCAGGGCGAGCAGCGGCTCGACCGCCGACTCGTTCTGCACGACGAACCCCGTGGTGCTCGGCCGCTCGTCGAGTATCCGGGCGAGGGTGACGGCCATCGCGTCGTACCCGCCCTCGCAGGGCCGGTGCAGCAGCCGCATCCCCAACTCCTGGGAGCGCAGCCGGAGTCCGTCGAGTGTGCGCTCGGCGAAACCGGTGTGCCGTTCGTAGACGGCCGGGGCCTCGCCTATGACAGCGATGTCCCGGTGTCCCAGCATCGCCAGATGCTCCACACACAGCGCGCCGGTCGCCTTGAAGTCGAGATCGACGCAGGTCAGCCCGGAGGTGTCGGCCGGCAACCCGATCAGCACGGACGGCTGGTCGGTGCCGCGCAGCAGCGGCAGCCGCTCGTCGTCCAGCTGGACGTCCATCAGAATCATCGCGTCGGCCAGCCCGCTGCCGGTGACCCGGCGCACGGCGTCGGGGCCCTCCTCGCCGGTCAGCAGCAGCACGTCGTATCCGTGCGTACGGGCCGTGGTGGCCACCGCGATGGCGATCTCCATCATCACCGGCACGTACATGTCGGTGCGCAGCGGGATCATCAGCGCGATGATGTTCGACTTGCTGCTGGCCAGGGCACGGGCGCCCGCGTTCGGGTGGTAGCCGAGTTCGCGGATGCTCTGCTCGACCCGCTGCCGGGTGGCCCCGGAGATGGACCGCTTGCCGCTGAGGACATAGCTCACCGTGCTCGCCGAGACTCCGGCGTGCTGGGCGACCTCGGCGAGGGTGACCATCCAGCTCTCCAAGCTTTGTGAAGCGCTTCGACAGTGCGCAGTACGAATAAGGGCGGGTGTGAGGGTGGTTCGACAGTAGCTCCACCGGGGGTGGGTGTCCATAGGTTGTCGAAGCGCTTCGACTCGGAGTTTCCCGGGGCACGTCGACGCGGGCCTTGGCGGGTACGCCGGCCTTCCGCGCCGCGTGCCCGGGACGGCGTCCGGGGCGGGTGCCCGGGGCGGCCCTCCGCGCCGCGTGCCCGGTATGGGCTTCCGGGGTGCGCCTTCCTCCCTACCATGACCGGGCGTGGGGGACCACGGAATGTGCAGCGTGCGGGACGCGCCGCGGGCGCTCGGTGAGGCACGGCGGGTACTGCGGCCCGGCGGTGTGGTGCGGTTCTTCCAGCACGGCCGGGGCGGCGGGCGCGTGATGACCTTCACGCAGCGCGCGCTGGACCGGACGGTGCGGCCGCTGGTGAGCGGCGGCTGCCCGGACCTCGGCGGCCGGACGATCGGTCCGCACCGGATCGCGGCGGTGCTTCAGGCGGAAGACCGATGCGGCGCCGGCGGTGGTCGCCCGGCGGCGCGCCGGTCCTGGGATACGGCCTCGGCGGCCCAGCCCCCTGGACCGTCACCTGTCTCGCCGGGCCGACGCTCCAGGGGGGCGGTGGCCGGGTGCGGGCTGTTCGAGCAGGGCGGGTCCCGGTGGCCGAGCGTGGCCGGACAACCCGGTCGACGGCCGCTGCGAGCTGCCCTCGGTCACGGGCCTCCCGCCCACCTGACGGCAACCTTTCCCGGAGGCGGCGGCCACTGAGGGGACGTAAGCGATCCAGCCCCGGAAGGACCGTCCCCCATGCAGCACCGCCGCCCCCGCCTGTCCAAGAAGGCGAAGACCCTGGTCTCCGCCGCTGTCGCCCTCGCGGCGGCCGCCGGTGTCACCGTCGCCCAGGCGGACGAGTCGAGCAAGAAGTGCGCGGCCTTCGACACGATCACGCTCGGCAAGTACTACGTGAACAACAACCTCTGGAACGAGGGCAAGTTCACCGGCACCCAGTGCGTCTGGGACAACTCCCGGTCGGGCTCGACGATCTCCTGGGGCACGAACTACAGCCTGGCCAACAGCGCCACCGGCAAGGACTACGACGTCAAGACGTACGCCTCCACCGTCCTCGGCTGGCACTGGGGCTGGAAGGTCGACAAGGCGACCACCGGCCTGCCGATCCGCGTCGGCGACCGCAAGCCGGTACGGACGAGCTGGGAGTTCTCCGTCAGCTCCAACCCCGGCACCATGAACGTCGCCTACGACCTGTGGCTGCACACCAAGAACACCGCCGACTGGCAGGACCGGCCCACCGACGAGGTCATGATCTGGCTCAACCGCCAGGGCGGCGCGGGCCCGCTGGGCACCAAGTTCGGCAGCGTCAGCCTGGGCGGTGCGATGTGGGACATCTACCGGGGCGACATCGGCTGGAACGTCTACTCCTTCGTCCGCCGCACCAACACCACCAAGGCCACGCTCAACCTCGACGACTTCACCCAAGCACTCGTCCGGCGCAACCTGCTGAGCAACGACAAGTACGTCTCCGGCATCGAGTCCGGCACCGAGGTCTTCAAGGGCACGGGCCGACTGGACACCAAGGCGTACTCCGTCAACGTCGGCTGAACGGACGCGCGCGGGGTGGTGGGGTCGCCCGGAATCGGGTACATACGATCGGGTAGCACCCGTCGGTAACCAAACGGCCCAAGATCCCGATTCGCGGCGAGGTGAGCCTCATGTCCGCAGCACCCACGAAGCCTACTGTCAGTGAGCGTGAGGCCCGCCAGGTGGCGGAGGCCGCCCGGCAACAGGAATGGCGCAAGCCCAGCTTCGCCAAGGAACTGTTCCTCGGCCGCTTCCGCCTCGACCTCATCCACCCCCACCCGATGCCCACCGACGAGGCCGCCCAGCGCGGCGAGGAGTTCCTCGCCAAACTGCGCGACTTCGTCGAGACGAAGGTCGACGGCGCCCTCATCGAGCGCGAGTCCCGCATCCCCGACGACGTGATCGACGGGCTCAAGGAACTCGGCGCCTTCGGCATGAAGATCGACACCAAGTACGGCGGGCTCGGCCTCGGCCAGGTCTACTACAACAAGGCCCTCGCCCTGGCCGGCTCGGCGTCCCCGGCGATCGGCGTCCTGCTCTCCGCCCATCAGTCGATCGGCGTACCGCAGCCGCTCAAGCTCTTCGGCACCCCGGAGCAGAAGGAACGGTTCCTGCCGCGCTGCGCCCGCACCGACATCAGCGCCTTCCTGCTGACCGAGCCCGACGTGGGCTCCGACCCGGCCCGCCTCGCCACCTCCGCCGTACCGGACGGGGACGACTACGTCCTCGACGGGGTCAAGCTGTGGACGACCAACGGCGTGGTCGCCGACCTCCTCGTCGTCATGGCCCGGGTGCCGAAGTCCGAGGGTCACAAGGGCGGCATCACGGCCTTCGTCGTGGAGACCAACTCGCCCGGCATCACGGTCGAGAACCGCAACGCCTTCATGGGCCTGCGCGGCATCGAGAACGGCGTCACCCGCTTCCACCAGGTCAGGGTCCCGGCTGCCAACCGCATCGGGCCCGAGGGCGCGGGCCTGAAGATCGCCCTGACGACCCTGAACACCGGGCGGCTCTCCCTCCCCGCATCCTGCGTCGCGGCCGGCAAGTGGTGTCTGAAGATCGCCCGCGAGTGGTCGGCGGCGCGTGAGCAGTGGGGCAAGCCGCTCGCCCATCACGAGGCCGTCGGCTCGAAGATCTCCTTCATCGCGGCCACCACCTTCGCCCTGGAGGCCGTCACCGACCTCGCCTCGCAGATGGCCGACGAGGACCGCAACGACATCCGCATCGAAGGCGCCCTCGCCAAGCTCTACGCCTCCGAGATGGCCTGGCTGATCGCCGACGAACTCGTCCAGATCCGCGGCGGCCGGGGCTTCGAGACGGCCGAGTCGCTGCGGGCCCGCGGCGAGCGCGCGGTCCCCGCCGAGCAGGTCCTGCGCGACCTGCGCATCAACCGCATCTTCGAGGGCTCGACGGAGATCATGCACCTCCTGATCGCCCGCGAGGCCGTCGACGCCCACCTCTCGGTCGCCGGCGACCTCATCGACCCGGAGAAGTCCCTCCAGGACAAGGCGAAGGCAGGCGCGAACGCCGGCGTCTTCTACGCCAAGTGGCTGCCGAAGCTGGTTGCGGGTCAAGGTCAACTGCCGTACTCCTTCGGCGAGTTCAAACACGGCGTCGACCTGTCCGCACACCTGCGCTACGTCGAACGAACGTCCCGCAAGCTCGCCCGCTCCACCTTCTACGGCATGTCCCGCTGGCAGGGCCGCATGGAGACCAAGCAGGGTTTCCTGGGCCGTGTCGTGGACATCGGCGCCGAGCTGTTCGCCATGAGCGCGGCCTGTGTCCGCGCAGAGCACCTGCGCGGCCAGGGCGAGCACGGCCGCGAGGCCTACCAGCTCGCCGACGCCTTCTGCCACCAGGCCCGCCTGCGCATCGAGGAGCTCTTCGGCCGCCTGTGGTCCAACACCGACGACCTCGACCGCAAGGTCGTCAAGGGCGTGATGTCGGGCACGTACGAGTGGCTGGAGCAGGGCATCGTCGACCCGTCGGACGACGGCGCCCCATGGATCGCCGACGCGACACCGGGCCCGAGCCGGCGGGAGAACGTGCACCGCCCGATCAGGTGACGGACGCGCTGAGAGGTCGCTGAGAGGTCGCTGAGGGGTCACTGCCCGCAGCGACCTCTCACCATCCTGTAACCCACCGAAGGGGACGCCCTGTCCTCCCCGCCAGCCGTTACGGCCACAATGGGGGGATGAGCGACAGTCCAGCCCCCCTCGCCGACCCGCATCTCGTCTACGACCCTTTGGCGGGCGACGGCCCCAAGGACGTGGTGATCCTCGGCTCCACCGGCTCGATCGGCACTCAGGCCATCGACCTCGTGCTGCGCAACCCCGACCGGTTCCGGGTCACCGCCCTGTCCGCCAACGGCGGCCGGGTCGCCCTCCTCGCCGAGCAGGCGTACCGGCTGAGGGCGCGGACCGTCGCGGTCGCCCGCGAGGACGTCGTACCGGCACTGCGGGAAGCTCTGACGGCCCAGTACGGCACGGGGGAGCCGCTCCCCGAGATCCTCGCAGGACCGGACGCGGCCACTCAGGTCGCCGCCTCCGACTGCCACACCGTCCTGAACGGCATCACCGGCTCCATCGGCCTCGCGCCCACCCTCGCCGCCCTGGAGGCGGGCCGCACCCTCGCGCTCGCCAACAAGGAGTCCCTCATCGTCGGCGGCCCGCTGGTCAAGGCCCTCGCCAAGCCCGGGCAGATCATCCCGGTCGACTCCGAGCACGCGGCCCTGTTCCAGGCGCTGGCGTCCGGCACGCGCGCGGACGTGCGCAAGCTGGTGGTCACCGCCTCCGGCGGCCCCTTCCGCGGCCGCACCAAGGCCGAGCTGGCCAATGTGACGGTCGAGGACGCCCTCGCCCACCCCACCTGGGCGATGGGCCCGGTCATCACGATCAACTCCGCGACCCTCGTCAACAAGGGTCTGGAGGTCATCGAGGCGCATCTGCTCTACGACATTTCCTTCGACCGCATTGAGGTGGTCGTGCATCCCCAGTCGTATGTTCACTCGATGGTTGAGTTCACGGACGGATCCACGATCGCCCAGGCGACGCCCCCCGACATGCGCGGGCCGATCGCCATCGGCCTCGGCTGGCCGGAGCGCATCCCGGACGCCGCGCCCACGTTCGACTGGAGCAAGGCGTCGACCTGGGAGTTCTTCCCGCTCGACAACGACGCGTTCCCATCGGTCAATCTGGCGCGCCACGTGGGCGAGCTCGCGGGCACGGCACCCGCGGTGTTCAATGCGGCCAACGAGGAGTGCGTGGAGGCCTTCCGGGCCGGCGCACTGCCGTTCAACGGGATCATGGAGACCGTGACGCGGGTGGTGGAGGAACACGGCACCCCGCGGACGGGAACTTCACTCACCGTCGCGGACGTCCTCGAAGCGGAGACCTGGGCTCGAAGGCGGGCACAGGAACTGGCGGTACACACGGCGGAGGCCCGTGCATGACGACCCTGATGTTCATCCTCGGCATAGTGCTGTTCGCGGTCGGGCTGCTCTTCTCGATCGCCTGGCACGAGCTGGGCCACCTGTCCACGGCCAAGCTGTTCGGCATCCGTGTGCCGCAGTACATGGTCGGCTTCGGCCCGACCCTCTGGTCACGGAACAAGGGCGAGACCGAGTACGGCATCAAGGCGATCCCGTTCGGCGGCTACATCCGCATGATCGGCATGTTCCCGCCCGGCCCCGACGGCCGCCTCGAAGCCCGCTCCACTTCACCCTGGCGCGGCATGATCGAGGACGCCCGCGCACAGTCCTACGAGGAGCTGCGCCCCGGCGACGAGAGCCGCCTGTTCTACACGCGCAAGCCGTGGAAGCGCGTGATCGTGATGTTCGCGGGCCCCTTCATGAACCTCGTCCTCGCGGTGGCCCTGTTCCTCACCGTGCTGATGGGCTTCGGCATCCAGCAGCAGACCACCACCGTCAGCTCGGTCTCCCAGTGCGTCATCGACCAGAAGGAGAAGCGCGAGGACTGCAAGGCGTCCGACGACAAGTCCCCGGCCGCGGCCGCGGGCATGAAGGCCGGCGACAAGATCGTCTCCTTCGACGGGGTACGGACCGAGGACTGGAACACCCTCTCCGACCTCATCCGCGGCAGCGCCGGCGAGAACGTCCCGATCGTCGTCGACCGCAAGGGCGAGGAACTGACCCTGCACGCGAAGATCGCCACCAACTGGGTCGTGAAGAAGGACGCCAGCGGGGCGTATGTCCAGGACGACTTCGTCCAGGCCGGCTTCCTCGGCTTCAGCGCCGCCACCGGCGTCGTCAAACAGGACTTCGGCGACTCGGTGACCTGGATGACCGACCGGGTCGGCGACGCCGTCGACTCCCTCGTCGCCCTGCCCTCCAAGATCCCCGCACTGTGGGACGCGGCCTTCGGCGACGGCCCGCGCGAGCCGGACTCCCCGATGGGCATCGTCGGCGCGGCAAGGGTCAGCGGTGAGATCGCGACGCTGGACATCCCGGCCTCGCAACAGCTGGCCACCTTCGTCTTCCTCCTGGCCGGCTTCAACCTCTCCCTGTTCCTGTTCAACATGCTCCCGCTGCTGCCGCTCGACGGCGGCCACATCGCGGGCGCCCTGTGGGAGTCGCTGCGCCGCAACACGGCGAAGGTGCTGCGCCGCCCGGACCCGGGCCCGTTCGACGTGGCGAAGCTGATGCCCGTGGCGTACGTGGTGGCCGGAATCTTCATCTGCTTCACACTGCTGGTTCTGGTCGCGGACGTGGTTAACCCGGTCAGAATCTCCTAGTCATACGGAGTTCAAGGCGGCCCGGGAGCGTATGTCCCGGGCCGCCTTCCATTGAGTGGGTTTACGGACCGTGATGTGCTGGGGCCAGCCCCGGTGCCGTAATCTCGAAGCCTGGAGCCCGCTGCTGACGGGACCGGACCTTGATCCACGACTTGGGGTTGCACAGCAGATGACTGCGATTTCTCTCGGCATGCCGTCCGTTCCGACCAGGGTTGCCGAGCGCCGGAAGAGCCGGCAGATCCAGGTCGGCTCCGTGGCGGTGGGCGGAGACGCGCCGGTCTCGGTCCAGTCGATGACCACGACCCGTACGTCGGACATCGGCGCCACCCTCCAGCAGATCGCCGAGCTCACGGCCTCCGGCTGCCAGATCGTGCGCGTCGCCTGCCCGACGCAGGACGACGCCGACGCCCTCGCGACCATCGCCCGCAAGTCCCAGATCCCCGTCATCGCGGACATCCACTTCCAGCCGAAGTACGTCTTCGCGGCGATCGAGGCGGGTTGCGCCGCGGTCCGTGTGAACCCTGGCAACATCAAGCAGTTCGACGACAAGGTCAAGGAGATCGCGCGGGCCGCCAAGGACCACGGCACCCCGATCCGCATCGGCGTCAACGCCGGCTCCCTGGACCGGCGCCTGCTGCAGAAGTACGGCAAGGCGACGCCCGAGGCGCTGGTCGAATCGGCGCTCTGGGAGGCCTCGCTCTTCGAGGAGCACGACTTCCGGGACATCAAGATCTCGGTCAAGCACAACGACCCGGTCATCATGATCGAGGCGTACAAGCAGCTCGCCGCCCAGTGCGACTACCCGCTCCACCTCGGCGTCACCGAGGCGGGCCCGGCCTTCCAGGGCACGATCAAGTCCGCTGTCGCCTTCGGTGCCCTCCTCTCCCAGGGCATCGGCGACACGATCCGCGTGTCCCTGTCGGCTCCCCCCGCCGAGGAAGTGAAGGTCGGCATCCAGATCCTGGAGTCCCTGAACCTCAAGCAGCGCGGCCTGGAGATCGTCTCCTGCCCGTCCTGCGGCCGTGCCCAGGTCGACGTCTACAAGCTGGCCGAGGAGGTCACGGCCGGCCTGACCGGCATGGAGGTCCCGCTCCGGGTGGCCGTCATGGGCTGCGTGGTGAACGGCCCCGGCGAGGCCCGCGAGGCCGACCTCGGCGTCGCCTCCGGCAACGGCAAGGGCCAGATCTTCGTCAAGGGCGAGGTCATCAAGACCGTCCCCGAGTCCAAGATCGTCGAGACCCTCATCGAGGAGGCCATGAAGCTGGCCGAACAGATGGAGGCGGACGGGACCGCGTCGGGCGAGCCTTCGGTGTCGGTGGCGGGCTGAGGATTCTCGCGCCTGCCGCCCCTACCCGTCCCATCCTTGGGCTCTGCCCCCTGGACCCCTGCTCCTCAAACGCCGGAGGGGCTGGGTTTTTCAGCCCGTCCGGCGTTTGAGGACGAGGCCCGTTCAGGGCCGAAGCGGGGGTCCGGGGCGGCAGCCCTCAGGGGCGGGCGGTCACGTCCTGAACGCCGGCCAACCTCCACAGGGCGGCACGGCAAAGCTTCCGCAGGTACAGTGCGGGGACCAGCAGAACCCCAGCGTGAGGCCCCGTACGTGTTGACCCAGACCACCTCACGGGTGCTCGAACCGAGCGACCTGGACGCCGCGCTCGCCGTCCTCGACCGCGAGCCGGTCGCGAACGCGTTCGTGACCTCCCGTGTCCAGATCGCCGGCCTCGACCCCTGGCGCCTCGGCGGCGAGATGTGGGGCTGGTACGACGGCGGCATGCTGACATCCCTGTGCTACGCGGGCGCCAACCTCGTCCCGATCTGCGCCACCCCGCGAGCGGTACGGGCCTTCGCCGACCGGGCCCGGCGCGCGGGCCGCCGCTGCTCCTCCATCGTCGGGCCCGCAGAATCCACCGCCCAGCTGTGGCGCCTGCTGGAGCCCAACTGGGGCCCGGCCCGCGAGGTCCGCCGCCACCAGCCCCTCATGGTCACCGACCGCATGCCGACCGACATCACCCCGGATCCGTACGTCCGCCGCATCCGCAAGGACGAGATGGAGACGATCATGCCGGCGTGCGTGGCGATGTTCACCGAGGAGGTCGGCGTATCGCCGCTGGCAGGGGACGGCGGGCTGCTGTACCAGGCCCGCGTCGCCGAACTCGTGGGCTCCGGCCGCTCCTTCGCCCGCCTCGACCAGAACGGCAAGGTCGTCTTCAAGGCGGAGATCGGCGCCGCGACGGACCGCGCCTGCCAGATCCAGGGCGTGTGGGTGGCCCCCGAGTACCGAGGCCAGGGCCTGGCGGCACCGGGCATGGCAGCGGTGCTTCGCTACGCCCTGGCGGACGTGGCCCCGGTGGTGAGCCTGTACGTGAACGACTTCAACACGGCGGCGAGGCGCACGTACACCAGGGTGGGTTTCCAAGAGGTGGGCGCTTTCATGAGCGTTCTGTTCTGAACGCCCTTCAGAGCAACTACGCGACCGACCCCCACAACCCGCACCCGAACGACAACTCGCAGTCCCCGGCGCAATCCGGCGAAGCGCACCGGTACGCTCCCCACATGCGCCTTCCCGGTCACGGACACCGCCGCCGACCCGACGACATCGTGATCGCCCCCCTGGACCTCTCAGCCCGGGTCGACGAGGCCCTGGCCGTCCAAGCCGTCGCCTTCGGCCTGGGCCCCGACGAGGTAGCCGTACGCCGCCAGATCGTCCTGCGCCACATGACCTACCCGGGAGCAAGGGCCTTCGGCGCCACCGCAGCGCAGCGCCTCGTCGGGTTCGTCTACGGCATGCCCAACGACCGCACCCACTGGTGGTCCACCGTCGTGGAGCCCTACCTCCGGGCCCAGGGGTACGACGACTGGCTCGACAACTCCTTCGTCATCACGGAACTCCACGTCCACCCGCGCTACCAGAACCGAGGCGTCGGCCGCTCCCTGATCACCACGATCACGGACGGCGCCACCGAACCCCGCTCGATCCTCTCGGCGATCGACGTGGAAAGCCCCGCCCGCGGCCTCTACCGCTCCCTCGGCTACCAGGACCTCGCCCGCCAGGTCCTCTTCCCCAGCGCCCCCAAGCCGTACGTCGTGATGGGCGCCGCTCTGCCGCTGCGCCGCCGTTAACCGATTTCCACCGCCCCGTCCCCCCCGGCTAACCTCCTGCCATAACCCAAACCAGCAGGAGTACGAGAACCATGGCGAACGCACCGGTCCAGCGCATGTCCCAGTTGATGGCGAAGACGCTGCGCGACGACCCGGCGGACGCCGAGGTCCTCAGCCACAAGCTGCTCGTCCGCGCCGGCTACGTCCGCCGCACGGCGGCCGGCATCTGGTCGTGGCTGCCCCTCGGCAAGCGGGTCCTCGCCAACGTGGAGCGCATCGTCCGCGAGGAGATGGACGCGATCGGCGCCCAGGAGGTGCTGCTCCCCGCGCTGCTGCCGCGTGAGCCGTACGACGCGACCGGCCGCTGGGACGAGTACGGCCAGGAGCTGTTCCGCCTCAAGGACCGCAAGGGCGGCGACTACCTGCTCGGCCCGACCCACGAGGAGATCTTCACCCTGCTGGTGAAGGACCAGGCATCCTCCTACAAGGACCTGCCGGTCATCCTCTACCAGATCCAGCACAAGTACCGTGACGAGGCCCGTCCGCGCGCAGGCATCCTGCGCGGTCGTGAGTTCCTGATGAAGGACTCGTACTCCTTCGACACGGAGGACGAGGGCCTCGCCCAGTCCTACGCCCTGCACCGCGAGGCCTACCAGAAGATCTTCGCGCGCCTCGGCCTCGACTACCGCATCTGCGCCGCCACCGCCGGCGCGATGGGCGGCTCCAAGTCGGAGGAGTTCCTCGCCCCGGCCGGCGCCGGCGAGGACACCTTCGCGGACTGCCCGAACTGCGACTTCGCGGCCAACACCGAGGCGATCTCGTACGAGCTGAAGCAGGTCGACGCCGACGGCGTGGCCGCTCTCGAAGAGATCCCCACCCCGGACACCCCCACCATCGAAACCCTCGCCGCCCACCTCGGCGTCCCGGCCTCCGCCACCCTCAAGAACCTCCTCGTGAAGGTCGACGGCGAGATCGTCGCCGTCGGCGTCCCCGGCGACCGCGAGGTCGACATGGACAAGGTCGAGGCCCACTTCGCCCCGGCCGTCGTCGAGATGGTCACCGAGGCGGACTTCGCGGGCCGCCCGGACCTGGTCCGCGGCTACGTCGGCCCGCAGGGCCTGGGCGAGAAGGTCAAGTACATCGCCGACCCGCGCGTGGCCCCCGGCACCTCCTGGATCACCGGCGCCAACAAGGACGCCACGCACGCCAAGAACGTCGTCGCCGGCCGTGACTTCGAGGTCGGCGAGTACGTCGACGTGGTGGTCGTGCAGGAGGGCGACCCCTGCCCGAACTGCGGCACCGGCCTCAAGCTCGACCGCGCCATCGAGATCGGCCACATCTTCCAGCTGGGCCGCAAGTACGCCGACGCCCTCAAGCTCGACGTCCTCGGCCAGAACGGCAAGCCGGTCCGCGTGACCATGGGCTCCTACGGCGTCGGCGTCTCCCGCGCCGTCGCGGCCCTCGCCGAGCAGACCGCCGACGACAAGGGCCTGTGCTGGCCCGCTGAGGTCGCCCCGGCCGACGTCCACGTGGTCGCCGCCGGCAAGGCCCTTCAGACCGAACTCGCCCTCGACGTCTCCGAGAAGCTCTCCGCGGCCGGCCTGCGCGTCCTGTGCGACGACCGGGCGGGCGTCTCGCCGGGCGTGAAGTTCACCGACTCGGAGCTGATCGGCGTACCGCAGATCCTGGTGGCCGGGCGGCGCGCCGCCGAGGGTGTCGTCGAGCTCAAGGACCGTAGGACCGGGGAGCGCGAGGAACTCACGGTGGACGAGGCGATCGCCCGCCTGACGGCGTAGCCGCCCCGGGGCGCCTTGAAGGAACCCCTCAGAATCTTCTCCGGGGGCCTGGAGGCGCCGCACAGCTTTCCCTCAGGCCGTTCCCCGACCGTAGGACGTGACAGAGCGTCACTATGGAGGGGAACGGTCTTGCGTACCAGGGAAAGAGGCGCCGCAGCAGCGCGGGGTCGAGTAGCTCCAGCAGCTCCAGCAGCACGTCGAGCGGCGGCAGGGAATCGACGTCCTCGACCTCGTCGACCGACGACTCCTCGGCTTCCGACAACTCCTCGTCCTCATCGAGCAGTTCCTCGTCGAGCTCGTCGGGGGCGTCGTGATGAGCACAGCCCTGCGCACGACCGCCGCCGCCGACTGGCGGGCCCTCGGCACGAGCGTCCGACGCGGCGTGCAGCCGCTTCCGTACGGACTCGGAACTCGCCGCCCCCCCCGCCGACCGCTGCGGCCTCGCGGAAACCTCCCGAGTGCAGCGCTACCTGGCCCTCCCGTCGGCCGGCCAGTGCGGCCCTGCCTCAAGCGCGGAGCTGTATCAATATGCGGCATGGCCGCGTGGGCGCGACCAGCCCCCACTCACCCGCAGACAAGACACAACCCTCAAAGCCACCCGGCAAACTCCAGCAACAACTCGGCATCCTTGGGCCGCCCAACCCTGACCGCCCGCACCCCGGACTCCACGGCCCGAAACAGCGTCCACCCCCGAAGCCGCTCCTGATCCACCTCCAACGACTCCGCAAGCCGCTTCACCCGCCGCCGCGTAGTCGCCGCCCCCGAAGGCGAGGCAATCAGGTCCTCCACTCGATCCCGCACCAGCCGAGCCAGATCGAACGCGCACTCACCCACCACCGGATCCGGCCCCACCGCCAGCCACGGCATCCGCTCCCCGGCCAGCACCTTGCTCTGCCGAAACGTCCCATGCAGCAACCGCCGCTCAGGCGGTGCGGCCAACAACTCCTCGCGCGCGGCAAGCGCGGCGTCGACGAGCGCCGCCACCCCCGCATCCGCAGACGCAGTCGCCCGCATCGCCTCGGCCTGCCGCCCCGTCCGCCCGGCGACGGTCTCGAAGGGATGCTCACCAGGAGGCTCCACCCACAGCCGCCGCAGCGTCCCCGCCGCCTCCAACAGCGCCTTCGCCTCCGGCAACGACCGCACCGAAACATCCGGGTGAAGCCGCTCCAGCAACAGCACGCCCTCGACGGGGGGCTCGTCGAGCAGTTGTACGGCGCCCACGCCACCCCAGTGCGCCAGCGCGGCCCGCTCGCTCTCCGGGCGGGCCCGGGGCGGGGCCAGCTTCAGCACGGCGGGGGTGCCGTCCGGGCGGCGTACCAGCACCACCAGGCTGCTGCGGCCTCCCGGCATCTGCACCCGCTCAACGGTCAACTCGCGTAGCGCGACGGCCTGGTGGGCCGCCTCCGGCAGCTTCTCCAACCAGTCGTCACCGTCCGGTGCCGTCTCACCGAGCGCCCTGACCAGACGCTGCGGCGGTTCGAAAGCCATGCGCGAGTCGTTCCCTTCCCGTGTCCCGTGTCCCGTGTCCCGTGTCCCGTGTCCCGTTCCCGTACTCCCGTACGTGTCCGTCGGCCCGGCGTCAGGCGGTGGGCGCCGCCGACGCCGTGCCCGCCCGCTCGGCGAGCCCAGGGAAGGCTACGCTCTCGCCCCGCCAGCGCACCGCCCGCACCGCGGCCTCCCGCAGCGCCTCGGCGGCCGTACCCCGCAGCTCACCCTCGGCTGCCCGCACCAGGTCGGAGTACACCCCGGCCACCCGGTCCTCCAGTTCGGCGGCGAGCCGGACGGCCGCGGCCGAGTCCGGCACCGGGAACGGCAGCGCGTACGCGGCGCTCGCGGCGGCCGGCTCGGCGCCCAAGTCGCGCACCTCGCGCGCCAGCGCGTCCCGCCGCGCCCGGTGTGCGTCGTACGCCGCGCGCGTCTCAGCGCGCCGTCCCTCGCGGATCCGGCCGCCGACGACGCCGTATCCGTACACCGCCGCATGCTCGGCGGCGAGCGCCGCCTGGAGCGCCGTCAGCCGCTGCTTCTTCGCCTCGCTCACTTGGCCCCCTCCGTCAGCAGATACGCGTGTGCCGCCCCGGCCGCGGCCACCGAGGCCAGCAGCCGCGCCAGCTCGCCCGGCACGGCCAGCAGCGCCTTGGCCCGCCGGTCCGCGAGCGCCCGCTCGGTGGCGGCGAGGTCGGCGAGGGCCTCCTTCTCGTCGAGGGGCACGGCGGCCGACGGCGAACCGGAAGGTGACGGCGACGCGGAAGGTGACGGACTGTCCGAGGCCTTCCGGCCGCCTCCGAACGCCTCCACATGCCGTACGGCCTCCGCCCGCAACGGCCCCACCAGCTCCGTCAGCGCCGGATGGGCGGCGAGCACCGCGTCGTACCGCTCGACCAGCCCCTCGCTGTCCCGAGCCGCACGCGCGCGTGCCCGCTCGGCGACCGACGGGCTGCCGCTCGTGCCGCCGTCGGAGTCCTCGGCCCCGGCGGAGCAGCCAACCAGCAGGGCGGCCCCGGCGGCAGAGGCGAGCAGGGTTCTTCTGCGCGGCCCTGAGGGGGAGCGCGGCGGCGAGGGGTACGGCACGGCAGTCGTCCTCGGGGAACTCGTAACGGAGCAGCTGCGAAAGCGGCTCCGAAGGCAGCTACGGAATCAGTGGGCCGCAGGCCCGTGATCACCGTACCCGCGCAATCGGACGGCACCACTCATCGGCACCGTCCGCGCGCAGGTGGACGGCAACAGTCCTTGTGACCGGATACCCTTTGACCAGACACGCGACCATCCCACAACAGCACACGCGGCCGAGGAGTCACCCGGATGAGCACCACCCAGAGCGAGAGGCTGCGAGAACTGCTGGAACCGCTCGTCAGCTCCCAGGGCCTGGATCTCGAAGAGATCGCGGTGGACTCGGTCGGACGCAAGCGAGTGCTGCGCGTCGTCGTCGACTCCGACACCGGGGCGGACCTGGACCAGATCGCCGATGTGAGCCGTGCGCTCTCGGCGAAGCTCGACGAGACGGACGCGATGGGCGAGGGCGAGTACACCCTCGAGGTCGGCACCCCCGGCGCGGAGCGCCCCCTCACGGAACACCGGCACTACGTGCGTGCCGTCGACCGGCTGGTGAAGTTCCAACTGGCCGAGGGCGGCGAGCTGGTGGCCCGGATCCTGAAGGTCGACGACGATGGGGTCGATCTCGAAGTGCCCGGAGTGAAGGGCCGCAAGGCCACCTCCCGCAGACTCGGCTTCCCGGAGATCGACAAGGCGCGCGTGCAGGTCGAGTTCAGCCGCAAGGACAGCAAAGACAGCAAGGACGAGAAGGAAGAGGAGGCGTAGCCGTGGACATCGACATGAGTGCCCTGCGGGGCTTGGTTCGGGAGAAGGAGATCTCCTTCCCCCTGCTGGTCGAGGCGATCGAGTCGGCCCTCCTCATCGCCTACCACCGCACCGAGGGAAGCCGCCGCCACGCGCGCGTGGAGCTGAACCGGGAGACCGGCCATGTGACCGTGTGGGCGAAGGAGGATCCCGAGGATCTGGAGGAGGGCCAGGAGGCCCGCGAGTTCGACGACACCCCGTCCGGCTTCGGCCGTATCGCCGCCACCACCGCCAAGCAGGTCATCCTGCAGCGGCTGCGCGACGCCGAGGACGACGCGACGCTCGGCGAGTACGCGGGGCGTGAGGGCGACATCGTCACCGGCGTGGTCCAGCAGGGCCGCGACCCGAAGAACGTGCTCGTCGACATCGGCAAGCTGGAGGCCATCCTGCCGGTGCAGGAGCAGGTCCCGGGCGAGACGTACCCGCACGGGATGCGGCTTCGGTCGTACGTCGTACGAGTGGCGAAGGGCGTCCGCGGTCCCTCCGTGACCCTCTCGCGCACGCACCCCAATCTGGTGAAGAAGCTCTTCGCCCTGGAGGTGCCGGAGATCGCCGACGGCTCCGTCGAGATCGCCGCCATCGCCCGCGAGGCCGGTCACCGCACGAAGATCGCCGTACGGTCCACCCGCAGCGGCCTGAACGCCAAGGGCGCCTGTATCGGCCCCATGGGCGGACGTGTGCGCAATGTCATGGGCGAGCTGAACGGCGAGAAGATCGATATCGTCGACTGGTCGGACGACCCGGCCGAGATGGTGGCGAACGCGCTGTCGCCGGCCCGGGTCTCCAAGGTGGAGGTCGTGGACATGGCGGCCCGCTCGGCGCGCGTGACCGTGCCCGACTACCAGCTGTCGCTGGCGATCGGCAAGGAAGGGCAGAACGCCCGACTCGCGGCCCGGCTCACCGGCTGGCGGATCGACATCCGTCCGGACACCGAGCAGGCCGGGGAATAGATCCCGGCCGCAGGTCGCTTAGATCACGTCAGGTTACTGCGCGACAACTGTTCGGATCCTGCCCCGAAGGGGTGAGGTCGGTGCGGGGAGGTAGACTTAAGAGTGTCTGGCCGGACACGCGTCCGCGCATGCCCTGAACGCACCTGTGTGGGGTGCCGGGAGCGAGCGGCCAAGGCTGATCTGCTGCGCATCGTGGCGATCAAGGACGAGTGCGTCCCTGATCCTCGCGGTACGCTGCCCGGCCGGGGTGCGTATGTACACCCCGCACTGGTCTGTCTCGACCAGGCGGTACGCCGCCGGGCGTTCACGCGGGCGTTGCGCGCCCCGGGAGCGCTCGACACAAAGGCGTTGCGCCAGTACGTCGAGCAGACAAGAGTTGCTGAGCAGGCAACACCGTAAGAAGCGTCGTGCGGAACCCCCGTGCGGCCCAGGTACCCCGCGAGTTGGAAGTAGGTCGAGATTGCGATGAGCACTCGATGAGCACGCGATGAGTACGCCCATGAAGTAGCGACGGTCCGGCCGCAACCCGGACCTAAAAGGAGCGAAGTGGCTAAGGTCCGGGTATACGAACTCGCCAAGGAGTTCGGTGTGGAGAGCAAGGTCGTCATGGCCAAGCTCCAGGAACTCGGTGAATTCGTCCGTTCGGCGTCTTCGACCATCGAAGCGCCCGTTGTCCGCAAACTGACGGACGCCCTCCAGCAGGGCAGTGGAGGCGGCAAGCCCGCCCCCGCCCGCAAGGCTGCCCCGGCGAAGCCGGCAGCCCCCTCTCCGGCGCAGGCTGCCCGTCCGGCCGCCCCGCGCCCGCCGGCCCCCAAGCCGGCTGCCGAGAAGCCCGCGGCTCCCGCCGCACCGGCCTCTCCCGGCCCCCGTCCCACTCCGGGCCCGAAGCCCGCGCCGCGGCCTGCCCCGGCGTCCCCGGCTCCGACCACGCCCGAGTTCACGGCACCCCCGTCGGCTCCCGCCGCGCCGGCCGCCTCTCAGGGCCAGGGCTCCGGCCCGCGTCCGGGCGCCCCGCGTCCGGCCGGCCAGGCCCCGCGTCCCGGCGCTCCGCGTCCGGGTGGTCCCGGGCAGGGTGGCCAGGGCCGCGGTGACCGCGGTGACCGTCCCGGCGCTCCGCGTCAGGGTGGCGGCGCCCCGCGTCCCGGTGCCCGTCCGGCCGGTCCCCGTCCGGGCAACAACCCGTTCACCTCTGGTGGCTCCACCGGCATGGCGCGCCCGCAGGCGCCCCGTCCGGGCGGTGCCCCGCGTCCCGGCGGCCCGGGTGGCGCCGGTGCTCCCGGCGGCGCTCCGCGTCCGCAGGGCCAGGGCGGTCCCCGTCCCCAGGGCGCGGCGGGCGGTCCCCGTCCGCAGGCTCCGGGCGGCGCGCGTCCGACCCCGGGCGGTATGCCCCGTCCGCAGGGCGGCGGTCCTCGTCCCGGCGGCGGCCCCGGCGGCCCGCGTCCCAACCCCGGCATGATGCCGCAGCGTCCTGCTGCCGGCCCGCGTCCCGGCGGCGGTGGCCCCGGTGGCCGCGGTCCCGGTGGCGGCGGTCGCCCCGGTGGCGGTGGCGGCGGTCGTCCGGGTGGCGGCGGCTTCGCCGGTCGTCCCGGTGGCGGTGGCGGCGGCGGCTTCGCCGGTCGTCCCGGTGGTCCCGGTGGCGGTGGCGGCGGTTTCGCCGGCCGTCCTGGTGGTCCCGGCGGTGGCGGCGGTGGCCGTCCCGGCTTCGGTGGTCGTCCCGGTGGTCCCGGTGGCCGTGGTGGCACGCAGGGCGCCTTCGGTCGTCCCGGCGGTCCCGCGCGTCGCGGTCGCAAGTCGAAGCGGCAGAGGCGCCAGGAGTACGAGGCCATGCAGGCCCCGTCGGTCGGCGGCGTGATGCTGCCTCGCGGCAACGGCGAGGCCATTCGCCTGTCGCGCGGTGCGTCGCTCACCGACTTCGCGGAGAAGATCAACGCCAACCCGGCGTCGCTCGTCGCGGTCATGATGAACCTCGGCGAGATGGTCACGGCCACGCAGTCCGTCTCCGACGAGACGCTGCAGCTCCTCGCCGACGAGATGAACTACACGGTTCAGATCGTCAGCCCCGAGGAGGAGGACCGCGAGCTGCTCGAGTCCTTCGACATCGAGTTCGGCGAGGACGAGGGCGACGAGGAGGACCTGGTGGTCCGTCCGCCGGTCGTCACCGTCATGGGTCACGTCGACCACGGTAAGACCCGACTGCTCGACGCCATCCGCAAGACGAACGTCATCGCGGGCGAGGCCGGCGGCATCACCCAGCACATCGGTGCCTACCAGGTCGCGACCGAGGTCAACGACGAAGAGCGCAAGATCACCTTCATCGACACCCCGGGTCACGAGGCGTTCACCGCCATGCGTGCCCGTGGTGCGAAGTCGACCGACATCGCGATCCTGGTCGTCGCGGCCAACGACGGCGTCATGCCGCAGACGGTCGAGGCGCTCAACCACGCCAAGGCGGCCGAGGTCCCGATCGTCGTCGCGGTCAACAAGATCGACGTCGAGGGTGCCGACCCGACCAAGGTGCGCGGTCAGCTCACCGAGTACGGGCTGGTGGCCGAGGAGTACGGCGGCGACACCATGTTCGTCGACATCTCCGCCAAGCAGGGTCTGCACATCGACTCCCTGCTGGAGGCCGTGATCCTCACGGCCGACGCCTCGCTCGACCTGCGGGCCAACCCGAACCAGGACGCGCAGGGCATCTCGATCGAGTCCCGCCTCGACCGCGGCCGCGGTGCCGTGTCGACGGTCCTCGTCCAGCGAGGCACCCTGCGGGTCGGCGACACCATGGTGGTCGGCGACGCGTACGGCCGAGTCCGGGCGATGCACGACGACAACGGCAACCTCGTCACCGAGGCCGGTCCGTCGACGCCGGTGCAGGTCCTGGGTCTCACCAACGTCCCGGGTGCGGGCGACAACTTCCTCGTGGTCGAGGAGGACCGTACGGCCCGCCAGATCGCGGAGAAGCGTGCCGCTCGCGAGCGCAACGCGGCCTTCGCGAAGCGCACGCGCCGCGTGTCGCTGGAGGACCTGGACAAGGTGCTCAAGGCCGGCGAGGTCCAGCAGCTGAACCTGATCATCAAGGGTGACGCTTCCGGTTCCGTCGAGGCCCTCGAGTCCTCGCTGCTCCAGCTGGACGTCGGCGAAGAGGTCGACATCCGCGTCCTGCACCGCGGTGTCGGTGCGGTCACGGAGTCCGACATCGACCTGGCCATGGGCTCCGACGCCATCGTCATCGGCTTCAACGTCCGGGCAGCCGGCCGTGCGCAGCAGATGGCGGAGCGCGAGGGCGTGGACGTCCGGTACTACTCGGTCATCTACCAGGCGATCGAGGAGATCGAGGCGGCCCTCAAGGGCATGCTCAAGCCGGAGTACGAAGAGGTCGAGCTCGGTACGGCGGAGATCCGCGAGGTCTTCAAGTCGTCCAAGCTGGGCAACATCGCGGGTGTTCTCATCCGCTCCGGCGAGGTCAAGCGCAACACCAAGGCGCGTCTGGTCCGCGACGGCAAGGTCATCGCGGAGAACCTCAACATCGAGGGTCTGCGTCGCTTCAAGGACGACGTCACCGAGATCCGCGAAGGGTTCGAGGGCGGTATCAACCTCGGCAACTTCAACGACATCAAGGTCGACGACGTCATCGCGACGTACGAGATGCGGGAGAAGCCGCGGGCGTAAAGCCGACGGTTCGTGCTGGCCGGCGGGACTTCGGTCCTGTCGGCCAGCGCGCCGTTTGCGGAGAGTGTCCGACCGGCACGGGGACGCCGGGCCGCATGGTCTGCGGAGCGTAATATCCGTCGATCCGCCCGGCCCCTTCGTTGTACGGTTTCTGATGTCCCTGGCCACACGGCCGGCAGGACCATCGATCCCGTACCGGCGGGTGAACCGGCTACACATGTACGTGGGGACGCTGTCCTTCGACCTCCTCCTCGGCGACGTACGGTCGCTGAAGGAGAAGCGCTCCGTCGTCCGCCCGATCGTCGCCGAGCTCCAGCGCAAGTACGCGGTGAGCGCGGCCGAGGTGGACCACATGGACCTCTACCGGCGGGCCGAGATCGGCATCGCCATGGTGTCCGGCGACGCCGGTCATCTCACCGACGTACTGGACCGGTGCGAACGGCTGGTCGCCGGGCGTCCCGAAGTGGAACTGCTGTCGGTACGGCGGCGCTTCCACGGTGAGCACGACGACTGACGACCAACAGCCAAGAACGTAGAAGAAGAAAGAACGGGAGACGGACCAGTGGCCGACAACGCGCGGGCGAAAAAGCTGGCGGACCTCATCCGAGAGGTGGTGGCCCAGAAGCTGCAGCGCGGGATCAAGGACCCGCGGCTCGGCTCGCACGTCACCATCACGGACACCCGCGTCACGGGTGATCTGCGGGAGGCGACCGTCTTCTACACGGTGTACGGGGACGACGAGGAGCGCAAGGCCGCGGCCGCCGGACTGGAGAGCGCCAAGGGCGTGCTCCGCTCGGCCGTCGGGGCGGCCGCGGGCGTGAAGTTCACGCCGACCCTCACCTTCGTCGCCGACGCCCTGCCGGACACCGCGCGCACCATCGAGGACCTCCTCGACAAGGCGCGCCAGTCCGACGAGAAGGTGCGCGAGGTGTCCGCGGGCGCGAAGTACGCCGGTGAGGCGGACCCGTACCGCAAGCCGGGCTCCGAGGACGAGACGGACGGCGACACCGCGGAATGACGCAGAAGCACACCACGCCCGACGGCCTTGTCATCGTCGACAAGCCGTCGGGCTTCACTTCGCACGACGTGGTCGCCAAGATGCGCGGCATCGCGCGCACCCGCCGCGTCGGGCACGCCGGCACCCTCGACCCCATGGCGACGGGCGTCCTCGTCCTCGGCGTCGAGAAGGCGACCAAGCTCCTCGGTCATCTGGCCCTGACCGAGAAGGAGTACCTCGGCACCATCCGCCTGGGCCAGACCACGGTCACCGACGACGCCGAGGGCGAGATCACGGGGTCGGCCGACGCCTCGAAGGTCACCCGCGAGGCCATCGACGCCGGCATCGCCAAGCTGACCGGCGACATCATGCAGATCCCGTCCAAGGTCAGCGCCATCAAGATCGACGGCGTGCGCTCCTACAAGCGGGCCCGGGACGGCGAGGACTTCGAGATCCCGGCGCGGCCGGTCACCGTCTCGTCGTTCTCCGTGTACGACGTCCGGGACGCCGTCGCTGACGACGGCACCGCCGTTCTCGACCTGGTCGTGTCGGTGGTCTGTTCCTCCGGCACGTACATCCGTGCCCTCGCCCGTGACCTCGGCGCCGGCCTCGGCGTCGGCGGCCACCTCACAGCGCTGCGCCGCACCCGGGTCGGCCCCTACAAGCTGGATGCCGCCAAGACCCTGGACCAGCTCCAGCAGGAGCTGACCGTGATGCCGATCGCCGAGGCCGCGGCGGCCGCCTTCCCGCGCTGGGACGTGGACACCAGGCGCGCCCGGCTGCTCACGAACGGCGTCCGCCTCGACATGCCCGACGAGTACGCGGGCAGCGGCCCCGTCGCCGTCTTCGACCCCGAGGGCCGCTTCCTGGCGCTCGTGGAGCAGCACAAGGGCAAGGCGAAGAGCCTCGCCATCTTCGGCTGAGGGGCCGACAGAGGAGGCCGGCCGAGGCGCCCGGCCTCCTTCGGATGTCCGCCCGTGGAGCGGCGGTCACGGGGTGGTCCTCTGCCCGCCGCTCCACGGTCCCCCTCGGTTCCCCCACCCCTAGGGTGTATCCAGCGACCCCCGTCTGTTCACCCGTCCGTGCGGGCGCTCGGAGTGAACCGAGGGAGCGGAAGGGGGCGCGTTCGCCGCGCGAGCTGTCCCGCTGATCACATCGCACCTACCGTCGAAAAAACAGGGCGCGGGCGTATGGGCGTGTGGACGTACGGCGGGGAGGTTCGACGATGGCGGGACGGGGCCCGCGGGCGGGCGGCGACCGCCGGATGCCGGGGACGCCGGGGATGGCTGACGGGGCGGGGGTGACGGGGGAGGCGTGGGGCGCCGAGGGCCCGGATCCATCGGACCCGTGGGATGCGGCGGACGGCATCGGCTCCCGCGTCCGCGAAACGGCCCTGGTGCGCATCCACGACCCGGCCGGTCGGCCCCGCGGCCTCGGCTTCGTCGCCGACCACCACGGCACGGTCGTCACCAGCCACGAGGCCGTCGACGGCCTGTCCCGTCTGGTCCTGCACGCCGCCGAGGGCGACCGCAGCTGTGTGGTGCCCGAGAGCGCGGTGACCCCGTTGCCCGCCCTCGGCCTGGCGCTCGTACGCACCGAAGGGCTGGGCGTGGACCCGCTGCCGGTGACCGTGCGGGACCGGGTCGAGACCGGGGCGTACGTACGGATCGCGGCCGGCGGCTGGCGGGAGGCGAGGGTGCTGGGCGCCACGTCCGTGACCTACCCGGCGAAAGACCGCTGCCATCTCCTCGACGACGCCTTGGAGTTGGCGATCGGCACCGCCGGCCGGGACGCGCTGCGGCTGGGCGGAGGGGCGGCCGGAGGCCCCGTGGTCGACGCCGGGACCGGCGCGGTGGTGGGCGTTCTCGGCACGGCACTGAGGTCCGGTCACCGCGACGCCGGGTTCGCCGTGCCGCTGCCGCCTCCCGGCACGGCCGACGGGCCGCTGGCCGAGTTGCTTGCCGAGAACGCGGCGACGGTGCCGGCGTACGGCGCCGACCTGAATCTGGCGGGCGTACTGGAACTGACGGCCACCTCGGTCGGCCAGGGCGGTCCGGCGGGGGTTCCGGCAGGCTGCGCCGGCACCGTGGAGGCCGGGGGAGTGGCGGCGGTGGCCCCCGTCGAACGGACCTCGGTGGTACGGGAGTTCAAGGCCTTCACCGAGAGTGGGGCAGCGGTGCTGGGCCTGGTCGGGCCTCCGGGCAGCGGACGTACGACCGAACTCGCGGCCCTGGCCGCCCGCCGCCACTGCGGCCCGGAACCGTGCCCCACCCTGTGGCTGCGCGGCGCAGACCTGAAGGACGACGACACCTCGGTGGCCGACGCCGCGGGTCGGGCTCTGACCCGAGCGGCCCGCATCGTGGCGGCGTCGACCTCGTCCGGCCCCGCCGCCCTGGGCGACACGACCCCCGAGCGCCTGGCCCGTCTCGCCCACAGCACCGGCCGCCCCCTCCTGCTCCTGCTGGACGGCCCGGAGGAAATGCCCCCCGTCCTGGCCCACCGCCTCACGGAGTGGACCGAGGGCACGGAGGAGTGGCTGCGGGTGACGGGGGCGCGGCTGGTGGTGGCGTGCAGGGCGGAGTACTGGGAAAGGGCGGGCGCCGAGTTCCCGGAGGAAGTGCTGTACGGCTCCGCCGATCGGGCGGTGCACGGCACGTCCGGGCGGTTTCCGCCCTGTGTACGGCTCGACGACCTCACCCCCGACGAGGCCCGGCACGCCCGCGCCCGCTACGGCATCCCGGAGAGCGCCCTCGCCTGCCCCGACGCCCGCCACCCCCTCACCCTCCGCCTCCTCTCCGAGGTCCGCGCCGCCCTCCCCGACACCCCCCATCCCCGGCTCGACCGCGACGACGTCCTCTCCGCCCACCTCGACCTCATGTGCCTGCGCATCGCCGTCCGCCTCGCCGCCGAGAACGGCCTGCGCGGCACCGCCGTACGCCGCCTCGCCGCCAAGGTCTCCGGCCAGGTGCACGAGGCCGCCCGCCGCAGCCTCGGCCCCGGCCAGGGGGAGCTGGACCGCACGTCCTTCGAGGCCGTGTTCCCCCGGGGCACCGCCCCCGCGAGGCTCGGCGGCGGTACCGGCTGGGCGTCCGCCGTGCTCGCCGAGGGCCTCCTCGTCCCCGCCGGCAACGGCTACCGCTTCGCCCACGAGGAACTCGCCGACTGGATCCAGGGCCTGCACCTCGACCTCGACGAGGCCCTGCACGCCCTGGTGCACCGCCGCCGCAGCGACCCCGACGCCGCCCACCCCGTGCCCGTGCCGCACCACCGCATCGGTCCCGTCGTCCAGGCCCTCCTGCTGCTGGCGCGTCACCAGGGCGTCCACCGACTCGCCCTCCGCCTGGAGGAGTTGACGCATGCGCTGGACGCCGACCGGCACTCCTGGTGGGCCGCCCGGCTCCTCGCCGAGACCCTGCTGCGCGTCCCCGACGCGACGCCGTACCAGGACGTACTGCGCCTCCTCACCGACCGGATCGTGGCCTGGAGCCGACACCACGGCAGCGTGCCCCCCGAGCTCGGCCCCGACTTCTGGACCGCGCTGCCGGTCCCGGACGGCGAGCGCCTCGACCTGCTCCGCCGACTCGTCCTCGCCGACGGCCCGCCGACCGACGCCGCAGCGCCCCGGCAGCCCCGCTACCTCGACGCCGTGGCCCAGCTCCTCGCCGCCGACCCCACCGCCGTACAGCCCCACCTCACCCGCTGGTTCGACGACGACCGCCCGCTCCCCGCCACCCCCCACGCGACCGTCGGCCGCGCCGCCCAGGCCCTGCTGTACGCACACCGCGACGGCGCGCCGGACGACCTCACGGAGACGCTGGTCGACAGCGCGCACCGCCGGGCCGACGAGCTGCTCGCCGTGCTGGCCGAAGAAGAACCGTCCGTCATGTGCCGCGCCGTCGACCGCTGGGCACACGACGAGCGGCCCGCCCGACGCGTCGCCGCGGTGGCGTACGGGCCGCGCGCCGCGCCCCATGCCCGCACCGAGGCCGACCGCGGGCTCCTGCGTTCCGCGGCCCTCGCCCTGCTCGACCGCCCCACCGACGGCACCCTGCACGGCGGCGCGCTCGCCATGCTCGTCCGGGATCCCCGCACCCGTGCCCGTCATCTCCCGCAGGCGGTACGGCACTTCGCGGCCGGCGACCCGCAGCTGCCGCCCAGCGCCCTGGTCACCGCCCTGACCACGCACCCCGAGTCGGTCCTCGACGCCTTCCGCGCACGCCTGCACCGATCGGACGCCGCGGAGGCGCTGCGCACCCTCGCCGATGTCGCCCCGCCCGGCCTCGCCGGCCGGATCGCCGCCCTCGTGGGGGAGGCGGTGGAGCGGCACCCCGAGACTGCCGAGGACATGGCCGCGTATGTCGGCCGGCGCCTCGACCAGGGCCCCATCGCCCGCGCCGTACTCCTCCCGCTGGTCACCGGCCTGCTGGCCGACGGCCCGGAAGAGGTGCGGGCCGCCCTCGCCGCCGTCCTCGCCGCTCCCGGCACCCCCGCCTCGCGTGCCCTGCGCCGCGAGCTCCTGGACTTCCTGCTGGACCGCGAGCGCAGCCCCGCCGTGCTGGACGCCTTCCTGCACGCCTCCGTCCGGCAGAGCGGCGAGCAGGGTGACGGCCACCTCCGCGACCTGGTCCACCACACGGGCGTGCTCCTCGTCCGCACCCCGGACGGCGCGGCCCGCTTCGACCGCGGACTGGTCGATCTCGGCCGCCACGTCCCCGGCTTCGCCGCGCGCATCGCCGGCTGGCTGAACGACACCCCGCAGGAATGGGCGACGGTGGTGGGGCCGAGCACCCGCCGGATGATCGAGAGCCTGGCCGGCGTACGAGTTCCCGCATGAGCAGCTGACCAGCGCGTCCCTACGTGCGCCCGGTCACAGCCCCATGCCGATGCGGGCCCGAGGCGCCCGGCATGGCACCCTTAGACCTGCGTAAGAGCGTCTGAGGCACAGACGGACACGGGTTCGACGAGTTTGCGACAAGGAGCAGGCACAGTGCAGCGCTGGCGTGGCTTGGAGGACATCCCCGAGGACTGGGGACGCAGCGTCGTCACCATCGGCTCCTACGACGGGGTCCACCGCGGGCACCAGCTGATCATCCGGCATGCCGTGGACCGCGCCCGTGAACTGGGCGTTCCGGCCGTCGTCGTCACCTTCGACCCGCACCCCAGCGAGGTCGTCCGCCCCGGCAGCCACCCGCCCCTGCTGGCCCCGCACCACCGCCGCGCCGACCTCATGGCCGAGCTGGGCGTGGACGCGGTCCTGATCCTCCCCTTCACGACCGAGTTCTCGAAGCTGTCGCCGGCCGACTTCGTCGTCAAGGTCCTGGTCGACAAGCTGCACGCCAAGGCGGTCGTCGAGGGCCCCAACTTCCGCTTCGGCCACCGTGCGGCGGGCAACGTGGACTTCCTCACCGAACAGGGCAAGATCTACGACTTCGAGGTCGAGGTCGTCGACCTGTACGTGACCGGTGAGGCGGGCGGCGGCGAGCCCTTCTCCTCGACCCTGACCCGGCGCCTGGTCGCCGAGGGCGATGTCACCGGCGCCGCCGAGATCCTGGGCCACCCGCACCGCGTGGAGGGCGTGGTCGTACGGGGCGCTCAGCGGGGGCGAGAGCTCGGTTTCCCGACCGCCAACGTCGAGACGCTGCCGCACACCGCCATTCCCGCCGACGGCGTCTACGCCGGCTGGCTGCACGCCCAGGGCGAGGTGATGCCGGCCGCGATCTCCGTCGGCACGAACCCGCAGTTCGACGGGACCGAGCGCACGGTGGAGGCGTACGCGATCGATCGCGTGGGCCTGGACCTGTACGGCCTGCATGTCGCCGTCGACTTCCTCTCCTTCGTCCGCGGCCAGGCGAAGTTCGACTCGCTGGAAGCCTTGCTGGAGCAGATGGCCGAGGACGTGCAGCGCTGCCGGGAGCTCATCGCCGCCGCGGGCTGAACGGCACGACGACAGAGGGCCGGCACCGTGAAGGTGCCGGCCCTCTGTTTTCCAGCTCTTTTCCAGCCGTCCGCTACTGCTGCGTCCAGCCGGGCGGTACGACGCCCTGCTGCTGGTTCTGCTGACCCTGCTGCGGATCCTGCGGCGGCGGCGCCTGCTGCTGCCAGCCCTGGCCCGGCGCGGGCTGCTGCGGGGCCTGCCCCCAGCCCTGCCCCGGCTGCGGGGCGCCGCCGGGCTGGGCGTAGGGCTGCTGGGGCTGCTGCTGCGGGTACTCCTGCTGGGGCGGGTACCCCTGCTGGGGCTGCTGCTGGTACTGCATGTTCGGGTTGCCGAAGCCCTGCTGCGTCCGCGCGATGTCCTCGGCGATGAGGGCGGCGAGGTCGAAGTAGGCCTCGCGGGTCTTGGGGCGCATCATGTCGAGGTCCACCTCGGCACCGGCCGCGAGGTGCTCGTCGAACGGGATCACGACGACACCGCGGCAACGCGTCTCGAAGTGCGCGACGATGTCCTCCACCTTGATCATCTTGCCCGTCTCGCGGACACCGGAGATCACGGTGACCGACCGCTGGACGAGGTCGGCGAAGCCGTTCGCCGACAGCCAGTCGAGCGTGGTCGAGGCGCTGCTCGCGCCGTCCACCGACGGGGTGGAGATGATGATCAACTGGTGGGCGAGGTCCAGCACTCCGCGCATCGCGCTGTAGAGCAGACCGGTACCCGAGTCCGTGAGGATGATCGGGTACTGCCGGCCCAGCACGTCGAGCGCGCTGCGGTAGTCCTCGTCGTTGAAGGTGGTGGAGACCGCCGGGTCCACGTCGTTGGCGATGATCTCGAGACCGGAGGGCGCCTGCGAGGTGAAGCGGCGGATGTCCATGTAGCTGTGCAGCTGCGGGATCGCCTGCACCAGGTCACGGATGGTCGCGCCGGTCTCACGCCGGACCCGTCGGCCGAGGGTGCCGGCGTCCGGGTTGGCGTCGATCGCCAGGATCTTGTCCTGACGCTCGGTGGCGAGGGTGGCGCCGAGCGCCATGGTGGTGGTGGTCTTGCCGACGCCGCCCTTGAGGCTGATCACCGCGATCCGGTAGCAGGACATCACCGGCGTACGGATCAGACCGAGCTTCCGCTCCCGCTCCGCCGCCTCCTTCTTGGCGCCGAGCTTGAACCGGGACGGGGCCTGGTTGTTCTTGCGGGCCTTGGGCTGGTTGCGCAGCAGCCGGTCGGAGGAGAGCTCCACGGCGGCGTTGTAGCCGAGCGGCGTTCCGGGCGCGGCTTGCTGCTGCTGGGGCGCGCCGGGGCCGGCCTGGGGGCCGGGCGGGGCGCTCCAGCCCTGGTTGCCCTGGGCGCCCGGGTTGCCGTAGGCGGCGGGCGGCACAGCGGGGTTCTGCTGCGGCGCGGGCTGCTGCGGCGCCTGCTGCTGAGGGGCCTGCTGCTGGGGCTGGGCCGGGGGCTGCTGTTGAGGGGCGGGCTGCTGCGGCTGTGCGGGCTGCGGGTAGCCGTAACCGGCCTGCTGGGGCGGGTAGCCGTAGCCGGGCTGTGCGGGGTGCTGCGGCTGCTGGGGGTAGCCGTATCCGTCCGCCTGCGGTTGTCCGGCCTGGGGGTGCCCCGGCTGGGGGTGTCCGGGCTGCGGCTGTGCGGCCTGCGGTGCCTGCTGGGGGTAGCCGTATCCGGCGGCCTGCGGCTGTCCGGGATGCGGCTGTCCGGGCTGAGGCGCCTGCCGCGGGTCGGCCGCGGGCTGTCCGGCCTGCGGCGCCGGGTAGCCGGCCTGCTGGGCGGGGCCGAACGTGCCCTGCGGCGGGGTCTGGTGAGCCGGAGGTGCGGGGTGCTGCTGGGCGGGGGGCTGGGGGTAGCCGTAGCCGCCCGCGTGTGCGGCGGCGGCGTGTGCGGCGGCGGCCTGTGCGGCGGCTGCCTGTGCGGCGGCTGCCTGGGCAGCGGCTGCCGCGGCCTGCTGGTCCGGGTGCCCTGCCTGCTGCGGCATGCCCTGGCCGGGGTGCGCCGGTGCGAAGCCCTGGGGCAGCGGGGGAAGCGGCTGCCCGGTCTGGGGCGGCGTGGGGACCTGCCCGGTGGGCTGTGCCTGCGGCTGCTGTCCCTGAGCCGTCGCCGAGTCCGCGGGGGCGGCGGGGGCCGGCGCGGTCGGTGCCTGCGCCTGCGGCTCCGGCTCTGCTTCCGCCGTCGCCGCGGTGGCCTCGGAATCGGCCTGCGCGGCGGAGTCCGCGTCGGCCTGGGCGGCCGCCGGCTCGTCGCCCTCGGCACCGGGTACGGAACCGGTGGAGTCAGCCGACTCCCCCTCGTCGCTCTGTGCTTCCGGCTCCGCGTCGTCGTCGCCACCGCCGAAGAGCAGCGCCGCCTCGGCGTCCGCAGCGGCGTGGTTCAGCTCGGGCTCCGGCTCCGCCACCGGCTGTGCGGGGGCGGGCTGTGCGGGCGCGGGCGCTGCCGGGACGCCGGCCGCCGGGGTGGCGGTCGGGGACGGGCCGGCCTGGGCGTCCGTGTCTACCGGACGCAGCACGGGGAAGCCGGGTGCGGCGGGTGGCTGGGCAGGGGTGTGCTGCTGGGGTGCAGCGGGCTGCTGGGCAGGCGCGCCCTGCTGCGGGGCGGCGAAACCACCCGAGGTGTCCTGCTGGGGTACGCCGAAGCCGCCGGACGTGTCCTGGGCCGGCTGCGATGCACCGGTTCCGGTCTGCTGGGGGTAGCCGTACCCGCCGGACGTGTCCTGGGCCGGCTGCGGTGCACCGGTTCCGGTCTGCTGGGGATAGCCGTACGCACCGGCCGCGGGGGCGCCCGGCGTGGACTGCTGCTGCGGAAAACCGTAGCCACCCGTGGCGGGGCCCTGCTGGTGCGGGCTGGGCGTGCCCTGAGCCGGAGTGGGTTGTGCGGGCTGGGCCGACTGCGGGGCCTGGGCGGGCTGCTGAGGCGCACCCTGGGCCGGCGGCTGGGCCGGTCCGGGCGCGGGTGGTGCGGGAACGCCGGGCGGCCCGGTGGGCGACCCGACGGGCGATCCCGTCGGCGGTGGGGGCGACGGCTGCCCGCCGTCCTGCTGTCCACCGGCCGAGGAACCACTTTGCGTACTTTGGGCGTACCAGGCGGGAGGTGTGTAGACGATTTCGAACTCGCCGGTGAGATCCACCTCGTGATCGTCCCCGTCCGAGGAAGGGCTCCCGCCGTTGTACTCGGACCGATCCCTGTTCACTGCTTGCCTCCTGGTCAGCCACTGCTGCTGAGCTGGTCGTCGTCGCGGCCGGGCGGACCGAGTGGCTAGTCCCACGCGACTGCGATCGTCACCGCACCACCAGAAGCCTAATCACTCGCATGGCGGGACGGAAAAGCCCCCACGGGCGCGGACGCCATAGCCGCGGTCGTGTGGACGTGAGTGCCGCATGGGCGTGGACGCAAAGCCCCGCGGGCGAGGCCTCGTTCGCGCCCCGCCCCAAGACGACGACGTGTCAGTCCATACGACGGGCCACGCCGAGCAGGCCCGTCTCCGCATCGGTGGGTTCGGTCATGACGAACTTCTGATGCTTGCGAGTGCACCACAGGGCGACGCCGTCGTGAAGGGTCGGCAGGTGCTGGAGTTGTTCCTCCGGGATCCCGAGCGTGTCCCGTACGGCCTCGGTCTCGTAGGGCGAGATGCGCTGGATTCCGACCAGATGGGCCTGAGCCAGCCAGCGCGGCGCATGCTCACTGACGAACGGCAGCACCGTCACCACGGCCTGCCACGGCACGGACGTCACCCGCCCACGCGGCGGGCGGATGCCACAGTCCCGGAACAACACCACCGGACTGGACACCGACGGTCCCTGCGCCGGAACCCGGCCCACCGGATAGACCGTCACGCACTGCTGACCGCCGCCGGCCGCCTGGGCCAACTGCTGCCACGCCTGCGGACGTCCGGTCTCGACGCCCACGCGCGCACCCGTCGCGGCGGCGCGCAACGCCAGCACCTGGGCGAGCCACAGGCCACCCACGAGCACGACGTCGAAGGCGGTCGGACGGGACAGACCCAGCACGGCCGGCTGCTGTTCCGGGTCGGTGCCGATGATCACGCCGTCGTCACCGATCGGCATGCTGATCGCCGCGAGCTCGTCGGCGGTGACGACATGGCGGTTGCGGCGTGGCCCGCGCAGCCCGAACCCCGGGCTGACGATGCGGCGTTGCTGCTGCGGTGCCTCAGGCTGCCGGCCGATGATGGGGATCATGCCGGTGTCGGTGGGCGAGGCCACGTGTGCCGGAGTGCGCCCGGGGGCCCGGCCCTGCTGCCCCGGGGGCATGGTCGAGGCGGGGTGGGACATCAGTACGTACCTCCGAGCGGCAGAGTGGCGAGAGCACCGGGGACCTGCTCCCGGTCGAGACGGACCAGACCGACCTTCGCGGCACTCGCGGCCCGCTCCAACTCCCGCCCCACCTGGCCGACTTCACTGTCACCGCGAGCGGTGACGCGGACGTGCCCGGTGAGGGCGACACCCCGGTTGCCGGCCTTGCTCAGCGTCATGCTGAACGTCGTGGCGAGCACCGGCAACGAGGTGAACCGCGTGACCAGTTCGGGCAGCGCCACACCGCCGCTGCCCAACTGCGGCCAGCGGGAGACCCAGTACGTCGTGTGGTACCGGTCGTCGACCCGCCAGGTCCGCACCGACTCGACCGTACGGCGCTGGGGAGTCCGCCCGTCCTGGGCGTGCTGGGCGTTGGCGCGCGGGTTCAGGCAGCTGGACGTCGCGAGCGCCTGCACCAGCTCGGTCTCGTCCAGGATGGTCGCCTTGAAGCCGGCCCCGGCCAGTCGGCTCGCCAGCTGGTCCGCCACCCGCAGCAGGGCGCGCTGCGCGCCGGGAACGCCGTCCCCGCGCGCCTGGACCGCCTCCGGGCACAGCTCCGGGTCGAGCTTGAGAGCGACCCAGGTGAGCCGGAGCGCGGGCGAACCGGACTGCGCCTGGAGGGGGCCGTACGACCGCGCGGCCAGCGACTGCTGCGGCAGATGCGGCGCCGGCGCCGGCTGCGTGTGCTGCACGACCTGTACGGAGGCGAGTCGGATCCCGTCGACCTCGAGGGCGTCCTGGATCAGCCGCAGCGGCAGCTGCCGCTCGCCGGCGCCGGGACGCAACGGCTGGTCTCCCGGCTGCACGAACAGGACGGCGGTCAGGAAGGACCCGTCGCCGATCAGGCCGATCGAGCGGTCGTCACGGGAGACGAAGGAGTACGTCCGCAGGGCGGGGTCGCATTCCACGACCGCTGCCAGCATCGCGTCGGTCCCGGGCGGCACGGCCTGCTTGGCGTCGCGTCGGCGCTGCCTCAGCGCGCGGGTCGTCTCGTACCACTCGGGCAACGGACGGCGACCCCGGCGCAGAACCGCCAGGAGCAGCAGCAACGCCGCCACGACACCGGCCGGTACGAGCAGCCAGGACGCGTCGGCGGCCCAGGCGGCCAGCATGACCGCCGCCGCGAGCTCCACCAGGATGAGCTGCTGCAGCCGCACCGGGCCCAGACCGCCGGGGCGCGGCAGCGTGCGCGGCGACGCGGCGGCGGGGGCGGCCGGGGCAGTCGACGAACGTCTGCCGCCCGGACCTCCCTGTTGCTGCTGTGCGCGGCGTCCGCGCCGAGTGCTCGTAGCGCTGGTCATCCCCCGGGACATCCCTTTCGCGAAGTTAGTGGCCGTTGTCGGGCGGACCCTCTGTCCGAGTGGTCTCCGAGAGGTCTCGGGGATCCCGGCGACGGGCCAGGGGCACCGATGGCCCACAACATCCATGCGGGTGGCTCACGGTACCCGCTGCGGAACACCGCGCGACACGGGGGACACCCAAAACCCAGGCGGTCAGCCTGTCATGGACCGGCCCCGCGTGGTGGAGCGCTGACGTGAAGCTCTGTGAAGATGCGGGGTCGGCCACACACCTGATGGATCGTCGCCCCGTGGCGCAGGGCATAGTAGGTGCCTGCGCGGCCGAATCGGCCTGTCGAGCGCGGTCGAAGCATCGCGATCAGGCCCGAAACACCACGACCGTGATCGAAGTATCACGACCGTGATCGAGCAGTACAGGCGCGGCAGACGCGGCCGGAACGTCGCAACACCATCGAGCATCACAAACGGGAGAAACGGGGACCATGGCAAAGCGTCGGGATGAGCTCGCCGCCTACACGTTCGCTCGCAAGCGCACCGTCGCGGCGTTCCTGGCGCCGTCACCGGGCGGCTCCGAGGAAGGCGCCCCGCGTCCCATTCGTACGGTGATGCCCAGTCTCGGAGTGGGCCTGGTGCTGGTGCTCGGCTTCATCGCCTGGGGCGTGATCAAGCCCACGGCGCCCAAGGGCTGGGACACACCGGGCGAGTACATCATCGTCGACAGCGACTCCACGACGCGGTACGTGGTCCTCGACCCGGACCCGAAGGACAGCAAGGTGGAGAAGGTCCTCCACCCGGTCCTCAACTACGCCTCCGCGAAGCTGCTGCTCGACAAGGGCAAGGGCACCGTTCTCGAGGTCCCCGGCAAGGAGATCGACAAGAGCGGCATCCGGCACGGCGCGACGATCGGCATCCCCTACGCCCCCGACCGGCTGCCCGGCAAGGAGGACGCGGAGACGCCGAAGACCTGGGCGGTGTGCGAGCGTCCGACCCCTGGATCGGAGACCGGCGCCATCGACCGTGCCGTCTTCGTCCTCGACGCCGACGACGCCAAGTCGCTGAACAACGCGGGGAAAGTCCGCCCCAGCCAGGCTCTCTACGTCGTCGAGCGGCAGACCGGACGGCAGTTCCTGGTCGACAGCAAGGGCAACCTCTTCTTGCTGGGCGACACGGCGGGTCTCGACAAGGCCACCATGGAGCTGCTGCGCGCCGCCGTCGTCGGCCGGGACGCCGAGCCGCAGCCGGTGAGCGCCGAGTGGTTGCGCACCCTCAACAAGGGCAGCGTCATCACCTTCCCGACGGTCCCGAACGTCGGCGAGGCGACCTCGGTCCAGGGGCTCCCCGCCGACGCGAGCACGGTGGGCAGGGTGCTCAAGGCGCAGGACGCGCAGGGCGAGAAGTACTACGTCGTCCTCAAGAACGAGGTTGCCGCCATCACGCCCTTTGTCGCGGCCCTGCTCAAGGCGTCGCCCGCCGCCGAGGAGGCGTACGGCCAGGACGTGATCGACGACATCAAGGTCGCCCCCCAGGACATCATCACGGCCAACAACGGCCCGGCGAACCGCTTCTACCAGAACAAGGGCTGGCCCCAGACCGTTCCGCAGCAGGCCAACCCCGCGACCACGCCGAACGGCGAGGCCCGTAACACCTCGTGCAGCGTCTACGACGGCACCATCGGCGAGGGCAACAAGCCGCAGCTCGCCGCCTGGGCCGGGACGGCGTACCCGAAGAGGGTCATCGCCGACTCGCTCAGCGCCTACGTCTCGTCCGGCTCGGGCCTGCTCTTCACGGAGGTCACCGGCGCGGCAGCGGGTGGCGGTGGGCAGTACCTGCTGACGGACACGGGCCTGCGGTACTCGCTGCCGAAGAGCAACGACAGCGCGGCGAAGGCGGAGGAGAGCGGCAGCGACTCGTCCTCGGACGCCTCGGGCTCTTCGAACGGTGACGCGAGCGAGACGGACAAGGCGCGCACACGGCTGGGTTACGAGGACGTCTCCCAGCCCGCGATCGTGCCGCAGACGTGGGCGACATTCATCCCGAAGGGACCCATGCTGGACACCGGAAGCGCGGCGCAGGAACAGAGCCAGTGACCTGACCAACAGGCTTGCGGGCAGGCGCACTTGACAGTAAGACGGTGCACGGGTCACAAGATGATCGCTCAAGTGTGTGAGCCGTGTAACTGATTGGGCTTGCCTGTGGTCTGGTGACAGGCTGACGATAGAGTGTTTGCAGCGCTCAACGGTGCGAAGCTTCTCCGGGCACCAGTGCAGGTTTCCCGGATCAACGACGACATGGGGGAAGGTTCATCATGGCCGGCCAGTTCCGGGTAACAGAGGACGAACTCACCAAGCTCTCCGGTGACATCAGCACCGTCAACGGCCAGCTCCAGGGCGAGATCCGCCGTCTCAACGGAGTGATCGACCAGATCGCCGGCGGCTGGAAGGGCCAGGCGGCCCAGTCCTACCGCCAGCTCCAGGACCGCTGGAACGCGGACGCGAAGAGGATGAGCGACATCCTCAACGACATCAAGGAAGCCGTGGACTCCACGCGGAGCAACTACTCGGCGTCGGAAGAGCAGCAGAACTCCGAGATCAGCAAGATCATGTCGGACTTCGGCTGATCGAGCCGTTTGGTCCGATCGAGCCGTCCGGGCCGACAAGGCCCTTCGGACTGATCGAGCCATTCAGTCGGAAGTTCCCCACTTCCTCCCGATTTCCACAGACTTCCTTCGATTCTTCCTGAAAGGGAACGACGATGTCGATCCTCGTCAATTACGCAACCATCACCAACGCGTCCACGGACGTGAAGTCCACGGCCGGCCGCATCAAGCAGCAGCTCGACGACCTCGAGGCCGCGGTCAAGCGCGTCGCCCAGTCCTGGGAAGGCGAGGCGCAGGAGGGTTACCAGCGCAAGCAGCGCGAGTGGGACCAGACCGCCGCTGACCTGCACTCCACCCTGCTGAAGATCTCCACCGCGCTGCAGAGCGCGGCCGAGAACTACCAGGCCACTGAGAAGAGCAACGCCAACACCTGGGCCTGAGCCCGTCGGCGGCCCGCGGGGCATGAGATGAAGAGAATCGGCCCAGCTGACGCCACGGCGTTGGCTGGGCCGAGCTCTGCTTCGGGGTCGTGCACGACTTCGGTAGGGCCGCACGCAGCAAATCCCGCAAATCTTCACACGTATCGCTTTCTCCGATACGTGCGCTACATCAGCCACATCCATCACATACACATGACCCAGCTTCGAGAGAAGCAAGGAAGCCCTGGGGGCCTGAACATGGGGGGCCTGAGCGTGAAGGGCCGGACAGCCCGCTCGCGTAGCCGTAACAGTGGAACCCGCGCACTGCAGCGGGTTTTTGGCGTGCTCGCGGTGACCGGTATCTGCTGCGCGTCGGCGCCTCTGTCGGCATTCGCCGACCCGTCACCGACCACGCACCTCACGGCCGCAGACGCCCCTGGTTCGAACGGCACCGTCTCGTCCGGTGGTTCAAGTGGGACCGTCTCGGCCGGCACGGAGTTCGGCCTGGCGGACAGCACGGAATGCGTCTTCGGCGGCAAGGTCATCAAGTCCACGCCGTGGTCGCTCCAGCGGATCCTGCTGGACCAGCTGTGGGGACAGGCCACGGGCAAGGGCGTCACGGTCGCGGTGATCGACACGGGTGTCGACGCCTCCAACCGCCAACTGACCAGCGCCATGGCCCCGGGCAGCAAGTCCTTCGTCGACGGCGCCGCCACCAAGGACATCGAAGGTCACGGCACCCGAGTCGCAGGCATCATCGCGGCCCGCCCGCTCAAGGGCACGGGCTTCGTGGGCATCGCACCGGCCGCCAAGATCCTGTCCCTCCGGTACACGGGCGGGCAGGAGAAGCAGGGCGACGCGGGGACCATGGCCGACGCGATCCGGTACGCCGTCGCCCAGGACGCGAAGATCATCAACATCTCCTCGGACACCCAGAACAAGAAGGACGACCCGACACTCGCGGCCGCCGTGGCGGACGCGGTGGATGCGGGCGCCCTGATCGTGGCGGCCGCCGGCAACGACGGCGCCGACGGCAAGCTCGCGAAGACCTACCCCGCGGCCTACGACGGCGTCCTGGCGGTGGCGGCCTCCGACCGCAACGACGAACGCGCCCCCTTCTCACAGTCGGGCGACTTCGTCGACGTGGCGGCACCGGGCGTCAGCATGGTCTCCACGGTCCCCATCGGCGGCCAGTGCACCGCGGACGGCACGAGCTTCGCGGCGCCGTACGTCGCGGGTGTCGCGGCTCTGCTGAAGGACAAGTACCCGACCTGGAACGCCGCCCAGATCGCCACCCGCATCGAGGAAACCGCACAACGCCCGGGCCGCGAGCCCAACCCCTACATCGGGTGGGGCGTCGTCGACCCGGTCGCCGCGTTGCAGGAGGAGTCGACACCGGGTGAGTCCCCGAAGCCGGATCCGGCGGTTGCGCCCGGAGGGGGTGGGGTTGTCCCGATGGCTGTGACCATGGGGGAGAGCGAGGCGGAGCGGGAACGCCGGGTAGCCATCTATGTGTTGGGCACGGGGATGGCTCTGGCATTGGTGGTTGCGGGGAGTGGGGTGGCTTTGCGGGACTGGCGTAGTCGGCGGGATGGGTTGGCTGGGCCGGTTGGACGGGCTGGGCAGTCCGTCAGCCGACGCGGGCGATGATTTGGGCACCGAGTGGGTGCTGACAACTTGAGGAACAGGGGAGAGGACAACGGGGTATGAGTAACGGCATGCGGGTTGATCTGAGCGAGCTGGATAACGTCATCCGCAAGCTCAACGGCCTTCTCTCGGATATGGACAAGGCCAACACCAAGGCCAAGTACGAGACGGACATCCCGAGTACTGCGTTCGGCAGCATGAAGTTCTTGGAGTCCAACGAGCTTCATGAAGCCCACCAGAAGCAGAAGACCCGGATCGAGAACATCATTCGGGATCTGCACAAATTGATCGACGACTTCAGTACGAGCACCTCGAAGGTCAGGGACAAGTACAGCAACCAGGAGCAGGCGAACAGGCAGGGCGTGAGCGCTGCTCCCGACGGCGGGTCTACGGGCTCGGCCTACTAATCGGTTCAGCGACAGGTCACTGACAGAGGGGACGTTACGGCAATGGGCTACGGCTATGGCGGTTACTACAACAGCCCTGAGTACTACGAGGCTCAGCAGAAGGCACAGCAGCAGCGCATCAAGGACAAGCACGACCAAAGGCTTGAGTCGACCAAGGACGGCGGTATGGGGGGGCCGGACCGCAGCAAACTCGACTCGAATTTCATGGCGATGAGTATCCCGGAGCTGCGATCCATGATCCTGGACGCGGACCCCGGCCGGATCTACGAGGTCAGCCAGCACTGGAAGTCGGTCCACAACATCCTTTCCGGTGGCGACGGCGACGGCAAGACCGGTGGCGTGGACTCGGTATCCGCGAAGGACAGCGTCGCGGGCATGATGCAGAGCGCCATTGAAAACGTCCTCGAGCACTGGGAGGGCGACGCAGCCGAGGCGTTCCGCAAGAAGGCCAACGAGATCATGCAGAACATTCGGAACGGAGCTGCGTGGGCGAACCACTACGGGGAAACCATGCACGCCGTCCAGAACGATCTGCGGAACTCCATGACCCAGATGCGGGAGGTCGAAGAACCTTCTGGCTGGGACAGAGCCTGGGACAAACTCACGGACGATGAGCGCAGCGACGAGCAATTGCTGGCAGACATCAACAAGGGCGTGAGTACGGAGGCCGCCGCCAAGGCGAATGCAGACTCCCTTTCTGCGGGTAAGGAAGCGCAGCTGAAGGGGGTGGCGATCATGGAGCAGCTGGGGGTCAACTACAAGGCTTACTCGAGCGGAAATCTCCGAGAAACTGACCCGAAGGATCCCTTCCAGCCCCCGAACCCCCAAACGCCGATGCCTCCCCCCATCCCTATGCCGTCCGCTGGCAGCTCGAGTCCGAGCAGAGGAGGCAGCACGGCTAAGCCCTGGAGCGCGGGGCCGACGACGAACATTAAGCCGACGCCTACGGTACCCCGTGACCCTGGCATCACGGGCGGTTCCCAGCTCCCGACAGCTGGAACGAAGGTTGACAGCATCTCCCCAGGCTTGACAGGGACTGGCCCCAGCACGGGCGTTGGCGGACCCGGCGTCGGTGGTGGCAACTTCGGCACCAGCGGAGCTCAAGGTTCCGGCATCGTGGCCCCTGGCGGAGCATCTGGCCTGGCGGGCGGTGCTGCCGCACGCGGCGGCATTGGCGCCGTTGGCGGTCGCGGTGGTCTGTCTGGTGGCGGTGCGGCAGCAGGCCGCGGCGCTGGAGGACGATCCGGTATGGGTGGTATGGGTGGCGCCGGAGCTGGCGCAGCTGGCCGAGGTGGTGCTGGTGCTGGCGGCCGGGGAGCCCTTGCGAAGTCCCGTGGCGGCGTGGTCGGCGCGGCCAAGGGAGTCACTGGCAAAGGTGCCGGTGGCGGTGCAGGCCTCCACGGCAGCCGTGGCGGAAGCCAGCGCGGCGCCATGGCGGGCGGGGCCGGCGGCATGGTTGGTCGCAATGGCCGACGGTCCGATGACGAGAACAGCCGCGGTGACCGTCCCGACTACTTGGTCGAGGACGAAGAGACGTGGATCTCGGAGGAGGACCGCAACCGGAACGTGCCCCGAACCATCGAATAGGCAGGCAAGCGGACCGGAGCAATTGGTTCCGGTCCGCTGTGAAGGCTGGTGAAACCAGTCTTAGTTGAGTGAGGAGCAAGGAATTGGGTGTCAAGCGATTCTGGTCCACGACAGGAGTCGTGACGTTGACAGGAGCCTTGCTCCTCACTTCAGCCCCAATGGCGTCGGCGGATCAAGTCCGAGACGCTCAGTGGCCGCTGACGGTGTATGGCGCAGAAAAGGTCTGGAAAACCTCGCAAGGCGCGGGCGTCACAGTTGCTGTAATTGACTCAGGCGTAGATGCCAGTCATCCGGATCTCACCGGACAAGTTCTGCCTGGTAAGGACTTCACCGGAGCTGGAAACCCTCACGAAGACAATGTTGGACACGGCACTGCAATGGCCAGTCTCATCGCTGGACACGGGCATGGGGTAAATGCTTCTGCGGGCGTGATGGGTCTTGCGCCCGAAGCGAAGATTCTCCCGGTGCGGGTGAGCGTGACGCGGGGGGAGGATGAGACTGACGGCAAGATTGATACGGCGGGTTGGGTCGCTGGAGTCCGCTTTGCGGTTGAGCAGGGTGCGGAAGTAATCAACCTGTCTCTCGATGATTCTTCCGCCTACCCTGGCTCGAAAGCTGCCAAGGCAATTGAATATGCGCAAGCACACGATGTCGTGGTTGTAGCGAGTACGGGCAACGATGCAGGGACGGTCAATTATCCGGCCGCTCTCCCAGGCGTTGTGGCTGCCGCTGCTGTGGACAAGAGCCTCAACCCTTGGTCTAAGTCAAACACCGGGAACGTGATTGTCGCAGCCCCCGGAGTGGAGGTGGCCCAGGCTGACCCGACCACACGTAGTGGTTATTCGGTGGCAGACGGAACCTCTGGCTCCAGCGCTTACGTCTCAGCCATCGTTGCGCTCCTCCGCTCCAAGTACCCCGACCTAACCGCAGGCCAGATCATCAACCGCCTGATCAAGTCGGCATCCTTCCTGAACAACAAGGGCAGGACGGCCCCGGACAGGGAACTCGGCTACGGCATCGCCCGCCCCGGTACAGCGCTGACGATGGACATCCCCAAGGGCCCCAAGCAGGGCCCCCTCGCTCAGTCCACGCCGTCCACGTCCACGAATTCCGGCGCAGCCTCCGACGACAACGACAGCACGAGCCTGGCCAAGAAAAAGAAGAAGTCCTCCTCGGGGAGCATCCTTCTCATCGCCGGCATCGCAGCCGCCGTGGTCGTCATCGGCATCGCCATCGCGGTAATCCGCAGCCGCCGCAACGGCGGTAACGGCGGACCCGGCTCCGGCGGCGGAACGCCCCCTGCCGGCACGGGCTACCCGCCCCAGCCTCCCACGGGCTATCAGCAGTACCCCAACACAGCTCCCAACCAGGGATACCCCACGTCTCCGGGACAGTCTCCGCAGCACCCCAACCCATACGCCCAACAGCCACCGCACCAAGGACAGTAGGCGTAATTCCCGCTCGGAGAGCCTGTGAACTCGGAACTACGAGCCCCTGAATTCCCACTACGCTGCCGATGAGATGACGGCTCGAGCAGCGAGCGATTTCACCACCATCTTGCTCGGACTTGGAATCCTTGTCCCTTGGCTGCTCTTCGTTATGTCGATTGTGTCCGGCACACTTTGGTGGCTGACAGGGCTCAATCTGATCGGCACGCATGTGGGTCTCTTGGCCATGGTGCGCGGGTACCGCGATGAAAATCGAGTTCTGAAAAGGTGGGGGCAGGAACTCATGCTGCGACCCTGCTGCTCTATCTCGTCAATGCCAAGATTCTGCAGTGGACCTAGAAGCCAAGAACGAGAAGGGATCCCCCTCAATGGGCCTCGTCGTCCTTGTGGTTGGCGTCATCGGCCTTGGAGCCGTAATCGGCGCCGTCGTCGTCTTCGCTGTACTGCGCAGCCGCCGCAACTCCAACGCTGGCCCAATCAGTCCTGGCTCCGGCAATTACGTGGAGAACGTGGGCTATCCGCTCCAGCACCCGAACTACCCAAATCCCCAGCAGCCCTACCAGCCAAGTTTCAACCAGGGGTACACTCCTCCCCCTGTGCAAGACCCGCAGCAGCCCAATCCCTACGCCCAATAGCCCCCCCCTGGCAAGGGCAGTAGCTCCCCAGCAGAGGGTACCCGGTAGCCACGACACTCGTACCTCTGGCGACGCTCGGCGATGCACATCGGGACGCATCGCCGAGCGTCGCCAGAGGCGGATGCCGACGAGTCCCTGATGCTTCATAAATACAAGGCATCAGCCGTCTTATCCGACTGCTGTGCTGGGCAGGTAACCCGGCCCCTTCGGGACGGGGCGCAACCTTGTGAAGAAGCGCACCAGGCCCTATGACGTGGCTGAGTCGCAGTTAGCTCCTGGCAAAATCGATGATTGTGTTTAGCGTTCGCGTGTAGCTACAGCTTGGCTCGGCCTGTCGCGCGGCAACACCGAGAGAGAGGACCTTGTGTCGGACGGCTTTTACATCGGCCACTCCGCGCTCGAAAGGCTGAGTGGCGCTTTCAAGAGAGAGGCCGATGAACTCGGTGAGCAACTGACTAAGTTTAAGCCGAAGACGGATGCTGAGGCGATCCATGACGGGTTCGGATTTCTGACGGAGTCAGAGGAGGTGACCACCGCCTACATTGACTTGGCCGACCATATGACTAAAGCGATCCAGGGGCTGCAGGAGCATCTCTATGAGATGGCTGACAACCTCTCCGATAACTCCCGCAACACCTCAGCCGCCGAGCACACCTTGGAGGATCTGTTCAAGGGGGAGAAGGCGTGAGTGGCGAGTCGGCCGCGGAGACCATTTACGAAGCCGGGCTCGAGCTCTGGAACCCCGGTGGCGAACCGGATGTTCTCAAGGACGCGGCCAAGGCGTGGGGCGCGATGGGGGATGCCCTCGACAAGTTCGTCGTCCACATGGACAAGGTCGTTCGAGACGTTTACGGCGATGACTGGCGAGGGCCGGCTGCCGATGCCTTCGTCAAGCATTGGGAAGAGGTCAAGAAGTCCGTCGAGGACGCTCAACCGACCTTCGACGAGGCGAAGAAGGGCCTGAACGAGGCAGCAGAAAAGATCGAGCAGATCAACGACGAGATCCATGCGATCTACGCGGAGATCGGTGTCACGATCGGTGTGTCGATCGCCACCTCCTTCATCACCCTCGGTTTCTCCGCAGCCGCTGGCGCCGCGAACGCGGCCCGGCTCGCCGGGCAGGCGGCGGCCGCCGCCGCGAGGCTCGGCAGGATCCTGGCCACGATCGCCCGTTGGTTCGAGAGACTGCGGACGTTCGAGCACTCAAGCAAGTTTCTGCAGTACGGAGTCCGGTTCGGTAGTACCTTCGCGGGCCGGACCGCGATCGAGTTCGGCAACGGTGTGGCCACGAGCATGATCAGTGGTAAGGGTCCTGAGTGGGAGAACAACCTCGTCGGCGGGATGGCTGGGGCAGGCATGGGAAAGCTTGCCGACGCCGCGCTCGGCGGGAGGCTCGGTGGAGGAATCGGCGAGTCGATCGGCACAGGTGCCGTCGGTGGAGCGACGGGCAGCCTGGTCGGGGATGCCGCCAACGCTTACGGCCCGTGGGCGGACAAGGACGACGAGTTCGACTGGTCGCAGTCGCTGATCGGAGCCGGAGCCGGAGCGGCTGGCGGAGGCGTCGGAGGCGGGCTGACGCATGGTTCGGGAGCCGGGGAGGCGAATGGCGCCGGAGAGGGTGCTTCCGGCGGGGCAGCCGACGGGAATAGCACAGCAGGCGGCGCTTCCAATGGGGCAGCCGACGCGAGCGGCACGGCAGACGGCGCTTCCGGTGGAGCCGCCGACGCGGGCGCAACGGGCGGAGCTACGGGGGCGAGCGAGGGGAGCGGCGACCAGACGACGCCCGACACTGGCGCGGACGCCGAAGGGCTGACACAGGAGCAGCAGAACGCGATTCGCGACGAGGCCACGAACAGCCGAGCGGGCACAGAGTTCGGCGCGGCCGGAAACAGGCTCAAAGAGGCGGATAGCATTGAGGACGACCTGTCCGAAGGGCAGCAGAAGACCGCCGAACAGCTCCGCGAGCACGCAAAGAACACGAGTCTGGTGGACGACTTCGGATGAATGGTTCGGATGGAAGGACAGGTGCCATGAAGGATGGCGAGAATCGCACGCTCGGTCCGGCCATCCTCCTGGGCAAGGTGGTGGCCTGGGGGGCATGCCTCCTGGTGACGGTGCTCCTCGGGTGCTGGCTCTTCATGGTGAAGTCCTCGCTGCGTGACGCGCTGGTGCTGGGCTGCGCGGTCGTACTCGCTCTTCTTGCCCTTGCGGCATGGGCGTTGCGGCGCGCGTCGGGCAACCCGGATCCTGCGTCGGTCTATCGCGCCTTGGCTGACCGCACAACGGCTGCGAGAGAGCATGGGCCCGGGGCACTCCCCGCGCGGTTGCGAGGAGCCTCCGCCCTGGCGAGCGGACAGGCTCTGTCATTTTACGGCGGAGTCATGGCGTTGATCCTCCCGCTCGCCCTAGGGGTCGGTACTCCCAAGCCCACGGGCAAGGCGGCGGAGATCGCCTCTGCGGGGGCGGTTGTGCGGGCGTTGCCGATCGAGTCGGTGCGGGATGTCGTCAGGGACCGACACAAGAACGGCAGCACGTACTACTGCACCGTGACGGTGACGCTGCCTCCGGCCGACGAGGCCGGGAGAGGGACGCGCGCCGAGTTCCGATCGGAATGGCCAGATCCCGCAGTGGTCGGTGAGAACGCCTACGTCGCCTTCGCGCCCGACCGACCCGAACTGGGAGCCGTGGGCGACAACGAACGGGCAAGTGTCGATCGTCAACTCTCCGGTCGCGCGATGAACAACTGGTGGACCGGCATTCTGGGTTCGGGATGGCTGTTCCTCATCGGGGCTCTCTTCTTCGGTTATCTCACGAGCCGTAGGGACCTGCGATTTCCGCGGCGGCTGCGAGGTGACGAACGTGTGCTGCGGGCGAGCATTTCCGGGTACGACGGTTACGGGGCTGGGAAGGCACGAATCTCCCTGGACACGTCCACGGGGCCGGTGCAACTGCATGTCCACGCGGACAACGCCAAGTACGTGGACACGGTGGGCCGTGCGGAAGGCCATTTGGTCTGGGTGCCGGACAGCAACCGGCAAGGAGGCCGGAAGGGGCCGCATCGTACGGGCGCGGTCTTCATCAGCGAAGCCGGCTGGTTCATCCCGGGCGGGCTCGCCCCAGAGTATGAGGAGCCCGCGAGGGCGGCGGCTGATCACCAGGCTTCTGTCGACTCAACGGGCGAGGGCCGGCTGCTCGACCTCGACGGCGGCTGGATCCTCAGCATGTCGAACCGTCTGGTGAACGTTCTCCTGCTCTGGACCCTCTGTATCGTGGCGCTCGCGCTTCCCGTTCCTTCGGCGGCTTGGCGCCTGGTCCTCGGAATCGTCGGCACGGTTGTCCTTCTTGTGTACGGCCTGTACGTAGTCGTGAGCCAAAACCCGGCGGCGCAGAGGCGGTCGGACAGCAGCCAGGATGCCGTCGGGTCTGCTTCGTGACGTCGGCCATCGGTTGGGCTTGCCTGGTCACTCCGCTCAAGCCGAACTGATGGCTCAATATTGATCCGCGACTCGGTCGGTTCTGTTTGAGGAAGTAGCGGAGGGTGTTGGCCGCCGAAGTCGCCGTCGATAGCGTGTGCTTGGCGTTGGCGGGGACGATAGCACTGCGCTTGACCTCGTCGGGATGACCGGCGAGCCAGGAGCAGACCTTGTGGCAGCGGTGCGTGGAGTGACCATCCACCACGACGTGCCCTTTGCGGTCGACGTGGCGAGCGAGTGCAGGAAGTGGCACGGCACATCACGTATCGGCGTCGAAGGTCTCGGTGAATGGATGTAGGCAGGACTCACTTATTGCCCAGTGTGCGTCGCCTGGCGCTGAACGCGCACGTGCGGTTTCCTGGCGGAGGCGGCTGCAACGGCCGTACCCAGTGGATCGCGGGCTGGCGCGCCGGCCGGCCAAGCAGCTCCGCGAGGTCGGGGCCAGGGGCGTCCAGGAAGCCGTGTCGGATGCCGGTGGCGATCGAAGCGAGGATGGGCGGCTGGAACGGCAGCAGTCCTGGCGTCTCGTGGAGGAGCCTTCGCCGCCCATCGAGGTGTGAAGACCACTGGTAAGGCGGTGCTGGGCGCGGTCGGCCTCACCGGTGACCCTGTCGGTCAGACCGCTCAGGAGGGTCTGGAGGGAGCCGCGGGCATCGCCGCCGAAGAAGTCGACGACCGGCTTGCGGAAAACCCCAACCCCAGCACATCCGCTCGTGAGGCACTGGGCATCGCCAATCCGGCAGACAACGATCGGCGGACTGTGGAATCTCGGCACCGTGACCAGATCCAACCGCGCCTCCAGGCCGGAGAGCGACTACTCGCGGTATGCGAGTGCGAGACGGCTCCCGGGGTGCCGGAGCGGCCGGTCCGGCTACGGCAGCCGCCACAGGAGTCAGAACTGGAGCGCCGGCTCAAGTCCCGCCTTCCTGGGGCAATGCAGAGGCTCCTACGGCCGAGCGAACGGAAGTCCGTCACCCGACTCGAGGAGGTGATGGAAGGAGCTGAACAGGCGACCGAGAACGCCTTCACCCGGGCCGCTCATAGCAAGGGCATGCACGGCGGTTGGGAGAGCCAGGCCGGGCGATTCCTGGTGACCCACTACACTGCGGCACGTTTGCCGGCGACGCTGGCGGTCGCGTTCACCAACCGCCGGGTCCTCGCATTCGCCGACCGAGCCAAACTATGGCAGACCAGTCGGGCGTACGAACTCCAGTGGGAGGCCCCGCGGTCCACTGTCCTTGGAGTCCGCGCAAACCCAAAGGGCGTTCTCCAGCGAGGCCGTTTCGAGCTTATGTTTGCGGATGGGTCATGGATCGCGTTGGTGGCATCGGTGCCGACGCATGCAGAGTTGTTTGCCGCACAGGCGGGGAGCTCGGGGTGAATCTGGCGATCTCGGTGCCCAGCGGCTCACCGTGACGGCCAGCTGGAGGACTTCGGGGATCTCGGTGTCGGCGCACTAGGTCAGGAACTTGGAGTGGACGATGCGGTGCCGGTCTGCCGCCGGTGCGGGCTCACGCGAGCAGTCCCGCATCCGTTCCTCGCGGTCACGCAGCAGACGGCGTCTGGTCGTCCACTCAGGGGGCGGGCCCGGCCGCGTCGGCCGATACCGGGGCCGGCTTGACCCACTTGGTCAAAGCACTCGCGGACAGGTCCCTTGCCCACCGCGCCGTCATCGCCGAGGCACGACGCGCGTACGACGAGACCCACCCCGATCACGACATCCGCTGACGCTACGGAGCCGGCTCCGCGGCCTGGGCGATCAGGCTCAGGATGCCGACGGGGATGGCGACGACGACGGCGTAGCCCACTCGGTCGGCCACCTTCTGGCGCCGCGAGGGCTCCCGGCGATGGGCCTCACGGCGTCGGTCCGCCCCGCGCGGCTTGATGGCCTGGTACGCGAGGACCGCGAGGACGGCCACGCAGATCGCGACCTGCCAAAGCTCGCCCACGACGCCCCAGAATCCGACCCGTTGGATCGTCTCCGGCTCGATGCCCTGTCGCGCGTCGAACTCGGTGCCGTCCGGGTAGTCACGTCCGGTGTCCTCAAGGCGCACGTAGTCGGCGTCGTCAGCGGTGCCGCCGTCCGGTGTGAAATCCCCACGGCAGTCGTAATCGGAGTTCCTGCCGCTGTAGTTGGTGTCGTAGCAGGTCTCCACCATGTACGTGCCCGGGGTGCCGTAGATACCGGCGGACAGCGCCAAGTCGGCGGTCGCGGTGACGCACCAGAAGGTGGTGACGAGGGCGAGGAGGACGCCGCACACCCAGCCGAGTACGCGCTTCATCCGATCACCCCGATGGTCGGCTCCTTCTCCAACAGTCCGGAGATGCCAGCTTGTTCGGCAAGAGCCCTGCGCTGGGGGTCCGCATGGGCGCGCTCCTGCTCGTACTTCTGCCAGTTGGCGGGCTGCGTGAAGAGCATGGCGTTGCTCTCCGGCACGATCATGACGCCGCCGAAGGCAGGGTCACCGGCGAACCAGGCGCCGCCCTCCTCAGCCTCCTTCGGCCAGCGGCGTACGGTCGAGGCGTTGACCGCACGCAGAGAAGGGGCGCCGTGCTGTCCACGCACTGACAGTCGGACGGTGTGCACATCGCCGAGGTACTTCCACTCGGAGCCCTTCTTGGACACCCGGGTGCGGTACTCCAGAGGGTAGGTGCGCAGGACCTTTTCGCACACCTTGAGCCGCGACCCGTGACGCAGGCGGAGTGCCAGGAAGATCAGCACGAACAGGGAGGCCGGGATACCGAATGCGGGCAGGGCGGCGTCGTACCCGGCCAGGTGCGCCACGTACGGCACGGAGAAAAGGGCCGCTGCGAGCGCGAGGCGCGTGGCGATGTGGCGGTACAGCAGGGTGCGGTTGTGCTTGAGCACCTGCGCGACATCGGGTGCCGCGGGTGGGCTCTCCATGTGGTGCTTCCGTTCCTGTCTGAATTCGTTGCGCATGGTCGCTGAAGCCGAATTCGGTCGCGATTTGTCAGGTGTCCGTGCCGGCTCCGTCGGGCCGGTAGACGTCGGCTTGCCCATGGAGCCATGTCCGGGAGGTCGAGCAATGTGTGGGCGTCGCCAGCCGTGTGGGCGACGCGCGCGTGATGCGTCGGCCGTGCCGGGCAGGAGGAGGGGGAGTGGTCAGCGCATCGCGGACGCTGCCGCTCCGAGCAATCCGAGAATGGCGATCAATCCGGCGTAAAACACCACGTAGAATCGCCTCAGCTTTCGCCTTCGAGCCGCTTCCCAGCGCATATACGACTCGTATTCCGGCGATTCGGGCAGAAACGGGGCCGGCTTCGCCTCGGAACCACGCAGCACGAAGTGATACGTGGAATCTTTCATTGGTCCTGCCCCACGCCGCCCGGTTCGCTCCAGCTCATAGCCATGCCGCAGGGCAAGGCGTACCAGCGGCTCGCTCTTCAGGTTCGCCTCGGACGCTCCAACTTCGACCCGGGGTTCCGCCGCGGCGAAGAAACGTTGTTCGGCTTCCGAGATACGTTGTTGTTCCGGCTTGGTTCGGCGTCTCAGTTCAGCCACCCCGATGGCGGCGACGATGAGCAACATCACGCACACCATGACCATTTCCCACTGCACGCCCGACCCCTCCATGCCTTGCTCTTCGCTACGACAAGGCTGGTGATCTTATCGCCGGTTGTGACGGACAGGATGCCGACGACCTCCCTGGGCGCTCCCCGTACACAACAGCCCGCGCCCGACACCATCGCGGCGGACAGCCCCGCGTTCTACGAGAGCGCGGCGTAGAAGGGAGGGCAGGGCAGGTCCGGCGGAGCGGCCACATCTACTCGCCGTCTCGTAGCCAACGAAGCTCCGCTTGGAGCAGGTGACCGCCCAAGTCGTATGCCTCGTCCGGAGATTCGAGGTCGTGGCGCCGCCAGCGGTCCGAGCCGACTGCAACAGGTGCGGAAGGCTTGGGCCCAGAGCCGCGGCTGACGCGACTTTTGATCACAGTTTCTCCACAGGAGTCCCATGCCGGCAGGTAAGGGCCGCGTAAGCAAAGGTCATAAGGTGTTGTGTGACTTAAGGGGAGGATGAGACGGCAGTGCGACTGCCGCTCAAAGAGCCTGCACGTATCGCTCATTGAGGCCTGGGTGAGTCACCCAGGCCTCTGCCGCGTGCGGCCGGACCGCATCGTGCCCCTCATCAGTATGTCCGCGTGAGAGGTTGTCATGTCCTATTCGACGCCGCCGGGAGGGCCGGGGAATACCGGCCCGTACGGGGCACCGGTCCAGCAGCAAGGGTGGTATCAGCCACCGCCGCCACCACCTCCGCCGCCTGGCAACTCCGGCGGGGGCAAGGGGCTCAAGGGCGTCGTCATCGGTCTGCTGGTCCTGGCTGTGGTGGCCGTCTTCGCGGTGGGCGGGCTGGCTGTGTACCAGGCTGTCGGCGGGGGCTCGCTGCCCGGGGCCCAGGGTGGTGACGACGAGAAACAGCAGATCCTGAGCTCGGACGAGATCGCGACGTTGCTCAACGGCCGTACGGACGCCCTGAAGAGCGGGGACGAGGACGAGTTCCTGGAGCCCTTCGTCGGTGAGGCAAAGGACAAGCAGCGCGCGATCTTCAAGAATCTGCGGAAGATTCCCTTCACGGAGAGCAAGTACATGGTGCTCCAGCAGACGGGCGACGGCTCGGACGAGTGGGGTTCCGATGTGAAGCTCGCGCTGGATGTCGCCTTTGTGCATCAGATCAAGGGCATTGATGTTCGGCCGGTCTCCGAGTGGTATCGGTGGACCGTTGAGAAGCAGTCCGAGTCGGCTGAGCCGCAGATCAGTGAGGTGGGCGGATCGCCGGGCGCGAGTGCCATGGCCAACGCCGTCTACTATCCGGCCCCTTGGGATCTCTACGACGACATGTACGTCAAGCGTCAGGCGCACACCATTACGATCGCGGCCAAGAAGAACGCTGCGGACGCCAGCCGGTTCGCGCCGATTGTCGAGGACAGCGCTAAGAAGGATCTCGAGTTGTGGGCATCGAATGCGTCGTCGGTTCCCAACACTCCTGAGGGTTTTCTCGTCGTACTCGAGCCCGACCGCAAGACGTACACAAAGCTGTACAACAACAACGGTCAGGACGTGGGGTGGGATGCAGGACAGAGCGTTCCCATGCCCGCCTTCAACGCTAGTTACGGCGGCGGCGAGGACGCCCTCGAATACGGTGGCGCCCGCATCAAGATGGACACCTCGACGGGCCGATTCACTTCGTCCTGGTGGCAGAGGGGCGTCGGAGACATCTCCCGGCATGAGATCGCGCACGCCCTCGTTCAGCCGCAGGACCCCGGCGCATACGGCCAGGATGAGGAAACGAGCATTCGGGCGTGGGTCGTCGAAGGGTTTGCAGAGTACGTTTCCTACCGGTTCGACCGGGCCATGGGCGACGCGAGCGTACGTAGTGATCTCGCGGGCGAGGAGTTCGATGGCCAACTGCCCGGCCAGGACTTCGAACTGCAGAACAGCTCCGTGGGCGCGAACTACTCCCTCAGCTATCTGGCCATCCGCTTCATCGCGGAGAAGGGCGGCGAGGAAGCGCTCTTCGAGTTTGTCGTAGACCATTACAGGAAGCCCACCAACCTCGATCAGCAGCTGCAGACGGCAGTTGGCATGAACGAGAGCGAATTCGAGGCCGCGTGGGCCCAGTACGTCAGGAGCAACATCTGATGAGCGCCAACGGACCCATGCCGGGTACCGGTCCCGGTCCCGGCCCTGGTCCCGGTCCCGGCCCCTACGGGCAGCAGTACCCTCCGCCGCAGGAGCCCCCCGTGCCACCGCAGCAGGGCAACCCGCCCCCGCAGGGATACGGCCATCCGCAGCAGGCGTACGGCCATCCGCAGCAGCCGCCGCCCGCCGCGCCTCCGGGGCAGCCTGGTTACGGCTACCCCCAACAGCCGGGGCCCCCGCAGTATCCGATGGCCCCCCAGCCGGGCTACGGCCAGCCGGGCCATCCGCAGCAGTTCCCCGGGGGGCCCGTCCCGGCTGGACCGCCGAGGAAGAAGAAGACCGGGCTGATCGTGCTGCTCGTCGTCGCACTCGTCGTGCTCGGTGGGGCCGGCGGGGGCGCGTGGTACCTGATGGCGAACGCTGCCACCGAGCCGCTGTACAGCGTGCCGACGGACGTCAGCTGGGGCCTGAGGGAGCAGGAGGTGGACGGCACCTGGTTCACGGACAAGGCAGTCGTACAGACGCTGTCCGGTGGTGTGAAGGCCTACGAGCTCGACACCGGTAAGCAGCTTTGGGCCACAGCGCTGCCGGGCGCGGGTCAGCAGGCGTGCTTGGCTCCTTCTGAATCCGACGGCGGAGTCGGCATCGTTGCCTATGGCGCTTCGGCAACGGCTGGGGCTAGGGGTAAGTGCGACCATGTTGCCGCCTTCGACCTCAACTCCGGCAAGGTGCTTTGGAAGCGGGCCTTCAAGGTGAAGGACGAGTTCGGCATGGGTGACGGGCTGACGGTGGCTCGTTCCGGCGAGGCCGTGGTGATCGCGGCGGATACGGAGCACGTGGCGCTGAAGGTGGCCGACGGCAGTAAGGCCTGGGACCCGATGCGGCTGGAGGACGGCAGCAAGGTCTGGAATACACAGGACCTGTATCACGACGGTGGCTGCTCAGCCGGTTCGTACACCGGCGGCAAGAATCTGATCCGGGTACGCGCTTGCACCGAGGGCGACGACACCAGCGACAAGGCCTGGGACGAGGTGTCGCTGATCGACCCCGCCAGTGGCAGGGCCAAGTGGACCAAGCAATTTGCCGACGGTACGGCAGGGCAGGTCGTTTCCACTTCTCCTCTCGTCATCAGTGGCGATGAAGGCGGCGTATATGCGCTCGACGAGAAGACCGGCGAAAAGCGCGGCGGCAAATTCCAAGGAAAGCCGGAGAAATACACTCGGAGCGCTGAGGACAACGGCAGTCCGATGCGTCAGGCCGCAGGTTTCGGAAACATCTTCCTCATGGGCGGCTATGACCCGGACGGGGGCGCCGGCAGCCCCAGGTCGCTGGTCGCCTACGACCTCGACAGCGGAAAGGAGCTGTGGCGGTCGAAGGCATCACCCAAGATGGAGTACATCCCACTCCGCGAGACCGGTGACGAGCGTCTGTTGGTGTACGTCACCGAGTCCACGGAGAGGCCGAAGCTGGTGGAGTTCAACCCGGAGGACGGTGCGATGACGACACTCGTCGAATATCCGGAAGAGGTGGACACGAACACGGGCATCGGTGCGTGGCCGTTCTGGCACAAGGGCGTGATCTACGTCACCTCGGTCGGTGCCGGCATCAGTGGGGATTCCTTCTCCCTCGCGGCATTGCCCACGACTGATTCCTAGATACCTAAGAAACGCCGGCCGGCCCTAACTCCGGCACCAACTCCGGCACCAACACCAGCAGCAACAGCAACTCGGCGGCATGGCAGACCTTCATGGTCCGCCATGCCGCCGAGTGCCGTTCGGGATCAACGCCAAGGCTTCTGTCACGCGAAGGTGACGCGAAGGTCAAGCGAAGAACCCCACCAACAGGCTGACAAGCAATCCGATCACGCCCACCACGACCAGCACCAAACAGGTCCGAAACAGCCCCGAGCTCGGCGCCCGCCCGGAGGAGAAGCCGGTCACGACCCCGAAGCAGCCGATCGCGAGGGGCATCAGGCCACCGAAGAACCACGCGCAGCCGGTGGCGATGGCGCCGACCCAGCCGCGGTCCAGCTTGTACGAGGTGTCGCCCGTCTTGAGCGCCTCGATGACGTAGCCGCGCTGGTGCAGGGCATCGCTCTTGAGCTCGGCGTTGAGGTCCTTCACGGAGCCGTCGTTGGCGGTGAAGGTGCCGTAGCACCACCTGGTCTTGGTCTTCTTGCGGGAGCTGCTCGACGTGCTCGAGCGGTACTTGTAGTCGACGGTGCAGGTCTCGACGGTGAGCTTGCCCGGTGTGGACGTGGCGTAGGTGTAGGGGCCGAGGTAGGCGCCCAGGGCCATCAGGACGACGCCTACGAGGATCAGGCCCGCGCCGATGAGGCGGCCGAGGCCCGCCCGGTCTTGCGGTTCGGCGGTGTTCGGCGCGGCGTTCCCGTGTACTTGTGTCATTGAGGGTTCCTCAGGGATGGGGATGTGGCCGGCTGTCACAGCACGAGGGCGCAGACGAGCGCTGCCAGGACGCCCAGGGCGCAGAGGCCGCCCAGGACGGGGCCGGTGACGGACCGGGCCGGCAGACGCTGCCAAGAAGCCGTGAAGCCGGGGCCGTTGCGGGTACCGAAGCCGGTCAGGAGGCAGTAGATGCCGAAGGTCAGCAAGGAGAGGCAGAACGCGAGGATGGCGGCGTCGTCTCCGGGGTCGCGGTCCTGCGGTTGCTCGAAGGTGTGGTCCACCTGAACCACGGGGATTTTCGCCCCCGTTTCGAAACGCGATGAGGTTTCCACCACTACGTCTTTGTAGGCGGCCTTACCTTCTTCTGCGCTCCAGTTTCCGGTGCAACTGAACTTCAGTTCGGTGGAACGTCTGTGCGTGCCGTAATGGGTCTTCGTGTGTGTCTCGCATGAAGAAACGGTGAGGGTTCCGGCGGTGCCCTCTCCGGCGAGTTCACTGCGCAGTTCCGGAATGGTCACCGCGGCGACGACTGCGGCCAACAGGAGCAACCCCAGGCCGAGGAGTCTTCCCGCCCACAGGCTCCCTGTGTCGCTGTGACGCGACTGTACTGTCACCACTTTTTGTCGTCCCCTTGCTTAACTTGACGATCTCTTGACTGGCGGGCTTGGCAGGGTAGTGCGCGAGGAGTCTAAGGTATCCGTCTGTCGTTCAATATGAAGTGCAGCAAGGGGAGTTCGGGGGAGCGCAATGGAGTTCGACATCTTCGATGTGGACACGGGTGTACTCCGCAAGCAGGGCGGGAAGTTCGTCGACCTCGGTGGTGATTTCTCAACCGCGTCCAAGCGACTCAAGGGCAACCTTGAAGACCTTGGTGAGCCATGGGCGGACGCGGATTTCGGGGAGATCTTCGGCCAGGTGTACACGCCGATCCGCGACGGAATCCTCACATCGATGAACAGCCTTGCGGAAAGGCTTCAGAAGGTCGGTTACAACCTGCAGGACATGGCACGTAACTACGATGCGTCGGAAGCGTCGAACAATGGCCTGCTGAACGGTATTTCCGGCGAACTCTAATAAAATACGGGGCTATTGGCATGTCGCTCACACTGCCCGGCGAGCTTGTCTGGGTGCTCGACCTCCTCGGCTACAACTGGCCCGAGGCCGACGAAGAAGCACTGCACAATGTCGCCGAGACCTGGCGGGCTTTCGGCGAGGAACTCGAAGAGATCCAGCGGCAGGGCGAAGGTCTCGCCCGCACCGTCGTCTCCCACAACTTCGGTACGGCTGTCGATGGTTTCAGCAAGGACTGGGGTGCCTACACCGGCGCGAATGGCGAGGACAGATATCTGCCGGACGCCAAGACCGCATGCGAAGTGATCGCTCTCGCTTTCGACGCGGCGGCGGTGGCGGTACTCACGGCGAAGCTGGCCGTGATCGCCCAACTCGTGGCGCTGGCCATCGAGATCATCGCGGCGCAGGCCGCGGCTCCCTTCACCTTCGGACTGTCCGAGGTCGGGGCGTTGGGCGCGACACAGGCCACGCGGCTGATCGTCCGCGAGCTGCTGGACCGGCTCAAGCGGGAGGTCATGGAGGCGGTCACCAAGGCCATGGAGCACGCCACCATGGACGCCATCAAGAAGATGGCCAAGGAGCAGCTCGAGAAGGTCACCAAGGAGAAGGTCAAGCAGTTCGCCAAGGACCAGCTCAAGGAGCAGGGCAAGCAGTTCGTCCAGGAGAAGGTGGTCGACGCCGCCAAGGAGAAGGCCACCGAGGCCGCCGTCGGAATGGCGCAGAACATCGGCCAGCAGAGCATCGAGACTTACTTCGACGCGCGGTCCGGTGTCGACCTCGGCGAGACGGCGGACGTTGCCAAGACGGCGGCGGGCGAGTACGTGGACGGCCTCAAGAACGAGGTCACCGGCGGTGAGGGATCGACCCTCGCCGACTACGTGAATCCGACCACGCACGTGAACAACGCCGTGGACGCCGCGACCGAGCGTGTCACCGGAGCGGCCGGGGACCGCGTACAGCACGGCGTCGACGCGCTGGCCGGACATGGTGCCCAGAGCGCGCAGGGGGCCGACGCGGCGGCGGCCACCGCATCCGGGGCGGGCTCCGGCTCCGGCTCCGGGGCGGGTGCCGGCTCTTCAGGCACCACGCAGGCATCCAACAGGCTGGCGGCTACTGCCTCCGCGGCGAGCTCCGGTTCCTCCCGCTCCTCCCGCTCCTCCGGCTCCTCAGGCGGCGCGGACGACTGGGCCCGAAGCGAGTTCGGATGACGCCGCCGTCGCTCCAGCTGCCCCCACCGAAGCCGGCCCCACCAACTCCCAATGAGAAGGACACGCCGCACCCATGACCGCGGACCGGGAGATCCAGGACGAGGAACTCATGGGGATCGCCCAGGACTCCGAGCAGGCCCTGCGGCTGCGCCGCTCCCTGCGCACGATCGCCGACGCGACCTCGCTCGGCCCGGACCTGCGCGAGATGGCGCGGGCCGTGCTGAGCGGGAGCGTCGACATCAAGGACGCCTTCCAGGACCCGCGCTACACCGAGGCCGTGTTCCAGCGGATGCACGAGATCCGCCGGGCGGCCGACGACCAGACATACGCGGAACGCCAGCAGTCCAAGGCCCAGTTCGAGCAGTGGGACGCGCGGCAGCAGGCGGAGCTGGATCGCGAGCGTGCCGAGCGGGATGCGCCGGTGCACGACTCCGGGCGGGGTGGGCGGGCGGGGCAGCGCTGAGGCGCAATGGGATGCGCGGCAGGCCGGTCATGCACTGGCGTCGGTTCGGAGGCCTTCTGTCCTACGAAGGGCGGCGTCCGCCCGAGGACCCCGGACCGGTCGTGTGTTGATGCGTTGACACGCGTGTTGGTAGTTTCACGCCGGTCCGGATACGCCGCGCTGTTCGTCTTCGGCTGGTCAACCTGCTGCAGATGTGAGGCGAGGAGGCCGAGGCGTTCGACAGGTTCGCGATAGCGCGCAGAGCGCTCGGAATGGTCATGTCCGCGGCCATGAACGGGTGTAGTGGAGAAGGCGGTCAGGATCAATGGGGTTTCTCGGCGGGGTCGACGACCTGGAGCGGTTCCTCACGCGCTCGTGCTACTTGAGCATCGCGTCCGTTCCAGCCTGTTGAGGCCTCATGGTCTTCCTCATCGGAGATGAGGGCTGGCGCTTCAGCTTTCTGGTGACGGCCGTTCTCCCGCTGGTCGCTGCTTACCTGGGGATCTGCGCCAGACGGGAAATTCGTACGGGGATGTCGGCTACGGCGTTCGGACTCGCCTTCATTTCACTGCCGTTGATGCTCGGGCTGGCGTACATCGAGGGCTCGTAACGCAAGTGGCGTGCTTGGCGTGATCGGTTGGGGGGTACGACGGTGCCGGCGGGCTCGGTCGCTAGGCTCGGCTCCCATGACAACGCATGGCGGTAACGCGGCGAACAGGTTGGACGAGACGGGCGGGCAGCCGCTGTCTTCCGGTCCGGGTCCTGGGGCGAGTGCGGACGAACTCAGGGCGCGGTTCCAGGCTCAGGGCCTACCGGAGCCCAAGGAGGAGCGGCGGCGCGAGGCGCGGCAGGCGCGTGGGATGTACGCGGCGTTCGCGGGGGCGGTCGCCGTCGTCTGTCTGGTCCTGATCGGCGTACGCCTCGGTCAGGGCGATGCGCTCGGCGTCTGGGTCGCCACGTATGCCATGGGTGTGGCCCTCGGCGGTTGGGGTTTCGTGCTCGCCAGGATCGGCTACACCCGCTGGGCGATGATGGTCACCTGTATCGGGGGAGCGTTGGCGGGCCTCGGCGACAGCCCCGCTTTTCGTTGAGGCGGGTCGGCGGAAGGCGGGCCGAATGCGGTCGACTGACGGCGGCCGTGACGGCAGGGGTTCAGCTACCGACCGGGCACCAGGCGGTGGACGCCCGGACCGGCACCTGACGAGAAGTCACGCCTGACGGCGCTTGTTACCGACGAGGTAGGCGAGGCCCCAGGCGGCGGCCGCGGCGAGCACGAGGCCGAGCAGGGAGAACCAGTCGACGCCGCCGTTGGTGTTGTCGGTCCACCAGAGTTCGGCCGGCCAGGAGGGGTCGTACCTCACCATGTCCCAGACGGTGCCGCCCCCGCTGTCCTCGGCGATCATGAGCACGATGGCATTGGTGTAGCCGAAGAACGCGCCGAGCATGGCGATGACGGCCCCGCCGATCCAGGCGCCGTTGCTCCGGTGCCCCACCTTGCCGACCAGGAAGCCGACAATCGCTCCGTTGAGCAGCGCGTGGCCCAGATAGAGCGCGTTGCCCACCACGTACGACTGGTCCTTGTACGTGACCAGGTTGAGACCGCTGTAGAGCAGCGAGACGACGACCGACACGAAGAATCCGAGGAAGACCGCTCCCACCGGATTACCGCTCGCGTTCGGCCGCTGCCCGAAGGGGGGTGCCTGGAACGGCGGCGCGGCGTGCATGCCGTACATCGGTTGCCCCGGCGGCTGTCCCGGTCCAGGGACGGGCGGCGTCCCCGGGTACATCGGGGGCTGGCCGAGGGCAGGCGGTGGCCCGGCCTGTATCGGCGGCTGTCCCGCCGGCATGGGGGGCTGACCGGGAGCCGGAGGCTGACCGAACCCCGGGGGCTGCTGCGGCGGGGCGGGCTGCGCGTAGGGGTTGTTGGGAGCCTGCGGTGGCTGCGAAGGCTGCGGTGGTGGTTGGAACGGCGGCTGGCTCATTGACTTCCCACGGAGTGAACGGTCTGGAGCAGCAAGCTATCAGTGAGATCAGGAGGGGGTCGTCGGAGCCGGAGCGGGCCGCGTGAAGGGCGCCGAGCGGATCGGCAGCCGGAACGGTCCCTCGACCGCGTCACCACTCCCCGCTGTACGGCACCCTCTCCGCGAGTCCGGCCACCCCTACATGTCGTGTCTCGCCATTGGGGTCAGCCAGGACGCTGCATGCGCCGTCGAGTACGACGGGATGGGCGGCTTTGGGGCTGGTGTCGGCCTGGACCCGGCTCCAGACCTCGAGCAGTCGGGCTGTGCGAGAGTCGGGACTCTCCGAGATGTGGATCACGCCCTGTTCCGACGCGTGAACGGCCGTGGCGGTTGCTGTGGAGCGACTGCTGGGACGCTTGACCTGCATGAACCGACCTCGTCACGATCCTCTGAGCCAGTCGGTGCATGAGCACCAAGTAGGGGAACGGGGCGGCATTGAAGACAGCATTGAAGACGGACGCGAGTGGTGGGCCGAACCTGCGGAAGGCCGGAACGGGAGGCCCGGACGCCGGCCCCGTTGCTGCGAAACGGGGCGTCGGCAGCCGTATAGGCGCCGGAATGGTGGGCGTTTTCTTCTTGCTCTTCGGCCTGGTCCTCGTCGGGTCCGGCTACGAGCAAGGCCCCAGGAAGGTGTCCGACGGCATGGAAGGGACGATCACCATCGCCCGTTGCGGCAAGGACGACATCGGGAACGACGTGGAGTGCTCCGGCACCTTCCGTTCCAACGATGGCCAAGTCCGCTCCAGGGCGGAGGACTTCGAGCCCGGTGAGGACCTGGACAGGGGTGAGAAGGTCCAGGCGGTGGGGTACGGCACGGGGTATTTCAACCGCGGCACCTTCACGTCGTTGTACGTCGAGGGCGTTCGGTTCTGGTGTGTCGCCGCCGCCATGTTCGGAGTGGCGACCTTCCCACTGAGCGCCGCGTTCCGTCGCGGGAACCGCCCCAGGGGGCGCGGGACGTTCATCACCGGCCTCGTCCTGCTGTTCGGTGGCCTGCTTGGTTGTGGTGCCTGTGTCCTGGTGAACTCCATGTTGGTTTAACGGATTTCGGCGCTTAGAGGTGGTGGGCCGGTTTGTACGGCTGACGGGCGGTCATTTGCGCAGTACGTCGTTGCTAAGCGCTAGGCGCTAGGCGCTAGGCGCTATGCGCTATGCGGATGACGGATGGAACCGTCCTCGTCGGCCGGACTCCCTCGGAGTTGGAGCAGCGGATGTTCGATCGAGTCGAGAGCAGAGCACCTCGTACGGCGGCCACACGAGGCTCTTCCGCGCACGGCCGCCGTACGAGGTGCTGCGGCATGGTGAGAACGCCCGGAGACCTCGACGTCAGACCTTCCGGATCCGGTCGGCGATCTCCGGCCTCGCCGTGAACCCGGCCGCCTTGTACGTCGCGACGCCGCCGACGTTGGAGCTCGGTGTGCACACGCGCACACTCGACGAGCCCATCTCCTGCAGTGCGGCCGCCCCGGCGAGGGTGATCGCCCGGCCATATCCGCGGCGGCGGTGGTCCGCATGGACGCCCATCGGCTCGACCAGTCCCGGCTTTCCCGGGCCGGCCGACCAGACCGTCACCACCGCTGCGGGGTTGCCCTGGTCGTCGTAAGCACCCAGGCATCGGGCGTCGGTGTAGAACGGTGCCGCGGACATCTCGTGCCGGTACTCGCGCGTGGGCCTCGTGGTGTTGAACGCGGACCGCAGGACGTCGGCGAAGTCCTGTGCCTGCTCCAGACCGATCGCCTTGATCCACACGCCGGGGTCCTCCACCGCTTCGGCGAGGTCGCGGAAGAGCGGCGTCCAGGGCTCGTCGACGCCCCAGCCCTCTTTGGTCAACAGGTCGTGGAGCAGCAGGCCTTGCGGCGCCTCGATGGACACCGCTCCTTCCGGCAGCACGCCGCGCTCAGGCAGCGAGAAGTCCTCGACGAGCCGCCGCGCCAAGTCCTCGTCCTGGAAAGCGTCGGGAGCGACCGTCATCCGCACCAGCGTCGGCGAATCCAGTATCCCGACAGCGAGGATCCGTCCGTCCCGGCTCCAGGTCCGCACCGCTGCGGCCGTCTCGGCCGTTCCGAACCGGTAGTTCCAGCCGATGTCCCCGGGATGCAGCTGCATCGGCGCTTCGTCGTGCTGCCACTCCCGCAGCGCCGCCACAGCCTCGCGCACCCCGTCGGCCGTCGGCGTACTCAGCGCAATCGTCATAGCCTGGATCTGACACCCCGTCTCGGCGGGGTGCAACCGATTAACTGACCAAGCGCTTCAGGGCGATGGTGGCGGGAGGTCGATGGCGAGTCCGGTCCCGGAGAGGAAGCCGTCGAGGACTTCGGTCGGTAGTGGAGGCGCTTGAGTCGGTTGCGCACGAGCGCGACGAACAGCCGCCGCAGGCCGCCCGTTTCCGTCCGATCAGCGTCACCACCCGTGCCCCGGTCCACACCTGGCCTTGGTCCCAGCCGTGCGTGGCCGGCCCCTGCTCCAGGTAGCCGGCCGACTTCTCCCGACACTGCGGCGACAGCTTGCAGCACTGCCTGCTCGCGCCCCAGGAGAGCCAACGCCTCGGCCCCGCCCTCCCGCCCAGCCTGCCGCCACTAGTAGGCCGCCTTCGAGCTGACCCGCAACTGGCGGGGCGACCTCTGGCGGGACGACCCCTTCGGCGAACAACCTGCGGCCCCCCAGCCGCACCGCCGCGGCGCCGAGGGGCCCTTCGCCGTCAGCCCGCCCCCACCTGCATAGCGCGTACCAACGACCTGCTGCGCAAATCGCCGTCAGGGTGGGTGGCCACACCGGTCAGGCGCCCGCCCAGCGGCGAGCTGTCGCTGACCCAGCGGGGTGGGGACCGGCTGAAGTCCTGGCGGATCTTCCGCCGAGCCCGGTGCAGCCCCGATCGATGCCGTCAAATCACCGCAGCCGTCCTCACCCTGGAGCGGCACCGCTGAAAATGCTCGGTCAGTGCCCCTCGTGTGCGACACCCCACTCCCGCAGGAGATGCCGGGCGATGTCACCTACCTCCAGACGCTGACAGTCCAAGTAAACAGCGTGCGGCATTCGTTCGGAGAGTTCCCGAAGCAACTTGGTCTTACCTACCCAGCCGCCCGCGGATCGCGAGTATGGGATCCAAGCGATGAGGCGTCGCCAGCCAGCCTTCGACCTGCTCTATGGCCTCTCGTCAGGTGTGGTCCCGCGCATGTCGATGCCTCTCGGTGATCTGTGACCGGGGTTCCGGTGCGGCTCCGGCGCTCGTGTCACAGCGATTCCGGGTCGTCCAGGTATCCGCCCAGTGCTGCTTGCCAGTTGGACGATGCGGCGGCTTCGGGGTCAATCTCCTTCTGCGGCGCAGGTCGTCCTCTGTGCTCCGTCGACCTAGCCCGGTGTCCAGGAATGCCCAAACCTGAAGGGGGATTTCACGCAACTCGGCCGCTGCCAGAGCGCGCAACGCCGGGTGCCCCGTGAGCAGGGCGGCAGGGTCGGGACCCATCGACATCCGCTTCCAACAGGATCTCGTTCCGCACCGTCGGCCCGCGCTGGGCCGCTGGGCCCGCCGAGTTCGAGGACGGGCAGCACATGGTCCTGCCCCCGGCGACTGAACTGCGCGGCGACACGCTGGATGCCGTATGCCTTGTCCGGCGAGGAGAAGAGGCGGCCTGCCCATTGCACGTTGGCCAGGAGCACAATGCCCCCTGTGCGCATCCCCGTGAGCGCATCCTCCAATGGATCCCGCAGGGGGCGCTGCCTGACTTCGAGGCCGAAGTGGGTGAGAAGCCGGTCGAGTACTTCCTCTGCGGTCAGGCCACGGCAGTCCAGGACCAGTGAATCGGGCAGGTCGTCGTGCAGGCCCGTCAGGAGGGCCGACTTCGGCGGCGTCCTTTGGGCGATTCTCGATCTCCTTCGCCTTCTGCTCGTCCGACATGGCCTGGAACTTCGGATCCTCGTTGAGCTTCTGCATTTCTGCGGGTGTGAGTTCGCCCATGCGGTATCCGGGGCCATAGACGACTAGGTTTGCCAGGACGCGGCCGTCACTCGGCATGTCGTTGAGCATGCCCACATGGATGGCATGGAGCCCAAGGACCCGTGCTGCGCACACCCCGACAGGCCCCGACGTTCGCCAAGTCCCGGTTGCTCGACTGTGCTCGGCGAAGCCGGTGCCTGCGAGGTTTGTAGGTGCTGAGACTGAGGAAGTTGAGCAGATCCTGTCCCCAGCAGTGGCTTGCAGCAGGTGATCATATTTCGTCTTCTCGCCAGCGCCCAGCCTGGCAGGGGACCAGGCCACTGGAGTGCACAGCGCGGCGAGCAGAGGGAGCGTCCCGGCCCTACTCGGTGCCCCAGGAATCCAGATCTCCGTCGAGGACGTGCTCCCAGTGGTCCGCGTCCTCGGTCGCCGAGTCGATGTCTTCCGCCCACTGCCACAAGCTGCGGCGGGCATCTGCGCGTTCGGCGGGCGTATGGAAGGGGCTTGTCAGCAATTCGTGGTACAGGCGGAGAAGGGTGCAGAAATGGCGAAGACTCGTGGCCAAGGTCAACGAGCTGTATCCGGTGCTGTAGTCCTGGACGACAGCACCGGTACCGCCGTCGAGCAGCACGTTACCGCCGGTCCACTCGGCCAGAGAGTAGAAGGGGCCCTCGCTCTCCGGAGGATCCGCGTCATCAGGCCATGGGACTTCCACCAGCCCGGTCTTCGCCAGGTCGGCCGTGCGAACGAAGGGCAGTTGGTCCGTCAAGTAGGGCCAACCGACGCCGGTCAGGAACTGTCGACTATCCGAATCGCTCAGACCTGATGGCAGTTCGCCTTCTGAAAGGACCCGGCACGTACCTTGCCCGAACGAGCTCTCCAGCCATGACCGAGTGGGAGCGTTCCGTGCCACGGCTTGTGCAGGACAGCGCCAGAGGGCCGCCTCGGTGACGGGGCCGACAAACGGTTCCGGCGGCGCCTCCAGGTGAGGTTGTTCCCTCGATGTGGTTGTCACGTCCACGACGAATGGGCCGGTGGGGCCTGACATCAGCCACTCCGTATCCGACACGGCTTTGGACCTGAAGGGGCGAGATGCGCCCAGGCGCCCGTCGAAGATGTGGCGCACCGGTGGTCCGACTGCACGGAGGCGCCAGGAACCGCTCTCGGCGAGTTCCGGAAAGTCTCGAGTTCCAGGGGCGTCCTCCGACAGCTGGTCCGCCAGCGTGTCCTCGGGCTCTTCCGACCGTCCGAAGGTGCCGAACGGTCGGCACCTGGTCCAGACGGTTTTCCACGGGAGTTCGACCCCGGAGTCGGCGATGATCGACCGGGCCAGCGATTCATCCCCCCGATTGAGCGCGGAATGATGCAGCCACGCTACCCACTCCGCATGTGGTGCGGCCGCGAGCCCCAGTTGCTCGAGATAGTGGGCATCGATGGCAAGGCCGCCCTGCGGAATCCCGCGGGGCCAGGTCGCGGCCATGCCCTGCAACAGCCCCGTCGCATCGAGATTCGCAAGGGCCTGACCATCAGCCAGCAGGGTCTCCAGGAGACCTGCATGTGCAGCATGGAGCGCCGCGGCTCGCGCCGCATAGGCACCGGTGGGGCCGACGTTCTCCCAGGCTGTCGCACCGTGTGCCTTCAACGGCTCCAGGAGTGCGGAGAGCAGCCTGCCGTGATCGACGGGGCGGAGCAGTCTGATCCGATGCCGATCCGATTCGGCTTGAAATCCGCACTCCCTGCCCGAGCCGGGGATTTCGGTGATGAGCAGGCGATCCGAGAGGGATTCCGCGAGTTCGGCGAGTTCACCGGACGAGACCTGAATGCCCAGGCATCGGCACAGCTCCCCCCAGACAGGGAGAGGGATCGTGCGCCGTTCTGCTGCCGCCAGAGCCCGGACGGCAGGGTGCCGGGTGAGGATGTCCAGCCATTCCCCGGACCGGGTCTCCCCGCCGCGCGGCGAGGCCAGGACGATGTCATTTCGGGTGGGTGCCGGCACCCACGGTTTGTCGGCGGAACTCTCGACCACGAACTGCAAGGTTGGTCGCGAGAATTGCTTGAGCGTACGGACCATGCGCTGGCTGATCCGACTTGCTTCACTCGAGGTCACGAATTCACCGGCCCATTGCACGTTGCTGAGCAGCGCGACGCTGCCACTCCGAATGCGTTGGGCTCCGGCAACGAGTGAGGCCGGAGAGTCGGAGACGCCCCAGGCGTGGAGGAGGTGATGGGCGACATCATCCGCGGTCTTGCCCTGGCAATCGACATGGACGGCATCCGGAATCATGGCTGCCAGTTCATCGAGCAAGGCCGTCTTCCCGGACCCCGCTCCACCCCGGACGGCGAGGGTTCGGTAGAGGCGATGGGGTTCTGCCAGCCAGGCTTCGGCCTGCTCGAGTGCCCGCTCGGGTGTCAGTTCCACTCGATTCCTCGCTTCAGTGTTCGCGTGTTCCCGCCATCGGCCAGGGTTTGCCCCGAAGGAACTCGGTCTTGCCCGAGTCGGCCGTGCCGCGGATTGTCAGAGCGGGTTGCCCCCGGTTCGGTGGCGCCGCAAGCCACGTCTGGGCCCGTTCCAAGGCCTGCTCACGGGGCTCCACCTGGTCCTCAATTCAATGTCTCGCTTGGCCCGATGCTCATGCCAGGCCATGGATGGCAGACACGCATCACGCTCAGCAGCCGTGGCGTACTCGGGCGTTCTCGGTCATTGCGGGCGGGCAGTGGAGACGTTTGCAGATATGTGAGGGCGGGAGGGTGGGTGCCCCCGGCGCGTCGGCCGACACTGACTCGGCAGCCGCCCCGAGTGATAGGGGTAGGCATCAACGAACAGGCCCGTATCCGTGAGCAGCTGAGGCGGCCCCGCTTCGAGGGCCGATCAGCATCACGCGAGGCCTGCTGGGCCTCTGCCTGCGCGGATTGTGCGTCAGTCGTTGTGCAGTGCGTACGTCCATACCTCGGCCTGGGAGCCGGCCGCGTCGATTTCCCAGACGGCATCTTCGATGTGCTGCCGGAACAGATGGTCTTCGTCCTGGTTCTCCAGCGTCCCGAGAATGCGACGTCCGGTGATCCACCGCGTGACCATGGCCAGGAAGCGGTCGAGGGACGTTGCGACGAGAAAGCCGTCGAGTCCGCTCTCGTCGGCGGTACGCGGCATGCGCAGGACGTGCCCGGAGGGGCCGTCGATCACAATCTCGGCGCCCATCCACAAGCCGATCTGGAAGAACGGGCCGTGCTCCGCGGGCTGTTCGATGTTCTTTGTCCAGGAAAGTTCCCACAGGAATCTTTCGTACTCGGGCTCCAGCCTGATTCCCATTTCGTCCATGACGGGAAGGCCGATGTCGATGAGTACCCGCCGCGCGGTCTCATCGGTCAGTCCGGCCGGCAGACTTTCCTGTCGGGTACGCAGAACCGTGGCCCTGGGGAAGAGCTTTGCCAAGTCGGCCGCGGTCGTCGTGGGTGCGTTCTTGGGCAGGGTGGGGCCTGCGGCGGTGAGTGAGCCGAGAAGCGGCGCCCCGCGCAGTGGCCTGAGCACGTGCTCCGCGTTCGTATCGGAGCCCTCCACGGCGAGGACGCCTCCGGGGCCGGCGAACACCGTCAGGTTGCCTAGACGCAGTGAAACAGGCAGGAGGTCGCCGTCGGCCCCGTCCTCGCAGTCGTCGTGGGCCAGGAGTTCACTGCGAGAGGCCGGTCCGGTCCGGCCTGTCGCCTCCGGCCAGGCCAGCGCAGTTGCGGCTTCGTCCGGGAAGTCCTCATCGAACCAAGGGCCCGCCACGAGCTCCGCGGTCTCGGCGTCCCACACACGTACTCCGCCGTCCTCGGCCTTCGCGGCCACCGCCGGGCGATCGCGCCATCGCACCTCGAACAGCGTGGAGACCGGACCGGGTTGGAGGTACGCCGGGTCGTATCCGCCCGGTGGGCGCCAGTGTGTCCAACGGGCCTTCCAGGGGAGACGTACGCCGGACTGTTCGATGCCGGCGCACAGCTCGGTGTCGTTACGCGCCATGGCCATCAGGTGCAGCCAGGCCGCCCACTCACCCTGATCCGTCGCCGCTACCCCGTGCATCCACAAGTACACCGCGTCGGCAGCCGCGTTGGAACCGGGCACCGAACCGTCATACGCGCAGTGGGCAGCGTCCAAGAGGGCGTTTTGCGGGAGGTTGGCGAGTACGCCGCCTTCTCGCAGCAACTCGTCGAACTCGCCCGTTTGCACCACATGCATGGCCAGACCATGCGCGGCGTAACGACCCAGCGGACCGGTTGCGGCCCAGCCGTCCGGATGTCGCAGCCGGGGAGCCAGCCCTCGCAGCCACCGGGCCATGTGGCTGTTCACCTGCTTGCTCAACTCTGCCGGCGTCTCATGACGCAGTGCTTCGGCCACGGCCTCGTCGGCGAACGAGACTTCCGTCTCGGTCACGGTGACGAGTTCGGGGAAACGGTCGGCAAGCTCGTGCAGTGCCGCCTCGTCGTAGTCCGGAGCTCCGGCGGCCCGGGCCAACTCACTCCACGCTTCCCAGGGCACACGTCGCGGCTCGGACAGGGCCAGCGCGCGCAGTTGCAGGGATTGCGAGGCGGTCACGACTGCGGCCCCTGGTGCGTTCTGCGGGTCGTCGTCCGGCGAGGTGTCGTCCAGCCAGAGCGAGGGCCTGGAGTACGGTGACGTATCAAGAACCGATGGCAGTGTACCGACCACAACGCTCGGTCCGGCGAGGGCGAGACTCTCCGCCGCATGGTCGCGAACGAGAACCGGCTGGGCGGACCTGCGGGTGAGCCCAGCCCGGCCCGCGTGCGCGATCAGAACCAGCTTGCCATCCCCTTGTCGGCGGGCGGCCTGGCGCCAGGCCCAGTGCTGCGCCTTGTCATCGGGCACCCCGATGAGCCTGAGAGCGTTTCGGAACACGCCTTCCGCATCGGCTTCCGTGGCATCGAGCAGCACGCTTTGGGGGATGTGCCGGTGCACTTCCCGAAGGATGCTTGTGGCGTCGGTGAGGCTGACGATGTCCAAGCGCTTCTTCTTGGGAGTGCCGTCGCCCCACCAGTCTCGTACCTGTGCGACTGCCTGGGCCGGAGTGAAGCGGCGGGGGTCTGGGGAGGTCTCGGACATGGGGTTCCCTACTGCGGCGGATCGACGTGCAGCATAGCCTTCGCCCAAACCGATCCGATGACTGAGAGGTGGTCGTCCATCTCGGCCTGCATCGCTCGTTCGTTCTGGGTGCGTATCTTCTTCACCCTGGTGGCGATCTGCTGGTCAGTCAGCCCGCTCTTCTCCTGCTGGCTCTTCAACTTTGTGCGCTCCGCGTCGCGGGCAGCCACGCCGTCGGGATCGGTCCGGTAGGTGGTGCTGTAGTAAACGGGCACCTTTCCGTCCTTGAATTCAGGGTGCGTACGCAGTCGTGTCGAACAATCGGCGTGGCCCTGCCCGGAACCGCATGGTTCACGCTCCGTGTAGAGGCCTGCCATCCGGTACTTCTTGCCGTCCGGGCCGGAGTTCGTCCTGTCGAACCAGTCGAGGAGATGCTTTTCCGAGTGCCGGGGACTGACACCGCTGTTGTCCGCCGGGACCGAGGAGTCGACGACGAAGGTGCTGTTTCCGTTGTTGTCCACCACTTCGATGACGGCATAGTTCTTGCCGGAGAAGTCTGGTTTATGAGGACCCAAGGCGTCGATGAGGGCATTTACGTTGTCGTTGCTTGGATTGGCTTTCTTCTGTCCGCTGACTCGATGATGGAGTTCGGAGATGTTCTTGTTGGTCTCCGGATCCGAGCGGTACATCTTGGGGAATTTCGCGTTGGCCTCGTCCCGGGCCTCCGCGCTGCGAGCCCGATCGTTGTCGGCGGCCACGTCGGCCGTACCGTCGGAGCGCTTGGAGTCCGCGTAGGGCCGGCCGTCCCGGTCGTGCTCGGGGTTGTGTCCCACTCCCTGGCTCTCGTGGTATCCGAGACTGAGCCGGGCGAGCGAGGCGACTACGGCGTACCGCTGCCCGTCGTTCATCTGACGGAAGTCGTCACCCAGAGCGTCTTCCAGTTCCTGTCGCGTGAACGCGGTGGCCGGCAGGTCCGTGTCGCCGTTCTCACGGGCCTGGTTGTACGCGTCCATCCGGTCCGCAGCCCTCTGCAGGAGGGGCGTCAGACGGCCTTCGTCCGCCCAGTTCCTGAGACTGTCGTGCACCGGGTCCAGCCCGATGCGGTGGACCTTCAGGCCATTCGGAGCGTCCGGATCGTGGTCCTTGTGCTCGTGCTGGTCGTCGCTCGGGTAGTTGCGTACCGCCTGTTGGGGTGAGTCCGGAGGAAGGTTTTGATGCTCTTCAGACCTGTCCTCGGGTTTGGGTAGCGACTTGTTGCGCTCTTCCCGAGTCGGGTCGTCGGGCAGATTCTGGTCGTCTTTCTTCGGATCTGCGCCTGCCGGATCCTCCGGCGGCCTTCGGTCGGCCCCGGCAGGAGTGGCGGGGGTCTGGCGGTCGGCCTGGTCGGTGCTGTCCGGCCGGGAGTGGTCACCCGTGGGTCCACCGTCGGGCGAGACCGGCTGCCTGTTCCCGTCCAGCGGAATCGCGAAGACCCCGTTGTCCCCACTGTGCAGCGGCTTCGAACTCTGCTGCCCAGTCTGGGCGTCGATGTATGTGATCTTGCCGTTGTGGTTGACGGCGTTCCACGCGTGCGCCCGCCCGTTGGCGTCCTGCGTGATGATCACGGCCTGCGAACCGTGGCCGCTGTTGCGGAGGGTGTTCTCTAGGCGGTTGAAGGCGTCGCGACCGTTGCCCATGTCGCTGAAGCGGGCGCCCAGCGTGTTCTCGATGCGGTCGCGGCCGCCCTTCTCGCCGCGGTCCGAGGGGTTGCCGTCGGCGTCCAGGTCGGGCGTACGGCTGGCCGCTGCCGTGGGGTTGCCCGCGTAGGTGTCCACCGTGGACAGGGCGACGTCGACACAGTTGTTGTTGCGGCCCGGTGCGTCCCTGCCCTCGCCGTTGATGCGCTCCACCCAAGGGCCGTCCGCCGGGTCCGGCGGACGGGTCGGGTCGCCGTTCTCGTCTCGGGGGACCGAGTTCTCCAGGGCGTCCTGTTCCGCCCGGGTGGGGTCGGTGACACCGCCCGGGGGGTTGGTGTTGCGGGTCTGTGAGGCCGGGGTCGGGGTCTCCTTCGGCTTCGGGTTGTCCGAGGAGTCCTGCTGGTTGGGGCTGTGAGGGGCGGAGTCCGGGGTCCGTGGGGTGGACTGCCCAGGCTGGTTGCTCGGTGTCGGGGTCACGTGATGGACCGGTACCGGGATGACCTGGGGCTGCTGTTGTTGGTTCGGGGTGTTCGCCGGGGGCTGCTGGTTGTTGGGCTGCGAGCCCGGCTGGTTCGGGGTGTTCGGCGTGCTGCCCGCGGGTTGCTGGGGCGGCCTGTTCGGGGTGGCCCCAGCGCTCGGCTGGTTGGGGTGGCCGGGCGTGCCCTGAGCGGCAGGGCCGGGCTGGGTCGACGAGTTCGGCGTGCTGTTGCTCGGCGTCGAGGAACTCGGCGTCCCGCTGCTGGGTGTCGACGTGTGCCCGGATCCGGCGCCGGTCGATGTAGCGGGCGTCGTGGAAGGCGTCGTCGTCGGACTGCTCGTGGACGGCGATGCGGTCTTGGAGGGAGTCGCCTGGGACGGGTTCTGGTTCGGGGTGGTCGTACTCGGGTTCTGGCCCGGGGTGTTGGTACGGCTGCCGCCGGTCGAGTCCGTGGAGTTGCGGGGCGTGGTGCCGTCGCCCGGTGTTGTGGTCCCGGGGTTGTTGCGGGGCGGAGTGCGGTCGCCCGGGGTCGTGCCGGGGGTGTTGCGCGGTGTGCTGCCGTCCCCCGGCGTCGCACCGGGAGTGTTCCGTGGCGTGCTGCCGTCGCCCGGGATCGCACTCCCGGGGCGCTGGGTCGGTATTCGACCATCCGGCGTGCTCTGTGTAGGCGTGCCTGGCGTACGGCTGTCCCCCGTCCCCGGAGCTCGCCCGTCCGGCGTCGAGGCAGGCGTACTGCGAGGTGCCGTGGGAGACGTGGGGCTCGGAGTGGAGGCGGGCCCCGTCCCTGTGGCGGAGGGCGTACTGGGGGACCCGGCGGAAGGAGTCCTTGCCGGGCCCGAGTTGGGTGTTGGGCTCGTCGCGGTCGGGGTACCGCCTGCAGCGCTCGGGGCGTGGTGCGTGCCCGGAGTGGCAGTCCCGGCGGAAGGCGCCGTAGGCGATGTCGGCATGCCCGAGCCGCCGTCCGAGCGGCCCCCGGTTCCGGCGGGGGAGGGGTCGGCGGCCGTCGGCGTCGGCGCCGCGTTGGACTGCGTGGGCGCGCTGGCGGCCAAGCCGTCGATCTGGGTGCCGATCGAGCCGCCGCCCGGCGAGGACGACGTACCGCCCGACGACGGAGCGCCGGACGTGGGCGTGGACTGCGGGCTCGGGGACGACAGGCCGGAGACGGGGGAGCCGCCGCCCGAATGCGAGGGGCCGGACGTGCTCGGAGTGCCGGACGAGCCGTTGGAGTCGGAGCCGTTGGACGACGGACCGCCGGACGAGGGGTCGTCGAAGTCCGACAGGGAAGGCCCGGTGGATGGCGTCGGCCTGGAGTACGGGGTGTCCGAGGAGGACGTGTTCCCGGAGTCGGAGCCCGGCCCGGAGCCGGAGTCGGGGCCCGCGCCGATGTTGGGTGCGGGGATGTCGTTGCCGCCTGTGTCGGCGGATATGCCGTTGCCTATGTTCGCGCCGGGGATGCCGTTGCCGGTACGCGTCGAGGTGGAGGAGTCCGACCCCGACGAACTGGAGTCGGAGGATGACGAGTTGGAGGAAGACGAGTCGGAAGACGAAGAGTCCGTGGAAGAGGAATCCGAGGACGAGGAGTTGGAACTTCCCGACCCGGACTCGCTGCCGATGTCGCTGCCCGACGGCCCCGAACCGAAGTCGTACCCGTCGATCCGGCTGTCGACCGCGTGCCGCGCCCGGCTGCCCGCCTTCTGGCCCAGGCTGTCGCGGACGCCTTCGGCGAAGGTCTGCGGGCTCTGCCTGAGGGCGTCGAGGCCTGCCTCGCCGCCGGCCTTGAGGGTGGCGCCGACGTCGTAGCCTTCCTGGGCGCCGAAGCCGACGTTCACGGTCTGGCGGATGAGGTCGCTGATCATCGCCTCGACCGCAGAGATCGCGGGTTCCTTCATCATCTCGATGAGCGCCTCGAACATGGCTTGTTTGAGCTCGTCGAGGAGGCGTCGGACGATCAGGCGGGCGGCCTGGGTGGCGCCCATTCCCGCTACCGAGGACAGACCGAAGGTGAAGGGTGCGGCGGCAGCGGCGGCGGCGATCTGGATGGCCAGGGCGATCAGCTGGGCGATGACGGCCCATTTGGCGAACTCGACGAGGTAGGCGCAGGCTTCCAGAACGTTCGCGATGAGGAACGCGGCCTCGGCGGCGCTGCGCAGGTAGCCGTCGTTACCGCCGCCACCGTCGAACTTCTCGTAGGTCTTGGTGAACTTGTCGATCGATTCACCGGCGTTGTGGGCCGTGACCTGGCGGGCGCTGCTGTTCGCTTTGGTGTGGAGCTCGTTGACCTTCTCGCCGAACTCCCGCCACACGGTGGCGCAGTCTCTGAGCTTGTCCTCGTTCGCAGTCGGCCACTTGTAGCCGAGCATCTGGAGAACCCACTCGAGCTCGTCCGGCAACATCATCGCCACAGCAGAAAGCACCCCCGTCAGACAGCACGGCCGTACACATCCCTCACCAGCCAAGGGAAATCACACAGGAGTACAGCCGTCCGCAAAGTTTACGGACTCACCTGCCGGTGACTTCAGGGGTTTGCTGTCACAAGTCCGTTGCAGGCCGCCGTGGTTGTCCGGAGGAGCGCGGTACGAGGCCGGCCGTTCACTGGGTACGGCCCTGGGCGCGCTGTCGGTGTCCCTTGGCGTCGGGTCGGCCGACGTGCCCCTCCGCGCGCTCGGACTCGCCGAGCCAGAGGTGCGGGACGCGCTGCTGGACCGCCGAGACCAGCTCCTGACGGCAGGGGACGGGGAAGGGGAGACGGTGGCGCAGGCGGGGCAGGTCGGGGTGTAGCGGCTCCTCGTCCCGAACGAGGGTCCACAGGAGGGGGTCGTCCCGGTCGATGGGGCCGGTCGGGAACAGTTCCAAGGAGTAGACGGTCTGGCGGCCGTACTTGCTCCAGTACAGGGCGACTCCGGCGAGGCCCTGCCAGGGGATGACGGCGCGGTGCTTTCCGTTCTCGACCCACAGGCCGGTGGCGTCGACGACTACCCGGGTGCGGCGGTTCGCCCAGTGGACGACGAACAGGCACACGCCGAGCGCCCCGAGCAGCAGCATGAACACGAGACCCGCATACCCTGCCGGGCTGGCCGTGCCCTTTTGGTTCCCGGTAGCAACCACGACAGCTCCGAAGAGGCCGACCGCGCCCAGCACGATGAGCAGGACGGAGCAGGGGAGCCCGGTCATGGCACCGCGGCGGCCGGTGCGTATGACCGTGGCATCCGGCGCGGGGAGGGCGTGTGCGAAGGCAACATGGTGCGTGAGCTTAGCGAATTGACCTACGCTCCCTCCTCATGACGACGCACGGCCGGGGACACGGTGGGGAACAGGTACAGACGCAGGTGGGAGGCGGTGGGGGCGATCCGACCCCGCCCGGCGTGGACGAACTCAGAGCTAGCTTCCCACGGCAATCGGATCCGGGGTTCGCGAGACAGCGGTCGGAGCAGGCGCGGAGCGCTCGCGTGGGTCTCATGGCTGCCGGGGCGTTGGTGGCGCTGGTCTGTCTCGTCGTGATCGTGGGACGTCTCAACAGCGGTACGCCGGCGGGCGTGGGAACCGTCGTCTACGGCGTGAGTCTCGCTTTCGCCGGCCTCAGCGTGGAGTTGGCACGGCGCGCCCGCACCCGATGGGCCATGATGGCGATCATTCTGGCGGCGGCGGGCGCGTCGCTGGCGGATGCGCTGCCCTGATTCTGTACGGAGACTGCGGAGACTGCGGAGACTGCGGGGGCTGAGGTTGCTGCGGGCAGCCGTAGGGCTGCGGTCAGAAGTCGCGTCAGAAGACCTGTCAGAAGAGGTAGCTGACCAGGAACGACACCCCGGCGCCGACAAGCCCCACCCCGATCATCCCGAGCACGACCGACCGCGTCCCGCCCCTCCCCGCCGCCTCCCAAGCCGCGTCGAACGAGATACGGCTCCGCCCGAACGGCGCGAACCTGGTGGCGAGGCAGAAGACGCCGAGTCCCGTGAGGACCCAGCCACCGAAGAAGGCACCGAACCAGCGCCAGGCCCGGTCCATGCCGGTCTGCACGTACTCGGCATCCGTCGCGCCCGCCGCCGTCGGCGGGTCGCTTTGCTGCACCGCCAACTCGGCGCCCTGCGCGTACTGTCGCCTGACCTGAACCGCGGCATTCGCGTCCGTACGCTTGCCGTCCGCCGAGACGAAGGTGCCCTCGCAGCGGACGGGACGGCGGTTCTTACGGCTGCTGCGGGAGGCGTTGCTCGGATAGCTCACCTGGCACTGCTGCACCGTCAGGGTGCCGGGCGTGCCCGCCCAACCCGCCGCGTACGCCCCCTCGTACGCGCCGAATCCGCTCAGGGCGAGTCCCGCGAGCAGAAAGACCAGGCCACCCGCCCGCCCGAGGCGTCCGAAGGCTCCGCCGACGAGACCGGTGAGGGAACGGTCGACGCCTGTGCCGCTTCCTGTGCCGTGCGTCCGATCCATGACGATGCGTTCCTTCTCCTCGGTCTTACTCCTCGGTCCTACTCCGCGTTCGGTCCTTCTCCACTTCGGCCAGTGAGGCATTGGCCCGACCCCAGCATGGCACCCGTGTGGGACGGGAGATACTTCAGGTGTCGAGAGGCGAGGAGAAGCGATCATGACCAGGAACCCCCAGAACTCACCGAACTCACCCACCCCACACGGCTCTTCACAGGAACGCGGTGTGCTCGACGAGGCACTCGAACCGGAGCAGATCCGTTCCCTGAACTCCGCCCTGCGCAAGCTGTCCGAGACCGACGCCGCCGGCAAGGACATGCAGGAGGCGGCCAAGAAGTTGCTCTCCGGCCGCCTCGCCCTGCGCGACGCACTGGACGACCCGGCGGTGTCACGCGCACTGGGCGCAGGCATGGCGTCCCTGCGCGGCCAGTGGGAGTCACTGTCGGAGGAGGAACGCGATCAGGTCAGGCACGGCGAACCCATCGCCGGCGGTGGCCCGTCCTCCGGGTCGTCCGAGCCGAGGCGGTCGGAGGGCGAGGGCTCGCAGTCCGGGAAGAAGAACCAGGGGCGGCACAGCGGAGGGTTCTCGCTGTATTGATCACGCGGAGGCCGTATGAGTTGTGACCCGCGCCGTACGAGTTATGAACGGCGCCGTACGAGTTACCCCTGGCGCTGCTTCCGGTACAGCGCGATGGCAGCTTCAGTCGGATGGTTGGGGACGGTGACGGTCTCCCCGTTCTCCTTGGAGACCACGATCTTGCTGCCGCCGGGCGGAGCGGGCTGCGGCCGCCCGGCGGTGTCCGTGACAGGCGGGAACACCGCGTACACCAGGTATCCGATGTCAAACTCCTCGACGCGCAGCTCGGCAGGGGTGCCGTCCGGCAGCTTGGGCTGCGCATAGCGGCTGCGCACGATGTCGAGGGCCTGCTCGGAGGTGGCGGGCGGTGTGGCCGGGGTGTCCGAAGTCACGGGTCGCTCTCCTGGTCGTCTCTGTCGCCTCTGTCGTTTGGTTGTCTCGGTGGTGAGAGGCAAAGAGGGCCGGGCGGCGACCGGTCAGAACAATCCGTGCCACATCTGCTCGACCACCAGCGACCACCACGTCTCGACGTTCCCCAGCGCAGACGCGTCCACAGCCGCCAACTGCTCCTGCAACGCGGCCACTTCCGCACCGGCCGCGACCGGATCCAGCCCCTGCATCCGCTGCCGTGCGGTGGCGAGCAGAGCCAGGGAGCGGGCGAACGCGGCGACCGAGACGTTGACGTAGCGAGCCGCGGCGGTGACCGGATCCACCGCCCACACGGCACCGAGGCCGTCCGGCTGCCCCGTCCCCGGCAGGCACTGCACCGCGACGACCGCGACACCGTCGAAGCCGATCCGGGTCAGGTATGACAGGGCGCCGATCTTCTCCTCACCGGCCGGGCTGCGCCGCTCGCGCAGATTCGTGGCGACGTCGGTGAACAGGCCGCCGGCCGGAGGCGCGTCGGGCCGGTCTGCGGTGAAGAAGAGCGGGAGGTCGGCGGGGAGCCCTGCCCAGGTGAGCGACGACTTCGCGGCCTCGGGCAACTGGCTCTCGGCCACGTCGTCGGCGTCGTGACGTCGTACGCCGTCCTCGCCGAAGACCTCGACGAGATGGCGGCCCAGGGCCACGTCACGCATCGGCTCCGCGGGCGTCACCTGCGCGGGAACCGGCAGGCGGTGCGGGCGGGGCGGCGGCTGCTGGCCGGCCATCCGGTGCATGGTCTCGACCTGCTCGACCAGCGCCGCGATGCCCTCCGCACGCGCCTCGGGACGGGCCCCGTAGGTCTGCGAGCAGGACAGCTGGGCGTTGGGGAAGGAGTTGAGGAGCTCGGCCGTGTAACCGCCGGGGAGCAGGCTGGGGCGCAGGTCGGTGTGGACGGCCACGACATTGTCGGCGGGCACGTTCATCCGCCGCAGCTCCATCCACGCCTGGTACTCGGCGGGAGACAGGCCCGGAGCGGAGGTGCGGAAGAGGGTGGTCTCCTCGCCGTTCGCCGGGTCGACGTACGTGAAGACTGCGGTGTTGCCCGGCCCGGTGACCGGACGGGCACCTTCCGGCGACCCCGCGCCCTGTGCCGCGCCGCCGTGCTTCTGCCGGTACATCTGGACGACCTCGTCGACCGGCACCGAGGGCCACACCGTCAGCTCGCCGGTACGGCGGTCCACGACCCCGCACGCGTTGCCGATCTCGGCGGGCGGCCGCCGCTCCCCGGTGACCGGGTCACGCTCGGGCTCCGCAGGCGCCGCCCACACGACCCAGCCCAGGTCGAACTCCTGCATCCGGACCTCGCGGCGTGGCTCCGCGGAGCCTTCCGGGTTGAGCCAACGGTCGGCGATGGCGAGCGCCTGCTCCTGGCTGGTCACGGGGAGGCTCCTTCGAAGTGGGTCGGTTGCGGGTGAGGCGGCTGGTGCGGGCGACCGGGAGGGACGGGGCCCCGCGTCGCGGCCTCTACGAGGCTCACGAGGGTCTCGCACGTGTCTACGAGGCTATCCCCGCGCCCGCCGCGCGAATGCGGAGGGCCTTCGCCCCGCGCTCGGTGGCGAGGAGGAGGATGCCGTCGGGGGACAGGTCGACCGCGGTGAAGGGTGTGTCGGAGATCAGCGCGGCCACGACCTCCTGATCCGCCCGGTCCCAGACACGCAGGTAGTCGGCGCCGCGGCTCAGGCCCAGCGGGGCGGCGGCACGTTCCTCCTCCGTGGGGCGAAGAACCTGCTCGGGATCGGCGTCGCCGAGGTCATCAGGCTGTACGAGGCCACGGACGAGCACCGCGGAACCGGACTCCTCGCCGGGCGCACCGACCGGCCGTGCGCCAGGTGTGCCCGCGGGTACGACCAGCACGGCGACCGGGGTGGCAGGTCCCTCGGGGTGAGGCAGGCTGCCGACGGTCACGGCGCTGACGCCGGGCACGGACAGGCTCCACAGGGTCTGCCAGGGCAGATCCAGGCCGAGTCGCTGGTGAATCGCCTCGGCGTACTCCGGCAGGCCGTCCTCGACGAACGCGGTCTCCAGCAGGGCGGCACGCAGTCTGGTGGGCGCCTGGGTGCGGGTCAGCAGGGGTGCCGTACGCAGGTACGTACGGGCCGGTGCGCCGAGTTTCTCAGCCGGTACGGCCTCGATGGCGGCGCGCAGGGGCACCGGGTCGGCGTGGACGAACAGCGCGGGATCCGTGAGGAGTTGGGGCAGCAGTCCGGCTTCCAGGGTGTGGCCGGCGATGTGGTCGCGTACGTAGGGGTCGGCCTTGCTCCAGTCCTGCTCCGGCACAGCCTCCAGCAGGGCCATCGCGATCTGGGTCTGAGCAGCGGCGACGTTCGGCAGACCGGCGCGGATCTCATCACCGAGGGCCGGGTGCAGCAGCCGCAGCAGCGTGCGCCCGCCTTCCCCCTGCTCGCCCTCTGCCGCGCCCCCTTCCGGTTCCGCTTCCTGCTCCTCGGGCTGCACGAAGGGCCCGGCGAGCAGCATCCCGCCCGCGATGGCCTGGCTCATGTCCTGCCCGGCGACCGCGCTCGCCAGCCGCGCCCACAGCTGGACCGGTATGCCGTCGGCCTCGGCCAGGGCAAGCGGCGCCAGCAGGGACCGCAGCGTCCGCGGGTCGGCGCCGAGTCGCTCGGCATGCAGGTCCAGCGCCTCCCCGATAGAGGTCGGCAAGTGCCTCTCGTCGGCCGGGTCGAAGCCCTCCGGAGCCATCAGGATGCAGTTGACGGCGAGTTGGACGACCAGCGGACTGGTCCCGGCCCGGCGACCGATGGCCGCTCCCAGAGCGAGGCGGGCGGCGGGATCCACGGTGAACGGCAGCTCGGGCGCCCCGAACTCCGGGTTCAGCGCCGCCTGCGCGTGCAGCACCAGACCCTCGGGGTCGGCCCACTCCGGCTCGTCGAGATCGATGATCTGCACGGTGCCCGACGGCAGACCCTCGGCCAACTCGGCGACCAGCGGGCGCGGCACCTCGGCCAGCAGCCGGACCGTCTCCGTGACGGCCAGGGGGACGAGCACCTCCCGTACGAGCCGTGCGGGCTCGCCCGCTGCCCGTACCGGACCGGCGCGGTCGACGTCCGGTACGACGACGGTCACCGGTTCGTCGAGTGCGGCCAGCTCGGCGTACACCCCCCGGGTGCTGGTGGCGTCGAGTTCGTAGTGGTCGGCGAGCAGCCACAGGACCTGGGCCGCGGTCAATCCCTCAGGGGCCGGTACCGCCGGGGCCGGCAGCTCCGGCGGCACCGTCGACGGGTCCATCTCGTCCAGCGGCAGCTGCTTGCGGTACTCCGGCTCACACAGCATCAGGAAGCCGGTGAGCAACCGCGAACGCCCGCTGCCGGAGCCGCCGGTGACCACCACCACGCGCGGAGCGCCGGGCGCGGCCCCGCGCCAAGCGGTGAGCGCACGCAGTGCGGCGGCCCGGCCGCCTATGTGGGGGTGCGGTGCGTAGTCCTCGGTCGAGCCGGTCATGGGTCCCCGTCCTCCGCTGTCGCGGACGCCTTCGCGTACGACCCTGATCTTAGGCGCCGAGCCGGGCCCGGGGGCGAGTGGACGACCCCTTTGCGAACGCCGAAGGCGACCCCCGAAGCCGACCTACTCCGCCACCACCCCACCATTGCGCGGCGTCGGCTCCAGGTCGAACTCCCCGTCCCGCGCCCCGAGTACGAACGCCCGCCACTCCGCCTCGGTGTACCGCAGCACGGTGGCGGGGTCCAGGGACGACCGCATGGCCACCGCCCCCTCGGGCAGGTACGCGATCTCGACGCGCTCCTCGTGCTCCTCGGTACCGGGCGCGCAGTGCCACTCGACTCCCGAGATGTCGAGGGCGTAGAGCTCGTCCCGCTCCCGTTCCTTACGCGCCTTGATGTCCTCGGCCTGAGTCGCGACCTCGTTGTCCCGTGCCTCGGTCATGCTGCTGGGCCTCTTCCTGACGTGCGAACGAAGTGTGTGTCTCACCCTACTGGCGCGGGTGGACCGCCACAGGTGCGTTGCGGATCAGGTGGCCGGCTCAGGTGACCGGCTCAGGTGACCGGCTCAGGCGGCAGGCCTCAGGTCGCGGGCCGGGTGTGGATCTCGCCGTACGCGACCCCGGGCGGCATCTTCACCTGGCCGTCGTACTGGGCCATCGTGTCCTTCCAGATGGCGTCCTGTGCGGCCTCGTTCTGCTCGTGGGCGACGCCCATCTTGGCCAAGGCGGCCCCCATCCCGGCGATCCGCTCCGCCAGGCTGCCCATCGAGTCGTACATGCCGTCGCGCAAACCCTCGTAGACGACTCCGAACTTCTCGCCGATGTCGTCGTCACCCCACGGCGGGGTGTCGCCCTTCTCGAGGGCGCCCAGCCCGGTCGTGAGCGTCTTCACGGCCTTGGCGAACTCCACGCCCGTGTTGAACAGGTGGAATCCCTCGGTCTTCAGTACCTCAGGATCGGAGTCCATGTAGTCCGACGGCACAACTGCCCCCCGTGGCTCGTCATTTCTGTCGCGACTCCACCTTAACGGCGGCGCCCGGACGATACCCAGTCCCCACGGGCACCCGGCCCCGCGGACAACGAAGAGGGGCGGCACCCAAGCGGGTACCGCCCCTCCGGCCGGACCGATCGTCGAGCCGCCGCCGCTCAGAACCGAGTCGGCAGCCACCCCGTCTGAATCAGCTGCCCACCGCGGCGGCGCGTGTGGAAGTACCCACGGCCGGGCGGCAGTTGGGTCGCCGTGATGTTGCCCAGCAGCGCGCCCTCCGCGCGGTCGCCGGAGAGCACGATGCCCTGGGCGCCGAGCTCGCGCAGGCGCTGCATCACCGGCTCGTACAGCGACCGGCTGGCACCGCCCGAGGCGCGCGCGATGATGATGCGCAGGCCGACGTCACGGGCGAACGGCAGGTACTCCAGGAGCGGGGCCAGCGGGTTCACGCCGGTCGCCACCAGGTCGTAGTCGTCGATGATGACGAACGCGTCCGGGCTGCTGTACCAGCTGCGGTTGCGCAGCTGCTCGGGTGTCACGTCCGGGCCCGGCATACGGCGGCTGAGCGAGCCGGCCAGGCCCTCCAGCGTCTCCGACAGGGCCGGCGCCGAGGCGCAGTAGCGCGACAGGTGCGTCTCCGGGACGCCCTCCAGGTGGGCGCGCCGGTAGTCACCCATGACGATCTTCGCCTGGTCCGGCGTGTACCGCTCACAGATCTGCTTGATGAGCAGCCGCAGCATCGCGGACTTACCGGACTCGCTCTCACCGAACACGATGAAGTGCGGGTCCGTCTCGAAGTCGACGAAGACCGGCGAGAGCGACGACTCGTCGATGCCGATGGCGACACCGCGGTCGGGGTGCTCGAAGCCCTTGGGCAGCCGGTCCGACGGCAGCATGGTGGGCAGCAGTCGTACGGCGGGAGCGTGGTTGCCCTGCCAGTTGTCGTTGATGCCGCGGATGAGGATCGACTGCGCCTCGGACAGGTCCTCCGTCTCCGAGGAGCCGTCCACGCGGGGCAGCGCCGCCATGAAGTGCAGCTTGTCCTGGGTCAGACCACGGCCCGGGACGGTGGCGGGCACGTTCTGAGCGACCTTGCGGTCGATCTCCGACTCCGTCGGGTCACCGAGCCTGAGCTCGATGCGGTTCTGCAGCATGTCCTTGAGCGCGGGCCGCACTTCGGTGTAGCGGCTCGCCGTCAGGATCACGTGCACACCGAAGCCGAGGCCACGCGTGGCGATCTCGGTGACGGTGGCCTCGAGCATCTCGTAGTCCGTTTTGAACGTGGCCCAGCCGTCGATGACGAGGAAGACGTCACCCCAGGGCTGGTCGGGCAGCTGCCCCGCGTTCCGGCGCTGACGGTAGGTCTGGATCGAGTCGACGTTGTTCGCGCGGAAGTACTCCTCGCGCGCGTTGAGGATCCCCTCGACCTCGCTGACCGTGCGACGCACCTTCTCGGCGTCGAGACGGTTGGCGACCCCGCCGACGTGCGCCAGCTCCTCCATCGAGATCAGACCGCCACCACCGAAGTCCAGGCAGTAGAACTGCACTTCGGACGGCGTGTGGGTGAGGGCGAACGACGAGATGAGCGAGCGCAGCAGCGTCGACTTGCCGGACTGCGGACCACCGACGAACAGACCGTGACCCGCACCGCCCGAGAAGTCCCGGTACAGCACGTCACGCCGCTGCTCGAACGGCTTGTCCACCAGACCGACCGGCACGTTGAGCCGGCCGAGCGCCGTGTAGTCGGGCGCGGTGAGACCGCGCTCCGGGCTGACGGCGAGCTGGGGGAGGAGCTGCTCCAGCGAGGGCGCCTCGTCCAGCGGGGGCAGCCACACCTGGTGGGCGGGCGGGCCCTGGTTGATCATGCGGCCGACGAGCACGTCCAGGACGGTGTCGGCGAGCGCGTCGTCCACCCGGTTGTCGGGCTCCGGCTCCTCGATCACCGGCTGCGGGGGCAGCGCCACGTGCTCCGCCGAGAACAGCGCGGGCCGCAGCTGAGTGGAGCGGTGCACCCGGGACGGGCCTTCGCCGTGGTACGGCCCCGACACGTACGCCGCCTTGAAGCGGACCATGGTGTCGGTGTCGTACCGCAGATAGCCGGAGCCGGGGATCGACGGCAGGTGATAGGCGTCCGGGACACCGATCGCCGTACGGGACTCGGCGGCGGAGAACGTACGCAGACCGATCCGGTACGACAGGTAGGTGTCCAGGCCGCGCAGCTTGCCCTCTTCGAGGCGCTGCGAGGCCAGCAGCAGGTGGATGCCGAGCGATCGGCCGATACGGCCGATCTGGATGAACATGTCGATGAAGTCCGGCTTGGCCGTGAGGAGTTCGGAGAACTCGTCGAGCACGATCACCAGCGAGGCCATCGGCTCCAGCGCGGCGCCCGCGGCCCGGGCCTTCTCGTAGTCGTGCAGGTTGGCGTAGTTGCCGGCCGAGCGCAGCAGCTCCTGGCGGCGCTGCGTCTCACCCATGATCGAGTCGCGCATGCGGTCGACGAGGGTGAGGTCGTCGGCGAGGTTGGTGATGACGGCCGCGGTGTGCGGCATGTCCGCCATGCCGGCGAAGGTCGCACCACCCTTGAAGTCCGCGAGGATGAAGTTCAGCGTCTCCGAGGAGTGCGTCACCGCGAGACCGAGCACCAGCGTACGCAGCACCTCGGACTTACCGGAACCGGTGGCGCCGACGCACAGACCGTGCGGGCCCATGCCCTCCTGCGAGGCCTCCTTGAGGTCCAGCATGACCGGCTCGCCGTTCTCGCCGACGCCGATAGGCACCCGCAGCCGCTCGTGCAGCGTGCGCGGACGCCAGGTGCGGGAGACATCGACCGTCCCCGCGTCGCCGATGCCCATGAGGTCGGTGAAGTCCAGGTTGGACAGGAGGGGTTCACCCTCCTCCGCCGAGCCGACCCGGAACGGGGCCAACTGCCGCGCCAGGGACTCGGCCTGCGCCGGGTTGAGCACGTCGGGCTTGCCGGTGTACGCCGACTCGTGGCCGACGAACAGCCGCATCCGGTCAGGCTTCACATAGGCCGTCAGACCGGCGCGCAGCTCCTCCTCCAGTTCGCCGGGGGCGATCTCCAGGAAGGTGACGCCCTGGAGGCCTTCGGCGCCGGCGAGTTCGGAGTCCGGTGGCACGGTGCCGCCGTCGAGCACCACGATCAGGTGCGGCTGGTCGTAGACGGGGGTCGCCTCACGGTTCCAGCGGGGGCGGTCGTCCAACTGGTCCGCGAGCGCCTCCTCCAGCTCGCCGAGGTCGTCGAAGAGGAGCCGGGCCGAGCCCGCCCCGTCCTTCGCCTTCGGGTGCTGGCTGTGCGGCAGCCACTTGATCCAGTCCCAGTCCGTCGCCGCGGAGGGATGTGCCACCACGGCGATCATCAGGTCCTCGGGCGAGTGCAGCGTCGCCAGCTGGGACAGGGTCGCGCGGGCGTTGCCGTAGACCGTGTCGGTCTCTCCACAGATCGTCACGTGGTAGAAGGCACGCAGCGAGATGGAGACGGGCAGGTCGTGCAGGCTGCCGTGCGCGTCGAGGAAGGCCTTCATGGCCGCCGCGGTCAGCGGCTCCAACTCGTCCTTGGGAGCCGTCTCCGGCGCGACGAGCGGAGTGTTCAGCTGCTGGGTGCCGCGGCCGATCCGTACGGAGGCGAAGTCCGCGTCGACCGGGCGCCGCTCCCACAGCCGCTTGCTGTCGGCCGCCACCGCCCAGAGCTGCTCCGGGTCGGGATGCTGGAACAGCTGGCTGCGCCGCTGCAGTTCAGCGGTCTTGTGCACGTCCTTGCGGACCTGCTCGAGATAGCGGAAGTAGTCCCGCCGGTCCTGGGCCATGCCGGCGCCGGGCCCCTGGCGGGCCTTGGCGAACTGGGCGATCATCATGGCCAGGGTCGAGGCGAGCATGAGCCCGCCGACGACCTTCATGTAGGACTGGCCGGCTGTGAAGAAGAAGGCGACGGAACCAAGCATGCCCATCATGGGCAGCATGTTCATCAGCATGCTGTCGTCGCCCTCGCGCGGAATCTCGGGCGGCGTCTCGAGTTTGACCTCGCCGTCCGGGACGGCCGGTGGCACTGTCCGCGGTGGTCGTTTGATGATGACGACGCTCACCGATGCACTCATCCTTCGCGATTGATACGTGATACGTCCTGGCACCGACGCCCCCGTGTACCGCGACGTGTTCTCGTTCGCGTAGGCGTCGTTCGCGTAGGCGTCGATCCTACTGATGCGCTCAGTGCCCGAGTGAGGCAGGCGGATGGAGATGCGGCGCAGGTCCTGGGAGGAATGGGGGAGGTAGGTCCTGTGGCCGGTACGGCAACGGATATGGTGGCGCTCCGCGTCGTACGAGCGGCGTGAGGAAGCCTTGTCTAGCAGGGGGAACACCAGGTGAGCACGGGGACTTCGACAGGTTTCTGCCGAATCACCATCGCAGCACCGGACAGCCGTGTAGATGTCGCGCTGCCGGAGGACCTGCCGATCCAGGACCTCTTTCCCGAGATCATCAGGCTCTCGGGCCTGGTCCAGTCGGACGCCAGCCCCGCCGGTTATCACCTTGTGACCCGCGAGGGCCAAGTGCTCGACGCGAGCCGTTCGTTGCTCGAGCACCGCGTCAGGGACGGCGAGGTGCTGCTGCTGCGCACCTTCGCCGATTCGCTGCCACCGGCCGTCCACGACGACGTGGTGGACGCGATCGCCGCCGCGGTCAAGCAGGACATGCGCAGCTGGAACGACAACCTGATGCGGGTCGCCGGCCTCGTCGCGGGGTCGCTGCTGCTGATCATGCTCGGCTTCGTCTTCTGGTTCGCGGACCCGATCCGGCACGACATGCACGGCCTCCAGGGCATCCTCGCCGGCGTGACCGCGCTCGCCCTGACGGCACTCGCCGGCGTACGGGCCCGGGTGTACGACGACCGCGGCTCCGCCGTCGCGCTCGGCATCTCGGCGCTGCCGCACGCGCTCATCGCGGGTTCCGGCGCCATCGCCCAGGACCCGGGCGAAGGCCCCGGCCGGATCCAGTTCCTCGTCGGCTGCGTTGCCGTACTGCTCTTCTCCGTCGTACTGATCATGCTGCTGCCGCAGGGCGACGCCCCGTTCGTGGCCGCCGCACTGGCCTCCGCGATCGGCACGCTCGCCGTGTTCTGCGGGGTGCTCACCGAGGCGCAGCCGCGCGAGATCGCCGCCGGTACCTCGGTCGTCGCTCTCGCGGTCGTCGGCTTCCTGCCCGGCTGGTCGGCCCGCTTCGCCAAGCTGCCGATCGGCTTCCGCAACCCCGAGGACCTGGCCCGTGCCCGTCGCGAGGGCAATGAGGGCGACCTCGAGGCCGTCGACGTCCAGCGCATCGTCGCCCAGACCAGCCGCGGCCACGAACTGCTGCTCGGCCTGGTCGGTGGCTGCGCCGCCGTCATCATCGGCGCGGGCGGCGCGGTGCTCGGCTTCAGCAGCAGCGGCTGGGCCCAGCTGCTGGCTCTGTGCACCGGCCTCGCCGCGATGCTGCGGGCCCGCCTGTTCCGCTACACCGCCCAGGTGACCTGCCTGTTCGTGGCCGGTGTCGTCACCCTCGCCCTGCTGGTCCTCGGCCTCGCGATCTCGCCCCCGGCCGACATCATCATGGAACTGCTCCGGAACAACTCCGGCCCGGTCAACGTACGGACCCTGTGGCTCGGCGCCTCGGTCGGCGTCGGCGTGCTGCTCCTGATCGCGATCGCCCTGATCGTGCCGAAGAAGGGGCTCTCCCCCTTCTGGGGCCGCATGCTCGACCTCGCCGACTCGCTGGTGCTGCTGTCCCTGGTCCCGATCTGCCTGGCCGTCCTCGACATCTACGCCAAGGTCCGCGGCGGTCTCTGACCGGCGCGGCGCCGCCGGGGACCGCCTGTCAAGGGCGCGCCTGCGTGCTGGTACGCTGTGTGACGGCCGTTTGTGTACGCGCCTCCGGGTTCGCCTGGGGGACGCGCCCAGCGGATCCCCGCCTCCCGAGTAACGGAAGCTCCCCCGAGACAAAGACCGGGGGCACTCGGTGGCCACTCAAAGACTACGAGGAGTACGCGTGCCGCTCGACGCCGCTACGAAGAAGCAGATCATCACCGAGTTCGGTCAGAAGGAAGGCGACACCGGCTCTCCCGAGGTCCAGGTCGCCATGCTTTCGCGCCGGATCTCGGACCTGACCGAGCACCTCAAGACCCACAAGCACGACCACCACTCCCGTCGTGGTCTGCTGATCCTGGTCGGTCAGCGTCGCCGCCTTCTCCAGTACCTGGCGAAGAAGGACATCCAGCGCTTCCGTACGCTGGTCGACCGCCTCGGCATCCGCCGTGGTGCGGCGGGCGCCAAGTAAGACGCCGTGAGGGGAGCGGTTCCCGGAGAGATCGGGAGCCGCTCCCTTTGCTGTACGTGCGGAACGTCAACCGTGCGTGCGGAAACATGCGGAGTGTCACACACGCTTTGTAGTGTGGTAGCACAACGCAATACGGACGACACAGCACGACAAGAAGAGGAGAAGCGCGCCTAGCCGCCGCCGGTCCTCGGTAGTGGCCCCCGGGGGAAGTGAGCCCCGGGTGCTTCGATCGAAGACCGGCCCGCACCGCACGGAGCGCTTCTCCGCCACCGTCCCCCTGCCACACGGGCAGCGACGGGACAAAAGACGACAAGTAACGGAGAAAACGCTAGTGGAGAACGAGACCCACTACGCCGAGGCCGTCATCGACAACGGCTCCTTCGGCACCCGCACCATCCGCTTCGAGACGGGCCGCCTGGCCAAGCAGGCCGCCGGCTCCGCCGTGGCGTACCTGGACGACGACACCATGGTGCTGTCGGCCACCACCGCCTCCAAGAACCCCAAGGACCAGCTCGACTTCTTCCCCCTGACGGTGGACGTCGAGGAGCGGATGTACGCCGCCGGCAAGATCCCCGGCAGCTTCTTCCGCCGTGAGGGCCGCCCCTCCGAGGACGCCATCCTCACCTGCCGCCTCATCGACCGCCCGCTGCGCCCGTCCTTCAAGAAGGGCCTGCGCAACGAGATCCAGGTCGTCGCCACCATCATGGCGCTCAACCCCGACCACCTGTACGACGTCGTGGCGATCAACGCCGCCTCCGCGTCCACGCAGCTGGCCGGTCTGCCCTTCTCCGGCCCGATCGGCGGCGTCCGCGTCGCGCTGATCAACGGCCAGTGGGTGGCCTTCCCGACGCACACCGAGCTCGAGGATGCCGTCTTCGACATGGTCGTCGCGGGCCGCACCCTGGAGGACGGCGACGTCGCGATCATGATGGTCGAGGCCGAGGCCACCGAGAAGACCATCCAGCTGGTCAAGGGCGGCGCCGAGGCCCCGACCGAGGAGGTCGTCGCCGCCGGTCTCGAGGCCGCGAAGCCCTTCATCAAGGTCCTGTGCAAGGCCCAGGCCGACCTCGCCGCGAAGGCCGCCAAGCCGACCGGCGAGTTCCCGATCTTCCTGGACTACCAGGACGACGTCCTCGAGGCCCTCACCGCCGCCGTCAAGCCGGAGCTCGCCTCCGCGCTGACCATCGCCGGCAAGCAGGAGCGCGAGTCCGAGCTGGACCGCGTCAAGGCGCTCGCCGCCGAGAAGCTCCTGCCGGAGTTCGAGGGCCGCGAGAAGGAGATCTCCGCCGCGTACCGCTCGCTGACCAAGACCCTGGTCCGTGAGCGCGTCATCAAGGAGAAGAAGCGCATCGACGGCCGTGGCGTGACGGACATCCGCACGCTCGCCGCCGAGGTCGAGGCCATCCCGCGCGTGCACGGTTCCGCGGTGTTCGAGCGTGGCGAGACCCAGATCCTGGGCGTCACCACCCTCAACATGCTCCGCATGGAGCAGCAGCTGGACACCCTCTCCCCGGTGACCCGCAAGCGCTACATGCACAACTACAACTTCCCGCCGTACTCCACCGGCGAGACCGGCCGCGTCGGCTCCCCGAAGCGCCGCGAGATCGGCCACGGCGCCCTCGCCGAGCGCGCCCTCGTGCCGGTCCTGCCGACGCGCGAGGAGTTCCCCTACGCGATCCGCCAGGTCTCCGAGGCGCTGAGCTCCAACGGCTCGACGTCCATGGGCTCGGTCTGCGCCTCCACCATGTCGCTGCTGAACGCCGGTGTGCCGCTGAAGGCCCCCGTCGCCGGTATCGCCATGGGCCTGATCTCCCAGGAGATCGAGGGCGAGACGCACTACGTCACCCTCACCGACATCCTCGGTGCGGAGGACGCCTTCGGCGACATGGACTTCAAGGTCGCCGGCACCAAGGAGTTCGTGACCGCCCTCCAGCTCGACACCAAGCTGGACGGCATCCCGGCCTCCGTCCTGGCCGCCGCCCTGAAGCAGGCCCGTGACGCCCGCCTCCACATCCTCGACGTGATGATGGAAGCGATCGACACGCCGGACGAGATGTCCCCGAACGCGCCGCGGATCATCACCGTGAAGATCCCGGTCGACAAGATCGGTGAGGTCATCGGCCCCAAGGGCAAGATGATCAACCAGATCCAGGAGGACACCGGCGCCGAGATCACGATCGAGGACGACGGCACCATCTACATCGGTGCCTCCGACGGCCCGGCCGCCGAGGCCGCCCGCACCACGATCAACTCGATCGCCAACCCGACGATGCCGGAGGTCGGCGAGCGCTACCTGGGCACGGTCGTGAAGACGACCACCTTCGGTGCGTTCGTCTCGCTGCTCCCGGGCAAGGACGGTCTGCTGCACATCTCGCAGATCCGCAAGCTGGCCGGCGGCAAGCGCGTGGAGAACGTCGAAGACGTGCTCGGCGTGGGCGCCAAGGTCCAGGTCGAGATCGCCGAGATCGACTCCCGCGGCAAGCTCTCCCTGATCCCCGTGATCGAGGGTGAAGAGGACGCTTCCGAGGACAAGGACGACACCGACAAGTGACGTCGAGTAGCTCCACGGCGACGGCCCGCACCTCTTCGGAGGCGCGGGCCGTCGCCCGTACCCAAACTCTCATCAAGGGCATCAACGGCATCGGCACGGTCCGCAAGACGACCCTCCCGGGCGGCCTGCGCATCGTCACCGAGACCCTGCCCTCGGTCCGCTCCGCGACCTTCGGCATCTGGGCGCACGTCGGCTCCCGCGACGAGACCCCGGCTCTGAACGGCGCCACGCACTACCTGGAGCACCTGCTCTTCAAGGGCACCGCCCGCAGGTCCGCCCTCGACATCTCCTCCGCCATCGACGCCGTCGGCGGCGAGATGAACGCGTTCACGGCGAAGGAGTACACGTGCTACTACGCGCGCGTGCTCGACGCCGACCTGCCGCTCGCGATCGACGTCGTCTGCGACATGCTGACGGGCTCCCTCATCCTCGAAGAGGACGTCAACGTCGAGCGGGGCGCCATCCTCGAAGAGATCGCCATGACCGAGGACGACCCGGGCGACTGTGTGCACGACCTGTTCGCACACACCATGTTCGGCGACAACCCCCTCGGCCGCCCGGTCCTCGGCACGGTCGACACGGTCAACGCCCTCACCGCCGACCGCATCCGCCGCTTCTACAAAAAGCACTACGACCCCACCCACCTGGTCGTGGCGGCCGCGGGCAACATCGACCACAACAAGGTCGTACGACAGGTCCGCGCGGCCTTCGAGAAGGCGGGCGCCCTCAAGAACCTGGACGCCACGCCCATCGGCCCGCGCGAGGGCCGCCGCGCCCTGCGCACCGCGGGCCGCGTCGAGCTCATCGGCCGCAAGACCGAGCAGGCCCATGTCGTCCTCGGCATGCCCGGCCTGTCCCGCACGGACGAGCGCCGCTGGGCCCTGGGCGTCCTGAACACGGCGCTGGGCGGCGGTATGTCCTCCCGCCTGTTCCAGGAGGTCCGCGAGAAGCGCGGCCTGGCCTACAGCGTGTACTCGTACACCTCCGGTTTCGCCGACTGCGGCCTGTTCGGCGTGTACGCGGGCTGCAGGCCCTCGCAGGTCCACGACGTGCTGAAGATCTGCCGCGACGAACTCGACCACGTCGCCGAGCACGGCCTGTCCGACGACGAGATCGGCCGCGCCATCGGCCAGCTCCGCGGCTCCACGGTCCTCGGACTGGAGGACACCGGCGCGCTGATGAACCGCATCGGCAAGAGCGAGCTGTGCTGGGGCGAGCAGATGTCCGTCGACGACATGCTGGCCCGGATAGCGGACGTGACCCCGGACGACGTCCGCTCGGTCGCCCGCGAGATCCTGGGACAGCGGCCCTCGCTGTCGGTCATCGGCCCGCTGAAGGACAAGCAGGCGTCCCGGCTGCACGACGCGGTCGCCTGACCATCCCCTGGTGAAGGAAGCACAAGAGATGAGCAAGCTGCGCGTGGCGGTCCTCGGTGCCAAGGGCCGCATCGGCTCCGAGGCCGTACGGGCGATCGAGGCCGCCGAGGACATGGAGCTGGTCGCCGCCCTGAGCCGGGGCGACAAGCTGGAGACCCTGGCGGAGACGGGCGCCCAGGTCGCCGTCGAACTGACCACGCCGGACTCGGTGATGGCCAACCTCGACTACTGCGTGGGCCACGGCATTCACGCCGTCGTCGGTACGACGGGCTGGACCGACGAGCGCCTCGCGCAGCTGAAGGGCTGGCTGGCCGAGTCCCCGCAGACCGGTGTGCTCATCGCGCCGAACTTCTCCATCGGGGCCGTCCTGACGATGAAGTTCGCGCAGATCGCCGCGCCCTACTTCGAGTCGGTCGAGGTGGTCGAGCTGCACCACCCGAAGAAGGTGGACGCCCCGTCCGGCACCGCCACCCGCACCGCCCAGCTCATCGCGGAGGCCCGCCGCGCCGCCGGCACGGCCCCCGCGCCGGACGCCACGGAGACCGCCCTCGACGGCGCGCGCGGCGCCAGCGTCGACGGGATCCCGGTGCACGCCGTCCGCCTGCGTGGCCTCCTGGCCCACCAGGAGGTCCTCCTCGGCGGCGAGGGCGAGACCCTCACGGTCCGCCATGACTCCCTCCACCACAGCAGCTTCATGCCGGGCATCCTGCTCGGCGCGCGCCGCGTGGTCACCACTCCGGGCCTGACCTTCGGCCTGGAGCACTTCCTGGACCTCGGCTGACACGAGACTCACCGATGCGCGCGAAACTCTCCTACGCCATAACGGCCGCCGTCCTGGTCGTCTACTTCGTCCTGGTCGGCAGCCGCGGCGTGATGCTCATCCAGTCCGGCACGGTGCTCACCGTCACCTTCGGCGTGGCGGTGCTGATCCTGCCGGTGATCGGCGTGTGGTTCCTGTGGAAGAACACCCAGTTCGTCCGCAGGGCCAACGCGCTGGCCGCCGAACTCGACGCCGAGGGCGGCCTGCCCGTCGACGAGCTGAAGCGCACCCCCAGCGGCCGTATCGACCGCGACTCGGCCGACGAGGTCTTCGCCCGGCGCAAGGCCGAGACGGAGGCGGCCCCCGAGGACTGGCGCAGCTGGTTCCGCCTCGCCATCGCCTACCACGACGCCCGCGACACCCCGCGTGCCCGCAGGGCGATGCAACGGGCCATCGCCCTGCACGACGGCAGGACCGTCGAGGCCTGAGCCCGGAGACAGCCGCCCAAGCCCTGCGGTGACTCCTCAGCCGTACACCGAAGGGGCCGGCCCGCACTCACCGCGGACCGGCCCCTTCGGCGTACCTGTCGGGCTCAGCCGCGCGTGTTCTCCGCAGCCCACGCCTCGACCGCGTCGGTGGCCCGGTCGAACGCCGCGACCCGCCCCAGGAAGTCCGCATTGTGCGTGGTCATCAGCGTCGGCATGTCATCCGCCGCCCCATCCCGCCGTACGAGCATCAGCGCCTGCCCCTGCACGGTGCGCGGCAACCCCAGCCAGCGCACCGGCTGCTGCACCGTCCGCACGGCGACGACCTGCTCCCAGGGCACCGTACGTGTGACGAGGAAGCCCACCCGGCGCAGCCCGTGCGCGCTCACCCACACACCCATCCGCAGCAGCCGCAGGGCACCGGCGATGACGAGCAGCGCGATACCGAAGACGACACCGGCCTCGGTCAGCGTCCCGGTCAGGGCGATGATGACGGCCGCGAACAGCACATACGAGGCGAGCAGCAACCACAGCGCCGCAACGCCCACCCGGCACGGCCCGGGACGGTAAGGACGCCGCCAGCGGTCACGGTCGTCGAAGGGCAGCGCGACGTCATCGGCTGCCTCGAATGCGCGGTCGGCCGTCAGGAAGGGCAGGGGCACGGCTGGTCCTCACTCAATCCATGCTTGGGCTGTGCCCGGTGAGGTTATCGACCGGTGTCCCTGCTCACCACCCTTGGGGGGCCATGGGGGTACCTCCCACGCCATTCAGGCAGTGGGGGAGGAGTCAGCGCCCCTGGGAGGCCTGTGACTGCTGAGTCGGCGTGGCGGTGTCGGTGGACAGCGCCGGCATGCCGACCACCAGCGAGCCGACCAGCGCGGCGACGATGGTGAGGCCCAGCAGCCAGTGCCCGGCTATCTGACCTGCGGACGCCCGCTCACGAGGTGGGGGAGTGACATCACTGCGGAACCTGTCGGCCTCGGCAAGAAAGGCGAACGGGACGGGCTCGCGCCGACGGAACATGGGTGGTGCGTCTCCCCTCGGGATCGAAAGAATCACTGTCATCAACACAGACGAGCGAGTGCCCCAAAAGGTGCCCGGTTTCACCGATTTCCTTCGGTCCCGCCAGCGAACGTCCCGTTTGGTGGGCCGTAGAGTGGCGTCGCCAAGAGACGAGATGGGAAGGACCCTCCGAACCGTGACCCCCACCCCCGACGACGATTTCAAGATCGATCTGCGCAGCGATGTCACCGTCGAACTGGTCAAACACAGCGCGGCCGACTCCGACGTGCTGTTCGCGGCCCGGGTGTCGACCGTCGGGGAGCAGTCCCTGGATGAGTTGAACAAGGACCCGGAACGGTCGAAGGGCCTGATCAACTACCTCATGCGGGACCGGCACGGCAGCCCGTTCGAGCACAACTCCATGACGTTCTTCATCAGTGCCCCGATCTTCGTCTTCCGCGAGTTCATGCGGCACCGCGTCGGCTGGTCGTACAACGAGGAGTCCGGCCGGTACAGGGAGCTGCAGCCGGTCTTCTACGTGCCGGACGCCTCGCGCAAGCTCGTCCAGCAGGGCCGACCCGGCAAGTACGTGTTCGTCGAGGGCACCCCCGAGCAGCACGAGTTCGTGCAGCACGCCATGGAGGAGTCGTACCGCCAGGCGTACCAGACGTACCAGGAGATGCTCGCGCAGGGCGTCGCCCGCGAGGTCGCCCGCGCTGTCCTCCCGGTCGGCCTGTTCTCCTCGATGTACGCCACGTGCAACGCCCGCTCCCTGATGCACTTCCTCGGTCTGCGTACCCAGCACGAGCTGGCCAAGGTCCCGTCCTTCCCGCAGCGGGAGATCGAGATGGTCGGCGAGAAGATGGAGGCGGAGTGGGCCAAGCTCATGCCGCTGACGTACGCCGCCTTCAATGCGAACGGTCGTGTGGCGCCGTAACGCACCCAGGTTCCCCGGCCGGGCAGGGCCGCACGGCCCAGCCTCACAAGGTGTCCGTATTGCGGCATTTAGAGAAGTTCATCTAGCCTGATCAAACGGACCCGGCACTGCTTGAACCCCCGAGCAGGCAGTGCCGGGCTCCATCTTTGTCCGGACTTTTCCGAACCCCCCGAGGGCAGACCAGGCCGTGCGCAACGAGTAGCGTGTAACCCATGGCTCCGACCTCCACTCCGCAGACCCCCTTCGGGCGGGTCCTCACCGCCATGATCACGCCCTTCACGGCGGACGGCGCACTCGACCTCGACGGCGCGCAGCGGCTCGCCACGCACCTGGTGGACGCAGGCAACGACGGCCTGATCATCAACGGCACCACCGGTGAGTCGCCCACCACCAGCGACGCGGAGAAATCGGACCTCGTACGAGCGGTACTGGAGGCCGTCGGCGACCGAGCCCACGTCGTGGCCGGCGTCGGCACCAACGACACCCACCACAGCCTCGAGCTCGCCCGCACAGCGGAGAAGGTGGGCGCACACGGCCTCCTGGTCGTCACGCCGTACTACAACAAGCCCCCTCAGGAGGGCCTGTACCGGCACTTCAAGGCCATCGCCGACGTCACCGAGCTGCCGGTCATGCTCTACGACATCCCCGGCCGCAGCGGCGTCCCGATCAACACCGAGACGATCGTCCGCCTCGCCGAGCACCCGCGGATCGTCGCCAACAAGGACGCCAAGGGCGACCTCGGCCGCGCCAGCTGGGCCATCGCCCGCTCCGGCCTCGCCTGGTACTCCGGCGACGACATGCTGAACCTGCCGCTGCTCTCCGTGGGCGCGGTCGGCTTCGTCTCGGTCGTCGGCCACGTGGTCACCCCGGACCTGCGCGCGCTCGTCGAGGCATACGTCTCCGGCGACGTCCAGAAGGCCACCGAGATCCACCAGAAGCTGCTCCCGGTCTACACCGGCATGTTCCGCACCCAGGGCGTCATGACCACCAAGGCCGCGCTCGCCCTCCAGGGCCTGCCGGCCGGACCGCTGCGCGCCCCCATGGCGGAGTGCTCACCCGAGGAGATCGAGCAGCTCAAGATCGATCTTGCTGCGGGCGGGGTACAGCTCTAGCACCAGACTTCGCGCGCCCGGGGCGCGCACCAGACTTCACAACTGAATAAGCGGGCCACCGGTGCCTGCACCCCACAACGACAACTGCTTCTGCACGAACGTCACGCGCGCCACGTGCCCGACCGGTACGTGGCGCGCGTGGTGAGGAGAGTCTTTTGAGTCATCCGCATCCTGAACTCAGCGCGCCCCCGCCGCTCCCCGCGGGCGGCCTGCGGGTCACCCCGCTCGGCGGCCTCGGCGAAATCGGCCGAAACATGACGGTCTTCGAGTACGGCGGTCGCCTGTTGATCGTCGACTGCGGAGTGCTCTTCCCAGAGGAGGAGCAACCCGGAATCGACCTGATCCTGCCGGACTTCTCGTCCATCCGGGACCGCCTCGACGACATCGAGGGCATCGTCCTCACCCATGGCCACGAGGACCACATCGGCGGCGTCCCCTTCCTCCTCCGCGAGAAGCCGGACATCCCGCTGATCGGCTCCAAGCTGACCCTCGCCCTCATCGAGGCCAAGCTCCAGGAGCACCGCATCCGCCCGTACACCCTCGAGGTGGTGGAGGGGAACCGCGAGCGCATCGGCCCCTTCGACTGCGAGTTCGTCGCGGTCAACCACTCCATCCCGGACGCCCTGGCGGTAGCCATCCGCACACCCGCCGGCATGGTGGTCCACACCGGCGACTTCAAGATGGACCAGCTCCCGCTGGACAACCGCCTGACCGACCTGCACGCGTTCGCACGGCTGAGCGAGGAAGGCATCGACCTCCTCCTCTCCGACTCCACGAACGCCGAGGTCCCGGGGTTCGTTCCGCCCGAGCGCGACATCTCCAACGTCCTGCGACAGGTTTTCGCGGGCGCCCGCAAGCGGATCATCGTGGCCAGCTTCGCCAGCCACATCCACCGCATCCAGCAGATCCTCGACGCCGCCCACGAGTACGGCCGCCGGGTCGCCTTCGTCGGCCGCTCGATGGTCCGCAACATGGGCATCGCCAGGGACCTGGGCTACCTGAAGGTCCCCCCGGGCCTGGTGGTGGACGTCAAGACGCTCGACGACCTCCCGGACAGCGAGGTCGTGCTGGTCTGCACGGGCTCGCAGGGCGAGCCGATGGCAGCCCTGTCGAGGATGGCGAACAGGGACCACCAGATCCGGATCGTCCATGGCGACACCGTGATCCTGGCGTCCTCCCTGATCCCCGGTAACGAGAACGCGGTCTACCGGGTCATCAACGGCCTGACCCGCTGGGGCGCGAACGTCGTCCACAAGGGCAACGCCAAGGTCCACGTCTCGGGCCACGCCTCGGCCGGCGAGCTGCTGTACTTCTACAACATCTGCCGCCCGAAGAACCTGATGCCCGTGCACGGCGAATGGCGCCACCTGCGCGCCAACGCCGAACTGGGCGCCCTGACCGGCGTTCCGCACGACCGGATCGTGATCGCCGAGGACGGCGTGGCCGTCGACCTCATCGAGGGCAAGGCGAAGATCTCCGGCAAGGTGCAGGCGGGCTACGTGTACGTCGACGGTCTCTCGGTCGGCGACGTGGGCGAACCGGCGCTCAAGGACCGCAAGATCCTGGGCGACGAGGGCATCATCTCGGTCTTCGTGGTGATGGACTCCTCCACCGGCAAGATCACCGGCGGCCCGCACATTCAGGCCCGCGGCTCCGGCATCGAGGACACCGCCTTCGGGGACGTCATCCCGAAGATCACGGAGACGCTGGAGCGATCGGCGCAGGACGGTGTGGTCGAACCCCACCAGCTGCAGCAGTTGGTGCGCCGCACCCTGGGCAAGTGGGTCTCGGACACGTATCGACGCAGGCCGATGATCCTCCCTGTCGTGGTGGAGGTCTGACGGCCCGTCGGACGCACGACCGTTTGAACCCGGAGCGGGGCGCCTCGATTTGCATCGGGGCGCCCCGCTCCAGTACGTTTACGGCTCCGCCCGAACGGGAACCCGGCCACCTCGTGCGCCGGAACCAGTCCCCGAAGGGGGCGGGAATTCCGACTCAGAATCTCTGATAAAGTCGGAGCCGCCGGAAAGGGAAACGCGAAAGCGAGAACCTGGAAAGCACCGAGGAAATCGGATCGAGAAAAGATCTGATAGAGTCGGAAACGCAAGACCGAAGGGAAGCGCCCGGAGGAAAGCCCGAGAGGGTGAGTACAAAGGAAGCGTCCGTTCCTTGAGAACTCAACAGC
>NZ_JBQHCX010000015.1:0-282291 GCF_052068475.1 Streptomyces sp. SD31 | reverse complement strand
GAAGCACCGCAAGGTGTGGAGGTGACCGGTACTAATAGGCCGAGGGCTTGTCCTCAGTTGCTCGCGTCCACTGTGTTGGTTCTGAAACCACGAACAGCCCCATGTCCGGTCACGGCATGGTGCGGCTGGACAGTTTCATAGTGTTTCGGTGGTTATAGCGTGAGGGAAACGCCCGGTTACATTCCGAACCCGGAAGCTAAGCCTTACAGCGCCGATGGTACTGCAGGGGGGACCCTGTGGGAGAGTAGGACGCCGCCGAACTCCTTTTAACGGGTTGGACCCGGAACTTCGGTTCCGGGTCCAACCCTTTTTTGTTGTGCGTCACCTGAAGTTCACGTACCGCAACCACCATCCCCCATATGGGTACTGCTGCAATGCTCAGGGCCGCCGGCATAGGAGTCGGCGACGAGGTTGTCGTACCGGCCTTCGGGAACGTCGAAGTCGCCGAGGCTGTGGTCCTGGCCGGGGCGCTGCCGGTGTTCGCCGACATAGATCCGGTGACGTACTGCCTGGACGCCATGGCTGTCGACGTGGTCGTCACCCCGCGGACGGCGGCTGTCGTCGCCGTTCATCGCTTCGGTCGGTCGGCCGATATCGCGCGGTTGCACGAGCTCGGGCAGCGGCATGGGCTGTTGGTGTTGGAGCAGGGTGAGTCCGAGGCTCCGTACGACGAGATCGCTCAGCGCAGGCAGCGGGCCTCGTATCTGGATGCGAAGTTGAAGGGTGTGCAGACGCCCGATGGTGGCGACGGGCACACCTACCAACAATATGTCGTGCGGGTGCCTGGGAACGGGCGTCCGGATCGCGATGCCTTCGCTCGAGCCGTGCGAGCCAGGGGAGTTGAGTGCCGGGTGCCGGTGAAGACCCCCGTGCATCGGCTGCCCGAGTTCCGCAGGTGTGTGTCTCTGCCGGAGACCGAGCGAGCCGCTGATGAAACGTTGGCTCTGCCTGTCGACGCCTCACTGACGAAGCGGGACATGCACCGGATCGTGTCGGCCTGCAATGCGCTCGGAGGACTCCTCCAGCCCGCCTTCTGACGAGTTTGGGAGCACGGGTGTGTTCGGGGTATGATCTATTCCGTTGCCGCGAGGGAAACTTCGCAAAAGGTGACAGGCCCCTATAGCTCAGTCGGCAGAGCGTCTCCATGGTAAGGAGAAGGTCAACGGTTCGATTCCGTTTGGGGGCTCCAGACAGAAGGCCCCGCCCACTGGGCGGGGCCTTTCTCATGCCCTCCGAGTGCCCTGGCTCAGTCCTTGTGGATGCCCGGCACGCGCATTGCCAGGATGGCCATGTCGTCGGACGGGGCGTCGGATGCGAAGCGTTCGACCGCGCGCATGATGCGGGCCGCCACCGCGCCCGCCGTCAGGCCGGTGCAGGTGGTGAGGACGTCGGTGAGGCCGTCGTCGCCCAGCATGCGGCTGCCTTCGCGGCGTTCGGTGACGCCGTCCGTGACGCATAGGAGGACGTCGCCCGGATCGAGGGTGACCGTCTGCTCGTAGAGCTCCAGGTCCTCCATGACGCCGAGGAGTGGCTGGGGTTCGGCAGCCGGCTCGACGGTGCCGTCCTGGCGCAGGCGGAGGGGAAGCGGGTGGCCTGCGCAGACCACCTTCAGTTCCGCGCTGCCGTCCTCCTGCGGCCTCAACTCGCCGTAGAGGAGGGTCAGGAAGCGGCTGCGGGCGCCCTCGTCGAGGATCGCGGAGTTCAGGCGCTCCAGGACCGCGGGGCCGCTGAGGCCCTCGCGTGCGAGGAGCCGGAGTGCGTGCCGGGCCAGGCCCGTCACCGCGGCGGCGTTCGGGCCCGTACCGCAGACGTCGCCGATGGCGAAGCCGTAGGCGCCGTCGCTGATCGGGAAGAGGTCGTAGAAGTCGCCGCCGACCTCGTTGCCCTCGCCGGCCGCGCGGTAGATGACCTCGACCTCGACGCCGTCGATCTCGGGGAGCTCGGGTGGCAGGAGGCTGCGCTGGAGGGACTGGCTGATGGCCGTGCGCTCGGAGTAGAGGCGGGCGTTGTCGAGGGCCAGGGCGGCTCGGCGGCTCAAGTCCTCGGCCAGTTCCAGGATTTCCTGGCGGAAGTGTTCGTCGGTCGGTTTGCCGAGGGTCAGCATGCCGATGACTCGGTTGCGGGCCACCAACGGGAGGACCACCGTCTCGCCGCCCACCGCGGACGCGGTGGCCAGGGTGGGGCCGATGCCCGCGCTGATGCGGCCGACCGGCTCTCCCAGGCCCAGGCTGCGCATGGAGGTGCGCAGGGCTGCCTGGTGGGCCGACTGGGCGGGAGCCGACCAGACGCGGGCGCCGGGGGTGGGGACCGGGTCCGGTGGGGCGATCTTCGACAGCAACGACTTAATGCCGTCGATGAGCTCCTCGTCCTCGTGCAGGACGTACGACAGGTACGGCTCCGAGGCCTGGTCGGCGATCGTGTAGACCGCGCACCAGGTGGCCAGGGTCGGGACCGTCATCTGGGCCATCAGGGCCAGGGTCTGGTCGCGGTCCAGGGTGCCGGCCAGGAGGTCGGAGGCCTCGACGAGGAAGCTGAGTGAGCCTCGGCGCAGGCGTTCCAGTTCGCCCAGGCGGGCCGACTCCACGGCCAACGCGATGCGGTCGGCGGCGAACTGCAGGCGCAGCGCCTCTTCGTTGGAGTATCTGGCAGGGGCCTCGGCGGCGACGCCGAGCGAGCCGGTGAGGCGGCCCTCGACCTTCAGGGGCACCGTGACGACCGAGCGCATGCCGGTGCCGTTCAGCAGTGGTACGGCGCCGGGGACCATGGTGAGGTCCTCGTGGACCGCCGGCATGCGGGCGGAGCCGTAGCGGCCGGGACCCGCTTCGACGGGCACGCGCGCGAAGCGCTGGCGTGCGGAGGGCAGGCCGGTCGAGGCGCGGACCTCCAGCTCCGTCTCGTCGTCGGTCGCCAGGAGCAGGAACGCGGAGTCGCCGTCGAGCATGTCGCGGGCGCGTTCCACCGTGCGCTGGAGGAGCCCGTCGAGGTCGTCCGGGGCCGGGGAACCGATGAACACCTCGAAGGGGTCGGTGCTCTGGCCCTCGGAGGTGGTGGACGTGTCGGAGGCCGGCACGCGCAACGGGGTCTGCAGGACGGCGCGTTCGTGGTCCCGGACCAGGAGGCAGACCGTGGAGGGTTCGCCGTCCGTGTCCCGGACGCGGAGGTGGGAGGCGTACACCGGTGTGACGCGGCCGTTGGCGCCCCTTATGCCGTAGCTGCCTTCCCAGCGGGAGAGTTGGAGCGCCTCCGCGATGCCGGTGCTGGTGCCCGGCGTGTGCGGCCAGGCCGCGAGGTCGGTCAACGGCTTGCCGGTGACCTGCTCGGCCGCATAGCCGAAGAGATCCTCCGCGTCCTCGTTCCAGGACGAGATGGCGCCCGTACGGTCGATCTGGACCACCGCGACGCGGACGCGGCCGTCGGCGAGGGGCAGGAGGTCGGAGGGGAGCGACGGGCCGGCCGCGCGGGTGCCCACCGGGCGTTCGGGGAGGTCGAGTTGGAACCAGACCTGCTTGTGCGTGGGCGTGTACTCGACGCCCCAGCAGGCGGCCAGGGCTGCGCACAGCTGGAGGCCGCGGCCGCCCTCGCGGTCGGGGCTGCCCATGTTGACGGGCGAGCCCTGGAGGGGGATCTCGCGCTCCGGGTACCGGTCGGCCACTTCGATCCGTACGCCATCGTCACTGCGCAGACACAGCACGTCCGCGGACGTGCCCGCGTGGACGACGGCGTTCGTCACCAGCTCGCTGGTGAGGACCACGGCGTCGTCGACGATGTCTGCGAAGCCCCAGCCCTGGAGTGTGTCGCGGACGAAGGAGCGGGCGCTCGCGACTGATCGCCCGACGGGATCGAAGGTTGCTGCCGCGCGCGCGGTGATCACAGAACTCCTCGTCCGGTTGTCGACGTGCAGGGCTCCGCGGCCGACCGGGTCGCGCCGCTGGTGCGGCATGTGCGCGCCCGTCGGCCGGTCCGGGGATGGTCCCCCCGGGATCAGTCCGGTGGTCATGTCCGGCTGCCCCTCCGATGCCCGCTCGTGATCCTCCTGCCACCGCCCAGGCCGGACGGACCGGCGCGGCTGGACAGCCGCATGCAAGGTTACTTACCTTCGACGGCCATGCGGATGCCGGTCTGCAGTGTTTCCGTCCGGACGGTGTGCGGACGATGTGCGAAGCTGCCGAACTGTTATGGCCGGGTTCAGGCAGGGTGAAACACTGGGCAAGCTTCTTGTGAAGGTCCGGGCAGGCTGAGTGTCATTCGCGTTCTGCGGGCAGCAGCACGTGGTGTGGCCTGGTATATCCGGCAGGAATGCCCAGCAGTAACGGGTACGCCGAGCGGTAGAACCCGAACACAGCAGTAACGGTCGACCCCTGCGGGAGGGACACAGTGGAGTCTGGCGCAGCGACGCGGGGCACTAAGACGCGCGCGAAAGGCGGACAGTCCCTGAAGAACGAGCGCAAGCCGCGCAACGGGACCACCGCGGTGGATACGGCTGCCCTGAACCGGCTGCTGGCGGCCCTGGTGTCGATGCGCGACGGGAACTTCCGGAAGCGGCTCACGGTGTCCGGGGACGGCGTGATGTCCGAGATTGCCGCGGTTTTCAATGAGGTGGCCGACCGCAATCTCCACTTGACGGGTGAGTTGGCGCGGGTGCGGCGCATGGTGGGCCGTGAGGGCAAGCTCACGGAACGGCTGGAGACGGGTGCCTGTGAGGGCTCGTGGGCGGCCGCCGTCGACAACTCCAACGCCCTGGTCGACGACCTCGTACGGCCCGTCTCCGAGGTCGGCCGGGTGCTGTCCGCGGTGGCCGAGGGCGATCTGTCGCCGCGCATGGAGCTGCGAACGCAGGCGCCGGACGGGGCCGGGCATCCGTTGCGGGGTGAGTTCCTCAAGGTCGGGCGGACTGTAAACAACCTTGTCGATCAGTTGTCGACGTTCACCGACGAGGTCACGCGGGTGGCCAGTGAAGTGGGCACCGAGGGCAAGCTCGGCGGGCAGGCACGCGTGCGTGGCATGTCGGGTTCGTGGAAGGACCTCACGGACTCCGTCAACACGATGGCGTACCGGCTGACTGCCCAGGTGAGGGATATCGCGCTGGTGACCACGGCGGTCGCCAAGGGCGATCTGTCCCGGAAGGTCACGGTTCATGTGGCCGGCGAGATGCTGGAGCTCAAGAACACCGTCAACACGATGGTGGACCAGCTGTCGTCCTTCTCCTCCGAGGTGACGCGAGTCGCGCGCGAGGTGGGCACCGAGGGTGAGCTCGGCGGGCAGGCGCAGGTGCCGGGTGTGGCCGGTGTGTGGAAGGACCTCACCGATTCGGTGAACCTCATGGCCGGCAACCTGACGGCGCAGGTGCGAGGGATCGCACAGGTGACCACCGCGGTCGCCAGCGGTGACCTGTCGCAGAAGGTGACCGTGTCGGCACGTGGCGAGGTCGCGCAGCTCGCGGACACGATCAACCAGATGACCGAGACGCTGCGGATCTTCGCGGACGAGGTCACTCGTGTGGCCAACGAGGTGGGTGCGGCCGGCCAGCTGGGCGGTCAGGCGAATGTGCCGGGCGCGGCCGGTACCTGGAAGGACCTGACGGACTCCGTCAACACGGTGTTCCGTAATCTCACCATTCAGGTGAGGGACATCGCCGCTGTGACCACGGCCGTGGCCAATGGTGATCTCTCCCAGAAGGTCACGGTGAACGTGGCCGGCGAGATGCTCGAGCTGAAGAACACCGTCAACGGCATGGTCGATCAGCTGTCGTCCTTCGGTTCCGAAGTCACCCGTGTCGCGCGTGAGGTGGGTGTCGAGGGTGAGCTCGGTGGGCAGGCGCAGGTGCCGGGGGCCGCGGGGACGTGGAAGGACCTGACGGACTCCGTCAACACCGCGTTCCGGAATCTCACCGGACAGGTGAGGAACATCGCCCAGGTCACGACTGCGGTGGCCAACGGTGATCTGTCGCAGAAGGTCACCGTCGACGTCTCCGGCGAGATGCTCCAGCTGAAGAACACCGTGAACACGATGGTGGACCAGCTGTCGAGCTTCGCCGACCAGGTGACGCGCATGGCCCGGGACGTGGGTACGGAGGGCCGGCTGGGCGGTCAGGCGGTCGTACCGGGGGTGGCCGGTACGTGGAAGGAGCTCACCGACTCCGTCAATGGAATGGCAGGAAACCTTACCGCCCAGGTGCGGAATATCGCGCAGGTCACCACTGCGGTGGCGCGCGGTGACCTGTCCCAGAAGATCGACGTCGACGCGCGCGGCGAGATCCTGGAGCTGAAGAACACCATCAACACGATGGTCGACCAGCTCTCCGGCTTCGCCGACCAGGTGACCCGGGTCGCGCGCGAGGTGGGTACCGAGGGCCGGCTGGGCGGTCAGGCGCAGGTGCCCGGCGTCGCCGGTGTGTGGCGGGACCTGACCGACTCCGTGAACGGAATGGCAGGAAACCTGACTGCCCAGGTGCGCAACATCGCCCAGGTCGCCACGGCGGTCGCCCGGGGTGACCTGTCGCAGAAGATCACCGTGGACGCGCGCGGCGAGATCCTGGAGCTCAAGAACACGCTGAACACGATGGTGGACCAGCTGTCGTCGTTCGCGGAGGAGGTCACCAGGGTCGCCCGTGAGGTGGGTACGGAGGGCCAGCTCGGCGGTCAGGCCGAGGTGCAGGGCGTCTCCGGAACCTGGAAGGACCTCACCCAGTCCGTGAACTTCATGGCGAACAACCTGACCATCCAGGTGCGTCAGATCGCCGAGGTCACGACCGCGGTCGCCAAGGGTGACCTGTCGAAGAAGATCACCGTTGATGCCAAGGGCGAGATCCTCGAGCTCGTCACGACCGTCAACACGATGGTCGACCAGCTCTCCAGCTTCGCCGAGCAGGTGACCCGGGTGGCCCGCGAGGTGGGTACCGAGGGCATCCTGGGCGGCCAGGCGCACGTGCCCGGTGTCACGGGCATCTGGAAGGACCTCAGCGGCAACGTCAACCTGATGGCCAAGAACCTGACCATGCAGGTGCGGAACATCTCCCAGGTCGCGGCGGCCGTCGCCAACGGTGACCTGACGAGGACGGTGACGATCGAGGCGCGCGGTGAGGTCGCGCAGCTCGCCGACACGTTCAACACGATGGTGAAGACGCTGAGTTCGTTCGCCGACCAGGTCACCAAGGTGGCCCGCGAGGTGGGCACGGACGGCATCCTCGGTGGTCAGGCGCATGTGCCGGGTGTGGCGGGCACGTGGAAGGACCTCACCGAGTCCGTGAACCAGATGGCGTCCAACCTGACCGGTCAGGTGCGCAACATCGCCCTGGTCACCACCGCCATCGCCAAGGGCGACCTGTCCAAGAAGATCGACATCGACGCTCGCGGCGAGATCCTCGAGCTCAAGACGACGATCAACACCATGGTCGACCAGCTGTCGTCCTTCGCCGAGGAGGTCACCCGAGTCGCCCGCGAGGTGGGCACGGAAGGACAGCTCGGCGGCCAGGCACGCGTGCGTGACGTCGACGGCACCTGGCGCGACCTCACCGAGTCCGTGAACGAAATGGCAGGAAACCTTACTCGGCAGGTGCGAGCCATCGCGCGCGTGGCGACCGCGGTGACCCGAGGCGATCTGAACCTGAAGATCGACGTCGACGCGTCCGGCGAGATCCAGGAGCTCCAGGACTACATCAACAAGATGATCGCCAACCTGCGTGACACCACGATCGCCAACAAGGAGCAGGACTGGCTCAAGGGCAACCTCGCCCGGATCTCCGCGCTGATGCAGGGCCGCCGCGACCTGGAGGACGTGGCCTCGCTGATCATGAGCGAGCTGACGCCGGTGGTGACCGCGCAGCACGGCGCGTTCTTCGTCGCGATGCCACTCCTCGACGGCAAGGACATGAGCGCCGAGGCCGAGGACCAGTACGAGCTGCGGATGCTCGGTTCGTACGGCTACTCGATGGGCTCCATGCCGACGTCCTTCCGGCCGGGTGAGGCGCTCATCGGGACGGCCGCCGAGGAGAAGCGCACGATCCTGGTCGAGAACGCGCCCAGCGGCTACCTGAAGATCTCCTCCGGGCTCGGCGAGGCCCCGCCCGCGCAGGTGATCGTCCTTCCGGTGCTGTTCGAGGGCAAGGTGCTCGGCGTGATCGAGCTGGCGTCCTTCACGCCGTTCACGCAGATCCAGAAGGACTTCCTCAACCAGATCGCCGAGATGATCGCGACCAGCGTCAACACCATCTCCGTCAACACCAAGACCGAGGTGCTGCTGAAGCAGTCGCAGGAGCTGACCGAGCAACTCCGGGAGCGGTCGGAAGAGTTGGAGAACCGGCAGAAGGCGCTCCAGGCGTCCAACGCCGAACTGGAGGAGAAGGCCGAGCTGCTGGCCCAGCAGAACCGTGACATCGAAGTGAAGAACACCGAGATCGAGGAGGCGCGGCAGGTCCTGGAGGAGCGCGCCGAGCAGCTCGCGGTCTCCATGCGCTACAAGAGCGAGTTCCTCGCCAACATGTCGCACGAGCTGCGCACGCCGCTCAACTCGCTGCTGATCCTGGCCAAGCTGCTCGCCGACAACGCCGAGGGCAACCTCTCGCCGAAGCAGGTCGAGTTCGCCGAGACCATCCACGGCGCCGGCTCCGACCTGCTCCAGCTGATCAACGACATCCTCGACCTGTCGAAGGTCGAGGCGGGCAAGATGGACGTCTCCCCGACGCGTATCGCGCTCGTCCAGCTCGTCGACTACGTGGAGGCCACCTTCCGGCCGCTGACCGCGGAGAAGGGCCTGGACCTGTCCGTACGGGTCTCGCCGGAGCTGCCCGCCACACTGCACACCGACGAGCAGCGGCTCCTGCAGGTGCTGCGCAATCTGCTGTCCAACGCGGTGAAGTTCACCGACTCCGGATCGGTCGAGCTGGTCATCCGGCCGGCCAGCGCGGACGTACCGATGAAGATCCGGGAGCAGTTGCTGGAGGCCGGTTCGCTGACCGAAGCGGACGCGCCGCTGATCGCGTTCTCCGTGACCGACACCGGTATCGGGATCGCGGCCAGCAAGATGCGGGTGATCTTCGAGGCGTTCAAGCAGGCGGACGGCACGACCAGCCGCAAGTACGGCGGTACGGGGCTGGGGCTGTCCATCTCGCGGGAGATCGCGCAGCTGCTCGGCGGGGAGATCCACGCGCAGAGCGAGCCGGGACGTGGTTCGACGTTCACGCTGTATTTGCCGCTGCACCCGAGCGAACTGCCGCCGCACGGCTACCAGCAGCAGCTGCCGGCCCTCGACGCCGGCGACCTGGTGGCATCGGCGGCCGAGCTGGCGGAGCTGTCCGACGTGGAGATCGAGACGCCGGCCGAGGTGAGGTCGTACCGGGAGACGCAGAACGGCGCCGCCGCGCTCTTCAGGCGTCGCCGCCGGGCCGCGACCGAGCTGGAACAGCGCCCGGCGCAGCAGGAGCAGTGGTCGGCAGCCGAGCAGGACGCGGCGCCGCAGTCGCGCCGGGGCATCCGGTTCGGCGGCGAGAAGGTGCTGATCGTCGATGACGACATCCGCAACGTCTTCGCGTTGACCAGCGTCCTCGAGCAGCACGGCCTGTCCGTGCTGTACGCCGAGAACGGCCGTGAGGGCATTGAGGTCCTGGAGCAGCACGACGACGTGGCGGTCGTCCTGATGGACATCATGATGCCTGAGATGGACGGGTACGCGACGACCACGGCGATCCGCAGGATGCCGCAGTTCGCCGGGCTCCCGATCATCGCGCTGACCGCCAAGGCGATGAAGGGCGACCGGGAGAAAGCGATCGAGTCGGGCGCTTCCGACTACGTGACGAAGCCGGTCGATCCCGATCATCTGCTGGCGGTGATGGATCAGTGGATGAGGGAACAGTGACAGGAACGAACAGTGTTCACACGGAGTTGCTGACTCAGTGTGCTCGAAGCCGTGTAGAAGTGCGGGATTGGGGGAACCTTCTGGTCTCCCGCTGCGTTTCTGCTACGTGCACAGTGACATCGCGGTGACAGGGTGTGGCGACAGGCGGGGTGCGGCTACCATGACCGGCACGAGGGCGGGCGGCGTAAGGGAGTCGTCCCCTGGGGCGGAGCCCGGTGCACTGCCGGGGCGAGGAGGGCGGGCCATGGTGCAGAAGGCCAAGATCCTCCTGGTCGATGACCGGCCGGAGAATCTGCTTGCGCTGGAGGCGATCCTCTCTGCGCTCGATCAGACCCTGGTGCGGGCATCGTCCGGGGAGGAAGCGCTCAAAGCACTGCTGACGGACGACTTCGCGGTCATTCTGCTGGACGTCCAGATGCCGGGAATGGACGGTTTCGAAACCGCGGCGCACATCAAGCGGCGGGAACGGACCCGGGACATCCCGATCATCTTCCTCACCGCGATCAACCACGGCCCGCATCACACCTTCCGCGGCTACGCGGCGGGCGCGGTGGACTACATCTCCAAGCCGTTCGACCCGTGGGTGCTGCGGGCGAAGGTCTCGGTGTTCGTCGAGCTGTACATGAAGAACTGCCAGCTGCGTGAGCAGGCGGCACTGCTGCGGCTCCAGTTGGAGGGCGGCGGCAAGGCCGCAGGCGGGGACGCGAAGGAGCCGGCGGGCCTGCTCGCCGAGCTGTCGGCGCGGCTCGCCGCGGTCGAGGAGCAGGCCGAGGCGTTGTCCAAGCAACTTGACGACGAGTCGGCGGACGCGGCGGCGGTGGCCACCGCGGCGCATCTCGAACGCAAACTCACGGGACTGCGGCGGGCACTCGACGCGCTGGAGCCCGGTACCGGGAGCGCGTCCTCGGTGCCCTCGCAGAACTGACGTCGGGGTGGCGTGCGTTGGCGGGCGAGCGGCGCCGAGTCGCCCTGGGCCTTACCGGTCGGTGAACCGGCGTCAGTTCACCGCCTCCACAAGCGCGACACGAACGGGTGAAGCAGTGGGCACACGTGTCCACTGTCTCCTCCACCGGTAACCTCACACCCATGGCCTCACGTCCCTCCGCAGCCAAGAAGCCGCCCGCGAAGAAGGCGGCCGCTTCCGCGAAGGCTCCGGCGAAGAAGGCCGCTGCCAAGAAAGCCCCCGCGAAGAAGGCGCCGGCCAAGAAGGCCGCGGCGAAGAAAGCCGTGCCCGCGCCCAAGCCGGCACCGAACCCCACCGGGGGCATCTACCGGCTCGTGCGCGCCGTCTGGCTCGGGCTGGCGCACGCGGTCGGCGCGGTGTTCCGGGGCATAGGGCAGGGTGCGAAGAACCTTGACCCCGCCCATCGCAAGGACGGCATCGCGCTGCTGCTCCTCGGGCTCGGCCTGATCGTCGCGGCCGGTACCTGGTCCAATCTGCGCGGCCCCGTCGGCGACCTCGTCGAGATCATCGTGACCGGCGCGTTCGGCCGGCTCGACCTGCTCGTGCCGATCCTGCTCGCGGTCATCGCCGTACGGTTCATCCGGCACCCCGAGAAGCCCGAGGCCAACGGCCGTATCGTCATCGGCCTGTCCGCGCTCGTCATCGGCGTGCTCGGCCAGGTCCATATCGCCGTCGGCTCGCCCGCCCGCAGCGACGGCATGCAGGCCATAAGGGACGCGGGCGGGCTCATCGGCTGGGGCGCGGCGACCCCGCTGACGTACACCATGGGCGAGGTCCTCGCCGTACCGCTGCTCGTGCTGCTCACGATCTTCGGGCTGCTGGTCGTCACGGCCACCCCGGTGAACGCCATCCCGCAGCGGCTGCGGCTGTTGGGCGTCAAGCTGGGGATCCTGCCCGACCCCGACGAGGACGACGAGTACCCCGAGGACGAGCAGCGCTACGACGACCAGTGGCGCGAGGCGCTGCCCGCGGCGCGCGGCCGCAGGCGTACTCCGGCCCCCGAGGCGTACGACCCCGACGGCGCCGAACAGGAGGCCCTCTCGCGGCGTCGCGGCCGTCCGAGGCGCTCCGCGGTGCCGCAGCCCGAGATGGACCGTCCCATGGACGCTGTGGACGTCGCGGCGGCAGCCGCTGCCGCGCTCGACGGCGCCGTCATGCACGGGATGCCGCCCTCGCCGATCGTCGCCGACCTCACCCAGGGCGTGAGCGTGGGCGACCGCGCGGAGACCACCCCGGTGCCGACGCCCGTCCCCGCTGCGCGGCCCAAGCAGGAGAAGCTCCCGAAGACCGAGGTTCCGGATCTCACCAAGTCCGAGGTCCCGGACCTCACCAAGGCGGCACCCGACGAGACGCGGGACCTGCCGCCGCGTGCCGAACAGCTCCAGCTGTCCGGCGACATCACCTACTCGCTCCCGTCGCTCGACCTCCTCGAGCGCGGCGGTCCCGGCAAGACGCGCAGTGCCGCCAACGACGCCATCGTCGAGTCGCTGACCACCGTCTTCACCGAGTTCAAGGTCGACGCCCGCGTCACCGGTTTCACGCGCGGGCCGACGGTCACGCGCTACGAGGTCGAGCTCGGGCCCGCCGTGAAGGTCGAGCGGATCACCGCGCTGACGAAGAACATCGCGTACGCGGTCGCCAGCCCGGACGTGCGGATCATCAGCCCGATCCCCGGCAAGTCCGCGGTCGGCATCGAGATCCCCAACACCGACCGCGAGATGGTCAATCTCGGTGACGTGCTGCGCCTCGCGGCCGCCGCCGAGGACGACCACCCGATGCTGGTCGCGCTCGGCAAGGACGTCGAGGGCGGCTACGTGATGGCCAACCTCGCGAAGATGCCGCATGTGCTGGTTGCCGGTGCGACCGGTTCCGGTAAGTCGTCGTGCATTAACTGCTTGATCACTTCGGTCATGGTGCGGGCGACCCCGGAGGACGTCCGCATGGTGCTGGTCGACCCCAAGCGCGTCGAGCTCACCGCGTACGAGGGCATCCCGCACCTGATCACGCCGATCATCACCAACCCGAAGCGGGCCGCCGAGGCGCTCCAGTGGGTCGTACGGGAGATGGACCTTCGCTACGACGACCTGGCGGCGTACGGCTACCGGCACATCGACGACTTCAACGAGGCCGTCCGCAACGGCAAGGTGAAGGCGCCGGAGGGCAGCGAGCGCGAGCTCCAGCCGTACCCGTACCTGCTGGTGATCGTCGACGAGCTCGCCGACCTGATGATGGTCGCCCCGCGCGACGTCGAGGACGCGATCGTGCGCATCACGCAGCTCGCGCGCGCGGCCGGCATCCACCTGGTGCTCGCCACGCAGCGGCCGTCGGTCGATGTCGTCACCGGTCTCATCAAGGCGAACGTCCCCTCACGGCTGGCGTTCGCCACCTCGTCGCTCGCGGACTCGCGCGTCATCCTCGACCAGCCCGGTGCCGAGAAGCTGATCGGCAAGGGCGACGGACTGTTCCTGCCGATGGGCGCCAACAAGCCCACACGTATGCAGGGCGCGTTCGTGACCGAAGAGGAGGTCGCGGCGGTCGTCCAGCACTGCAAGGACCAGATGGCGCCCGTCTTCCGGGACGACGTCACCGTGGGCACCAAGCAGAAGAAGGAGATCGACGAGGAGATCGGCGACGACCTCGATCTGTTGTGCCAGGCGGCCGAACTGGTGGTCTCCACGCAGTTCGGGTCGACGTCCATGCTGCAGCGCAAGCTGCGTGTCGGGTTCGCCAAGGCGGGGCGGCTGATGGACCTCATGGAGTCGCGGAACATCGTCGGACCGAGCGAGGGCTCCAAGGCTCGTGACGTTCTTGTGAAACCTGACGAGCTGGACGGCGTGCTCGCGGTGATCCGCGGGGAGGCTTAAAGGGAGTCCGGGGCGGAAACGGGACACAGCGGTCGCCTTGCGAACGGGTGGGTGATGGGTCGATGTTCGATTGTGACTCACCCGTAAGGGATCATTGAGCAACCGTTCCCCTTCGGCGTACGTCAAGTTGAGGGAAGCGCGACAATCTCGTACCTCGTCATCGGCGTGTCCGGCCATTCCGATGGCGTACAAAGTCCTACCGCCCGGTTGCCCCACCCTTTCGTACCCCCCATAGACTGAACCTCCAGCACAGGTGGCTTAAACGCTCGAAAGGCGCCCCCGTGTCCATCGGCAACTCCCCTGAAGACGAGCGTCCGTTCGAAGACGTGTCCGACGAAGCCCGCCCCTCGATCGGCCATGCCCTCCGGCAGGCACGCATCGACGCAGGGCTGACCGTCGACGACGTCAGTAGCGCCACCCGGGTCCGCATCGCCATCGTGCATGCCATCGAGGCGGACAACTTCGCTGCCTGCGGCGGCGACGTGTACGCCCGAGGCCACATCAGGACCCTGGCCAAGGCCGTTCACCTCGATCCGGCCCCGCTTCTCGCCCAGTACGACGCCTCGCACGGCGGGCGACCGGCGCCGACGCCGGCGGCCCCCCTGTTCGAGGCGGAGCGCATTCGCCCCGAGCGGCGCGGGCCCAACTGGACCGCCGCCATGGTCGCCGCGATCGTCGCCGTGATCGGGTTCGTCGGGTTCACGGCGTTCAAGGGCGGTGACGGCGGCAGGTCGTCGGTCGCCGAAGGCGGCTCGACCCCGACGGCCGACAAGATCACGCCCACTCCGAAGACCGACAAGCCCAAGGACCCGAAGCCGTCGGACAGCGCCATCGCCGCCGTCCCGCAGGACAAGGTGACCGTCCAGGTCAGCGCCCCCGACGGAAAGAGCTGGATCTCGGCCAAGGACCACAACGGCAAGCTGCTCTTCGACGGCCTCCTCAAGCAGGGCGACTCCAAGATCTTCCAGGACAGCGAGAAGATCAACCTGGTCCTCGGTGACGCGGGCGCGATCGACCTCTACGTCAACGGCAAGAAGATCGAGGACGACTGGCAGCCGGGCGCCGTGGAGCGCCTTGCCTACACGAAGGGCGACCCGCAGGCCGGATAAGTCAGGCCGAAGGGTTGAGCTGTGGACGGGGTTGGCCAAGATCGGCCAACCCCGTCGACGTGGGGTGTCAGTGAGACAAAGTAGTCTTGAGCCCATGCCTGAACGCCGTACCGTCGCACTCGTCACTCTTGGCTGCGCCCGTAACGAGGTGGACTCGGAGGAGCTCGCAGGCCGCTTGGAGGCGGACGGCTGGGACCTCGTGGAGGACGCCGGGGACGCGGATGTCGCCGTCGTCAACACGTGCGGCTTCGTCGACGCCGCCAAGAAGGACTCCGTGGATGCCCTCCTGGAGGCCAACGATCTCAAGGGCCATGGGAGAACCCAGGCCGTCGTGGCGGTGGGCTGCATGGCCGAGCGGTACGGCAAGGAACTCGCCGAGGCCCTCCCCGAGGCCGACGGCGTGCTCGGCTTCGACGACTACGCGAACATCTCGGACCGCCTGCAGACCATCCTGAACGGCGGCATCCACGCCTCCCACACCCCGCGCGACCGGCGCAAGCTGCTGCCGATCAGCCCGGCCGAGCGGCAGGAGTCCGCTGCAGACGTCGCGCTCCCGGGGCACGCGCCCGTCGACCTTCCGGAAGGGCTCGCTCCGGCCTCCGGCCCCCGTGCGCCCCTGCGCCGCCGCCTCGACGGTGCTCCGGTCGCCTCGGTGAAGCTCGCCTCCGGATGCGATCGGCGTTGCTCCTTCTGCGCCATCCCGTCCTTCCGCGGCTCCTTCATCTCGCGCCGCCCGAGCGATGTCCTGAACGAGACGCGCTGGCTCGCCGAGCAGGGCGTCAAGGAGATCATGCTGGTCTCCGAGAACAACACGTCCTACGGCAAGGACCTGGGCGACATCCGCCTGCTGGAGTCCCTCCTGCCGGAGCTGGCGGAGGTCGACGGCATCGAGCGTGTCCGCGTCAGCTACCTCCAGCCGGCCGAGATGCGGCCCGGCCTCATCGAGGTGCTGACCTCGACGCCGAAGATCGCCCCGTACTTCGACCTGTCCTTCCAGCACTCCGCGCCCGACGTGCTGCGCGCGATGCGCCGCTTCGGGGACACCGACCGGTTCCTGGAGCTGCTCGACACGATCCGCAGCAAGGCCCCCCAGGCCGGCGTGCGGTCCAACTTCATCGTCGGCTTCCCCGGCGAGACCGAGGCCGACCTGGCCGAGCTGGAGCGGTTCCTGAACGGCGCCCGCCTGGACGCCATCGGAGTCTTCGGCTACTCCGACGAGGAGGGCACGGAGGCGGCGACGTACGAGAACAAGCTCGACGAGGACGTCGTCGCCGAGCGGCTGGCCCGGGTCTCCCGGCTGGCCGAGGAGCTCGTCTCGCAGCGGGCCGAGGAGCGCGTCGGGGAGACGGTGCACGTGCTCGTCGAGTCGGTGGGCTCCGAGGACTCCGCGGAGGGCGCGTACGGCCGTGGAGCGCACCAGGCGCCGGAGACGGACGGCCAGGTGCTGCTCACGAGCGGCGAAGGGCTGAGCATCGGTCGTATGGTCGAGGCGAAGGTGGTCGGTACGGAAGGTGTCGACCTGGTGGCCGAGCCGCTGCAGGGCACGCTCGCGTGTAGTGAGGAGGCGGGCAGATGACCGGAGTTCCGGCGTCGGCCGCGGGTGGCTCCTCGCAGGCGGGCGCGGCGGGCAAGGCCAGTGCGGTGGGTTCGTCCAAGGCCGCCGGTTCGAACAGGGCCGCCGGCTCGAAGACCGGCGGCGCCGAAGCCGGTGTCCCGGGCGGTGCGAAGCCCGCACGCGGCGGGAAGATCGCGGCCGCGGCCGTCAACCAGGCCAGCGTCTGGAACATCGCCAACCTCCTGACCATGCTCCGGCTGGTCCTCGTGCCCGCGTTCGTCGCACTGATGCTGGCCGACGGCGGATACGACCCGGCGTGGCGCTCGCTCGCCTGGGCGGCCTTCGCCATCGCCATGATCACCGACCTGTTCGACGGTCATCTGGCCCGGGCGTACGACCTCGTCACCGACTTCGGGAAGATCGCCGATCCCATCGCCGACAAGGCGATCATGGGTGCGGCGCTGATCTGTCTGTCCGCACTGGGCGATCTGCCGTGGTGGGTGACGGGCGTCATCCTCGGCCGGGAACTCGGGATCACGCTGCTGCGTTTCATCGTTATCCGGTACGGCGTCATCCCCGCGAGCCGCGGCGGCAAGCTCAAGACCCTCACGCAGGGCGTGGCCGTCGGGATGTACATCCTGGCGCTGACGGGGTGGCTGGCCACCCTGCGGTGGTGGGTGATGGCTGCGGCGGTCGTTCTGACCGTGGTGACCGGGCTCGACTATGTGAGACAAGCCATTGTGCTGCGCAGGCGGGGAATCGCCGAGCGCAAGGCTGCGTTGGAGGAGACGGAAGCGTGAGTTCCCCGGCCGCCGACGTCGTGCGACTACTCACAGTGAAGGGTGAGACGCTCGCTGTCGCCGAGTCGCTGACCGGCGGACTGGTTGCGGCGGAGATCACAGCTGTCCCTGGAGCCTCCCAGGCATTCCGGGGGTCGGTGACCACCTACGCCACCGAGCTGAAGCATCGGCTGCTCGACGTCGACGTCACCTTGCTGGAGCAACACGGGGCGGTGAATCCGCAGGTCGCGGCCGAGATGGCGGCGGGCGTACGGAAGGCGCTGGGGTCCGACTGGGGCATCGCGACGACCGGCGTCGCGGGGCCCGAGGCGCAGGACGGACAGCCCGTAGGGACGGTTTTCGTGGCCGTGGACGGACCCGTCCGCCCTGCTTCCGGTTCCGCCGGTGGCGGAAAAGTGGAGGCCCTGCGGTTGAACGGCGACCGCGCGGAAATTCGTATGGAGAGTGTACGGAGCGTACTCGCACTGCTCCTGAAGGAGCTTGCGAGCGAACACACTGGGAATGAGCGGGCACAGGATACGGAACGGAACGGGGGGTTTTGATGTTTGCAGCCCTTAGTGAACACGACATCGCTCCCCGCACGGCCGCGGCGCAAGGCGGTACGGTGGGGCGTGAAGGATGCGGCTACGCGGTCCGAGGAGGGAGCCACCGATGATTCTGCTCCGTCGCCTGCTGGGTGACGTGCTGCGTCGGCAGCGCCAGCGCCAGGGCCGTACTCTGCGCGAAGTCTCCTCGTCCGCCCGAGTCTCACTCGGCTATCTCTCCGAGGTGGAGCGGGGGCAGAAGGAGGCTTCCTCCGAGCTGCTCGCCGCGATCTGCGACGCGCTGGACGTACGGATGTCCGAGCTCATGCGGGAAGTGAGCGACGAACTCGCCCTCGCCGAGCTGGCCCAGTCTGCAGCGGCCACCCCCAGCGAGCCTGTACCCACATCGGTGCGACCGATGCTGGGTTCCGTGTCGGTGACCGGTGTGCCACCGGAACGGGTGACCATCAAGGCGCCTGCCGAGGCAGTGAACGTGGTCGCCGCGTGACGGTGACGCCGGTGCGCGTGGGCTGACCACGCGTTGAGGAGTTGTGTGAGGCCCCGGCCAGGGCTTCTCCAGGGAGACCTGGGGGTGTGCGGTCGGGGTTTCGTGCTGTGCGGGCCCTTCCGGGTCCGTTTGCCGGTATGTGACCCGACGGTCATGGTGGAGGGTGTGACGGCGCCCGACGCGCTGTGACGACGTTGGCCCGCGCTGCATCCGTGTGCCGTTGGTGCGCCCTCCCGGCGGGTGAACGGGCGGCCTAGCCTCGGGCTGGAGGTGGGTGGATGGCACGGCCGATAGCGCGCTGGGGGGTGGCCCTCGGGTTCGGGGCGCTGTGGTGGTGGGCCGTGCTGCGGCTCGCGCTGGCGCCGGACGCAGGGGTGCTGGAGGGGGCCGTCGCCGCCGGAGGGTGGGGACTGAGCCTGTTGCCGGTGCATTGCGTGCCGAAGGCGCGGGCCGCGGGCGCCGTCGACCCGCGGCGGTGGGCGGAAGCCTGGCGAGCGGGGCGAGCTACCACGGCATCGCCACACCGCCGTTCGGACGCAGGATCTGCCCCGTCGTGAAAGCCGAGGCGTCGGACGCCAGGTACAGCACGGCGTGGGCTATGTCCTCCGGTTCGCCGACCCGGCCCAGCGGCGAGAGCCGGGCCATGAACGCCTCGGTCCGGGTCTGCGCCGCGGTGTCGTGGTGGTCGGTCATGGGGGTGCGGATCCAGCCCGGGGCGACCGCGTTGACGCGGATGCCGTGGGGGCCCATCTCCGTAGCCAGCGTCTTCGTCAGTTGCACGACCGCTGCCTTGGCCGCGCCGTAACAGAGCAGGCCGGGGCCACCGGTGTCGACGGCGCCGGAGGCCATGGTGATGATGCTGCCCTTCGTACGCTGCGCGATCATCGTGTGGGACGCCTCCTGGCAGGCGTACAGCACTCCCTTGAAATTGACGTTCAGTACCCGGTCGACGTCCTCGTCACGGGTCTCCAGGACCGGGCTGCTGTGCATGATCCCGGCCACCGCGGCCATCACGTCGAGCCGCTCGCAGGCGGCGACGGCTCGGCGGAGCTGTTCGCGGTCGGTGACGTCGAGGTGGTGAGTGCGTGCGGTGCCGCCGCTCGCCTTGATCAGGGTCGCCGTGTCGTGCAGGCCCTGTGCGTCGAGGTCGGCGCAGTGCACTGCGGCGCCGGCCTCGGCGAGCAGCAGGGCCGAGGCGCGGCCGATGCCGCTGGCGGCGCCGGTGACGAATGCGGTGCGTCCGGTGAGGTCGTACGCCTTCACGGCCATGAAGGGACGGTACGAGGGTTTCTGACGGAGCGTCAATTGGTGGGGCGAGTCTGAGTTCTGCGTGACGAGGTCGCACTGGGTGTCGTGCTCGGGGCAGGGCCCGCCTGACAGTTCGGGCACCAGTAGGTGGGGCGCTCGCGGGAGCCGTCGCCCTGGTCGGCCACGCGGATCGGGGTGTTGCAGCGCAGGCAGGGTCGGTTGGCGCGGCCGTACACGAAGAGGTCCTGGCCGCGGCGGCCCGTCGTGCTGCGGATCGGGCGGTCGCGGTTGGCTTCCAGGAGCTTCTTGGCGAGTACGGGGAGTTGGGCGGTGTGTGCGGCGGGGAGCGCGCCTACCGGGAGCCAGGGGGTGACGTTGATCAGGAAGCAGAGCTCGCTCTTGTAGACATTGCCGATGCCGGCGAGGTTGCGCTGGTCGAGCAGGGCCTCGCCGAGGGGACGGGCGGGGTCCGTGAGGAGGTTGGCGAGGGCGCGGTCGGGGTCCCAGTCCGGGCCCAGCAGGTCGGGGCCGAGGTGGCCGACGGCACGGTGCTCTTCGGCGGTGCGCAGGAGGTCCAGGACGGGGAGGCGGTAGCCGACGGCTGTGCGGGCCGGCTGGGCGTCGGTTGCGGGGGCGGTGCCGCCGGTGGCGAGTGCGGGGGCGGCGGAGAGGATCACGCGGATCTGGTGGGCGGGGCCGCCGGTCCAGCGCTGCTGGTCGGCGTAGACCTTCCAGGACCCTTCCATGCCCAGGTGCGAGTGCACGGTGATGCCGCCCTCGATGCGGGCGAGGAGATGTTTGCCGCGTGGGGTGACGTCCAGGACGGTGCGGCCCGTGAGGTCGACCGTGGCGTACTTCGGCACCCGGAAGTCGGTGCGGGTCAGCGTCTTGCCTGCGAGGGCCGTGTGCAGCCGTGTCGCGGTCTGCCAGACCGTGTCTCCTTCGGGCATGGGTCCAGGGTGGCATGGGGCGGGGAGACGCGGTGGGGGGCGTGGTGCGGGTCGTGTCGGGGCGGGTGGGGCTGAGGGTTCGGTCGGCGGGATGGGGTCAGGCGCGTAGGCGCAGGCCTCGGGGCGTTGCGATGAAGCCTGCTCCTTCCAAGAGGGTGCCTATGGGGGAGGTCAGGGCCGAGGTGCCGTTCACGCGCTCCACCGTGACTGTGCCGAGGGACCCCGCGCGGGCGGCTGTGGCGAGGGCCTCCGCTGCCGTGTGCAGGCGGGTGTCGTCGGTGGGTTCGGTGTCGGGGGCCGAGGGCCAGGCCAGCAGCGTCTTGCCGCCGCGCTCCATGTAGAGGGTCAGCTCGCCGTCGACGAGCACTACGAGGGAGCCTGCCTTGCGGCCTGGCTTGTGGCCGGCGCCGGTCGGGGGCTCCGGCCAGGGGAGGGCGGCGCCGTACGCGTTCGCCGGGTCGGCGGCGGCGAGGACGACGGCTCGGGTGTCGGCCGTGGGGCGGGTACGGCGGGAGGCGAAGCCGGGGCCGGAGCCGGGGCTGTACGGGGGGCCGCCGTTGTGCCAGGTGGGGCCTTGGGAGGTGCGTGGGCCGCGCTGGGGGGCCAGGTCGCGGGGGGAGGCGTAGTCGCCGGGGCCCAGGTGGGCGTCCAGGAAGTCGTGGTCCAGGTCCGGGATGTCGTAGGTGGGGGTGCCGTCGGGAGCGCCGTACGTGTCAGATGCGCCGAAGCCGTCGGGGGCGCCGCTGGTGGTGTCCGGGCCGGGCAGGCTGTCGCCTCGGTCGCGGGCGTTGGCCACCGCGCGGAGGCGGTCGACCGCGCCGTCCATCGCGAACTGGGCGGCGCCGAGCCCCTCGACCACGTAGCCACGGCGCGCCTGGCCGCTGTCCTCGAAAGCGGACAGGATGCGGTACGTCGCCGAGAAGCCGCCCTCAACGCCCTCCGCGGTGACCGCTCCCCGGGTCACCACGCCGTGCCGGTCGAGGAGGGTGCGGGCCAGGGCGTGGGCGCGGACGGTGGGGTCGGGCTCGTGCGCCGGGAGCAGGGACCAACGGCCGGCGACGGTCGGCGGGCCGGTGCGGGATGCGGGGCGCGCGGCGGCCGTGAGGGAGCCGTAGCGGCCGCGCGGGACCGTGCGCTTGGCGCGGTGGGCGGTGGAGCCCGCGGTGCGGCCGGAGCCCAGCAGGGAGCGCATGGGTGCGAGCGTGTCGTTCGTCAGGCGGCCCGACCAGGCCAGGTCCCAGAGGGCGTCGGCGAGTTGGGGATCGGTGACCTCGGGGTGGGTGGTGGCGCGGATCTGGTCGGCGATCTGGCGGAAGAACAGGCCGTAGCCGCCGGACAGCGCGTCGAGGACGGACTGGTGCAGTGCCGTCAGCTCCAGGGGATGGGGCTGCGGCAGGAGCAGGGGGGCCGCGTCCGCCATGTAGAGGGAGACCCAGCCGTCCTTGCCGGGGAGCGAGCCGGCTCCGGCCCAGACGACCTCGCCGGCCGCGGTGAGTTCGTCGAGCATCGCGGGGGTGTAGCTCGCGACACGGGACGGCAGGACGAGCTTCTCCAGGGCGGATGCGGGCACGGATGCGCCCTGCAACTGCTCGATGGCGCGGACCAGTCCGTCGATGCCGCGCAGCCCGTGGCCCTTGCCGATGTGCTGCCACTGGGGCAGGAACTGCGCGAGCGCCGCCGGTGGCACCGGTTCCAGTTCATGACGCAGGGCGGCGAGGGACCGGCGGCGCAGGCGGCGCAGGACTGCCGCGTCGCACCACTCCTGGCCGATGCCGGCCGGATGGAACTCGCCTTGTACGATCCGCCCGCTGGCCGCCAGCCGCTGGAGGGCGCCCTCTGTGATGGCCACGCCCAGGCCGAAGCGGGCCGCCGCCGTGGCCGAGGTGAACGGGCCGTGAGTGCGGGCATGGCGCGCGAGGAGGTCGCCCAGCGGGTCCTTGACCGGCTCGGTGAAGGCCTCGGGGACGCCGACCGGCAGGGCCGTGCCGAGGGCGTCGCGCAGGCGGCCCGCGTCCTCGATCGCCGCCCAGTGGTCGGTGCCGGCGATGCGGACCTTGATGGCGCGGCGGGCGGCGGCCAACTCCTGGGCCCAGTGCGGTTCGGCGCCCCGCTCGGCCAGCTCGGCGTCGGTGAGCGGGCCGAGGAGACGGAGGACGTCGGCGACGCCTTCGACGTCCTTGACGCGGCGGTCCTCGGTGAGCCACTGGAGTTCTTGTTCCAGCTCGGTCAGCACCTCGGCGTCGAGGAGTTCGCGCAGCTCCGCCTGGCCGAGCAGCTCGGCCAACAGGCGCGAGTCCAGCGACAGGGCGGCGGCGCGGCGCTCGGCGAGGGGGGAATCTCCCTCGTACAGGAACTGGGCGACGTACCCGAAGAGGAGGGAGCGGGCGAAGGGGGACGGCTCGGGGGTGGTGACCTCGACGAGGCGCACCTTGCGGGACTCGAGGTCGCCCATGAGCTCGGTCAGTCCCGGGACGTCGAAGACGTCCTGCAGGCATTCGCGGACCGCCTCCAGGACGATCGGGAAGGAGCCGAACTCGCTGGCCACCTGGAGCAGTTGGGCGGCGCGCTGGCGTTGCTGCCACAGCGGAGTGCGCTTGCCCGGGTTGCGGCGCGGCAGCAGCAGCGCGCGGGCGGCGCACTCGCGGAAGCGGGACGCGAACAGGGCCGAACTGCCGACCTGGTCGGTGACGATCTGGTCGACGTCGCCCTTGTCGAACACTACGTCCGCCGCGCCGACGGGCGCCTGGTCGGCGTCGTACTCCGTGCCGGCCTTCATCGGTTCCTGGTCCAGGAGGTCCAGACCCATGAGGTCGGCGTCGGGCAGGCGCAGCACGATGCCGTCGTCGGCGTGCATGACCTGCGCGTCCATGCCGTACCGCTCGGAGAGCTTCGCGCCGAGGGCGAGTGCCCAGGGGGCGTGGACCTGGGCGCCGAAGGGGGAGTGCACGACGACCCGCCAGTCGCCGAGTTCGTCGCGGAAGCGCTCCACGACGATCGTGCGGTCGTCCGGGACGTGGCCACAGGCCTCGCGCTGCTCGTCCAGGTAGGAGAGGACGTTGTCGGCCGCCCATGCGTCCAGGCCGGCGGTGAGGAGACGGAGGCGGGCGTCCTCCTTGGGCAGTGAGCCGACCTCGCGCAGGAACGCGCCCACCGCGCGGCCCAGTTCGAGCGGGCGGCCCAGCTGGTCGCCCTTCCAGAAGGGGAGGCGGCCCGGTACGCCCGGCGCGGGGGAGACCAGGACGCGGTCGCGGGTGATGTCCTCGATGCGCCAGGAGCTGGTGCCGAGCGTGAAGACGTCGCCCACTCGGGACTCGTACACCATCTCCTCGTCGAGCTCGCCGACCCTGCCGCCGCCCTTCTTGGGGTCGGCTCCGGCGAGGAAGACCCCGAAGAGGCCGCGGTCGGGGATCGTGCCCCCGGAGGTGACGGCCAGTCGCTGCGCGCCGGGGCGGCCGGTGATCGTGCCGGCGACGCGGTCCCAGACCACGCGCGGGCGAAGCTCCGCGAAGGCGTCGGACGGGTAGCGGCCGGCGAGCATGTCCAGGACCGCGGTGAAGGCGGATTCGGGGAGGGACGCGAAGGGGGCGGCGCGGCGGACGGCTGCGAGGAGATCGTCGAACTGCCAGGTGTCCATCGACGTCATGGCGACGAGCTGCTGGGCGAGGACGTCCAGGGGGTTGGCCGGGACCTTGAGGGACTCGATGGACCCGGTGCGCATCCGTTCGGTGACCACGGCTGCCTGGACGAGGTCGCCGCGGTACTTCGGGAAGACCACGCCGGTGGAGACCGCGCCGACCTGGTGGCCCGCGCGGCCCACGCGTTGTAGGCCGGAGGCGACGGAGGGGGGTGATTCGACCTGGACGACGAGGTCGACGGCGCCCATGTCGATGCCCAGTTCGAGGCTGGAGGTCGCTACGACCGCGGGGAGGCGGCCGGCCTTGAGGTCCTCTTCGACGAGGGCACGCTGTTCCTTGGAGACCGAGCCGTGGTGGGCGCGGGCGATGACGGGCGGTGCGCCCTGGGCGGCGCCCGAGCCGCCCATGAGCTCGGCCGGAGCGTGGTGCTCGTCCAGCGTTTCGCCGGTGGCCCGCTCGTAGGCGATCTCATTGAGGCGGTTGCAGAGGCGTTCCGCGAGGCGGCGGGAGTTGGCGAAGACGATCGTGGAACGGTGGGCCTGGACGAGGTCGGTGATGCGTTCTTCGACGTGGGGCCAGATCGAGGGGCGTTCTGCGCCTGCGCCGTCGGCGCCGTCGGCGACCGGGGAGCCGCCGAGTTCGGCGAGGTCTTCGACGGGGACCACGACCGAGAGGTCGAACTCCTTGCCCGACTTCGGCTGGACGATCTCCACCTTGCGGCGGGGGGAGAGGTAACGGGCCACCTCGTCGACCGGGCGGACGGTCGCAGAGAGGCCGATACGGCGGGCCGGCCTTGCGAGGAGCTCGTCCAGGCGCTCCAAGGACAGTGCGAGGTGGGCGCCGCGCTTGGTGCCCGCCACCGCGTGGACCTCGTCGAGGATCACCGTCTCGATGCCGGTCAGGGCGTCGCGTGTCGCTGACGTCAGCATCAGGAAGAGGGATTCCGGGGTGGTGATCAGGATGTCCGGGGGGCGGGTCGACAGGGATCGGCGCTCTGCGGCAGGGGTGTCACCCGAGCGGATGCCGACCTTTACTTCGGGCTCGGGCAGGCCCAGGCGTACGGATTCCTGGCGGATGCCTGTCAGGGGGCTGCGGAGGTTGCGCTCCACGTCGACGGCCAGGGCCTTGAGGGGGGAGACGTAGAGGACTCGGCAGCGCTTCTTGGGGTCGGCGGGTGGGGGTGTGGAGGCCAGCTGGTCCAGGGCGGCGAGGAACGCGGCGAGAGTCTTGCCGGAGCCGGTGGGGGCGACCACCAGCACGTCCGAGCCCTCGCGGATGGCCTGCCACGCGCCTGCCTGGGCTGCGGTGGGCGCGGAGAAGGCGCCCGTGAACCAGCCGCGGGTCGCGGGGGAGAAGCCGGTGAGGGCTCGGTGTGCGTTGCTGACCATGCGTCCATCCTGCACCCGGGGACTGACAATGGGGCTGAGCTGGGGAAATGCCTTTGGGCTGGGGGTGGGTGGGGGTGCGCCTCGATGCCTGCGGCGGCCTGTGCTGGTGGGGTGGGGGTTCGCGTAGCGCCTGCGGGTGGGTTGTGGGTCGGGGCCGTGCCGGGGGGTGTCCGTCCTCGGTCCGGTGGTGGGCCTTGGGCGAGAGGTGCCGTTTCTTGACACCGGACTCTGCGGGCGGACACCCCCCGGCACGTCCCCTTGCCGCCGTACGCGACTGCGGGCCCGTGGGGTGCGTGCTCAGCCGGCACGTTCCTTTTGGCCGTACGCAACGGGTGGCCAGCCGTTCGTCGTCGCGACGATGGAGACATACGGAAGACCTCGCTGCTCGCCCGGCGGCGTGCCTGGTGGACGCCCTCGCGGTGCCGGTCGCGCTGTGGGCGGAAGGGCGTCGCGGGGAGACGTATGGGAGGGGGAGCGGGGAGTATCTGGGCCGCCACCGGAGTCACCGCTCTGGGTTGTGGTGCTCGTCCTGCGCGTGGGTCAGCCGATGCGGCGGCCGTATGCCCTCAGCGTGTGCAGTGCTTCGATCGTCACCATGGGGCGTGCCTCCAGAGCGGTGCCCGGCGCCCATCGGCCCCAGTTGATCGGCCAGCCTCCGTCCTTTTGCTGTTCGCCGGCGAGGTGGTCGAGGGAGCGGCTCATCTCGTCGTCCGTGAACCACGCGCGCGCGAGGGAGCGCGGTGTCCGCGCGTAATCGTGCGGGAAGTGGTGCTCGTCGGGGGCGTAGCCGGGGGAGACCGGGTACGCGTCGAGGTTGTCCGGGTCCAGGGCCGCGAGGCGCTGTTCGCGCACCAGGCGGCCCAGTCGGTCGGCGGCTGCCTCCGCGCGTGTGCGGTCCGGAGCGGAGTCCAGGAAGGCCACGGCGGCCTCGATCTCGTACGGATGTGACTTCTCGAGGGATTCGACCGCCTGCCAGCAGAAGTCCGTGGCTCGGAACAGCCAGGCGTGCCACACCTCGTTGTGGTGCAGCAGACCGACCACCGGCCCGGTGGCCAGGAGTGAGCTGGGCGGGTCGTCCACGATTGGGATGAAGGGAGCCGCGGGGTAGCCGCGCTGGCTGGGGTGGATCGCCGGGAGGGCGCCGTCCGCGGTGGAGACCGACGTGAGGTAGCGGCATACGCGGTCCACGCGCTGCCCGCCACAGCGTTCGATGGCGTCCAGGACGCGCAGTGCGTGGCCGGTGTGCAGTGGCTGGCTGACCGGGCCGCGCAGATCGGGCTCCAGGGCGTGGCCGTACCCGCCGTCCTCGTTGCGGTAGGCGTCCAGCGCGGTCTCCACCGCGTCGGCGGCGCCGTTCAGGAAGTGATACGCGAAGAGGCGCTGTTCGAGCACGCGCGCGGTGAGCCAGACGAACTGCTCGGCGCGGAAGATGGGGGAGTGCGCAGGGGGCGTCGGGGGGAGTGGGGAAGCTCCTGTTTCGGCCATGCGTCAGACCGTAGGGCGGAAAGCGGTCTCGGCAAGCGGTCCCGGCGCAGGCCCACTCTCAGGGGCGGGATACTGGACGCATGCGGTTGACGGTCTTCTGGGAGCGGATGGCGGATCACTTCGGTCCGGGATACGCCGACACCTTCGCGCGCGACCATGTGATGGCGGATCTCGGCGGGCGGACGGTGCACGAGGCGCTGGACGCCGGCTGGGAGGCCAAGGACGTGTGGCGTGTGGTGTGCGCCGTCATGAATGTTCCGGGGGAGAAGCGCTGACCGGTCACGAAGATCACCGGACGGCAGCCGGTTGTCGGTGGTGTGGGCGACACTTGCTCCGTGGCACGCACTGACGAGACCGGGCAGCTCGCCCGGCATGGATCCCCGTTCGGCACGACGCCGCCCACCCAGCCTCCGGGCGAGGGCGCTGCCGGGTCGAGCAGCCGTATGCCGTCCTGGCTGCCGCGGGCCATGATGCTCGCGCTGGCGCTCGTCGGCGCGTTCCAGTTGGGCAGCTGGGCCTTTCACCAGCTCACCGGGCTGCTGATCAACATCCTCATCGCGTTCTTCCTGGCCCTGGCCATCGAGCCGGCGGTGAGCTGGATGGCCTCGCGCGGCATGCGTCGGGGACTGGCCACCGGCATCGTCTTCCTCGCCGTGATCACCGTGTCCGCCGGGTTCGTGACGCTGCTGGGGTCGATGCTCGCGGGCCAGATCATCAAGATCGTCGAGGACTTCCCGGCCTACCTCGACTCCGTCATCAACTGGATCAACACGCACTTCAACACCGAGCTGCGCCGCGTGGACGTCCAGGAGGGCCTGCTGCGCTCCGACTGGCTGCGCAACTACGTGCAGAACAGCGCCACCGGCGTCCTGGACGTGTCCGCCCAGGTCCTAGGTGGTCTCTTCCAGCTGCTGACGATCACGTTGTTCTCGTTCTACTTCGCCGCGGACGGCCCGCGACTGCGCCGCGCACTGTGCTCCGTACTGCCGCCGGCCAAGCAGGCCGAGGTGCTGCGCGCGTGGGAGATCGCCGTCATCAAGACCGGCGGCTACCTGTACTCGCGCGGACTGATGGCGCTGATCTCCGGCATAGCCCACTACATCCTGCTGGAGAGCCTGGACGTGCCGTACGCGCCCGCGCTCGCCGTGTGGGTCGGCCTGGTGTCGCAGTTCATCCCCACGATCGGCACGTATCTCGCGGGCGCTCTGCCCATGCTGATCGCCTTCACGGTCGATCCCTGGTACGCGCTGTGGGTGCTGATCTTCGTCGTGGTCTATCAGCAGTTCGAGAACTACGTGCTGCAGCCCAAGCTGACCGCGAAGACCGTTGACATCCACCCCGCGGTCGCCTTCGGATCGGTCATCGCGGGCACCGCCCTCCTCGGCGCGGTGGGCGCACTGGTCGCGATCCCGGCGATCGCCACGCTGCAGGCGTTCCTCGGGGCCTACGTGAAGCGGTATGCCGTCACGGACGACCCGCGCGTCCACGGGCACCGGGGACGGGGCACAGGCGGCAGGCTGTTCACACGCGCGCGTGACCTGTGGGCACGACGGCCGGAGAAGCAACCCCCGGCAGAGAAGGGGAGCTCCGGGGAGAGCTCCTCCGCCTGAGCCCGGCTGCGGGTGACGGAATCCGGGGTTCAGGGTGGATCCGGTGATGGATCCGGTGGTGGGTCGCCCTGTCTCAGCTCGGCGGTCGCAGCGCTTCTGCTCGTTCTGTTGCTGGGGCTCGGCACGAGTGTGCCCGCGGGCTGTCGGCGCTCCGAGCGCCGACGTCTCGTGCGTGAGCGCCGCGCTCGACCATCACCTTTGAGGACACGGGACACGTAGTCTCGAGGGTGTCGCGTGGTGTGCTTGACACAAAAATCGAACATCCATTCTCATGGAGGCGCCGGCGGGGCGCTCGGCGGGCAGTTCGCCACGGTTTCGATGGAGATGTGCCCGAGTTATCCACAGGCCGGACGGGCGTCGGGGCGCATTGTCAGTGGCAGGCGTTAGCGTCTTTGACGTGAAGCGATCGACTCAAGCAAACCGGGTGGAACCCATGGCAGGAACCGACCGCGAGAAGGCGCTCGACGCCGCGCTCGCACAGATTGAACGGCAATTCGGCAAGGGCGCGGTCATGCGCATGGGCGAGCGGCCGAACGAGCCCATCGAGGTCATCCCCACCGGGTCGACCGCACTCGACGTCGCCCTTGGCGTCGGCGGCCTGCCGCGAGGCCGTGTGGTGGAGGTGTACGGCCCCGAGTCCTCCGGTAAGACGACCCTGACCCTGCACGCGGTGGCGAACGCCCAGAAGGCCGGCGGCCAAGTCGCCTTCGTGGACGCGGAGCACGCCCTCGACCCCGAGTACGCGAAGAAGCTCGGCGTCGACATCGACAACCTGATCCTGTCTCAGCCGGACAACGGTGAGCAGGCGCTGGAGATCGTGGACATGCTGGTCCGCTCCGGCGCCCTCGACCTCATCGTCATCGACTCCGTCGCGGCGCTCGTCCCGCGCGCGGAGATCGAGGGCGAGATGGGCGACAGCCACGTCGGTCTGCAGGCGCGTCTGATGAGCCAGGCCCTGCGGAAGATCACCAGCGCACTCAACCAGTCCAAGACCACCGCGATCTTCATCAACCAGCTCCGCGAGAAGATCGGCGTGATGTTCGGCTCCCCCGAGACCACGACCGGTGGCCGGGCGCTGAAGTTCTACGCCTCGGTGCGTATCGACATCCGTCGCATCGAGACCCTGAAGGACGGCACGGAGGCGGTCGGTAACCGCACCCGCTGCAAGGTCGTCAAGAACAAGGTCGCGCCGCCCTTCAAGCAGGCCGAGTTCGACATCCTCTACGGCCAGGGCATCAGCCGCGAGGGCGGCCTGATCGACATGGGCGTGGAGCACGGCTTCGTCCGCAAGGCCGGCGCCTGGTACACGTACGAGGGCGACCAGCTCGGCCAGGGCAAGGAGAACGCGCGCAACTTCCTGAAGGACAACCCCGACCTGGCCAACGAGATCGAGAAGAAGATCAAGGAGAAGCTGGGCGTCGGCGTGCGTCCCCAGGAGCCGGCCGCCGAGCCGGGCGCGGACGCCGCGGTCTCCGCCACCCCGGACGACGCCGCGAAGACGGTGCCGGCTCCGGCGGCGGCCAAGGCGGCCAAGACCAAGGCCGTGGCAGCCAAGAGCTGACCCGTGACACGACGCACGGACTGGGCCGAGTACGCCGCCGACCCGGCCGCTCCGCGTGAGCGGGCGAGAGGCGGCGACAGGGCCTCCTCCGGGACGGGCGGTTACGTCTACGGAGGAGACGCGGCCTATGACACGGATGGGGGGAACGACGGCATGGCGCCGTACGGCACGAGTGGGTCGTACGGGAGCCACGGGAGCTACGGGAGCTACGGGGGGCGCGGCAATGAGTCGGACCCGAGGTATGGCGACGAGCCGAGCCCGGAGTATGACGATGAGTCGGGCTTGACGTACGGCGATGCTCCGGGCCTGGCGTACGGCGATGCTCCGGGCCGTCGTGCGGTGGACGGCGAAGCGTGGTCGGAGGGCGGCTCGGCGCCGGGCGCAGGAGCGTCCGGCGGCTCGCGCCGAAGCCGTGGTGGGGCCCGGGGCGCGGATGGTTCGGGCGGTTCACGCGGGCGTCGCCGGCGCGGCCGTACAGAGCAGCCCGGTGAGGACGGAGGCGCCTCTTCCTCGTCGAGGGCCGAGAAGGGGGCGCCCCCGGGGGACCCGGTGGAGCAGGCGCGGGCGATCTGTCTGCGTCTGCTCACCGGGACCCCGCGTACGCGCAAGCAACTCGCGGACGCCCTGCGCAAGCGGGAGATTCCGGACGACGCCGCCGAGGAGGTGCTGTCGCGGTTCGAGGAGGTCGGTCTCATCAACGACAGTGCGTTCGCGGACGCCTGGGTGGAGTCCCGGCACCACGGCCGGGGACTGGCTCGACGTGCGCTTGCCCAGGAACTGCGCACCAAGGGCGTCGACTCCACGCTGATCGATGCGGCCGTCGCCCAGCTCGATTCCGAGCAGGAGGAGACGACCGCACGCGAACTCGTCGCCCGCAAACTGCGCTTCACCCGTGGCCTCGACCGCGACAAACGCCTGCGCCGCCTCGCGGGCATGCTGGCCCGCAAGGGCTACCCCGAGGGCATGGCCCTGCGGGTGGTCCGGCAGGCCCTGGAGGAAGAGGGAGAGGACACGGAGTTCCTCGGGGACGAGGGGTTCTGATCGCCGCCCGTGGCCACGGCACCATATTGGCGCTGGGGTGGGCGAACAGACCCTGAGGTGGGGGATGGAGCAGGGAGTCGGGAGTAGGGAATGCAGGATTCCGGCCCCGGACACGGTGGACGCGCGGGGGCGCCCATCGCGTTCGGGGCCGGGTAGTGATCACGCGGGCCTGCTGGGCCGTCCGAGGTGGTCGACGAGGTCATGGGGTTGAAGGGCGTGGTCCCGTTCCACTGCCCGCGAGCAACCACTAGGGCTAAGTCTCTGTCCCCACCTCCGGCGACACCGGAAGCCCCTCTGCCCGCCAAGCCTGAAATCCCCCGACCAGATCGGTCGCCCGGTGCAGCCCCAGCCGCCGTAGTGACTCGGCCGCCAGGCTCGATGCGTACCCCTCGTTGCAGATGACCACGACCCGCAGGTCGTGACTCGTTGCCTCGGGGGCGCGATGGCTGCCCTGCGGATCGAGCCGCCACTCGAGTTCGTTGCGCTCGACGACGAGGGCGCCGGGGATCAGCCCGTCCCGCTCGCGCAGGGCCGCGTACCGGATATCGACCAGCAGGGCCTCACCGGCCTGGGCGGCCTCGTACGCCTCCCGCGGCCCGGTCCGCGTGTAGCCCGCGCGCACCCGCTCCAGGAGCTCGTCGATGCCGAGCGGCCGGTCGGCATCGCCCTCCACGCCCTCCACGTCGCCCACGCCCCCCTTCGACTCGCCCTCGCCGACCGGCGGCTCACTCACGCCGCTCATCTTCGACTCGCCCCCGCCGACCGACGGCTCCTCGGTCGACTGCTCCTTGCTCACGCCGTTCACACCGCTCGTCGTCAACTCACCCTCGCGGACCGGCCGTTGACTCAAGCCGTACGCCGAAGGGCCCTCCGCCCCGCTCACTGCCAGTCCTCCGGACGTTCCACCTGCTCCAGGCGCAGGATCGGCCCGCTGCGGCTGAAGCGGCGGATCCGCGGCAGGGGCGGGTAGTAGGCGTGAACGGAGATGGCATGCCGGTCGGCGGACTCGTTGAGGACCTCGTGGACATGGTGGCGGCCGAAGGAGCGGCCGTTTCCGGCCGGCAGTCGGCGTTCGCGGTCCACGTCGTCCGTCAGTTCCAATGTCTTCCAGCCGTCGGCGGGCAGCCGGACGGCGAGCGCGTTCTCCTTGAGCTCACCGGCCGCCGTAACGAAGGCACCGACCGAGTCGGCGTGGTCGTGCCAGCCGGTGCCCGTCCCGGGCGGCCAGCCGATCAGCCATGCCTCGCTGCCGCCGGGGCCCTCGAGCCGTACCCAGGTACGGCCCTCGGGGTCGAGCGGGAGCGAGGCGATCAAGTCGGCGTCGGCGGCAGCACGCCGTACGAAGTCGAGCAGGTCTGCCTGCGTCGGCGTGGAAACCGGTGGGGAGGTGGGGCTCGCCGCGGAAACCTGCTGAGAAGCGGCAACGGCGGCAGGGGATACAGACACGGGCACCGTCCTGAAGAGAGTTCGCCAAGAGCGCGCGTCAGCGGAGGCGGCGAGGCGGCAGGCGTGGCGCGCGCGGAAGAAAAGGGATGCGAGTTCAGCAGGACGGACGACACACGCAGCCTGCATAGCGGACGAGGTCCATATGGACCCTCCGCCACAGGCGCACACAGGTGTCGGTCATGGTCGGGAGTACACCATGACGGTGCGAACCGGTCAACTGACTGTCACTATGCGGACCGCAGAGTGACAGTGAGTGTTGCTCCAGGGTGAGTTCCCAGGTGAGTTCCCGACGAAGTCCCGGATGAATTCCCAGGTCAGGACGGCTGCCTCCGTGCGACGGCGTCAGCGCCGTCAGCGCGAGCCTGCCGCCGCCCCGGCCTCCTCCGTCGCCTCGGCCCGTGCCTTGACCGGACCGCCCAGTGCCGCCTCGGCCGCCGCGTACAGATCGGCCGGCCGGACCCCGCTCAACGCCGTCACCAGGTGCCCATCGGGGCGGATCAGCAGGACCGAATGCGCCGCCGCCCCCGGATAGCTCTCGGCGACCAGCAACTCGGCTGGATACGGCAGTGCCGTCACCGCGGCGGCCAGCCGGGGCATGATCCCGGCGGTGGCCCAGTGCTTGCGGTCCCACACGCCTGTGCCCGGCGCGATCAGTACGACCAGCAGCGCCCCGCGCCCAAGCCGGTCCCGCAGTTGAACGAAGGAGCCGTCCTCCGCGGTGACCCGCACGTCCATGACCGGCGCCCCGCGCGGTGTGTCCAAGGGGACCTCGCCCTCCAGGGGCGGGGGCGCGAGCGGGGAGTCGGCGTACGTCCGCGGCGCACCGATCGCTCCCTGCCCGAGGTGGCCGTCCATCAGCAGCGCGTCATGGCCCCGGGCGGAGCCGGGGACGACCGCGCGCAGCCCGCCGCCGCCGCGCAGCAGCGGCAGCGCCTGGTCGGCGGCGCGCAGCCGGGCGGCGACGGCCGCGCGCCGCTCCGCCTGGTAGCTGTCGAGCAGCGCCTCGTGCGGGCCGTGATGCCAGGCCGGCGCCAACTTCCAGGCGAGGTTGTCGGCGTCCCGCAGCCCCTCGTCCAGCCCGTGCGTGCCGAGCGTGCCGAGGCAGTGCGCCGCGTCCCCGGCGAGAAAGACGCGGCCCACGCGCCAGCGGCGGGCCAGGCGGTGGTGGACCGTGTGAACCCCGGTGTCGAGGAGTTCGTACGGCGGTGTCGTCCCGCCGGTCCACCCGGCGAGCGTCTCCCGGACGCGGGCCACCAGCATCTCGGGCGTGACCAGGTCCTTGCCCGGCGGCAGCAGCCAGTCGAGGCGCCACACCCCGTCCGGGAGCGGCCGTCCGGTGACCTCCCCGCCCGAGGGACCGGACGTCCGCCACGGCGGCATCCGATGGAGCAACGCCTTACCATCCCACGGAAGTTCCGCGCGCAGCGCGGCCACGGCGTGTCGCTCCACCGCTGTACGGCCGGGAAAGCGGATGTCCTCCAGTTTTCGTACGGTCGAGCGCTGGCCGTCGCAGCCCACCAGGTAACTGCCGCGCCACCAGGTGCCCTTGGGGCCGCGGGTGTGGGCGGTGACGCCCGAGGGCTCCTGCTCGATCGCGTCCAGGCGGCTGTCCACGACGATCTTGACGAGCCGTTCGCCCGCGAGGGCCGCGCGCAGGGCGTTGGTCAGCACGTGCTGGGGGATGTGCAGGGGGGCTGGGTTCCTGGCGACCCCGGAGTTCGTTGCGCCCCCAGGGCTCGTGACGCCCTCGCCCTCGTCCGTGGCGGCGTCGAACGTGACCTCGCGCATCACCTGCTTGCGCCGCATTGCCCGCCATCCGGCCCAGCGTGCCCCGGCCTCGGCGACCGGCACACCCGTGAGGCGCTCCATGAGGGCGGTGGTGTCCTCGCGCAGGACGGCGGTGCGGGCGAGGCGGGGTTCGTCCTTCCCTGGGCCCTCGTCGAGTACGACGGACGGCACCTCCTGACGGGCCAGCGCCAGGGCGAGCGTGAGCCCGACGGGCCCCGCTCCGACGATGATCACCGGGTCCACGGCGCGGCGCCCCCTGCCCGCAGCGGTGTCCCGAGGGACGCAAGTGAACAGAAAGTTGGAGCAGGGTGCACGATCACAGAACGTATGCAACCCATTGCCGGTGCTTGCGTCAAGTGACGGAGGGCAGTGGCGATCATGCCACTGCCCTCCGTGCCGTTCATACTATTTGGCTGTTCGTCAGGTATAGGTCCTGGAGCCCGGGAGGCCGCCGCCTTCACCGCCGGTCCCGAAGGAGCCGCCCACCGCAGCGGGGTTGAGCTCCTCCATGTCCTCGGCGCTGAGGACCGCGCCCGTGCTCTTCTTGCTGCGCCGCAGCCTCTGCTCCAGCCAGCTCGCGAAGCTGGTGAGGATGAAGTTGAGCACGATGTAGATGATCGACACCACGATGAAGCTGGGGATGACGGTGGCGTAGAAGGCTGCCATCGTCTGGCGCGCGTTGAGCAGTTCGGTGAACCCGATCATCACGCCGCCCAGCGCGGTGTCCTTCACGATGACCACGAGCTGGCTGACGATGGCCGGCAGCATGGCGGTGACGGCCTGCGGCAGCAGGATGCTCCTCATGGTCTGGCCTTTGCGCAGGCCGACCGCCATGGCAGCCTCCGACTGCCCCTTGGGCAGCGAGAGGATGCCCGCCCGCACGACCTCGGCAAGGACGGACGCGTTGTAGAGCACCAGGCCGGTGACGACCGCGTAGAGGGGCCGCTGTTCGCTGGAGACGCCCGTGTAGCTGTTGTAGAACTCGTTGGCGAACAGCATCAGCAGCAGGACCGGGATCGCCCGGAAGAACTCGACCACCCAGGCGGCCGGAAGCCGCACCCACCGGTGGTCGGAGAGCCGTGCGATACCGAAGATCGCGCCCAGCGGAAGGGCGATCACCATGGCCAGCGCCGCGGCCTTCAGCGTGTTGCCGAGACCCGGCAGCAGATAGGTCGTCCAGGCTTCCGACTGAGTGAACGGCTTCCACAGGGCCCACGTCCACTGGTTCTTTTCGTCCAGCTTGTACCAGATGAACCAGGCGAGCAGGGCAAGCAGGGCGAAGAAGACCACTGAGATGAGCACATTGCGCCGCTTGGCGCGGGGGCCCGGAGCGTCGTAGAGAACGGAGGTCATCGCTTCACCGCCAGTCGCTTGCTCAGCCAACCGAGGATCAGGCCGGTGGGCAGGGTCAGTACCACGAAACCGAAGGCGAAGATCCCGCCGATGAGCAGGACCGCGGCCTCGTTCTCGATCATTTCCTTCATCAGGTAGGCGGCCTCGGCCACGCCGATCGCGGCCGCCACGGTGGTGTTCTTGGTCAGCGCGATCAACACGTTGGCCAGCGGGCCGATGACCGAGCGGAAGGCCTGCGGCAGGATGATGAGCTGGAGCGTCTGGCTGAAGGTCAGCCCGATGGCACGGGCTGCCTCGGCCTGGCCGAGCGGCACGGTGTTGATGCCGGAACGAATCGCCTCGCAGACGAAGGCCGCGGTGTAGGTGACGAGACCGAGGATCGCCAGCCGGAAGCCCTGGACCTTGAAGTCGTCGCTGCCCATCGTCACGCGGAAGATGTCGGCAAGGCCGAGCGAGGTGAAGATGATGATGACCGTCAGGGGGATGTTCCGGATGATGTTCACATAGGCCGTGCCGAACCCGCGCATCAGCGGGACCGGGCTGACTCGCATCGCGGCCAGGAGGGTTCCCCAGATCAGGGAGCCGATGCCGGAGAAGAAGGTGAGTTTCACCGTCATCCAGAAGGCGCCCAACAGGGTCGGGTTGTCATAGTCAGAAAGAAAGTCGAACACGATCTCCCGCGCTTCCGGGTGGGTGGCGTATGTGGATAGCGCGGCGCGCCGCCGCCCTGATCGCGGTGGACGGCGGCGCGCCGGTGGATCTCTGCGCTACTTGACGACGACGCCGATCTTCGGCGCGGGCTCGTTCTTGTAGTTGGCCGGACCGAAGTTGTCGGTGACCGCCTTGTCCCAGGCCTTGTCGCTGACCATCTTCTCGAGGGCGGTGTTGATCTTGTTGACGGTCTCGGTGTCGCCCTTCTTCACACCGATGCCGTAGTTCTCGTTGCTCAGCTTGAGGCCGGCGAGCTTGAACTGACCCTTGTACTGTTCCTGCGCGGCGAAGCCCGCGAGGATCGAGTCGTCCGTGGTCACCGCGTCCACGGCGCCGCTCTGCAGGGCGGCGATGCACTCCGAGTAGCCGCCGTACTCCTTCAGTTGGGCCTTCGGGGCGATCTCGTCCTGGATGTTCTGCGCCGAGGTGGAGCCGACCACGGAACACAGCCTCTTGCCGTTGAGGTCGGTGGCCTCGGAGATGTCGGAGTCGGACTTGACCAGCAGGTCCTGGTGGGCCAGCAGGTACGGCCCGGCGAAGTCGACCTTCTCCTTGCGCTCGTCGGTGATCGAGTAGGTCGCCGCGATGAACTTCACGTCGCCACGGGCGAGCGCGTTCTCACGGTCGGCGCTCTTGGTCTCGACCCACGTGATCTGGTCGGGCTCGTAGCCGAGCTCCTTCGCCACGTACGTCGCCACGTCCACGTCGAAGCCGGAGAAGGAACCGTCGGGCTCCTTCAGGCCGAGACCCGGCTGGTCGTACTTGATGCCGATCTTGATCTTGTCGCCGCCACTGGAGCCGGCGGCGGAGTCGCTGTCGCCGTTGTCGCCGCCGCAGGCGGTAGCGGTGATCGAGAGCACGAGTGCAGCGGCGGCCGCGGCGGAGACCTTGCGGAGCTTCATGGTGAACATCCTTTGCGTGATGAAGAGATGCGTGCCGTCAGGAGCGGCGGTTGACGCAGGTCGTCGGGTGCGTGAAGCAGTCCGTCAGTGGTGCGGCATCGCACCCCGTCAGAGGTGCGAGATCGCACCCCGTCAGTGGTGCAGGATCTTGGACAGGAAGTCCTTGGCGCGATCGCTGCGCGGGTTGCTGAAGAACTGGTCGGGCACAGCTTCTTCGACGATCTTGCCGTCCGCCATGAACACCACCCGGTTGGCGGCCGAACGGGCGAAGCCCATCTCGTGGGTGACGACGATCATGGTCATGCCGTCGCGGGCGAGCTGCTGCATGACTTCGAGTACCTCGTTGATCATCTCCGGGTCGAGAGCCGATGTCGGCTCGTCGAAGAGCATGACCTTGGGGTCCATGGCCAGGGCACGGGCGATGGCCACACGCTGCTGCTGGCCGCCGGAGAGCTGTGCGGGGTACTTGTCCGCCTGGCTGGCCACTCCCACCCGGTCGAGCAGGGAGCGGGCCTTCTCCTCGGCCTTCTTCTTGTCGGTCTTGCGGACCTTGATCTGGCCCAGCATCACGTTCTCGAGCACGGTCTTGTGCGCGAAAAGGTTGAAGGACTGGAAGACCATTCCGACGTCGGCACGCAGCTTGGCCAGCGCCTTGCCCTCCGCGGGCAGGGGCTTGCCGTCGATCGCGATCGTGCCGGAGTCGATCGTCTCCAGGCGGTTGATGGTGCGGCACAGGGTGGACTTCCCGGACCCGGAGGGTCCGATGACCACGACGACCTCGCCGCGGGCGATCGTCAGGTCGATGTCCTGGAGCACGTGCAACGCGCCGAAGTGCTTGTTCACGTTCTTCAGGACGACCAGCTCGCCGGTCGCGGCCACATCTTCCTTGGCCACCGATACTTCGGTCATCGCTCTCAGGCTCCGTCCTCCTCGGTTTCGGAGGACAGTAGTAACCGTATCCGACCTGCGTCATTAGTTCTGAGGGGAATCTGAGCATCACGATCCGATAGCAATCGGACACGTGTCGTAGCACTTGAGACCTGGGCGCGTACCGGCTGGATAACGGAAGCTGTGCGCGACCGGAACCCACTTGACGGCGTCGTCGTCCATCAGCGTGACTGCCATGGTGCACGCGCGCGTGTGCACGCACTGTGTACCTACCTGCATCGTACGGCCGATGAACCGAAGGAGGCCGGGGTGAGACTGCTCCTCGTCGAGGACGACAACCATGTCGCCGCCGCGCTGTCCGCGGTGCTGGCGCGGCACGGTTTCGACGTCACGCACGCGCGCAGCGGCGAGGAAGCCCTCCAGGCGCTTGTCCCCGAGGGCAACGGCTTCGGCGTCGTCCTCCTCGACCTCGGCCTGCCCGACCAGGACGGATACGAGGTCTGCGGCAAGATCCGCAAGCGCACCAGCACCCCGGTGATCATGGTCACCGCACGCTCCGACGTCCGCTCCCGCATCCACGGCCTCAACCTCGGGGCCGACGACTATGTGGTGAAGCCGTACGACACCGGAGAGCTGCTCGCCCGGATCCATGCCGTCAGCCGGCGCAACGTGCAGGAGGACGCCGGGGCGGGGGGCGACGGTGTGCTGCGCCTGGGTGCCGTACGCATCGAACTGCCCACCCGCCAGGTCAGCGTCGACGGTTTGGTTGTCCAACTGACCCGCAAGGAGTTCGATCTCCTCGCCCTGCTCGCCCAGCGCCCCGGCGTGGTCTTCCGCCGGGAGCAGATCATCAGCGAGGTGTGGCGCACGAGTTGGGAGGGGACCGGGCGCACCCTCGAGGTGCATGTGGCGTCCCTGCGCGCCAAGCTGCGCATGCCGGCGCTGATCGAGACCGTACGGGGCGTCGGCTACCGACTCGTCTCCCCGGCCTCCTAGCGGGCAAGGGTGCGCACTCGTCTCCTGCCGCTGCTCATCGTCCTGATGGCGGCCGTGCTGCTCGCCCTGGGCGTCCCGCTCGCCGTCAGCCTGGCCGCGGCCCAGCAGCAGAAGGTCGTCGTCGACCGGATCGACGACACGGCGTACTTCGCGGCCATCGCACGGCCCGCCGCCGACACCACCTCCGGGTCCCGTGACGAGCGGCGCATCCTGAGCCGGGAACTCGAGAGCTACCACCACGTCTACGGCATCCAGGCCGGCGTGTTCCTGCCCAACGCCAGGTCCTTGGCCAAGGGGCCGAAGACCTGGCACCTCCCCGCGACCGGCGAAGTGCGCGACGCCTTCGAGGAGTCGCTGCTCAGCCGGCGCAGCCACGACCCCAAGCAGGTGTGGCCCTGGCAGCGGGGCCGCCTCGTCATCGCCTCGCCGGTCATCCGGGACGGTGACGTCGTCGCGGTCGTCGTCACCGACTCGCCCACCGGGCAGATGCGCTCGCGGATCCTGCACGGCTGGCTGATCATCGGCGGGGGCCTGACGGCCGCGATGCTGGTGGCCGTCGGCGCCGCGCTCCGGCTCACCGGCTGGGTGCTCAGGCCGGTTCGGGTGCTGGACGCCACCACGCACGCCATCGCCAGTGGTCGCCTGAAGTCACGAGTCGCGGTGGCCAGCGGTCCGCCGGAACTTCGGCGGCTGGCCCGGGCGTTCAACGAGATGGCGGACAACGTCGAGGACGTGCTGGAGCAGCAGCGCGCCTTCGTCGCCGACGCCTCGCACCAGCTGCGCAACCCGCTCGCGGCGCTGCTGCTGCGCATCGAGCTGCTCGCCTTCGAACTTCCCGAGGGCAATGCGGAGATCGCTTCGGTGCAGGCCGAGGGCAAGCGTCTCGCCCAGGTCCTGGACGACCTGCTCGACCTGGCCCTGGCCGAGCACACCGAGGCCGATCTCCGGCTCACCGACGTGGGCGCGCTGGCCGCCGAGCGCGTCGCGGCCTGGTCGCCGACGGCCGAGGCCAAGGGCGTACGGCTGGTGGGGGACTGCCCGCCCACCACCGCCTGGGCCGACCCGGTGGCCCTGTCCAGCGCCCTGGACGCGGTGATCGACAACGCGGTCAAGTTCACGCCGAAGGACGAGCGGGTCGAGGTGGCCGTCACCTCCAACGGCAGTACGTCGACGATCGTCGTGACCGACAACGGCCCCGGCCTCACCGACGAGGAACTCGCCCGCATCGGCGACCGCTTCTGGCGCAGCGGCCGGCACCAGAACATCAAGGGCTCCGGCCTGGGGCTGTCGATCTCGCGCGTGCTGCTCGCGGCGGGCGGGGGCTCCATCTCGTACGACCGTCATGAGCCGCACGGGTTGCGGGTGACGGTGACGGTGCCGAGGTCGGGGCCGACGTCCTAGCGCCGGTCGGCGGGATTCTTACGCCGACAGGATTCTTACGCCGGCAGGGTGCACACGGCGGCAGAGGTCGTACGGCGGCAGGGTGCACACGGCGGCAGAGGTCGTACGGCGGCAGGGTGCACACGGCGGGAGTGGTCGTACGGCGGCAGGGCGCACACGGCGGCAGTGGTCGTACGGCGGCAGGGTTCCTACGGCTTGACCGAGCGGTAGTAGTTCCGGGCGCCGTCGTGCAGGGGCAGGGGATCGGTGTAGATCGCCGTACGCAGGTCGACCAGTTGCGCGGAGTGGACGTGGGCGCCGATGCCGTCGCGGCTCTTGATCACCGTACGGGTGAGCCATTCGGTGAGGCGGGGGTCCATGTCCTTGCGGGTGATCAGCAGGTTGGAGACGGCGATCGTCGGCACCGTGTCGCCGTTCTGGACGGTGGGGTAGGCCGACTCCGGCATGTTCGTCGCGCGGTAGAACTGGGCCGCGTCGCCCTGCGCGTGCACCTTGGCGACGAGGTCGGCGTCGATCGGCACGAACCGGAAGGCGGAGGTCTCGGCGATGTCCTCCAGCCCGTCCGTCGGCACGCCGCTCGACCAGAAGAACGCGTCGAGCTCGCGCCCCAGCCGCTTGGGCCCGGTGTCGATGCCGTCCGAGCGGGGCGTGATGTCCTTCTCCGGGTCGATACCGGCGGCCTCGAGCACCCGCGTGGCGATCAGCCGCACACCGGAGTTGGGCAGCCCTATGGCCACCCGCTTGCCTTTGAGGTCCGCCACGGAGCGGATGTCCGAGTCCGGCGGGACGACGAGCTGTACGTAGTCGTCGTACAGACGTGCGACACCGCGCAGTCGGTCGGTGACGCGCTCATTGCCGATCTTGAACGTGTCCACCGCGTCGGCGGCGGCGATCGTGAAGTCGGCCTGCCCCGTCGCCACGCGCTCGACGTTCTCCTGTGACCCGTCGCTCGTCAGCAGCCGCACCTTCAGCTGTGGCATGTCCCTGGCCAGCTCGTTGCGCAGACGCGCACCGTACTCCTGATAGACCCCCGCCCGCGTGCCCGTACTGAAAGTGATGGTCCCGCTCGGTGGCTCCTCGCCCAGGGGCAGCAGCCACCACAGCAGCAACCCGAGGGCGACGAACCCGGCGGCCGCGCCCTCCAGGGCCCGGCGCCTGCTGATGCGGGAGAGTGCCTTGGACATGGCCGCGATCCTGCCAGCCGTCATGTGGTCCTGACCAGGGCAGGGGTCACAGGGCAGGGGGCACAGGGGAGTGGGAGGGTGGGGAGGGGCGGCGGCCGCCGGAGCCGGGCGCAGCCGTGAGGAGGACTGTCGGACCCGGTCGCTACAGTCGCCGTATGAGTTCGTCGCCCGCTGACCTGGTCCGTGCCTTCCACCTCGCCTTCGGGCTCGACGCCCGCAGTACACCGACCGAGGTCTCCCCGGAACTCGCCGCACACCGTGGCGAGCTGCTCGCCGAGGAGGCCGCGGAGGTCGCCGAGGTCTCCGTCACCGGCCCGCTCGACAGACTCGCGCACGAGCTGGCGGACGTCGTCTACGTCGCGTACGGCACGGCCCTGGTGCACGGCATTGACCTCGACGCCGTACTGGCCGAGATCCACCGCTCCAACATGACCAAGCTGGGCCCCGACGGCCAGGTCGCCCGACGGGCCGACGGCAAGGTGCTCAAGGGCGAGCACTACGAGGCGCCGGACGTGTCGGGCGTGCTGCGCCGCCAGGGGTGGGTAGCCGACGGGGCGTGACCGGCAGGGGGAGAGGGGGCTCGTTGGCGAGCCGGTCTCCTCGCCGGTGTCGGTCAGGGCAGGATGACCGTCTTGCCGCGGGAGCCGCCGGCGCGGGCGCGGGCCACAGCGGAGGGGGCGTCGGCCAGGGGGACCTCGGCGTCGATCGTGATCCGGAGCTTCCCGGCGTCGGCAAGGGCGGCGAGTGACTCCAGCTCTGCCCGGCTGGGGTCGTTGACGAGGTTGATGCCGTGGATCTCGCGGGCGGCCAGCGCGTCGGGATCGGCGGCCCGGTTGGTGCTGATGAGCCTGCCGCCGGGCCTGAGCAGTCCGGCCAGGGCGTCGATGTCGCCGCCGGGCTGGGTGACCAGGTCGAGGACGACGTCGATGCCGTCGGGATGGGCGGCCAGGACCTGCTCGGCGGTGGGTGCGGCGGCGAAGTCGATGATCCGGTCGGCGCCGAGTTCACGGAGGCGGCCCGCTATGTCGCCGGTGCCGGTGGCCAGCACGTGGGCCCCTTGGAGGGCGGCGAACTGGATCGCGGACTGGCCCACACCACCGGAGGCCCCGTTGATGAGGATCACGTGGCCGGTGTCGAGGCGGGCGGTCTCGATGGCCTGGTAGGCGGTGACACCGGCGGTGGGCAGCGCGGCCGCGACGGCGAACGGCAGGTCGTCCGGCATGCGGGCGATCGTGCCGTCCTCGGCGGCCAGCACGTACTCGGCGTAGGAGCCCCGGCCGTACGGGAGGTTCATGAACTGGCCGTAGACGGTGTCGCCGGGCCGGAAGCGGTTCACGCCGGGGCCGATGCGTTCGACCACGCCGGCGCCGTCCGAGCCCATGACGAGGGGAAAGTCGTGTGCGACCGTGTCCTTGAGGGCTCCGTCGGCGACCTTCCAGTCGAAGGGGTTGAGCGAGGCGGCGTGCAGACGGACCAGCAGCTCGCCGGGGCCCGGTTGCGGTACGGGCAGGTCGGTGACGAGCGGCTCGGCCCCGAAGTCGGTGATGATGACGGCCTTCATGGCGGTGCCTTTCTCCTGTCTCCTGGGCGTGTCGGCTGTCTCCTGGGCGTGTCGTCAGTTCGTCAGTCCTGAGCGGGTTCGTCCCATGTCACGGTCAGTCCGTTGCGCTGCCCGAAGCGTTCGAGGTGGCTGCCCACGACGTCCTGGATGGCGGAGAGCGTGGTCGCGTCGGGTGCGGTGACCCGGATGAGCAGGTGGTCGTCCAGGGCTTCGAGTACGACGTCGGTGTGCTGGAAAGTGAGGCGGTGCCCGCCCTCGGCTGTCTCTTCGACCGGGAGCTTCCGGCCGAAGTGTGAGGCGAGCTGCTTGGCGTAGCGCGGGGCGGCGTCGGTGGCGACGTGGGCGAGGGAAGAAGGCACGGGAGAACTCCGGGGATGGGCGCCGAGGGGTGCCGACGGGCTGGGTCAGCCGGCCAGCGCGGCGAGGCCGACCGGTTCGGGCAGGGCGATGGTGTGGTGGGTGTGCTGGGCCTTGGCGCGCAGGTAGCGGACGTTGCTACCGGTGGCGAAGACTCCGGTGGGCCGGACGAAGCGCACGGGGATGCCCAGGTCGCGCAACTGCCCCGCCTTGTCGGGGTTGTTGGTGAGCAGGTCCAGCTCGTCGATGCCGAGGGCGGTCAGCATCTGGGCGGCGGCGGTGTAGTCGCGGCCGTCCTCGGGCAGGCCGAGCGCGGTGTTGGCCTCGTAGGTGTCCAGGCCCGCGTCCTGCAGGGCGTAGGCGTCCAGCTTGTTGTAGAGGCCGATGCCGCGGCCCTCCTGGCGGAGGTAGAGCAGGACGCCGCCGGTGGTGGCGATGCGTTCCACGGCCTCGCGCAGCTGCGGACCGCAGTCGCAGCGTGCCGAGCCGAACACGTCCCCGGTCAGGCACTCGGAGTGCAGCCGCACCAGCGGTGCCGGCGCCGCCGTGGGATCACCGAGGACGAGTGCCACGTGCTCCTTGCCGTCGGCCAGGCCGTGGAATGTGACTGCCTCGGCGGTGACCGTGTAACCGTCGGCGAAGCGGAGCGGGATGGTCACACGGGTGCGGACCGAAGCGTCGGCGGGACGGGTGTGACCTGCGGAAGCGGCGACGTCCATGAGTGCTCCTTCGAGGGCTGAGCGAACCAGCGGGTTCAAATTTGAACCTCGATGCCTCGACGATAGCGTGAAGTTTCAAATTTTGAACAACCTCGCCGTGTTGCGCCGGTCACACCGCTGGTCCCGCAGGCCGCCGCACGCGGCCGCAGGTTCGAATTTGAACTGCCGCGATAACGTGGACGCATGGCCGCACCGCAGTGGTTGAACGAGGAAGAGCTGCGCGCCTGGTACGCCTTCGTGGCCGCCGGTGCGCTCATCAATCGCCGACTGGATCAACAGCTCAAGGAAGACGTGGGGATCACACACCTTCAGTACGAGATCCTCGTGCGCCTCAACGCGGCCCCGGACCGGGAGATGCGCATGAGCGCGCTCGCCGATGCGCTCCTCAACTCCAAGAGCGGTCTGACGTACCAGATCACCCAGCTGGAAAAGGCCGGGCTGGTGACCCGACGCTCCTGCCCCGGCGACCCGCGCGCGGTCTACGCCGTCCTCAGCGACGCGGGCAGGCGCATGCTGGAGCGGGCGGCCCCGGGCCATGTCGCACAGGTCCGCAAGCTGCTCATCGACGTCCTCACACCACAGCAGCTCGCGACCATCGCCGACGGCCTGACCGAGGTAACTCACCGCATACAGAACAGCGAAGCCGGCTCCGCGCGATAGCCCTCTCCTCCCGGTACCGCCACCGAACGCCGGGGCGGGCGGCTCCGGCGACCGCATACCCTTGTCCCATGAGCAGCAGCGACCGGAGCCAGGCAGTGGGCGTGAAGACATACGAGGTGCGCACCTACGGGTGCCAGATGAACGTCCACGATTCCGAGCGATTGTCCGGGCTGCTCGAAGACGCCGGTTACGTACGCGCCCCCGAGGGCTCGAACGGCGACGCGGACGTCGTCGTCTTCAACACCTGCGCGGTCCGCGAGAACGCCGACAACAAGCTGTACGGCAACCTCGGCCACCTCGCCCCGATGAAGACCAAGCGTCCCGGGATGCAGATCGCGGTCGGCGGCTGCCTCGCGCAGAAGGACCGCGACACCATCGTGAAGCGGGCGCCCTGGGTGGACGTCGTCTTCGGCACGCACAACATCGGCAAGCTGCCCGTCCTGCTGGAACGCGCGCGCGTGCAGGAGGAGGCACAGGTCGAGATCGCCGAGTCGCTGGAGGCGTTCCCGTCGACGCTGCCGACGCGCCGCGAGAGCGCCTACGCGGCCTGGGTGTCGATCTCCGTCGGCTGCAACAACACCTGCACCTTCTGCATCGTCCCGGCCCTGCGCGGCAAGGAGAAGGATCGCCGCACCGGCGACATCCTCGCCGAGATCGAGGCCCTGGTCGCCGAGGGCGTCAGCGAGATCACGCTGCTCGGCCAGAACGTCAACGCGTACGGCTCCGACATCGGCGACCGTGAGGCGTTCAGCAAGCTGCTGCGGGCCTGCGGGAGCATCGAGGGCCTGGAGCGCGTCCGCTTCACCTCCCCGCACCCGCGCGACTTCACCGACGACGTCATCGCCGCCATGGCCGAGACGCCGAATGTGATGCCGCAGCTGCACATGCCGCTCCAGTCCGGCTCGGACACGGTCCTGAAGGCGATGCGCCGCTCCTACCGCCAGGAGCGCTACCTGGGGATCATCGAGAAGGTCCGCGCCGCCATCCCGCACGCCGCGATCACGACCGACATCATCGTGGGCTTCCCCGGCGAGACCGAGGAGGACTTCGAGCAGACCCTGCACGTCGTCCGCGAGGCCCGCTTCGCCCAGGCCTTCACCTTCCAGTACTCCAAGCGGCCCGGCACGCCGGCGGCCACCATGGACAACCAGATCCCCAAGCAGGTCGTGCAGGCGCGCTACGAGCGTCTCGTCGCCCTCCAGGAGGAGATCTCCTGGGAGGAGAACAAGAAGCAGATCGGCCGCAAGCTGGAGCTGATGGTCGCCGAGGGCGAGGGCCGCAAGGACGGCACCACCCACCGCCTGTCCGGCCGCGCCCCCGACAACCGCCTGGTCCACTTCACCAAGCCGGAGCAGGAGGTCCGCCCCGGCGATGTGGTGACGGTCGAGATCACGTACGCCGCCCCGCACCACCTCCTCGCCGAGGGTGCCGTCCTCGACGTCCGCCGCACGCGCGCGGGCGACGCCTGGGAGAAGCGGAACGCCGCCGAGCAGCCCAAGCCGGCCGGTGTCCTGCTCGGCCTTCCCAAGGTGGGCGTGCCGGACCCGCTGCCGGTGGTCACCGGGGGCTGCGCCGTCGACTGACCGAACCGTGAGGGAGCGCAGGCATGGCTCATTGGGTGGTCGTCGAGGAGTTGCCGGACAGGTTCCGGCCGATCGCGCGTTTCGAAGGCACCCGTGAGGAGGCGCGGCGCAAGCTGTACGAGACGGCGTGCACGCACAAGTTCACCGAGGGGCTGCAACAGCGGCGTCGCGAGGTCTACCGCGTGGACGACGACACGTACTACGTGGAGGTCAAGGGCGGGCTGGGCACGTACCGCCTGCGGTACTCGCTCGCGGAGCGCGTGTGGAGTACGGACGCCCCATGACCCGCGGACGCCGTCCCGGGCCGTCCCGGGGCGCCGCAGTAGGCTGCCGATCATGCTTGTCGCCGCCGCCGTCTGCCCTTGCCCGCCGCTCCTCGTGCCCGAGCTCGCCGCGGGTGCCGCACCCGAGCTGGATGCCGCGCGGGCCGCGTGCACGGATGCGCTCGGCCTGCTCGCGGCCGCGCGGCCGGACCGGCTCGTGGTCGTAGGGCCCGCCGAGGAGGGCGGGCGCGGGGCGTACCCGCAAGGGGCGCGGGGTTCCTTCCGCGGCTTCGGTGTGGACATCGACGTACGGCTCGGCCGGGCCGAGGACCACGCGGCCGTCCCGGCACCGTCGGAACGCCTGCTTCCGGCTTCGCTGGCCGTCGCCGCGTGGCTGTTGCAGCGGACCGGGTGGGAGGGCGCCCCGATCGAGGGACTCGGTGTGGCGGAACCTCTGGAGGCCGAGCGGTGTATGGAAACCGGAAGGGACATCGCCGCCCGGGCCGAGCGGGTGGCCCTGCTGGTGATGGGCGACGCCAGCGCCTGCCGCACGCTCAAGGCTCCTGGCTACCTCGACGAGCGGGCGGCACCTTTCGACGCGTCCGTCGCGCGTGCACTCGGTAAGGCGGACGTGGCCGCCCTCAAGACGCTGGACACCGAGCTCGCGCGTGACCTGAAGGCCTCGGGCCGGGCCCCGTGGCAGGTCCTCGCGGGAGCCGCCGAGGAGGCGGACCTTTCGGGCGCCCTGCTGTACGAGGACGCGCCGTACGGGGTGGGGTACCTGGTCGCGACCTGGTCGTAGGGCACGCCGACCCCAAACGGCGACGGCCGGGGAGCCCTCGAGCTCCACGGCCGTCCGTCGATGTGCCGTTCAGGGGGTCGGCGGGGGTGCGTTCGGTGGCGGCGTGCTGGTGCCCGTCGCCGTGTCGTCGCCCTTGTGCGCGAGTCGGTCCACGGCGCCCTTGGCCTTGTCCGTGCCCGTGTGGATCTTGTCGCTGTACTTGCCCTTGGTCCTCTCGTCGACGACCTTCGCAGCCTTGTCGAGGCCGTGCTGGACCTTGTCCTCGTGCCGCTGCGCGAAGTCGGAGACCCTGTCCTTGGCCGGGGCGAGTTTGGCTTTCAAATTATCCATCAGACCCATGCTTCACCTTCCCGCGCGGGGCAGTTACGTGCGGGCGCCCTCGTCGGCCTCACGATCGGCCGCCTCGTCGGCGGACTGCTGCTTGGGGATCTCGACGCCCTCGTCGGTATCGGCCTCGACAGGCTCCGCCGCCGTCGACCGGGCCCCGTCCTCGGCCCCGTCCTCGGCCTGAACCTCGGCCGACCCCTTCGCCTCTGCCGCCTCCTCCGCCGCGGGTTCGGCCGTTGGTGTGTCGGCCTGCGCCTCGGCGGTTGACGCCTCCTCCGTAGCCTTTGACCTCCGGAGAAGTCGTGCGAAAACGCCCATATCCACTCCATACGTTACTCGTGCGGGCGAAATCCCGCGTCGTCCGGTGCGCCCGTTTGCGTCGCCCGGTCGCCGCCCCCGCGAAACCGGCGGCGAAAACCTCGCAACTGGCAACGACCCCGCGCGCGTGCCGTCACGTAACTCGTTCGAGGCCACCCCCTGAGGTTTGCGAGACTGGGTCGGTGAGCAGCGCATCCTCCACCCCCCGAGTCATCGCCGTCGTCGGACCGACCGCGGCCGGAAAGTCCGATCTGGGCGTGTTCCTGGCCCAGCGACTCGGCGGTGAGGTCGTCAACGCCGACTCCATGCAGCTCTACCGAGGGATGGACATCGGCACCGCCAAGCTGACGCCCGAGGAGCGCGCCGATGTTCCGCACCACCTGCTGGACATCTGGGACGTGACCGTCACGGCGTCCGTCGCCGAGTACCAGCGGCTGGCGCGCGAGCGGATCGACGCCCTGCTGGCCGAGGGGCGCTGGCCGATCCTGGTCGGCGGCTCGGGGCTGTACGTCCGTGGGGCCGTCGACAACCTGGAGTTCCCCGGCACCGACCCCGAGGTCAGGGCGCGGCTGGAGGAGGAGCTCGCGCTGCGCGGCTCCGGCGCGCTGCACGCCCGCCTGGCCGCCGCCGACCCCGAGGCCGCGCAGGCGATCCTGCCCAGCAACGGGCGCCGCATCGTCCGGGCCCTCGAGGTGATCGAAATCACCGGCCAACCCTTCACCGCCAACCTCCCCGGCCACGACTCGGTCTACGACACGGTCCAGATCGGCGTCGACGTGGGACGCCCCGAGCTCGACGAGCGCATCGCGCGCCGGGTCGACCGGATGTGGGAGGCCGGCCTCGTGGAGGAGGTCCGCGCGCTGGAAGCGCAAGGGTTGCGCGAGGGGCGTACGGCCTCGCGTGCACTCGGCTACCAGCAGGTACTCGCGGCGCTCGCCGGGGAGTGCACCCTCGAAGAGGCGCGCGCCGAGACCGTACGTGCCACCAAGCGCTTCGCGCGCCGCCAGGATTCATGGTTCAGGCGCGACCCACGGGTGCACTGGCTGAGTGGGGCTGCGGCGGATCTCACAGAACTTCCGCATCTCGCGCTGGCGTTGGTCGAACGACCGGTTACAGCCTGATCACGTGATGGCATCGGGACGCTCCGGCCGCCGTCCGGGCCTCCGGCGCCATGCCATCATCGAGCTTCGATCGACCAAGTGGAGTCCGAGTTGGGAGGGCGCGTGGCGATGGAGGCCGGCCCTCGCGACACCGCACAAAGCACCGAGAACGTCACCACCGACAGGGGCGACCCGGAGCAGGACGGCGACCGTCTGAGCCCCGACGGTCCCGACGAAGCGGAAGGTGGCGTCACCGACGACGGCCCCGAGCCCGAGGAGATGTACGCAAGCGGCCCGGAGGTCGAGGTCGAGCTGCGCCCGCAGCGCCGACTGCGCATCTGGCAGCTCGCGCCCATCGTGTCCCTCGCCGCGGTCGGCTCCCTGATGTTCGCGTTCCCGCTGGCCTTCGACTTCGGCGACAGCGGAGCCGTGATCGCCATGCTGGGCCTGCTGATCTGCTCCTGCGCGGCCGGCTGGGGCATGATGGCCGCCCGCCGGGTCGGCTACACCTGGCCGGGCCTGCCCCCGCGGGGCGCCGGACGCAGGCCGGACTGGCGGGTCGTCGGGGCCTACGTCCTGCTCGTGGCCGCGGTGGTCGTGCTCGCCGTGTGGCGCGTGGCCCGGCTGCGCTGACCTTCACGCGCGCGTGGCTCGGCGTACGACCACACGCGCGCGTGGGCCGACCAAGGATCCCGCGGCCCCGCCCACGCATGGCTTGTCGTACCGACCCCTTACGATCGAGGAATGAGCACGCGGATCGCCTTCCTCAAGGGGCACGGCACCGAGAACGACTTCGTGATCGTCCCGGACCCCGAGAACGCCATCGACCTGCCCCCGGCCGCCGTCGCCGCGCTGTGCGACCGCCGCGCGGGCATCGGCGGTGACGGACTGCTGCATGTGGTGCGGTCCGCGGCGCACCCCGAGGCCCAGGACATGGCGGCCGAGGCCGAGTGGTTCATGGACTACCGCAACGGCGACGGCTCGATCGCGGAGATGTGCGGCAACGGCGTGCGCGTGTTCGCGCGCTACCTCCAGCGCGCCGGACACGTCGCCGAGGGCGACCTCGCCATCGCCACGCGCGGGGGCGTGAAGACGGTGCACATCGCCAAGGACGGTGACGTCACGGTCGGCATGGGCAAGGCGCGGCTCCCCGAAGGGGACGTCACGGTCAGCGTCGGCGAGCGCAGCTGGCCCGCACGCAACGTGAACATGGGCAACCCGCACGCCGTCGCCTTCGTGGACGACCTCGCGCACGCCGGTGACCTGTACTCTCCGCCGCCGTTCAGCCCTGCCGCCGCCTACCCGGACGGCGTCAACGTCGAGTTCGTGGTCGACCGCGGGCCCGGGCATGTCGCCCTGCGCGTGCACGAGCGCGGTGCCGGCGAGACCCGTTCGTGCGGCACGGGCGCGTGTGCCGTCGCCGTGGCGGCCGCGCGGCGGGACGGCGCCGACCCGGTGGTCACCGGTACCCCCGCGACGTACACCGTCGATGTGCCGGGCGGCACCCTGGTGATCACCGAGCGGCCGGACGGCGAGATCGAGATGACCGGCCCCGCGGTGATCGTCGCCGAGGGTGAGATCGACGCGGACTGGCTGGAAAACGCGGCCCGTTGAGAGGGAGGGGCGGCTTGGTATCCCAGCCTCGACCGCTCCGGTGCCTGTCACCGGCCTCTTCCGGGGTGACGGGCACGTTCGAAATCATGGCCGGTCGTCTGCCAGGTGGCGGAAAATCGTAAACCTGTGAACCCTCGCTCGAATGGGTGATCCGTTTCACGCTCGGCGAGAGGCGGTCAGCCGCACGTGATGGGCTCGGTAGCATCAAGCACCGGCCCGGACGGGGGAGATGTCGCCATCCCCTGAGCCGTGTCCGCCATGGGGCACCCCGTCCGCCGGTCCACGCAGCCGGAGGTGCCCATGAGTGCGGAGGCAACGAACCCCGCGACGCCAGGCCCGGTAGCAGGCCCTGTGACGCCCGCGGTGTCCCGCAGGAAGGCCCGCGCCCGGATCGATCTGCGACGCCTCGGCCGGGCCGCGCTGCTCGGCCCCGCCGCACGCGGCCGGCTGCCCGACGCCATCAGCCATGTCGTCGACGCCCACCGCGCTCACCATCCCGATGCCGACCTCGAACCGCTGCGCCGCGCTTATGTGCTGGCCGAGTCCTCGCACCGCGGTCAGATGCGCAAGAGCGGCGAGCCGTACATCACGCACCCGCTCGCGGTGACCCTGATCCTCGCCGAACTGGGCGCCGAGACCACGACCTTGACGGCCTCTCTGCTCCACGACACGGTCGAGGACACCGATGTGACGCTTGATCAGGTGGGTGAGCAGTTCGGCGCGGAAGTCCGCTTCCTCGTCGACGGCGTGACGAAGCTGGAGAAAGTCGACTACGGCGCCGCCGCCGAGCCGGAGACCTTCCGCAAGATGCTCGTCGCCACCGGCAACGACGTCCGGGTGATGTCGATCAAACTCGCCGACCGGCTGCACAACATGCGCACCCTCGGTGTGATGCGCCCCGAGAAACAGGCCCGCATCGCCAAGGTGACCCGCGACGTCCTCATCCCGCTGGCCGAACGGCTCGGCGTCCAGGCGCTCAAGACCGAACTGGAAGACCTGGTCTTCGCGATCCTGCACCCGGACGAGTACGAGCACACCCGGGAGTTGATCGTCGAAAACGCCTCCCGCGCCGACGACCCGCTCGCCGAGACGGCCGTCGCGGTGCGCAAGGTCCTGCGCGAAGCCGGCATCCAGGCCGAAGTCCTCATCCGGCCCCGGCACTTCGTCTCGGTGCACCGGGTGTCCCGCAAGCGCGGCAGGCTGCGCGGCGCCGACTTCGGACGGCTGCTGGTGCTGGTGAACGAGGACGCGGACTGTTACGGCGTCCTCGGCGAACTGCACACCTGTATGACGCCCGTCGTCTCGGAGTTCAAGGACTTCATCGCCGTCCCCAAGTTCAACCTGTACCAGTCGCTGCACACCGCCGTCGCCCGCGAGGACGGCCAGGTCACCGAAGTCCTCATCCGCACCCACCAGATGCACAAGGTCGCCGAGGCCGGTGTCGTCGCGCTCGGCAATCCCTACGCTCCTCCTTCGGAGGAGCAGGTCGCCTCCAGTGACGGTGAGCGCGCCGACCCCACGCGTCCCGGCTGGCTGTCCCGGCTCCTCGACTGGCAGGAGGCCGCCCCCGACCCGGACACCTTCTGGTCGACGCTCCGCGAGGACCTCGCCCAGGACCGCGAGATCACCGTCTTCCGGCCCGACGGCGGCACCCTGGGCCTGCCCGAGGGCGCGACCTGTGTGGACGCCGCCTACGCGCAGTACGGCGAGGACGCGCACGCGTGCATCGGCGCCCGGGTCAACGGCCGCCTGGCGACGCTCAGCACGGTGCTGCGGGACGGTGACACCGTCCAGCTCCTCATGGGCCAGGACCCGGCTTCGGAGCCCTCCAGGGAGTGGCTGGAGCACGCCCATACGCCCGCCGCCCGGATCGCCATCCAGCGGTGGCTGGCCGCGCATCCCACGCAGGGCGATGCCGCCGGGGCGGAGGAGACCCGGGTGCTCTTCCGGCCCACGGCGGACGGATCGGCGGGCCAGGAGGCCGGCACGGAGGGGCAGGCCGTCCGCCCTGCCGTCGAGGGGCCGGCCGGCCGCTCCGCCACCGCCGACGTCCTCGTCGACCGGCCGGGCGCGACCGTACGCCTCGCCGGCTGCTGCACCCCCGTACCGCCCGACGAGGTCACCGGATTCTCCGTGCGCGGGGGAGTGGTGACCGTCCACCGCGTCGAGTGCGCCGCCGTGAGCCGTATGAAGGGCGCGGGGCGCGCGGAGGTCGACGTGCGTTGGGGTGACACCACCGAGTGCCGGGTCACCCTGGTCGCCGAATCGTTCGTCCGCCCCCACCTGCTGGCCGACCTCACGGAAGCGATGGCCCTGGAGGGCGCCGAAATCGTCTCGGCGACGGTCGAGCCACCGAGCCAGCAGCGCGTACGCCACACCTACACCGTCCAGCTCCCGGACGCGGCGCTGCTCCCGGGGCTCATGCGGGCGATGCGCAATGTGGCGGGCGTGTATGACGTGAGCAGGGCGCAGCCACAGACGCAGGGGGCGTGAGGCGGCGCGGGAGCGCGAGGGGCACTGCTGTGCGAGCCCCCACACCCACGCCTTCCAGCACGACTGCACCCACCCGACACCCCCGTTCGAGTGTGCCGGTCGCGCGTCGCCGCCGTCCCGCACGCGCGCGCTGATAGCCGTGGTGCATGCTGCTCACCCCCCGCACCGAGGCCCAGCGACCGGTCCCTGGCGCTCCTCGCCCCCGTCCCCGAACCCGTCGGCGTCTCAAGGCCCCCGCGCTGTTCGCCCTCGCCCTCTCCTCCTGCCTGCTCGCCGCGAGCGCCCCTGCCGAACCCCTGGGTGTCGGCGACCGACTCTTCCCGCACCTGGGCAACCCCGGTTACGACGTGGCGTCGTACGACCTCTCGTTCACCTATCCCGGCACCAACACCAAGCCCCTCAAGGCCGTCACCACGATCAACGCCTGGGCGACCACGGATCTGGAACGCTTCAATCTGGACTTCGCCCACGGCAAGGTCGAGTCCGTCCAGGTCGACGGGGAGCCCGCGTCGTTCAGCAGTGCCGGTGAGGACCTCGTGGTCACGCCCGAGGAGGCGTTGCCCGAGGGCAGCTGGATGCAGGTCACCGTGCGGCACACCAGCAACCCCAAGTACGGCAAGAGCCGGGACGGCGGCTGGGTGCGGACGGCCGACGGCCTCGCCATGGCCAACCAGGCCGACGCCGCCCACGTCGTGTTCCCGTGCAACGACCACCCCTCCGACAAGGCGATGTTCACCATCCGGGTCACCGCGCCCAACGGCTACACCGCCGTCGCCAACGGTCTGCGGACCGACGTGGACCGCGCGGGCAGGACGACGACCTGGACGTATCGCACGCGCCACCCCATGGCCACCGAGCTCGCCCAGGTGTCCATCGGCCGTTCCACGGTGCTGCACCGCACCGGCCCGCACGGACTGCCCGTACGGGACGTCGTACCCACCAAGGACCGCGAGCGACTCGAACCGTGGCTGAAGAAGACCCCCGGCCAGATCGCCTGGATGGAGCGGAAGGTCGGGCGGTATCCCTTCGAGACGTACGGCCTGCTCATGGCCGAGGCCGCCACCGGCTTCGAACTCGAGACCCAGACGCTCTCCCTCTTCGAGAAGGAGCTCTTCACCGAGTCGGCCTACCCGAAGTGGTACATCGAGTCGATCATGGTGCATGAGCTGGCGCACCAGTGGTTCGGCGACAGCGTCAGCCCGCGCACCTGGTCCGACCTGTGGCTCAGCGAGGGGCACGCCACCTGGTACGAGGCCCTGTACGCGGCGGAGAAGACCGGCCGGCCGCTGGAGGCACGGATGAAGGCCGCGTACGCCGCCTCCGACCGCTGGCGGGCGGCCGGCGGACCTCCGGCCGCCCCCAAGGCCGGCACTCCCGGCAAGAAGAACGGCATCTTCCGGCCGAACGTCTATGACGGCGCGGCACTGGTCCTGTACGCCCTCCGCCAGGAGATCGGCGCCTCGGCCTTCGATCGTCTCGAACGCGCCTGGGTGAGCCGCCACCAGGACGGTTCCGCCACGACGGCGGACTTCGTCGCGCTCGCGGAGGAGATCTCCGGACGCCAACTCGACGGGTTCCTGCATGCCTGGCTGTACGGGGAGAAGACCCCGCCGATGCCCGGTCAGCCGGAGTGGAAGTCCGTGGACCCCGACAAGGCGCCCGCGAAGAAGAGCACCGCGAAGACCGCGGCGAAGAAGCTCACCGCGAAGAAGCTCACCGCGAAGAAGGCCACTGCCAAGAAGCCGAGCCTCAAGAAGGCGACCGGCAACGAGGCGATCGTCAACAAGGCGGTCGTCAACGAGGTGATCGTCAACAAGGCGATCGCGAAATAAGGCAGTGACGAGACGGCCCGTGCCGTGCGACCATTTTCGGGTCGGCGCGGCACGGGTCGCGGGAATCTCCCGGGGCACTCGTGCGTTGTGAGCAGTGAAGGCGCCGCAATCGGATTCCCCATCGACGTAAGGACCCAATGACCTCCTCTTCTTCCTTTTCCCAGGACACGCAGCGCTTCGCGCACACCTATCCCGAAGGTCTTCGGGCCGATGCCCTGATGGAAGAGGACGTCGCCTGGAGCCACGAGATCGACGGAGAGCGGGACGGCGACCAGTTCGACCGCTCCGAGCGCGCGGCTCTGCGCCGCGTGGCGGGCCTCTCCACCGAGCTCGAGGACGTCACCGAGGTCGAGTACCGCCAGCTCCGTCTGGAGCGGGTCGTGCTCGTCGGTGTCTGGACCACGGGGACCGTGCAGGACTCGGAGAACTCCCTCGCGGAGCTCGCCGCCCTCGCGGAGACCGCGGGCGCGCTCGTGCTCGACGGCGTGATCCAGCGCCGCGACAAGCCCGACGCGGCCACCTACATCGGCTCCGGCAAGGCCGAGGAGCTGCGGGACATCGTGCTCGAAACGGGCGCCGACACTGTCATCTGCGACGGTGAGCTCAGCCCGGGCCAGCTCATCCACCTCGAAGACGTCGTCAAGGTCAAGGTCATCGACCGTACGGCCCTGATCCTCGACATCTTCGCCCAGCACGCCAAGTCCCGAGAGGGCAAGGCGCAGGTCGCGCTCGCGCAGATGCAGTACATGCTGCCGAGGCTGCGCGGCTGGGGTCAGTCGCTGTCCCGGCAGATGGGCGGCGGCAAGGGCGGCGGCCTCGCCACCCGTGGTCCCGGTGAGACCAAGATCGAGACGGACCGGCGACGGATCCGCGAGAAGATGGCGAAGATGCGCCGGGAGATCGCGGAGATGAAGACCGGCCGCGAGATCAAGCGCCAGGAGCGCAAGCGCCACAAGGTGCCGTCGGTCGCCATCGCGGGCTACACCAACGCCGGCAAGTCCTCCCTGCTCAACCGCCTCACCGGCGCGGGCGTGCTGGTCGAGAACGCCCTGTTCGCGACCCTCGACCCGACCGTACGCCGGGCCGAGACCCCGGGCGGACGGCTGTACACGCTGGCCGACACCGTCGGCTTCGTACGACACCTGCCGCACCACCTGGTCGAGGCGTTCCGCTCCACCATGGAGGAGGTCGGCGAGTCCGACCTGATCCTGCACGTGGTGGACGGCTCGCACCCGAACCCGGAGGAGCAGCTGGCCGCCGTGCGCGAGGTGATCAGGGATGTCGGCGCGACCGACGTACCGGAGATCGTCGTGATCAACAAGGCGGACGCGGCCGACCCGCTGACGCTGCAGCGGCTCATGCGGATCGAGAAGCGTTCCATCGCCGTGTCGGCCCGCACCGGCAAGGGCATCGACGAGCTGCTCGCGCTGATCGACGACGAGCTGCCCCGCCCGTCCGTCGCGATCGAGGCGCTCGTGCCGTACACCCACGGCAAGCTGGTCGCCCGGGCCCACACCGAGGGCGAGGTGATCTCCGAGGAGCACACCCCGGAGGGCACGCTGCTCAAGGCGCTGGTGCACGAGGAGCTGGCGGCGGATCTCACGCCGTACGTTCCGGCGGCGACCTCCTGAGCTGTCGTAGGCCGGCCGCCTGAGCCGTCGTTCGTGACGGAAACGGCGGCCCGAGTTGCCGTAGAAACGCCGAAGGCCCGCCCCCTCTCGCAGGTGGGCGGGCCTTCCGTATGGGTCAGTGGGCGTGGTCAGCGGCCGCCGTATGTCTTGCTCATGTGCTGGTACACCGACTCGGCGCCCGCGCCCAGCTGTGGGCCCGCGAGCCAGGTGTTGTCCTGCGGGCCGATCGACGTGTTCGAGACGAGCGTGCTCTCGCCGTTCACCACGCGGAACCAGCCGCCGCCCGACGAACCGCCGGTCATGGTGCAGCCGATGCGGTACATCGTCGGCAGGGCGGGGCTCAGCGACAAGCGGCCCGGACGGTCGAGGCACTTGAACATCTGCAGGCCGCTGTACGGCGGTGCCGCCGGGTAGCCCCAGGCGCCCATCGTGGCGACCTCGCTCGCGGACGGAGCGGAGAAGTCGACGTCGAGGGCGCCGGTGGTCTCCTCCAGGGACTTCGCGCCGGCCTCCGGCTTCACATGCAGCACGGCGTAGTCGTACGCGGCACCCGCGCCGCCCGTGTCCGAGCCGCCCTGGATCCACTCGTTCGACGTCGAGGCCCAGTCGGCCCACCAGTTGCCGTAGGGAGCGATCTCGGTGTCCGTCGCGTTGCGCAGCTGCGCCTCGGACTTGCCGAGGTCGTTGTAGGCCGGGACGAAGACGAGGTTGCGGTACCAGCCGCCGCTCTTGCCGGCGTGCACACAGTGTCCGGCCGTCCAGACGAGGTTGGACTTGCCGGGGTGGTTGACGTCCTTGACGACCGTGCCGGAGCAGACGGCCGGGCCGTCCGGGGTGTCGAAGAAGACCTTGCCGACGGGTGCCGCGTTCTCGTGGTACGGCGTCTTCTCGGCCGTGGCCTGCACGGGCGCCGGCTCGGGGTCGCTCACGCCCTGGTCGGCCGAAGCGTCCTGCGTGGTGACCGTCTTGTTGGCCTCCTTCGCGGACTGCATCCGGTCAGGCTTCCACAGGCCCTCGATCACCGGGTTGACGAAGTCCTTGGCCTCGCTGAGCCACTTGTCCTTGTCCCAGTTCTTCCAGGCCCCGCCCTTCCATTTGTCGAGGTCGATCCCGCGTTCCTTGAGCTTGTCCGCGAGCTCGGCCGGGATCTGGATCTTGCCGTCACCGGCGGAGTCGGCGGCTTGCGAGGCGGCCGCCTCGGCCTGGTCGCTCGCCGAGTCCGCGGTCGAGCCGGCACAGGCGGTCGCGCTCAGCGCCAGCGCGGCGACGAGCCCGGTGGTGGCGAGGGCGGAGCGCCGCCCGCGGCGTGGCGCTGCGGGCGTAGGTGTGGAACGCATGGTGTGCGGTGACCCCCGTTGAAGCGTGGTACTGCCGTGGCGCCTTGATGGCGGGCGCGTGTCGCGGAAGGGCCGTGCGCTCATGGGCGCGAACCCCTCGGACTCGACACCCCACTATGCCCGGGGAGTTGAGGTCGAACGGCGGTGGGGCGGTGAAGGTTTCTCCCCACCGCCCCACCGCCCTGACGCAGTCGGTGCCTACGCTGCCGTCACCGACCGGCGTCCGGCGAACGTCACCGACCGGCGAACTTCTGGCTCACGTCGTCGTACACGCCCTTGGCTCCCTCATCCAGCCGCGGACCCGCCAGCCAGCCCGAATCCACCGGGCCGATCGAGGTGTTGGACACCAGCGCGGGCTTGCCGTCCGAGCCCGTCGCGACCCAGCCACCACCGGACGAACCGCCGGTCATGGTGCAGCCGATGCGGTACATCGTCGGGGTCGACTCGTTGAGCGACAGCCGACCCGGCTTGTCCTGGCACTGGAACAGCTTCTGGCCGTCGAACGGCGCGGCGGCCGGATAGCCGATCGCCTTGAGGGTGTCCATCTGAGGGACCGCGGGGGCGTCGAAGTCCACCGGGAGAGCCGAACCGACCGTCTCCTCCAGGGACTTGCCGCTGCCGCCCTCCTCCGGCTTCACATGGAGCACGGCGAAGTCGTACGGGGCGCCGTCCCCGCCCGTCGGGCCGCCCTGCGCGATCCACTGGTCCGAGGTCTGCGCCCAGTCGGCCCACCACACGCCGTACGGAGCGACCTCCTCCTTGGTCGCGCTCTGCGGCTCCGCCGTCGCCTTGCCCGCGTTGTTGTACGACGGCACGAACGCGATGTTGCGGTACCAGCCGCCGCTCTTGCCCGCGTGCACACAGTGGCCCGCCGTCCACACCATGTTGGACTTGCCGGGGTTGGCCGGGTCCTGCACGACCGTCGCCGAGCAGACCATCGTGCCTTCGGGGGAGTCGAAGAACACCTTGCCCGCCTCGGGGGCGTTGGCGTGGTACGCAGGCGGCACGGCCCGCGCGTCCACCGGCTCCGGCGTCGGGTCGGTCACCCCCTGGTCACCGGAGAGGTCGCTGTCGTCGACACTCCGGTCCGGGTCCTCGGCCTCCCGCATGCGGTCCGGGTCCCACAGGCCCTCGATGATCGGGTTGATGTAGTCCTTGGCCTCGCGGAGCCAGTCGTCCCTGTCCCAGTTCTTCCAGGCTCCGTCCTTCCACTTGTCGATGTCGATCCCGTGCTCTTTGAGCTTGTCCTTGATGTCGTCCGGGATCGTGATCTTGCCTTCACCTCCGGCCGCCGCGGACGCGGTGGCCTCCCCGCCCGCCTCGGCGTCGCCCGACTCACAGGCCGTGACGGTGAGGGCCAGCGCCGCGGCGAGCGCGACCACGGGCAGCGGGGCGGTACGGCGGCGCGCGCTCCCTCCTCGGCGAGCGGTGAACGACGGCCGTATCGATCGCATGAGCTGACTCCCCCTGAGGTGACGGTACTTGGTGCTGCGGCCGTGAACTTCCGCTGATCGCTTGCCGATCGCTTGCTGACGCTTGCGAACGTCGGCGAACGCTTGCTGATCGGGCGTGATGTCACGGCGCGTTGGGACGGCATCACACACTATGCGGTCGCTGTGGGGGAGTGCCGACGGGTCGGCAACGGTTTCGCTACGGGCTGTCTGATCTGGCAATTCATCCGGGGAGGTGCCTGCCGCTGAGTGCGCCTTCCCACCAGGGCCTGGGCGGGCTGCTGGATGGCGTGGGCCCGCGCTCCGTGGTGAGGTGATGCCGAGAGGTGGAGTCACGGGTGACGGGAGCGGCTTGGGCATGGCGGGCATGGCGGGCATGGAGGGCATGGACAAGTTCATCGGACGGCTGAACCCCGACATGTGTGTGGTCACGGCGGCGGCGGGCGGCGAGCGGGCCGGCTGTCTGGTCGGATTCGCCTCGCAGTGCTCCATCCGGCCGGTGCGGTTCGTGGTGTGGCTCTCGGAGGTCAACCACACCTTCCGGGTGGCACGGTCCGCGCAGGTCCTGGCCGTGCACCTGTTGGCTCGCGATCAGCGCGCCCTGGCGGAGCTGTTCGGCGGGCGCACCGGCGACCGGGAGGACAAGTTCCGGCACGTCCGCTGGCGGGAGGGGCACGGCGGGGCCGTCGTCCTCCAGGACGCGCCTGCCTGGTTCGTCGGCCGGATCGTCACGCGCGTCGGCGGGGGTGATCACATCGGCTTCGTCCTCGACCCGGTCGAGTGGGGCGAGCGTGAGGCGTACGGTGGGCCGCTGCTGCGCCTTGACGACGCCCGTACCATCTCGCCCGGTCATCCCGTGGACTGACCGAGTCGGTGGGATTCGAACGCCGGGCAGCGCACTGGGAAAGGCTCGTCGGCTGGGAAGCCGTCCAGCCCCATCCCCGACGACAAGCCGGCCCCACTGGTCGCACTCTGCCGCGGGTCCCCGGGGCGAGGGCCGGCGAACTACTCGGCAGGAGCGACGACTCGGTAGCCGACCCCGTGCACGGTCTCGATGAGCGCAGGCACGCGAAGCTTGGCGCGCAGGGACGCGATGTGCGTTCCCAGGGTGTTTCCGCCCCCCTCCCCGCCGGTGCGCCACACTTCGCCCATGATCTGCTCTCGGGTGATGACCACACCCGGGCGCCGCGCGAGCAGGGCGAGGAGATCGAATTCCTTGGGGGTCAGATGGATGAACGAGTTGTCCACGCTGACCTGACGCGTCGGCAGATCGATGATCATCGGGCCGAGATACAGCACGGTCCTGACCCGTTCCGCGGCGTCCTTGGCGACGGTGCGTCGGCTGACGGCATGGATGCGTGCGAGTAGCTCTCCTGTGTCGTACGGCTTCACCACGTAGTCGGCGGCGCCGAGGTCGAGGCCATGGATGAGGGAACGTACGTCTCCGCGCGCGGTGACCATGATGATCGGGGTGTCGGTGCGCTTGCGGATCTCGCCGCAGACCTCGTAGCCGTCCATGTCGGGTAACTCCAGGTCGAGCAGGACGAGGTCGAAGCCGGCGTCATTCGAGGCGAGCGCATCCAGGGCCGCCCCGCCACTTCGGGCGTTCGTGACCCTGAAACCGTGCCGTGCAAGGACCGCGGACAGAATGGCGACGTGGTGGCTGTCGTCATCGACGAGCAGCAGTCTCAAACCAGCCTCCGGTTCATGGGCCATAGGGCCTCGGTGCGCCCGAACCCCGTCCTCGCGTGTGCGCGTGCGTGCGCCAGGGGCAGTCACGCCGATGAAGTGGTGCGCCGTCAAGTGGGTTCTGGCAGCGCATACTCTCCGTCACCCGGCACCAGCCCCGGCCCACACCAGCCCTGGGCCACACCAGCCCCGGGCCGCTACTGCTACGACCTGTGTCCGACGGCTATCGGATCGTGATGCTCGGTTTCCCTTCGGATGCAATGACGCCGCCGGTACGGCGCGGTGCCCTGTAATCAAGTCAGCGTCACGAGGGCGAGGGATCTGGACGTACCGCGAGCATCGTCATGCCGATCAAACCGCTGTTCAAGGCCGGTGAACTGAAGCGCTACCTCTCCCACTCAGGCGCCCACCACGTGTTCACGGTGGACAACGCCATGGAGGAGGCCGAACCCGCAGCCGGTGACGGTCTTCGAACGCGCGCCTCCCGCCGGCCGGGCAACGACCCGACGCACTCCGTCCGTCGACGTTCCCCCGCTGACGCTGCGGCGCTCTCCGAGCGCACCGCTGACCCGGCCGACCACCGCGCCGCGAAGCTCGCCCTCACCCGGGCCGGGCAGCGCGTGGTGCACCAGGTGCCCCAGCGCCGCCAGGAGGAGATCACCCGCATCGTGGAGGCCATGCCCGCCGAGCGCCGCAGCGCGGCCCGCGACTCAATCGTGCACACGACACGAGGACGGAACCGCCCCATCATCCATGAACGGGCGACACCAGATCATCAGGAACGGGACTTTTTCAGGTGTCGGGCAAGCCCACTCGGCACCACTCAAGTATCGCCATGGCGGTGTGCATCTTGTTCTCCGCCTGGCGGAACGCCACGCTTGCCGGGCCGTCGAGCACCTCCGCTGTCACTTCTTCGCCACGATGGGCCGGCAGATCGTGGAGAAACAGGGCCTTCGGGCTCGTCTCCCACAGCGCGGCAGTCACCTGGAACGGTGCGAAGACGTCTCGCCACGCGGGATCCGGCTTGGTGGTGCCGGTCGTCTGCCAGCGTGTGGTGTAGATAGCGTCGAAGTCTCTGGACAGAGTTGCCATGTCGTGGCGCTCGACGATCCGGGCTCCGTTGCGTTCGGCATGTTCGGTGGCCCGTGCCAGGACATCATCAGCGAGTCCGTAGCCAGGGGGCGTGCGCAGTTCCAGCGTGACGCCCGGGCACCGGGTGAGTGCGAGCGCGAGCGCAGCCGCTGAATTGTTTCCCTCGCCCACGTAAAGCAGGGCGAAATCCTGGGTGCGGCCTAAAGACTGCTGAAGGGTGACCAAATCCGTAAGGGCCTGGGTGGGGTGCTCGTCCGCGGTCATCGCGTTCACGACCGCCATCGTGCCGTGTGCAGCCATGGCCCTGAGATCTCCCGGATCCTCGGCTGTCCGCGCGACGAGTACATCGAGCATGCCTGCCAGCACCCGGCCGGTGTCGGCAATCGTCTCCCCCGTGTTCACCTGAAGGTCGCCAGGGCCGTAAGCGATGATCCGCGCCCCGAGTCGGAGAGCGCCGGAGGAGAATGCGGTGCGGGTGCGGGTGGACGTCTTCTGGAAATAGATCCCCACGACGTCACCGTCCAGCGGCGTGTCACGCACACTGCCGACGGCGTACTCCGTTCCTCTGCGGACGATGTGCCTCAGGTCCGCGTCACTGAGATCGTCAAGGGAAATCAGACTGCGCACACGACCGTTCTGCATGAGTGTCCTCCTTGAGGAGAGCGTGGAGTTCAACGGACGGCCGGAGTCGGCGAAAAGTCGTCGATGTCGATGCCCAGGCCGCTCTCGGCGGCCCTGCGCCGGACGTACTCCGCCACGGCGAGGTCGAGGATACCCAGCCCGAACGGCGAGAACAGCAGGGGCTTTTCCGGCCGACGTCGCAATTGCTCCGGCTCGCGCAGCACCTGGCCAAGCGTCGCGTCGATGAACTCTCTACCCCGGACAGCTGTTGGGCGAGGTCGAGGGAGGTGCGCTCGCGGCAGACGTGGTCGATGTCGTCGACGACGTTCTGGGACGTCAGCACGGCCTTGGGGGTGAAGTCGCGCAGGGACACCCACTCGTCCGCGAGTTCGCCGGCCAGCTTCGCGCAGGTGAAGCGTGCCGGATCGAACATCAAGTGTCTGGAGAACCTTCGATCCTCGGCACGTGCACCCGGCGCTCCGGGGCAGGTCGTGACCGAGCAACCCGTCCACGCGTCCCCGACCGTCCGGCCCTGGCCGGCGGCGGAGAGTCGGTCCGACGAGCTTTGGACCGCTTCGGCACCCGTCGTGATCGATGCTTCGAACGGCTGGCTCCAGAAGGGAAAGGGGCTGCCGGTTTCCTGCCGGCCCGGATGCCAGGAAACCCACCCTGACCTGGAACTGGACGTGTTCATCCCACAGCGGGCCTGTGACCGGTTGTGGGACACGAGTGGCCCGTCGGTGTGCCCGGCCGTCAAGGTTCCCTGGACTGCGGGTTTCAGCCCGGGGGTGTTCCTGCTCCAACCGCTGCCGCCTCGTTCGTCCCCGCTCGGGCGAAGCTCAGTGCGTGGAGCCGTGGCCGGCATGGGCATCGGCCTGTCGGTTCGGCCTGTCCTGTGCACAGTCTGCTTCCACCACGACGGAGGTCCGCCGGCCATGATTCGGTCACCGCAAGGATCTTGAGGCAACCCGTAACCCGGTGAACGGTCCGAGGTTGGTAGCGGTGGGGAGCCCGCTGCCCGTGGGCGGTCCCCAGTGCCCAGTTCCCCGGAGCTTCGAGTCGACGCTCGCGGGGCTTCGTATGTCGGGTGGGGCGAGGGTGCGAGTGACCTGCCCGCCCCTGGACAGCGGGAGGACAGGGAGCCATGGCCGTGACCGATTCTTTGCGCGGGGGCACATCCGAGTTGTCGGGGGCGCGTGCCGTGCACGACGGCATCCTGCGGCGGCAGGCGGCGCGCGAGTCGGCGGCGCGCACCTACGCGCGTGCCCTGCCGATCGTGCCCGTACGTGCACGTGGGTTGACCATCGAGGGCGCGGACGGCCGCCGCTACCTGGACTGCCTCTCCGGCGCCGGGACGCTGGCGCTCGGACACAACCACCCCGTGGTCCTGGAGGCCATCCGCAAGGTTCTCGACTCGGGCGCGCCACTGCACGTCCTCGACCTGGCGACCCCCGTCAAGGACGCCTTCATCACCGAGCTCTTCCACACTCTGCCGCCCGGTCTCGCCGACCGCGCGCGCGTGCAGTTCTGCGGACCGGCCGGCACCGACGCGGTGGAGGCCGCCTTCAAACTCGTCCGCGCCGCGACCGGACGCACCGGCATCCTCGCTTTCAGCGGCGCCTACCACGGCATGACAGCCGGAGCACTCGAAGCATCCGGGGGCGCCTTCGACGTACGGGTCGCGCGCCTGCCCTATCCGCAGGACTACCGCTGCCCCTTCGGCATCGGCGGCGAACGCGGCGCCGAACTCGCCGCCCGCTGGACCGAGTCCGTCCTCGACGACCCCAAGTCGGGCGTGCCGCACCCCGCCGGGATGATCCTCGAACCAGTCCAGGGCGAGGGCGGAGTGATCCCCGCGCCGGAGGGGTGGATGCGGCGCATGCGGCAGATCACGGCCGACCGCGCCATCCCACTGATCGCCGACGAGGTCCAGACGGGGGTCGGGCGCACCGGCTCCTTCTGGGCGGTGGAGCACAGCGGCGTCACCCCCGACGTGATGGTCCTCTCCAAGGCCATCGGGGGCAGCCTGCCTCTGGCGGTCATCGTCTACCGCGACGACCTCGACGCCTGGCAACCCGGCGCCCACGCCGGCACCTTCCGCGGCAACCAGCTCGCCATGGCCGCCGGCACGGCGACGCTCGCCTACGTCCGCGAGAACCGTCTCCCCGAGCGCGCGGCCGAACTGGGTTCGCGCATGCTGCAGCAACTCCAGCAACTCGCAGGTGAGTTCGCGTGCATCGGGGATGTGCGGGGGAGGGGCTTGATGATCGGGGTCGAGGTGGTGGAGCCCGAGGCCGATTCCGAGTACGGCGAGGGGCGAGGTCAGTCGGTGCCCTTGGCGGTGATGGAGGGGGTTGGAGGCGAGCCGAGCCTGGCGACCGCTCTGGATGGGAACAGGGGTGCTCCTAGTGAGGCGGAGTCGGATGCTTCGGCTGCCGACATTCGCCGACCGGGAGGCGGAGAGGGCCTTCTGGTAGGTCTCGACCCCACCCGGAGCGTGGGTGGCTCCTCGGCGGACGCCAACACCTCTGGTAGCGGAGTCGCTGTGGCGGCAGTGCAGAACTCGGATCGCTACCCTCGCCCCGCCGCTCCCGAACTCGCGGCCGCCATCCAGCGGGAATGCTTGCGACGTGGCCTGATCGTCGAACTCGGCGGCCGCCATGCCAGCGTCGTACGCCTGCTTCCGCCCCTGACCATCAGCGACGAGCAAGCGGCCGCAGTACTGGACCGACTGGCCGACGCGGTGGCCGAGGTCTCGCGCAGCCACACCCATGACGACGCGTTCGGTGCGGACCGGATGCGCCAGCGGCCCCCGGGCCCCCGGCGGCGCGGTGACAGTGCCGACCGGGCGGGTTGGCGCGACAGCCGATGGGGCGCGCCGTAACGCACTCCGGCCGGCGCCGTCGCGTCGGCGTTCGTCGACCGACCCACTCCCGAGCAACGGCTCACCTTCGAACGACACATCGCTTGCCATCGGAACCTCGCCTCCAACCGAGATCGCCTCCAACCGAGGCCGGTTCCCACCGGACCGCCCCAACTGACACTGCTTGCAACCGCCTTACTCCAGCCGCACCGAGCCGCACGTTCCAAGTGCGGATCCCTCACCCCCCCCACACCCGCCCTCACCGCAGCACGGCGGCCGTCGCCGCATGCGTCAGAACCAGTTCAAGAGGACCAGCCTTGACCACGACCCCCGCACCTGACGGCCGCCCCGACACTCGCGCGCGACGCGACGCCGACCCACACCTGTTCCAGCAGGAGCCGCTTACGTCTCCGACTGCGTTGGCTCCTCAGGAGCGGGGGCTTGTTCCCGCCCAGGCAGGCTCTTCCCCGGAGGGGGTAGGCATGCAGCGGGGAGGGGGTGCACTAGGGGACGCACTTGACGCACTTCAGGGGAGGGGCGCACCGCAGGGAGGAGACACGTCGCAGGAATCGGCTTCGGCGCAGGAGGGAGCCTGTGCACAGACCCCGGTGCGTGCGCCGATGCAGGGAGGCGCCCCGGACCTCGAGCGGCTGCCCGGTGCCGTCTCCGACCTCCTGGAGCACCCCGACCCGCACACCGCAGCCCAGGCCGCCGCCGTGGAGAACCTGCTCCGCTGCTGGGTTCGCGAGACCAACGTCCCGGCCCCCGACAACGGGACCATCCGCATCCCCTTGCCCGCCACAGGCACGGCACTGCTGATCCCGGTCCACTACTGGTCCCCGACGGGCTGGCACCGTTTCGGCTTCCCACACCTGGCCGACGCCCCGACCCAGTCCCCACCGATTGACGCGGTCACCCTGGCTGCCCTGCTCACCAGGGAGGCGCTGGGGGGAAGCAACCCTGTCGCTTCGGTCGCTGACCCGTCGGCTGGGAGCAGCGGCCCCTCGACTAGCCCTGGGACCGTAGAAGCTCGCCCGATTTCCACAAGCGTCCGCCCTTCGCCGGCGCCTGATACGTCGGCTCCTTCGACTGCCTCGACAGACGCGACGCGGCCCTCCCGAACCGCGACTGCTCCTCGCCCCGGGTCGTCCCCAGATGCCGTGTCCGCTACCTCGGACTCCGTAGCCTCTGCCTCCTCGGCCTCCTCCGCTTCAGGGTCTGCCTGCTCCGGCGTTTCCTCCGCCCGTTCTGACCCCACGACCTCCACGGCCTCGGACGCCGCTGCCGTCCCCTTCCTCTCTGACACCCCTTCCCCTTGCGTCCCTGGACGCTCCGTCTGCGCGCCCGCTGCCGTTTCCCCGTCCTCCGCGGCTCCGAGGCCCGCCGCCCTGACCGCCTCCGGAATCTCTGCGGCCACTGATCTGGTTGCCCGCGTCGCCGACTCCGTCCGACGAACCGTCACCTTCATCAGCGAGCGACGTGCTCGCCCGGACGACGGCCCTGACATCTTCCTAGCGGCCGAGCAGGCGCTCACGCTCGGACACCCGCTCCACCCGACGCCGAAGAGCCGCGAGGGTCTCTCCGAGGCCGAAGCGCAGCTGTATTCGCCCGAGTTGCGAGGCTCCTTCCCGTTGCACTGGATGGCTGTTGCCCCCTCCCTGCTCGCCACTGACTCGGCATGGACCGAGCGCGGCCGCATCGTCCCCGCGCCCCAGCTCATGATCCGCCTCGCCGGGCCCGAGTTGCCGTTGCCAGACGGATACACGGCCCTGCCCGTGCATCCTTGGCAGCTGCGAGAGATCCAGCACCGCCCCGAGACCGAGTCCCTGCTCGATGCCGGACTTCTCCGGGACCTCGGCGCCCACGGCGCCCCTTGGCACCCCACCTCCTCCGTGCGGACCCTCCACAGAACTGATGCCGCCGCCATGCTCAAACTCTCGCTGGGCCTGCGCATCACCAACTCCCGTCGTGAGAACCTCCGGAAGGAACTGCACCGGGGCGTCGAGATCCACCGACTCCTGCGCAGCGGACTCTCGACGCAATGGCAGACCGCTCACCCGGGATTCGACATCGTTCGCGATCCGGCGTGGCTCGCCGTCGACGGCCCGGACGGCGTCCCTGTGGCCGGCTTCGACGTGATGATCCGGCACAACCCGTTCAGGCCCTCCGATGAGGTGTCCTGCGTAGCCGGACTCGTTTCGCCCCGACCTCTCGTCCAACCCGGCACCGCCACCGGCCATCACCCGTGGGACACGACGCCGCCTCGGTCCCGCCTGGCCGAGCTCGTCACGCGTCTCGCCGACCGAACAGGCCGCCCTCTCGGAGCCGTTGCCGCCGAGTGGTTCCTGCGCTACCTCGAACAGGTTGTCCGCCCCGTGCTGTGGCTCGATGCCGAAGCAGGAATCGCTCTGGAAGCACACCAGCAGAACATGCTGCTCCTGCTGGATGGTGACGGCTGGCCTTCGGGCGGCCGTTACCGCGACAACCAGGGCTATTACTTCCGTGAGTCCCGGCGCGCGGCACTCGATGCCCGGCTGCCCGGCATCGGCGAGTACAGCGACACCTTCGTCTCGGACGAGGTCGCCGACGAACGCTTCGCCTACTACCTCGCGATCAACAACGTGCTCGGTCTCATCGGAGCGTTCGGCTCGCAGCGTCTCGCGGATGAACAGCTGCTGCTCGCCGCCTTCCGCCGCTTCCTCGGCGAGGTGGCCTCCGGCGCAGCCCGACTGCGTACGTCATTGCCCGCCCACCTGCTCGACTCACCTGTCCTGCGCTGCAAGGCCAACTTGCTGACCCGGCTGCACGGTCTCGACGAACTCGTCGGCCCGGTCGACACCCAGTCCGTGTACGTCACCATTGCCAACCCCCTGCATTCCTGACCATCACGGTTCGCCCATCGTCACGCCGTGCCGCGCTTCTCACTGTGGTCGACCACCACCGGTCGCCTCCGGCGCTCCCGACCATCGTCTCCGGCTTCCGCCCAACTCCCTTCATCCCTGAGGAACATGACCCACGCCCGCCTCTTGAGAGGAGCGTCGCCGTGCCTCCCACCGATGCGAGTGCCCACGCCGGTACCGCCTCCGTAACCGATATCGGTGCCGCCGCGAGCCCGGGTGCTCGTGAGCGCCGTACCGACTCGGCGGCCGGTTCGGACGCAGACAGTGAGGACACGCTGGACCTGCACCTCCCCGATGAGCTCGTCCGGCTCTTCGCGGAAGGCACTGCAGCCGATGAGAAGCGGAGCCCGGGCGCCGTAAGCACGGGCGTACCTCCCTCTCTCCTCGCGGTCAGCGAGGATCTACTCGACCGTGTTGCCGACTGGGGACCGATCAGTACACCCGCAGGAACCCTTCACCTTGTCTCGGTGCGGATCGAACGGGACCTTCCGATCATCAGCCGGTGGATGAACGACCCCGCCGTCGCAGCGTTCTGGGGGCTCGCCGGACCCCAGAACGCGATTGAAGAGCATCTGCGGTCCCAACTTTCCGGGGACGGACGCAGCGTCCCCTGTCTGGGCATGCTGGACGGCACGCCGATGAGCTATTGGGAGATCTACCGAGGCGACCTCGACCCGCTGGCCCGGTACTACGCGGCTCGGCCGCATGACACCGGAGTCCATCTCCTCATGGGTGCCGTCGGTGATCGTGGCCGAGGACTCGGAGGGACCCTGCTCCGAGCCGTCGCCGACCTCGTGCTCGACAAGCGGCCCGCCTGCGCTCGCATCGTTGCCGAACCCGACATTCGCAACATCCCTTCCGTCGCTGCTTTCCTGAGCGCGGGTTTCCGCTTCTCCGCCGAGATCGACCTGCCCGCCAAGCGGGCCGCCCTCATGGTCAGAGACCGGAGCCTGCGCCATCTGCTGTGACGCAGTGTCGCGACGTCATCACATTTGGTACACCGCTCGGGCCGATCCGGTTCCCACTCCCAACGAACTCAATTCAGGCCGAGTCGATCTCTCCCATGACCCCGTTCATTCCTTGCGGCGAGTGGTGCCAAGGCCGACCCGCTCCGCACCATGACAGCCGACCCCGACCCCGACCCCGACCCCGACCCCGACCCCGGTGCCGCTGGCAGCCGACCCGGGCCCGGCCCCACCCGCCACCGGTCCGGATCCCCATCGCAACCGATCCCCATCCCGATCCCCGCTCGTAGCCCGAACCACCGCAGTCGACAAGCCGATCAGCCCCACGGGGGTTCCTGGCCCCGACATCAGGACCAGCCGAACTCGACCACTCACGAATCGCCCCAGCCGAATCTGCGCTGACCTCGACCACCCGCGAACCGCCCCCGACCTCAATCGAACCGATCTCACTCACACCCGAACCGATCCCGCACACACCCGAACCGAACTCGTGCACACACCCGAACCGATCCGATTCCCACCTGAGGAACCCCCGGTCTTGATCCCGCCCCCCGTCCCCACCGCGATCGCCCGTTTGTCAGTGCTGGGCCGTAGGGTGGTCGCGCTATGACGAAGCCCTCACTCCCCGAACTCCTGCATGCTGCCGTCACTGCCGTCGGCGGTACGGAGCGCCCTGGCCAGGTGACCATGGCCGAATCCGTCGCGGAGGCGATCGACGACGGCTCCCATCTGCTGGTCCAGGCCGGCACCGGCACCGGAAAGTCGCTGGGCTACCTCGTGCCCGCGCTCGCGCACGGCGAGCGCGTCGTCATCGCGACCGCCACGCTGGCCCTGCAGCGCCAGCTCGTGGAGCGGGACCTGCCGCGCACCGTCGAGGCACTGCACCCCCTGCTGCGCCGTCGGCCCGAGTTCGCGATGCTCAAGGGCAGGTCGAACTACCTCTGCCTGCACCGCCTGCACGAGGGTGTCCCGCAGGACGAGGAGGAGGGCCTCTTCGACCAGTTCGAGGCGGCCGCACCCACCAGCAAGTTGGGGCAGGACCTGCTGCGGCTGCGTGACTGGGCGGACGAGACGGAGACGGGCGATCGTGACAACCTGACTCCCGGCGTGTCCGACCGCGCCTGGGCGCAGGTCTCGGTGTCGTCCCGGGAATGCCTGGGCGCATCGAAGTGCGCGTATGGCGCCGAATGCTTCGCCGAGATGGCCCGTGAGCGCGCCAAGCTCTCAGAGGTCGTCGTCACCAACCACGCGCTGCTCGCGATCGACGCCATCGAAGGCGCTCCGGTCCTCCCACAGCACGAGGTCCTGATCGTCGACGAGGCGCACGAACTGGTCTCCAGGGTCACCGGTGTCGCCACCGGCGAACTCACTCCCGGCCAGGTGAACCGTGCGGTGCGCCGCGCCGCGAAACTCGTCAACGAGAAGGCCGCCGACCAGCTCCAGACCGCCGCCGAGGGCTTCGAACGGCTGATGGAGCTGGCCCTGCCGGGACGCCTGGAGGAGATTCCCGAGGACCTCGCCTACGCGCTCATGGCGCTGCGTGACGCCTGCCGCACTGTCATCTCCGCGATCGGTGCCACCCGCGACAAGTCCGTGCAGGATGAGGATGCGGTCCGCAAACAGGCGCTGGCCTCGGTCGAGACCGTGCACGACGTGGCGGAGCGGATCACCAATGGCTCCGAGTGGGACGTCGTCTGGTACGAGCGTCATGACCGCTTCGGAGCATCCCTGCGCGTGGCCCCGATGTCCGTGTCGGGTCTCCTGCGGGAGAAGCTCTTCGCCGACCGCTCAGTAGTCCTGACCTCCGCGACCTTGAAGCTGGGCGGCGACTTCAACGGCGTGGGCGCATCCCTTGGCCTTGCCCCGGAGGGCACGGAGGGCGACGACCTCCCGCAGTGGAAGGGGGTGGATGTGGGCTCGCCCTTCGAATACCGCAAGCAGGGCATCCTGTATGTCGCCAAGCACCTGTCACGCCCCGCACGCGACGGCGATCGCGTGGACATGCTCGACGAGCTGACCGAACTGATCCAGGCGGCGGGCGGCCGCACGCTCGGCCTGTTCTCCTCGATGCGGGCCGCCCAACTGGCCGCCGAGGAACTTCGCTCCCGCATCCCCGAGTTCCCGATTCTCCTTCAGGGCGAGGAAACGCTCGGCGAGCTGATCAAGAACTTCGCGGCCGACCCGAAGACCTGTCTCTTCGGCACGTTGTCCCTGTGGCAGGGCGTCGACGTGCCCGGCCCCAGCTGTCAGCTGGTCGTCATGGACAAGATCCCCTTCCCGCGCCCGGACGACCCCCTGATGAGCGCCCGCCAGAAGGCGGTGGAGGACGCCGGCGGCAACGGCTTCATGGCGGTCGCCGCCACGCACGCCGCGCTGCTCATGGCCCAGGGCGCCGGCCGCCTCGTACGGGCGTCTGGGGACCGCGGCGTGGTCGCCGTCCTGGACCAGCGGCTGGCCACTGCCCGGTACGGAAGCTATCTGAAGGCGTCACTGCCCGACTACTGGTACACGACGGACCGTAATCAGGTCCGGAAGTCCCTGGCCGCGATCGATGCGGCAGCGCAGAAGGCGGAGGCGGAGGCGGAAAAGCCTCAGTAATCGGGTGTTGGCCTGTCGCAGCGCCGCGACAGGCCAACACCCGAGCCGGAAATTTCGCGACGCGGGGCCCGCGCAGCGTCGGCCGGGCCGCACAGCTCAGGGCCGCACGCAGCCTCAGGGCCACGCACAGCACAGGGCCCCGGAACCGGCGCAGGGGTCCCGGGGCCCGGTCAGGGGGCGACGCCCTTCGGCTTCGCCCGCCGCAGCCGTCACACGCGCCGCAGCACTGCCACCACCTTGCCCAGGATGGTCGCGTCGTCACCGGGGATCGGCTCGTACGCGGAGTTGTGCGGGAGCAGCCAGACGTGGCCGTCCTCGCGCTTGAAACGCTTGACCGTGGCCTCGCCGTCGAGCATCGCGGCCACGATGTCTCCGTTCTCGGCGACCGGCTGGCGCCGGACCGTCACCCAGTCGCCGTCGCAGATCGCGGCCTCGATCATCGAGTCACCGACGACCTTCAGGACGAACAGCTCGCCGTCGCCGACCAGCTGCCGGGGAAGAGGAAAGACGTCCTCGACCGACTCCTCCGCGAGGATCGGGCCACCGGCGGCGATGCGGCCGACCAGCGGGACGTACGACGCTGCGGGCTTGCCGGTGGTGTCCGTGGGCTGCACGGCGGCCTGGTCGGAGCCGCGTACCTCGTATGCGCGCGGGCGGTGCGGGTCGCGGCGGAGGAAGCCCTTTCGCTCCAGCGCCATCAGCTGGTGCGCGACCGAGGATGTGCTGGACAGGCCGACCGCCTGGCCGATCTCCCGCATCGACGGCGGGTAGCCACGCCGCTGCACCGAATCCCTGATGACCTCGATCACACGGCGCTGTCGGTCGGTGAGCCCCGAGCTGTCCGCCCGGATGCCCGGAGGTCGGCCCGGGAGGGACCGCTTGTGTCCCTCGGGATTCATGGCTTCGTTCATCGCATGCACCGGCTCGAGTCGGCCCTGGGAGCGGTCCTGGGCAGTGATGGTGGCGCTGTCTGCGGTGGTGGTCACGTCGGCCCCTCTCGATGGTCTCCCTGCTGCACAACGGTAGTTGCTTTCGAAAGGTTGCGCCAAACACACGTTCGAGTGAAAAATCGCGAATCCCCAGACGTGATCATGGGTCTGGGTGTATGGCTAACGCGCTGCCCGGCGGGCAAAAGTGCTCATTGTTGTACTCTTCACCGCCAGGGTGACCACCTCGTGGGTGTCGCCCCAGTCTGCCATCCGGCATCAGTCCAGGCGGTGACCGACCCCCATCTGTGCGGGAGTCCCACGTCCCCTCCGTGTGGCGCTCACCGTATCTCCGTATGTGTCGCGGCGATACGGCTGTGCGCTCAGGTGTGCGGCGCGCCGGTCCGGCCGTACGGCACGTGGTCATCCAGGCGCGACACGCGCGTGCCGCGTGGGTGTATGAGCCAATCCCCACATGTAGTGGTTGGATTGCGGCAGCGGCCCAGAAGTTGTGGTCCCCCGGGTCTTCGGACGCTCGGAGATCGCCTATGCTTGGGGCTGCTTCGAGGGGCCCATGGGGCCCAGCGAGGCTATTGAGTCTGCTGTGAGGAGGGTTGGAAGAATGCACTGCCCCTTCTGCAGGCACCCCGACAGCCGCGTCGTCGACAGTCGTACGACCGACGACGGCACGTCGATCCGCAGGCGCCGCCAGTGTCCTGATTGCTCCCGTCGTTTCACGACCGTGGAGACATGCTCACTGATGGTGATCAAGCGGTCCGGAGTCACCGAGCCATTCAGCCGTACCAAGGTCATCAACGGCGTGCGCAAGGCATGCCAGGGACGACCTGTCACCGAGGACGCGCTCGCGCAGCTCGGCCAGCGGGTCGAGGAGGCGGTGCGGGCCACCGGAAGTGCCGAGCTGACCACCCACGACGTGGGGCTGGCCATACTCGGCCCGTTGCAGGAGCTCGACCTCGTCGCCTATCTGCGATTCGCCTCCGTCTACCGGGCGTTCGACTCGCTCGAGGACTTCGAGGCCGCGATCGCGGAGCTCAGGGAGGCGACGGGACACCCCGCCGCGGACGACGACGACCGCGAAGACGGCGCAGGCGCGGTTGCGGGGAGCCAGGAAGACGACCGCGGGTCCGGAGGGGCTGCACAGGTCCCCGTGCCCGCCAACGCCGCCGACTGAGGGCGGGCCGGATCCGGTTCGAACTCCGGATCCGGTCGAGCGGCGGCGACCAAAGACCAGTTGCGGGCGGCAATCAGAGGGTGCCCGCGACACAGACAGAACACCGTGCCACGGGGAACATCGGGGCACTTCAGGGCGTTTTAGCCCGTACAGGGAGGCGGCATGACAGAGACGGCGAGCGGTCCGGCACGGAGTTCCCGCGCCAAGGGCACCAAGGCGGCCAAGGGACTGCGTATCGAGCGCATCCACACCACCCCCGGCGTGCACCCGTACGACGAGGTGGCCTGGGAGCGCCGTGACGTCGTCATGACCAACTGGCGCGACGGCTCGGTCAACTTCGAGCAGCGCGGCGTCGAGTTCCCCGACTTCTGGTCGGTGAACGCGGTCAACATCGTCACCAGCAAGTACTTCCGCGGTGCCGTGGGCACCCCGCAGCGCGAGGTGAGCCTGAAGCAGCTCATCGACCGCATCGTGAAGACGTATCGGAAGGCCGGCGAGGACTACAAGTACTTCGCTTCGCCCGCCGACGCCGAGATCTTCGAGCACGAGCTGGCGTACGCCCTCCTGCACCAGATCTTCAGCTTCAACAGCCCTGTGTGGTTCAACGTCGGTACGCCCCAGCCGCAGCAGGTCTCCGCCTGCTTCATCCTGGCCGTCGACGACTCCATGGAGTCGATCCTCGACTGGTACAAGGAAGAGGGCATGATCTTCAAGGGCGGCTCCGGTGCCGGCCTGAACCTCTCCCGCATCCGCTCCTCCAAGGAGCTGCTGTCCTCCGGCGGCAACGCCTCCGGTCCCGTCTCCTTCATGCGCGGCGCCGACGCCTCCGCAGGAACGATCAAGTCGGGTGGCGCCACCCGCCGCGCGGCCAAGATGGTCATCCTCGACGTCGACCACCCCGACATCGAGGACTTCATCGAGACCAAGGTGAAGGAAGAGGAGAAGATCCGCGCCCTGCGTGACGCGGGCTTCGACATGGACCTGGGCGGCGACGACATCACGTCCGTCCAGTACCAGAACGCCAACAACTCGGTCCGTGTGAACGACGAGTTCATGAAGGCGGTCGAGCAGGGCGGCAAGTTCGGCCTCCGCGCGCGGATGACCGGCGAGGTCATCGAAGAGGTCGACGCCAAGGCCCTGTTCCGCAAGATGGCCGAGGCCGCCTGGGCCTGTGCCGACCCGGGCATCCAGTACGACGACACCATCAACCACTGGCACACGTGCCCGGAGTCCGGCCGTATCAACGGTTCGAACCCCTGCAGCGAGTACATGCACCTGGACAACACGTCCTGCAACCTGGCCTCGCTGAACCTGATGAAGTTCCTGAAGGACGACGGCAAGGGCAACCAGTCCTTCGAGGTCGAGCGCTTCGCGAAGGTCGTCGAGCTGGTCATCACCGCGATGGACATCTCCATCTGCTTCGCGGACTTCCCGACGCAGAAGATCGGTGAGAACACGCGCGCGTTCCGCCAGCTCGGCATCGGCTACGCCAACCTCGGCGCCCTGCTGATGGCGACCGGCCACGCGTACGACTCGGACGGCGGCCGCGCCCTCGCCGGTGCCATCACCTCCCTGATGACCGGCACGTCGTACAAGCGTTCCGCCGAACTCGCCGCGGTCGTCGGCCCGTACGACGGCTACGCCCGCAACGCCCAGCCGCACCTGCGCGTCATGAAGCAGCACTCCGACGCCAACGGCGTGGCCGTCCGCATGGACGACCTGGACACGCCGATCTGGGCCGCCGCCACGGAGGCCTGGCAGGACGTGCTGCGCCTCGGTGAGAAGAACGGTTTCCGTAACTCCCAGGCGTCCGTCATCGCCCCGACCGGCACCATCGGTCTCGCGATGTCCTGCGACACCACCGGCCTCGAGCCCGACCTCGCCCTGGTCAAGTTCAAGAAGCTGGTCGGCGGCGGCTCGATGCAGATCGTCAACGGCACCGTCCCGCAGGCCCTGCGCCGCCTGGGCTACCAGGAGGAGCAGATCGAGGCGATCGTCGCCCACATCGCCGACCACGGCAATGTCGTCGACGCCCCGGGCCTCAAGCACGAGCACTACGAGGTGTTCGACTGCGCCATGGGTGAGCGCTCCATCTCCGCGATGGGCCACGTCCGCATGATGGCCGCGATCCAGCCCTGGATCTCCGGTGCTCTCTCCAAGACGGTCAACATGCCGGAGTCGGCGACCGTCGAGGAGGTCGAGGAGATCTACTTCGAGGCCTGGAAGCTCGGCGTCAAGGCGCTGGCCATCTACCGCGACAACTGCAAGGTCGGCCAGCCGCTCTCCGCCAAGACCAAGGAGAAGGAGAAGACCGAGATCACGGAGAAGGCCGAGGCCACCATCCGTGAGACGGTCGAGAAGGTCGTCGAGTACCGCCCGGTCCGCAAGCGCCTCCCGAAGGGCCGCCCCGGCATCACGACGTCCTTCACGGTAGGCGGCGCCGAGGGCTACATGACCGCCAACTCCTACCCGGACGACGGTCTCGGCGAGGTCTTCCTGAAGATGTCCAAGCAGGGCTCGACCCTCGCGGGCATGATGGACGCCTTCTCCATCGCGGTCTCCGTCGGCCTCCAGTACGGCGTGCCGCTGGAGACGTACGTCTCGAAGTTCACGAACATGCGCTTCGAGCCGGCCGGCATGACGGACGACCCGGACGTGCGGATGGCCCAGTCGATCGTCGACTACATCTTCCGCCGCCTGGCGCTGGACTTCCTGCCCTTCGAGACGCGTTCCGCGCTCGGCATCCACTCCGCCGAGGAGCGTCAGCGCCACCTGGAGACCGGTTCGTACGAGCCGTCCGAGGACGAGGTCGACGTCGAGGGCCTTGCCCAGTCGGCGCCGCGCGCCCAGGAGCTGAAGGCCGTCGCCACGCCGAAGGCCGAGGTCGAGGCGGCCAAGCCCGCTCCGCAGCAGGCCCACACCAGTGCCGAGCTGGTGGAGATGCAGCTGGGCATCCAGGCCGACGCTCCGCTGTGCTTCTCCTGCGGTACGAAGATGCAGCGGGCCGGTTCCTGCTACATCTGCGAGGGCTGCGGCTCGACCAGCGGCTGCAGCTGACGCTGCGGGGCTCGTCCCCGAACGTCGGGTAGCCCTTGACGAGAGGCCCTGACGAAAGTCACGCGAGAGGGGCGCCGACCACATGTCGGCGCCCTTCTTCGTCGTACTGTCCCCGCGGCTGCGAAGCGATTGTCAGGGCTGGCGGGGCCTGCCCATGGTCGCCGTGAACGTCACCGGGTCGTCCTCGAAACCGTGGATGCCGGGATGGAAGTCCCAGGTGCTCGACCCTTCGCGCACGAACTCCGCGACCGTGGCAGCCGTCGACCCGAGGACGCCGCCGAAGTCGTCCTCGGCCATGACGGTGTAGCCCTCGCGGATGCGCAGGGCCGGCTTGATGACGCTGACGAAGGTGCGCGTCGAGGGGCGCTGCTGGATCACGACTCCGACCAGCACGCGCGCGTACCGGCTGTCGAGCCGGTCGAGCTCCACGGTCAGGACCTCGTCCCAGCCGAAGCCCTTGCCGTCCTTGCTGTCCCGGTTGAGATAGATGGTGCCGTCGGGAGAGCGGCTGTCGAAGTGCACCACATAGGCGGGATCGCCGTATGGATCGCTCGCCAGGTAGGTCGCGGCGACAAGGTCCAGGTCGGTGGGCGGCTGCCCAGCCGGACTCGGGTCCCACTTGACTGAGATCTCGACCTTCCGGATCCCCTTGTTGATGGCGTTCACCAGGCTTCCCCTTCCCCGTTCCGCGTATGCCCTCTGCCCGAACTGCCCAGCAGGCAAGGCCGGTTGTCCATCCTGCCACGGGCGCGGCAGCGGGCGCCGGGGAGCTCTCCTGTCGAGCGTGACCGACGCCACGCTCCGTGGCCTTACCATGGCGCGGTGCTGGTCAAGTGGATTCGCTGCACCGTGGTGGACCGCCGCGGTTTCGAGCGGGGGCAGCGAAAATGGGCGGGGCTTCTGGGGGAGCCGGGGTTTCGGGGGCAGGGTGGTGGCTGGAGTCGGGGGCGGCAGGGCGTGGTGCACATATTCTCGTTCTGGGAGAGCCGTTCCTTCTACGACTCCTTCATGGCCCGCTCCCACGACAGGCTGGCGGCGGCCCAGTCGGGCACCTACAAGGACATACAGGTCAAGCTCTTCGACTACCGCTTCGACGTGAAGACCGGGTTCGAGCCGCGCTTCACCGACGCGGACCTCGTCCGAGTGGCTCACTGCCGTGTCCACGAGGAGCGCGCCGAGCACTTCACGCTCATGCAGGAGAAGGTCTGGAACCCCGCGATGGCCGGCTCCCCGGGCATGATCCGCGGACTGTTCGGCGAGGCGCCGGGCCATGAGTTCCTGGTGCTGTCGATGTGGCGGTCGGCCGCGGAGCACGGCAAGTACCGCACCGAGCGCGTGGAGCGACTGGCGTTGCGAGCCCAGACGGAGGCGGACGTCGCGGCGCTTACAGGCGACATCGTGGAACTCGAACCGACCTGGACAGTTTGAATTCCGGACCCGTTAGTCGTGCGCCTTAATGTGGCTCGTGGTGCAGGAAATGTGTGACGTACGCCGTATGGGGCCCGTACGAGTCCTCGATCAGCCGTCACCCGATCTAGGGTTTTGGCATGGCACGACCACGGCGCATCGTCCTTGTCCGGCACGGCGAGTCAACGGGCAATGTTGATGACACCGTGTACGAGCGTGAACCCGACCACGCCCTGGCCCTGACCGAGCGGGGCTGGCGGCAGGCCGAGGAGACGGGAAAACGGCTGCGGGAGGTGTTCGGGCGCGAGCGCGTCAGCGTCTACGTCTCGCCCTACCGTCGTACGCACGAGACACTGCGGGCCTTCCACCTGGATCCCGAACTCATACGGGTGCGTGAGGAGCCCCGGCTGCGTGAGCAGGACTGGGGAAACTGGCAGGACCGCGACGACGTACGCCTCCAGAAGTCCTACCGGGACGCCTACGGTCACTTCTTCTACCGCTTCGCCCAGGGCGAGTCCGGCGCCGACGTGTACGACCGGGTCGGCAACTTCCTGGAGAGCCTGTACCGCAGCTTCGAGGCCCCCGACCATCCACCGAACGTGCTGCTCGTGACCCACGGCCTGGCGATGCGGCTGTTCTGCATGCGCTGGTTCCACTGGACGGTCGCGGAATTCGAGTCGCTGGCGAACCCGGGGAACGCGGAGATGCGGATGCTCGTTCTCGGGGACGACGGCAAGTACACGCTTGACCGGCCTTTCGAACGCTGGCGTGAGCCGGAACCGTACGGGATCACCGGATAGAGTGGCAGGGCGATGACCGCTGACTCCTCTCCCGAAGGGCGCCTGGACCGCGCCCTCGCCAGCCTGCGCGGGCTCGCGGTGGGGGACGCACTGGGCTCGCAGTTCTTCGTGCCGGCGAACTATCCGCTGCTGAAGCGTCGCGAGCTGCCGTCCGGCCCCTGGCAGTGGACGGACGACACGGAGATGGCCTGCTCCGTGGTCGCAGTCCTGGCCACCCATCACCGCATCGACCAGGACGCTCTGGCTCGCTCCTTCGCCGAGCACCACGACTTCGACCGGGGCTACGGCCCTGCGGTCAACCGGTTGCTGCGTCTGATCCGGGAAGGCGGGGACTGGCGCGAGCTCTCGGCCGCCCTCTTCAAGGGACAGGGCTCCTGGGGCAACGGTGCCGCGATGCGGATCGCGCCCTTGGGTGCCTGGTACGCGGACGATCCCGAGCAGGCGACCCACCAGGCCGAGATCTCGGCCTACCCCACCCATCAGCATCGCGAGGCCGTCGTCGGCGCCATGGCTGTCGCTGCGGCTGCCGCGCTGGCCGCCGCCCCCGGTGGCCCGCCGAGCCCTGAATCACTCATCGACGATGTCGTCGCTCTCGTCCCGAAGAGTGCGGTCGGCGCGGGCCTGCGGCGCGCGAGAGACATGCTCGACTACGGTGACGCGGCCACTGTCGCGGCCGTTCTGGGCTGTGGGCGGCGTACCACCGCCCACGACACGGTGCCCTTCGCTCTCTGGTCGGCCGCGCGGGCTCTCGGCGACTACGAGCAGGCCTTCTGGACGACCGCGCAGGTCGGCGGTGACGTGGACACCACATGCGCCATCGTTGGCGGAGTGATCGGCTCCGGAAAGGCCGGGTCGGTGCCGCCCGAGTGGATCGAGCGTGTCGAGGCACTCCCACCGTGGATGCCGACCTCGGCGTAGCGCAGATTTCTTTGCCCTGACGGAGTCCCCTCCTCGCCGCACTTTCACATAACTTTCTGTGCCTGCCGGGAACTGTGCGTAATCGCAAGTGCGTTGTCATGGCAGTTGGTGTGCGACCGCTGGGGCCGCACGCGCAAGTGACGTACGACGGGCGCAGGGGGTGGGGCTGTGGAGCTCATGTGGGTGTCGGCCCTGCTGTTCATCGGGGTCGCTGCCGCGGCGGGCGGACTTCGGCTTTCCTGTGTCACCGGAGCCGGCCCGACGTCGCCCTCTGTGGCAGTGGTGCGGGTGGCCGGCTCGTCGTCCTCCCCGTCGGTCCCCCGGAGACGATCCGGCCACCCGCGGCCTTTCGCGGGTCCAGCCGGTTCAGCCGGCCATCGGACCCGAGGTTCCGGCGAGGGCATCCAGATCGCTCTTGCGGACCCGGATCACCAACCACGCGGTGGCGAGGGCGAGTACGGCCATCGCGGCGGCCGCCACAAATCCTGTCGAGATGCCTTGCGTGAGCACCTCGTGCCCCCACGGTCCGGGCAGTTGCCGGGTCTTGGCGAACTCCGCCTTCTGCTCGGCGGATCCCTCCGCCATGAACTTCGGCAGCTGCTTCTCCGCCTCGTCCTTGCTGGCCGATCCGAACACGGTCGTCAGGATGGACAGGCCGAGCGAACCACCCACCTGCTGCGTGGCGTTGAGCAGCCCGGACGCGGCACCGGCCTCGTGCTGGGCGACGCCGGAGACCGCCGTGACCGTCAGCGTCACGAAGTTCAGGCCCATGCCGAAGCCGAACAGCAGCATCGGTCCGAGTACTCCGCCGGCGTACGAGCTGTCGGCACTGATCAGGGTCTGCCAGGCCAGCCCGATCGCCGTGAGCGCCGAGCCAACGAGCATGAACGGCTTCGGGCCGAGCGTCGGCAGGAAGCGCTGCGACAGGCCCGCCCCGAGCGCGATCACGACCGTCACTGGCAGGAAGGCGAGACCGGCCTCGATCGGGCTGTACTGCAGCACGTTCTGCACGAAGAGCACGATGTAGAAGAACATCCCGAACATCGCCGCAGCCAGGCTCAGCATGATCACATACGTGCCGGAGCGGTTGCGGTCGGCGAACATCCTGAGCGGGGTTATGGGCTCCTTGGCCCGCGACTCGATGAACGCGAAGGACAGCAGCAGGACCACCGCGGCGCCGAAGGACCCGATGGTCAGGTTGTCCCGCCAGCCTTCGTCCGCCGCGCGGATGAAGCCGTAGACCAGGGACGCCATGCCTGCCGTGGAGGTCAAAGCGCCCGCTATGTCGAAGCGGCCGCTGTGCCGTTCGGACTCGCTGATGTACAGCGGCGCGAGCACAGCGATCACGATGCCGATCGGTACGTTGACGAAGAGCACCCACCGCCAGTCGAGCCACTCGGTGAGCATGCCGCCCGCGAGCAGACCGATGGCGCCACCGCCTGCGGAGACGGCGGCGAAGACGCCGAACGCGCGGTTGCGCTCCGGGCCTTCGGGAAACGTGGTGGTGATGAGCGCCAGGGAAGTGGGCGAGGCGATCGCGCCACCCACGCCTTGGAGTACGCGCGCGGCCAGCAACTGCCAGGGTTCCTGGGCGAGTCCGCCGAGCAGCGAGGCGAGGGTGAACAGCAGGATGCCGGCCATGAATACCCGGCGTCGGCCCAGGATGTCACCGGCGCGGCCGCCAAGAAGCAGCAGACCGCCGAAGGTGAGTGTGTAGGCGCTGACGACCCAGGTGAGGTCGGTGGTGCTGAACTTGAGCGCGTCTTGAATGTGCGGGAGTGCAATGTTCACAATCGTCGCGTCGAGTACCACCATGAGTTGGCAGGCCGCGATGACGGTGAGCGCGATGCCGGGATGCCCCTCCCGGCGGGCCGCACCTGGTTTCTGGTCCTTGATCAACTGAGAGGTTGTCACTATGGGTCCCCCACAAGTGCCTTAGTGAACGCCCGCGTTCACTGTCGCGTCAACCGTAGTGAGTCCCCAGTAGTGAACGCAAGCGTTCACTGATGTCGTCATCGCGCGCTGAATCCCCCGCAGTTGGCGCGCGATGCGCCCGTGTCCCCGGATCCCCGCTTCCCTTGTTCGTTGGAGACGCTCAGATGGTTACCTCGCGCTGGACGGCCGCCCCCGCTCGGACGGCCTCCCTCCGTCGGCGCGGCGCCGTGCTCGAACGCGCGATCCTCGATGCCGCGCTGGAACAGCTCAGTACCGTCGGCTGGAACGGCCTCACCATGGAGGGCGTCGCCGCCGGCGCCCAGACCGGCAAGGCCGCCGTCTATCGCCGCTGGCCGTCCAAGGAGGACCTCGTCGCCGATGCGCTGCGTGCCGGACTGCCGAGCTTCGAGTCTGCTCCCGACCTGGGGAGCGTGCGCGAGGATCTGCTCGAGCTGTGCCGACAGGCGCGAGAGGCGATGTTCTCGCGCCCCGGCTCCGCCCTGCGATCGGTCATTCACGAATGCGACAGTCTCCAGGCCGAACGCTTCCACGGGGTGATCTTCGAAGGCGTCGTGGAGCCGACCATCAGGTTGCTCCGTGAGGTCATCACCCGTGGGATTGAGCGGGAAGAAGTGCGGGCCGACGCGGCGAACAGCTACGTCTTCGATGCCATTCCGGCGATGATGATGTACCGATCAAAGATGTGCGCGAGCGAATGGAATGATCGGGATCTGGAGGAGATGATCGACCAGTTGATGGTTCCTCTGCTCCGTCCGACAGGTCTCTGAACCATCGCTGCATCGGCCTGGAGGTTGCTTTGGTGAACCAGGGTGTCGAAGCAGGTTCCGGGCGGCGTACGCTAAGGGCGCCATGCCGTACGAACCGCCTACTCACACCGTCGAGCGCTCCCTTCGAGCCACGACCGGAGCGAAGATCATTGCCGGTGTCGACGAGGTCGGGCGCGGTGCCTGGGCCGGCCCCGTCACCGTCTGCGCGGCGGTCACCGGACTGCGCCGGCCCCCCACAGGTCTCACCGACTCCAAGCTGCTCACCGTCAAACGGCGCACCGTGCTCGCCGAGGAACTGCGGACGTGGGTGACATCGTTCGCCCTCGGGCACGCCTCGCCGGAGGAGATCGACGATCTGGGGATGACGGCCGCGCTGCGGCTCGCGGCGGTGCGCGCCCTGGAGACCTTGCCGGTTCGCCCTGACGCCGTGATCCTCGACGGGAAGCACGACTATCTCGGGGCTCCCTGGAAGGTCCGTACGGTGATCAAGGGCGACCGGTCGTGCGTGGCCGTCGCGGCGGCCTCGGTGATCGCCAAGGTTCAGCGCGACAAAATGATGGCCGAACTGGGTATCGACCATGCAGACTTCGGTTTTGCGGACAACGCCGGGTATCCGTCGCCCGTGCACAAGGCCGCACTGGCGGAGCGGGGGCCCACCCCGTACCACCGGTTGTCGTGGGCGTATCTTGATGCGCTGCCCCAGTGGCGGCACCTCAAGAAGGTCCGCAGCTGGGTGGAAGGAAGCGTTCCGGAGATCGAGGGGCAGCTCGGCTTCGATTTCTGACGATTCCGCTCGCACTTGTGTGCCACCCGCCGATGCGAGCCGTACCAGCGTTTGATAAACATCAGCTCATGCCTCTCATTCCCGAGGAGCCTCAGATTCACGAGAGTGCCCAGGGTCCCCGCGCCACTCCGGCCAGCGGCCGCACTGCGCCGACCCCCCGCCCCGTACCCGGCCCCCGCCCCGCGGCTCCGTCGCGTCCCGGCCGACCCGGGCCCCCGCGGCCCGCGCCGCCGGCGCAACGTGCGCCACGTGACGTGGCCGTGGCCAAGCCCGGACCGTCGGGCCCTAGCGCCCCTGCCGCCTCAGCCCCGGCCGTGGCGACCCCGCAGCTCCAGCTGATCCCGGCCTCGCCGGAGGGAGCGCTCGACGCTGCCGAAGAGGCCGTCGACCTGCTCCTGGAGTCGGGTCGCGCCCCCGGCGACGTGCTGGTGATCACCACGGGTGAACAGCACCCATGGGCCGCCCACGAGCTGTCCTTCGGCGAAAGCTCCTACTGGGCGCAGCACGACGCGGGTGACGACGTCTTCTACGCCGATGCCTCCGTTGCGGGCCGTGCCGCGGCTCGTCCCGTGGTCGTGGTCGCCGTCAACGGCGGTCCCGACACCGCTGCCGCCACCGCCCTGCCCCTGGCCCTCGGCCAGGCAGGTGACCTGCTGATCGTCTGCGGCGACCCGCAGCGCATCAACTCGGTGCTGGGCGCGGGCGTCTGAGCCGGTTCCGGCTCGTGTGGGGACACTCCGCAGGACACCGGGGGAGAGGGCGCCGCTGAGGTGGCGTCTGCACGGCGGGTCTTTCGGCGTGCGCGGACACGTGGAGTGCTCGCCGTGCGCAGGCTCCGTTGGTTCGGGGTGTAGGTCCACGTCGTACCGATGCGTGGTCGTGGGACGTCAGTACGCGCGGGCAGCGAGACTTGCATGGCGCACGGCGCTGCGAAGGTGCCTTGAGGGAGCAGTCGGACCGGTTCATCTAGTGAGCTGTCCCGGTCCACGTTCCCGTCCCCATCGGCGGTTGCTCGGCGGTGCTGGGGACGGGCTTGGGCGCGGCGGACTTGCCGTCGTACCCGGGCCGTCGTATCGCGCACGCAGTAAGGCGCCAGTGTGCCGTCGGCCGAGAACTCTGTCAGTGTCCTCAGCGAGCCGCCGCGCGCCGCAGGACCTCCGAGGCCGCGCCGCCGGTGCGTGGCAGCGGCGGCGGGGCCTCGGAGGTGGCGAAGGGCTCCGGCGACGATTCGGCGTTGGGTCGGCGGCCACCGCGACCCTCGCCGAGGACCTGCCAGCCATCACGGGTCAGCGTGATGTACGCCCCGCAGCGCAGGCCGTGCAGGGTGCAGGCGTCACGCAGCCCCCACATCCACGCGCCGTCCTCCTCCGTCCAACGGGCGTCGCCTTCGCGGCAGTAGAGCAGTACCGCGGTGCGTACCGGAGTACGGCGCCGCAGGTCGTGCGGAATGACGCGGCGCAACTGGGCGAGCAGCGCGTTGCGGAACATCCAGCCGTCGGCCGGAGCCGGGCGGCGGGTGAAGGAGGCGCTCGCCCGCAGCCGCTCGTCCGCGTCGAGCACGGCCACGATCGCGGTCGCCGGCCCGGGGCGGTGCCGTGAGTGCAGACCGCTGACGACCTCGCGGGGGTTGCGCAGCAGCGGGATTCCCGCGGCAGCCCACTCCGCGGGTTCGAGCATGCGGGCCAGGGGGTTGGCGGATGCGGCGGACAGGTCGGCTGACGTCGACATGGATGCCGCGGAGGACGGAGCGAATCCGAAGGTCACGGTCCTCCCTTCGGCTACGCGCCCACACTGCGGGCGAGGTCGGATTCGGGGGAGCGCACACCGCAGCAGAGCCCTACCGGATCACGGACGAGCCGTGCGGGGAGCGGACTTCAATTCTTCCTGTCGAACCTGAATGCGGCAACGAGCAATTGGGGCCACCGACCGATATCTGGTGGTGCGCGGGTTATATCCCTACCCACTGCGTCACCGCGCGACGCACGGCACGACCGTGCACCACCAGGTCGCACGGCGTTGATGCATGGGGGCCCGAGCGCGACCCGGTACGGCTGGGAGTCGTGCCGCACGGATGCCTCGGCCGGGTACCTCGTGCGCCATGTGCGCGACGGGCATGCGATCAACCGTGCACGGCCACCGGCCATCACTCCGGCGCCTGTTCCGCACCATCACTCCGGCATGGCCAGGCTAATCAACCCTGCACGGCCAGGACCAGCGGCATAACCCCCTGTGCACCGGCCCGTCGGAGCATGCGGGCCGCGACCGCCAGGGTCCAGCCGGTCTCGGTGAAGTCATCCACCAGCAGCACTGGGCCCCGGGTCTCGGTCAGGGCCGATGCCAGGGCGGGTGGCACGGTCAGCGCACCGTCTAGTGCCTTGAGGCGTTGGGCGCTGTTGCTCCGCGAGGCCTGTGGTGCCTCGCCGGTGTATTGGAGGGAGCCCAGGAGTGGGAGCCTGCCGACCTCTGCGATGCGTGCGCCCAGTGAGTTGATCAGTTGCGGACGCGTGCGTGAGGCGACCATGACGACGCCGACCGGGCGCGGTGGGGCGTCCTGATCCCCGGAGGCCCAACCGCCCGGCCCCTTCGCCCAGTCGACCAGTACACCCACGACCGCCTTGGCCACGTCGTCGGGCACGGGCCCGTCCGGGGCGTGGGATGCGAGCATCGGTCGCAGCCGGTTGCCCCAGCCGATGTCCGACAGTCGTCCCAACGCCCGCCCCGTTGCAGCCTGTTCACCGGCCGGGATGCGTCCCTTGAGGTCGACGCCGATCGCCGGCAGACCGGTCGGCCACATGCGGCGCGGCTCGACCTCGACTCCCGCCCGGCCGAGGTCCACGCGCGCGGCGTCCAACGCCACCGTGGAAGTATCGGCAGTGAAGCGCGGTCCCGCACAGTTGTCGCAGCGACCGCAGGCCATGGCCCCCTCGTCGTCGAGCTGACGCTGCAAAAACTCCATCCGGCAGCCCGTAGTCGAGGCGTATTCGCGCATCGCCTCTTGCTCGGCCTTGCGCTGCTGGGCGACCCAGTCGTACCGCTCGGCCTCATACGTCCATGGCTGTCCGGTTGCGATCCATCCACCCTTGACCCGCCGGACCGCTCCGTCCACGTCGAGGACCTTGAGCATGGTCTCCAGGCGGGAGCGGCGAAGCTCCACCAGGGGCTCCAGGGCGGGCAGCGACAGTGGCCTTTCCGCCCGCGCGAGGACGTCGAGAGTACGGCGCACCAGATCCTCCGAGGGGAAGGCGAGCGAGGCGAAGTACTGCCAGATCGCCTCGTCCTCCTGGCCTGGAAGGAGGAGCACCTCGGCGTGCTCCACGCCGCGGCCCGCGCGGCCGACCTGCTGGTAGTAGGCGATGGGGGAGGAGGGCGAGCCGAGGTGCACCACGAAGCCGAGGTCGGGCTTGTCGAAGCCCATGCCGAGCGCGGAGGTCGCGACCAGGGCCTTGACCTTGTTGCCGAGCAGGTCGTCCTCGGCCTGCTGACGATCGGCGTTCTCCGTCTTGCCGGTGTAGGAGGCGACCGTGTGACCGCGATGCCGCAGGAAGGCCGTGACCTCCTCGGCGGCGGCCACCGTGAGCGTGTAGATGATCCCCGAGCCCGGCAGGTCGTCGAGGTGGTCGGCGAGCCATGCCATACGGTGCGCGGAGTCCGGCAGTCGCAGCACACTCAGACTCAGACTGTCCCGGTCCAGTGGACCGCGTAGCACCAGGGCGTCCGAGGTGCCCCCGGTACCGAGTTGCTCGGCGACATCGGCGGTCACGCGCGCGTTGGCGGTGGCGGTCGTCGCGAGTACGGGCACTCCGGGCGGGAGATCGGAGAGCATGGTGCGCAGTCGCCGGTAGTCGGGCCGGAAGTCGTGGCCCCAGTCCGAGATGCAGTGCGCCTCGTCCACCACGAGAAGACCGGTCGCAGCGGCCAGCCTGGGCAGGACCTGATCACGGAAGTCCGGGTTGTTGAGGCGTTCCGGGGAGACCAGCAGTACATCGACGTCGCCCGCGGCGATCTCGTCCTGAATGGTGTCCCATTCCTCGGTGTTGGAGGAGTTGATGGTCCGTGCGTGGATGCCGGCGCGGGCCGCGGCCTCGACCTGGTTGCGCATCAGCGCGAGCAACGGGGAGACGATCACGGTAGGTCCGCTGCCCCTGGCCCGCAGCAGCGACGTGGCCACGAAGTAGACCGCGGACTTGCCCCACCCCGTGCGCTGCACGACCAGGGCCCGGCGTCTGTCGGCGACCAGTGCCTCGATCGCCCGCCACTGGTCCTCACGCAGCCGGGCCGCGCCGGTGGCGTCCCCGACGAGGCGTGCGAGGACCGCGTCGGCGGCCGCCCGGAGATCCGCGTTGCTCGTGTGCTCCATGCCTCCCATACAACAGGACGCCACTGACAGAGGGGGCCGGGCGGGGGGCGATGTGGATTTCGGGCCCGGTGGTGTGCGGCGGGTCCGAGGTTGCGGAGCCGGGGTTGGCGGGCGGGGCGAGGGCCCAGCCATCGCAGTATTGCGGCTGACCCTTGTTGGGCCAGGGCCAGGGCCAGGGCCAGGGCCAGGGCCGGTGCCGGTGCCGGGGCCGGCGCCGGGTGGGGGAGCGGGGAGCGGGTCGGCCCTCGCCGTACGCCGTGCTGTCGTGTCCCTGATCGGACTTATCCACAGGGCAAAGCGGAAGCTCGCGATCCGCGAGATCGTCTGCGCATGACGAACCACAGCGAAGCGACTGGATCTCCCGAAAACGACGGCAATGGGGGCAGTGAGCAGCACCTCGCCCCACGGGCGGCCGGACCGAACGATGTACCCGCCGTGCCTGGAGTGCCTGGCGTCCACGACGTGCCTGACACGCACGACATGCACGACACGCAAGATATGCAGGAGGCTCACGAGGCGCAGCGAAGGCGTCAGGTGCAGGCTGGACATGACAAGCGCCCGGGGCTCGCGGCACAAGCAGACCAATCCGACTGCACCCCCTACGAAGGGCACCTGGCCGGGCCCCAGGTAACCCTGCGCACCCCGGCCGAGTTGGCCGACGCATTGCCGTATCTCCTCGGATACCGCCCCGAGGACAGCATCGTGCTCGTCGCTCTGCACGACAGGGATGGCCGCGGCCGGTTCGGTGGCAGGGCCCGGCTCGGCATTCCCGCGAGTACGGACGACTGGGACGCGGCGGTCAGGCAGCTGGCCCACGGGCTGGTGAGCGGGAGCGAGCGCAGGGGAGCCCGCGCCGAGCAGATGGTCGCCTTCCTCTGCCAGGAACCGGCAAAGGGCGAGACAGGCCGACAGGTCATGGAACGGTTGCGGCCACTGGCTCAGAAGATGCGTGTCGCCTGCGGCAACCTGGACGTCCCGGTGATCGAGGCCCTGTGCATCTCCGACGGTCGCTTCTGGTCGTACTGCTGCGACAAGGAGGAGTGTTGCTCGCCCGAGGGCCAGGCGATGGGCTTGCCGGGCACGTCCGTGTTGGCCGCCGCGGCCACCTATGCCGGACTTCAGGTGCGCGGCACGCTGCGCGAGTTGCAGGCCAGGCTGTTGCCCTGGGAGACCGCCGCGGCTCTTGAACAGGAGATCGCCCTGGACACCGTCGGTATGGCGCTGGTCCCCAGGATCCTCGACGACGTGACACGCGCGGGCGTGGCGGAGGAGACTCTGGAACTCGCCGAGCGACTCCTGGACCGGTTCGCCGCGGCCCCGCCCGTGTCAGGAACGCTCACCGCGGATCTCCGTGACGACGAACTCCTCGGCCACGACGAAGCCGCGAGGCTCATTCTGGGCCTGCAGGACCGCTCGACCCGCGACCGTGCGGCCGAGTGGATGGAGGGCGACGAGGCCGGCCCCGCCCTCCGGCTCTGGCGAGCGCTGGCCCGCCGCTGCGTCGGACCGTACCGCGAGTACGCCGCGCCGCCCCTCACCCTCGCCGGGTGGGTCGCCTGGTCCACCGGCGACGATCTGGAGGCCCGAGAAGCCCTTGCCATGGCACTCGGCGCCGACACCGACTACCTCTTCGCGCGCCTCCTGCACCAGGCCTGCAACGAGGGTCTGGACCCCGAGTCGATTCGCCGTTGCCTGCGCGCCGAACGCGTGGGCCGTGAGCGGACATGTGCCGGGCGGCTCGACCGGCCGGCAGTCGCCGAAGAACCGGGGCAGGGCGCGGCAGTTGAGTCCGAGCCGATGCCTGATCCGGGTGATCGCCGCCGGTCTCGGCACGTTGCGGGTTCGGCCGGCCGTTTCCCGCGCTCCGCACGGGGCGCCGGGCGAGAGCGAGCTGCAAGCGTCTCGCGCCCACGTACTCCGGCAGGCACGCATCCCGGTGCCCCGCGGCCGGGTGGCACGGCCGCGGGTGCCTCGAAGCGCACGGCTGCGCGTACGCCGAAGAGTGCGGCTCCGCCCACCTCGAAGTGCACGGCTCCGCACACCCCAAGGAAGGGAACGGCGCGTCGGAGCGGGCCCCGTCCGGACGGTGTACGTCCCGGGAACGCCGCCGCCGAGGGGGAGGCGTGAGCCGTTACGGGCAGAGCACTCACCGATGGTGTCGAGGCGGCGGCCCTAGCGGCCGGCGTGTTGATCGATGCCGTGGAGGTGACGGCAGTCGCGGCGCGTGGCGCGGGCACCAACAGGGGAGCGGAGTCCGTTGTCCTGGTGTCCACGAGTTGCTCCATGCTCCGGGTATCCGCGAGTCGCTCCGTGCCCCGGGTATCCGCGAGTCGCTCCGTGCTCCAGGTATCCATGAGCAGCTCAATGAGTCGGCTCCACACGAGCAACGCCGTGATCCCAGTCGCCACAACCAGCAGAGGCCGCCCGAAGGCTCGTGCCGAGAACGGCACCGCCCTCGTGGGCGCTTCCGCGCCCCAAAGGACCTCAGCCCGCCTGGCGACCTCGGTGAACTCGGTGCCCACTCAGCGCGGTTACCCCATCACGGGCGTGACCCCGAGGAGCCCCTCCCCGTTCACCTGAGTGGCGGAACGCCTGGACTGGATGTGCCGCCGCACCCCTGTCTCCCCAGGTCCCCCAGCCGGCGCCGCACACGCCCGAGGCGCACCGAGCGCAGAGGAAGCCGCCCCATGCCACAGCCGCCCCCCGCCTCCCCGGGGCCCGCCTCTCCGGCCCCCGCCTTCCCGGCCGCCGACGATCGCTCGACAGCCGGTGGGCCCGTACCGTCACCCAGGCTGGATACGGAGCTGTCCCCCGTGGGGACCGGAGCGGAGCGGCACAGGTCCGGGTTGCCGAGTGAGGCCACCGGCAGTTCCCCGCAGGTCGGCGACGGCTGGTCCCCGACGACCTCGGTGGTCCAAGGGCGGGTCTCCGCCCGATCGGCGGATCGGAGCCTTCCCCCTGTCCGGCGGCCGACGGGAGGCCAGGACAGCCGCCCCTACCGGTGGGAAGGACAGGCCGGGCTGCCCGTTCAGCCGACGAGGCCGACAAGGCGGAGTCCCTCACCGTCGTGGCCCGCGAGTCCGGGCCCGACACCGCCACCCGCGGACCACGCACGGCGCTCCCGCCCGCCTCAAGACACCCCGTCCGCTCAGCCATCGACCGCTGGCCGGTCGGCCGACCTGCCTCCCACTCACGACGCCATGATCTGCGTGGCCCTCCCAGGCCTCGCCATCTCCACGGATCAAGGACAGTTGACGGGCCGGGGGCTCGAGGGGTTCTACCGCGCGGGCCGGCGCGTGCTCTCGCGCTGTCAGATCCGTGTGGCTGGACGCGAACCGCTCCCGATGCAAGCCCGGCTGACGGCGGCCGACCGTGCCCGCTTCGTGGGGACGCTGCGTAGTTCCCCGCAGGCGGGCCCGGACCCGGACGTCGTCGTCGAGCGAACCCGTCATGCGGACGGTACCGAGCGGATCACGCTGCACAGTGCGGCCGTCCGCCCGCTGCGGGTGCCCGTCGAGGTTGCTCTGGGGACGGACTTGGCCGACTTCGGTGCGATCGCGTGCGGCAAGTCGGGACCGGAACTGCCGGCCACGGTCCACGATTCCGGCCTGCGCTGGTCGTCCGCCCATGGGAACTCGACCGTGACGGCCGACCCGTCGCCCGCCGACGCGCTGGCCTCCGCGGGGCTGCTGCGCTGGGAGTTCGTACTGCCTCCGGGTGGCAGCGCGAGCATCGAACTGCGGGTGCGTCCGGACGGGGCGGGACCCGTGCGGGCCGTGGGCCGGGCGGCGACGAGCCCGTTGGCTCCCGCGCGGGCGGCCGGTGACGATCCCAGGGTGGAGGCCCTGCTGCGGACGAGCGTCGAGGACCTCCAGGCCCTCCTGCTGCGGGATCCCGCGCACCCCGCCGACACACACCTGGCCGCCGGAGTGCCCTGGCGCTGCGGCCTGGCCCCGGCCGAGGCCCTCGCCGCGGCCCGGATGACCCTGCCCCTGGGCACCCGGCTCGCCGTGGGCACGCTGCGCACCCTCGCCCGCACCCAACTCCGGGGCCAGGAACTGCAGTCCGGCATGATCCCCGGGCCGATACGGGACGCGGGCCCGCATCTGCCACCGGGTTGCACAGGCACGGAGGCCACGCTGCTCTTCCCCGTGCTGCTCGCGGAGGCCCGGCGCTGGGGGCTGCCCGAACCCGAGACCGAGGAACTCCTCCCGGCGGCCGAGCGCTGTCTGACCTGGCTGCGGATGGCCACAGGCGACGGCACATATCTGAGCGACCCGCACCCCGGCGGACCCGTCCGTTGCGAGACCCAGGCGCATGCCCACCGTGCCGCACTGCTCGGCGCCGATCTCCTCGACGCCTGCGGCAGACCGGGCGGCGGCGAACTGCGGCAGTGGGCCCGGGACCTGCGGACGACGTTCCGTGCGGACTTCTGGATCGACGACGTCGGCGGCGGCCGTCCCGCGGCTGCCCGATCCCCGGACGGACGCCACGTGCCGCATCTAGGCGCCGCCGCCGTCCACCTCCTCGACACGGGCCTGCTGGGCGGGGGAGAACAGGCCCCCGGTCTGCTCGACAAGGTGCAGACCGAACAACTGGCCCGGCTGCTCGGCGGGCCCGCCATGGACTCAGGGTGGGGGCTTCGCGGGCTGAGCATGAAGGAGGCGGGGCACAACCCCTTCGGTCACCGCAGTGGTGCCGTGAGAGTCCACGAGACAGCGCTCGCCGTCGCGGGCCTGGCCGCAGCCGACTACGAGAAGGAGGCGAGCATGCTGCTGCGGGGTCTGCTGGGCGCGGCAGAGGCATTCGGTCACCGGCTGCCCGAGATGTACGCGGGGGAGCGACGCACCGACCAAGGCGCTCCCCTCCCGCATCCGGCGGCCTGCCGCCCCGCAGCCACGGCAGCGGCGGCCGGGGTGCTGCTGTTGACCACGCTCGCGGGCATCCGCCCGGACGCCCCCGCGGGGACGGTCAGTCTGCGGCCCGTGCGCAGTGCGCCGCTGGGCGAGATCGTCCTGACGGGCCTTCGCGTCGCCGGCGAGCCCTTCTCCGTCCGCGTCAGCCGACTGGGCCTCGCCATGGTCGAGGAGGCGGCCGACGGCCTGCAATTGCGAGCTTGACCTCGTACGACGCCACACGGCACGACAAGTGACCGGGGTGGGCGGGCTGATTTCGGGCCGAATTGGATCAGCCACCGATGGGGCTGACGAAGTGGAGTGTTTATCGTCAAGCAGACGACTATGATCGCCGCATGCCCTACGACCCGTCAGCCTTTCCGCCCTTTGCCGTCACCGTGGATCTGGTCGTGCTGACCGTGCGCCGCCACGCCCTGTGCGCGCTGGCGGTGCGCAGGGGCGAACCGCCGTTCCAGGGGCGCTGGGCACTGCCCGGCGGGTTCGTGCGGGCCGACGAGGACCTGGCGCAGGCCGCCGCGAGGGAGCTGGCCGAGGAGACCGGGCTGCGCGCCCACGACCCCTCCGTTCCCGCGCAGGACAACGGCGCGCACCTGGAGCAGCTCGCGACATACGGCGACCCCAAGCGCGACCCGCGGATGCGGGTGGTCAGCGTCGCTCACCTGGCGCTGGCCCCCGATCTGCCCGCACCCCGCGCGGGGGGCGATGCCAGCAACGCCCGCTGGGCGCCGGTCGACGAGTTGCTGCAGCAGGGCGGTTACGGCCGTGACGGCGAACCGGTCGCGCCGCTCGCCTTCGATCACGCGCAGATCCTGGCCGACGGGGTGGAACGCGCCCGATCCAAGATCGAGTACTCGTCACTGGCCACGGCGTTCTGCCCCACCGAGTTCACCGTCGGCGAGCTTCGCCGTGTCTACGAGGCGGTGTGGGGCGTGGCGCTCGACCCCCGCAACTTCCACCGCAAGGTGACGGGCACGCCGGGCTTCCTCGTGCCCACTGGAGGGACCACCACACGCCAGGGCGGCCGCCCCGCCCAGCTCTTCCGGGCCGGCGGAGCCACGCTGCTCAACCCCCCGATGCTGCGCCCGGAGGTCTGACGCGAAAGTCCCCGCCGGGATGCCGAGCCGGGGTGCCGGGTCGGACCGGACGACACCGACCGTACTCGCGGACGAAGGGCGAACAGGGGGCCGAGCGAGCCGATCTGCGCCCGTAGCGGGCCGTGCGCTGCCCGAAAAAACGGACATAGCGCGCTATCTTGCTTTGAGTGATCCAGGCCATCGGACTGACCAGCAACCCTCGCAAGGAGCTTCCCCCCGCCGTCGACGACGTTTCCTTCGAGGCGCACGCGGGACGTGTCACCGCGCTGCTCGGGGCGCCGGGAGCAGGCAAGACGACGGCGCTCAGACTCATGCTCGAACTCCAACAGGGCCGTGGGATCACCTACTTCAGAGGCCGTCCCCTGCATCGCATCGCCCACCCGTCGCGCGAGGTCGGTGTGCTCCTCGGCGATGTTCCCGGGCACCCGGCCCGCACTGTCCGCGGTCATCTGCGCATGCTGTGCGCCGCCGCCGGCGTTCCGGCACGGCGCGCCGACGAGGTCCTGGAGGTCGTCGGCCTCGTCAGCCTGCGCGACGAACGCCTGGACACCCTCTCGCGCGGCATGGACCGCCGCCTCGGGCTGGCCTGTGTGCTGCTGGCCGACCCGCACACACTCGTGCTCGACGATCCCGCGGAAGGGCTCTCGGCCCGCGAGTGCCGCTGGCTGTACGGCATGCTGCGCGCGCACGCGACCCAGGGCGGCACGGTCCTGCTGACCACGGCTGATCCCAAGGCGGCCGCACGCACCGCCGACCGGGTCGTCACCCTGGAGCAGGGCAGACTCGTGGCCGACCTGGACGCCGCCGACTTCTCCCGCACCCGGCTGCGCCCGCGGGTCGCCGTCCGCACTCCGCACGCCTCCCGCCTGGCCGCGCTGCTCACCAAGGAGGCACGCACGGCACAGCGCTCCATCGAGGTCGTACGCGAGAGCGGCAACTGTCTCTCGGTGTACGGCAGCACATGTGCGGACATCGGCGAGACCGCGTTCCGCCACGGCATCCTCGTGCACCAACTCGCCGACGAAATCGGGGACATGGGGCCCGGCGCCGAGCCGGACCCCTCAATCGAGCTGCGATCGGACCAGGTGCGGCAGACGCCGAACGGCGAGTCGGTCACAGCCCGCGATGGTCGTGGGCACGCAGGCACCACGCCGTCGGTGCCGGACGACGTGGTGACCCCGGCCGGCGATCGCCCGGCAGGCCCCGAGGCGCCGCTGTCGCCGGACGGAGAGCCGGTCACGGGCGCTGGGCAGGAGGCCTCAGCCGAGGCTCCACAGGCGCCCATGGGTGAGCAGCGACCCGCCGACGCACTCCCAGACGATCGCCCTTCGTCCCAGGCCGCCGGTTCGCGCGCGGCAACCCCGGCTGTCGACGTCCTCCCCGATCTCCCGCCCCCCATCTCCGTCCGCCCCGCCCCCAGCCCCCTCCGCCCCCTCCGTTACGAACTCCGTCGCGCCGCCGGCGTCGGCACGGGGTTCCTCACGGGCGCCGTCGTGCTGGCTGTGTCCGCCCTCACCGCCGTACTGCTGGCCCGTATCGGACACACTCCGCAGCCGCGCCTGCTGGTCGCGTGGCCGCAGGAGCTGCCGCTGCCGCCCGCGGCGCTCGGTGCCGGGCTGCTCGGCGCGATCGCGTTCGGCGACGAGTTCCGCCACCCCGCCCTGGCCGCGGATCGCGGCACCGTCCCCCGTCGGCTGGGGCTGCTGGCCGCGAAGCTCCTCGTCGCCTCTGCCACCGCGCTGGTTCTGGCCTTCCTCACCGTGGGCTGCAATGCCGAAGTGCTCTATCTCGTCTACGGACGGGAGCTCGCGGAAGTTCCCGCCGACTGGCTTTCGCTGAGCGCGAGTTGGATCGGCCTCGTGGTCGGGTGTGCCTGGGCCGGCGTGCTGGCCGCGGGCCTGTTCCGGTCGACCACGGCCGGGCTCGCGGCGGTGGTCGCCGTACCCATCGTCGTCGTACCCCTCGTACAAAAGGCGCTGGAGGGTCCGTCTGTGCGGACGGCGGCCGGTTTTCCCCTGCGGCTGCGTGAGGTCCTCCTGTCGCAATGGCCGTTCGGGGGAGAGCGTTATCTGGCCGCCGTCGCGCGCGTGATCGCCCAACCCGTCGGCGGCGCACTGACGTTGTCGCTGGCCGCGCTGCTCTGCGCCTATCTGCTCACGACCCTGCGAAGCAGGGTCCGATGACGACCGCCCCTGTACTTCCCGGTCCCGTCGTGTGCACAACTCCCCGGGGAGAGCCCATTTCTTTCCGATAAGGCGTCAATTGCGACGGGGTGAGCGATCACCCTTTCGTGTGCTTTTCACCAAAGACCTCAAGGGAGTTGGGGACGGCGCCGACAAAGGATCCGTGAGTACCCTTGCGCACACCATGATGACCGCCGCCCGCGCCGCCGACTCCGGTCTCGCCGGCCCGGGCGATCTCGACCGCTACCCCTACGCCGAGGCCCCCGTCGCCGACCGCGTCGGAGCCTCCCCCTGGGAGACCGCGGACCCGGAGCTGGGCCGTGTCGGCCGACGCGCCGCGGGCAGCCGCGGACGCGGGCTGCACGGCCAACTCGTCCAACAGCTCGGCCAGATGATCGTCTCCGGCGACCTCGGCGCCGACCGTCCGCTCGTGCCCGAGGAGATCGGCCAGCGCTTCGAGGTCTCCCGCACCGTCGTCCGCGAGTCGCTCCGCGTCCTGGAGGCCAAGGGCCTGGTCAGCGCCCGCCCGAACGTCGGCACGCGCGTGCGCCCCGTCAGTGACTGGAATCTCCTCGACCCGGACATCATCGAGTGGCGGGCATTCGGACCGCAGCGCGACGATCAACGACGGGAGCTGAGCGAGCTGCGCTGGACGATCGAGCCGCTCGCCGCCCGCCTCGCCGCCGGGCACGGGCGCGACGACGTCCAGCAGCGGCTCGCCGACATGGTCGAGATCATGAGTCACGCGATGGGTCAGGGCGACGTCCTCACCTTCTCCCGTGCCGACACCGAGTTCCACAGCTTGCTCATCCAGGTCGCGGGCAACCGCATGCTGGAGCACCTGTCGGGGATCGTCTCGGCAGCCCTCCAGGTCTCCGGCGGCCCCGTCACGGGCTGTGACCGGCCGAACGAGACGTCGCTGGCGCAGCACAGCAGGATCGTCGACGCCCTGGCCACCGGCGACGGCGCGGCCGCCGAAACGGCCATGCGTCACCTGCTCACCGTCCACCCCGAGGTGGAGCGCGTGGTGCCCGCACCCCGCGAACACTGACCGCGCCCCTGGGTCGCGCGGCTGAGGATGCCTCCCCCTCCTGGGGTATCTCCCGGTCTGCGCACCCCCTCCCGTCGGGCCCGCAGGATCCAGCACGGATCCTGCGGGTCCGACGGTGCAATGGGGCGGCGGAATCGCCGTACAGTGCATCATCGAAGCCGCAGGTGACCGCTTCTGTTGTCATATGCCCGCTTTTGATCGGTTACGAGATGTGACTCGGGCCACGCAGATTGGGCGTAACGCTCGGGGAAACAACGCGATGACCTAAGAGGTGACAGCCGAGGAGGGAATACGGACGCCGCTCAAGGCGCTGTGCATCTTCCCGGCCCCCGCCCGCACCGTCGGCCCAATCCCCAGGTCGGTGGTCGGCTCCTGTCCGTCATGGACGGGGCCGGAAGCCGTTTTCCAACGTTCCGAGAGGTTGTTCGTGTCGGCCAGCACATCCCGTACGCTCCCGCCGGAGATCGCCGAGTCCGTCTCTGTCATGGCTCTCATTGAGCGGGGAAAGGCTGAGGGGCAGATCGCCGGCGACGATGTGCGTCGGGCCTTCGAAGCTGACCAGATCCCGGCCACTCAGTGGAAGAACGTACTGCGCAGCCTCAACCAGATCCTCGAGGAAGAGGGTGTGACGCTGATGGTCAGTGCCGCGGAGCCCAAGCGCACCCGAAAGAGCGTCGCAGCGAAGAGTCCGGCCAAGCGCACCGCCACCAAGACGGTCGCGGCGAAGACGGTGACCGCCAAGAAGGCCACCGCCACCGCCACGCCGGCGGCGCCCGCCGCCGACTCCGCCGTCGAGGACGAGGCCCCCGCGAAGAAGGTCGCTGCCAAGAAGACGACCGCCAAGAAGGCGGCCGCGAAGAAGACCGTCGCCAAGAAGACGGCGGCCAAGAAGACCACTGCGAAGAAGGACGACGCCGAGCTGGTCGAGGACGAGGTCCTCGAGGACACCAAGCCCGGCGACGAGCCCGAGGGCGCCGAGAGCGCCGGCTTCGTTCTCTCCGACGAGGATGAGGACGACGCGCCCGCGCAGCAGGTCGCCGCGGCCGGTGCCACCGCAGACCCGGTCAAGGACTACCTGAAGCAGATCGGCAAGGTCCCCCTGCTCAACGCCGAGCAGGAGGTAGAGCTCGCCAAGCGCATCGAGGCCGGTCTCTTCGCCGAGGACAAGCTGGCCAACGCCGACAAGCTCGCCCCCAAGCTCAAGCGTGAGCTGGAGATCATCGCCGAGGACGGCCGCCGCGCCAAGAACCACCTCCTGGAGGCCAACCTCCGTCTGGTGGTCTCCCTGGCCAAGCGCTACACCGGCCGCGGCATGCTCTTCCTGGACCTCATCCAGGAGGGCAACCTCGGTCTGATCCGCGCGGTCGAGAAGTTCGACTACACCAAGGGCTACAAGTTCTCCACGTACGCCACCTGGTGGATCCGTCAGGCGATCACCCGCGCCATGGCCGACCAGGCCCGCACCATCCGTATCCCGGTGCACATGGTCGAGGTCATCAACAAGCTCGCGCGCGTGCAGCGCCAGATGCTCCAGGACCTGGGCCGCGAGCCCACCCCGGAGGAGCTGGCCAAGGAACTCGACATGACCCCCGAGAAGGTCATCGAGGTCCAGAAGTACGGCCGCGAGCCCATCTCCCTGCACACTCCGCTGGGCGAGGACGGCGACAGCGAGTTCGGTGACCTCATCGAGGACTCCGAGGCAGTCGTCCCGGCCGACGCGGTCAGCTTCACGCTGCTGCAGGAGCAGCTGCACTCGGTCCTCGACACCCTGTCCGAGCGCGAGGCGGGCGTCGTCTCCATGCGCTTCGGTCTCACCGACGGTCAGCCGAAGACCCTCGACGAGATCGGCAAGGTGTACGGCGTCACGCGCGAGCGCATCCGCCAGATCGAGTCCAAGACGATGTCGAAGCTGCGCCACCCGTCTCGGTCCCAGGTGCTGCGCGACTACCTCGACTAGGTCGCGTCCGTACGACACGCAAGGCCCGGTCTCCCGAGTGGGGACCGGGCCTTCGTGCTGTCGCGCAGGTGCGGGGTTCGGCGAGCTGAATCACTCTGGGTTTCCCATGACCACCCGAGAGTGAGGAGCGTCATGCGCCGTCCCTTTACCCGGGCGCTGACCCGGCCGCTTGCTCTGGCGGCTGTGGCAGCCGCCATACCGTTGGTGTCCGCTGCCCCCGTGGCCGCCGACAGTGTCGTCGTCGGCGGGTTTCCGGTCGATGTTTCCCAGAGTCCGTGGACCGTGGCGCTGGCCAGTCGTGACCGGTTCGGGGGTACGCGGGCGGGTCAGTTCTGTGTCGGTGTGGCGGTCGGACGGTCCACCGTGCTCACGGCGGCCCACTGCATGAGGGAGGAGGTCCTGGGCTCGCCGTCGAACCGGGTGCGCGACCTCACGGTCATCGCCGGCCGTACGGATCTGTTGTCGAACCGGGGCCAGGAGATCCGCGTCCGCGACATCTGGGTGAACCCTGCTTACGACGGTGTGACCAACGCGGGGGACTTCGCCGTGGTCACCCTCGCCCAGCCGCTTCCCGCGAGCTCGGTCATCAGGATGGCGCGGGCTGGCGATCCCGCCTATGTGCCGGGCACGGCGGCTCTGGTCTACGGGTGGGGGGACATCACCGGTGCGGGTGACTATGCGCGCAGTCTGCGCGCCGCGCGCGTGCATGTGCTGCCCGATGCTCTGTGCAGGGCGGCGTATCCGGGCGGGGGCAGCGGAAGGTACCTGGCCGACAGCATGGTCTGTGCCGGGGAACAGGGAGGAGGCCGGGACGCCTGCCAGGGAGACAGCGGAGGGCCGCTGATCGCCCAGGGGAAGCTGATCGGGCTCGTTTCCTGGGGGAGCGGCTGTGGTCGTGCGGGGACTCCTGGCGTCTACACGCGTGTGTCCGAAGCCGTGCGGACGCTGGGGTGGCGCGCCGCAGGGACACGCGATCACCAAGCGGGCGCCTGAGGGCCCTGGGACCCGCGGCGCATGAGGAGGGCCCGAAGGCTATGAGCGCGGGCGGCCGCCCCTGCTGTCAGGGGCGGCCGCCCGTCGACCGGCCTGTGCCGGAAGCTGGCTCGTCGTGAATGCGAGGTGTCAGCGCTCTTCTTCGGACGTCGATGCGGGAACGGACGTCAGCCGCTCCGTCTCGTCCTGTATCTCCGCGGCGATCTTCTTGAGTTCCGGCTCGAACTTGCGGCCGTGGTGGGCGCAGAAGAGCAGTTCTCCGCCGCTGAGCAGGACAACGCGCACGTACGCCTGTGCTCCGCAGCGGTCGCAGCGGTCAGCGGCCGTCAGCGGGCTCGCGGGGGTCAGAACAGTAGTCACGTCGCCTCTTCTCTAGCTCGACGAGCTGTCGTACCAGGGTCAACATCCAACCAGCCCCAAAACGTTCCCGCTCGCGGCTTCTCCCAGAGAGAAATTTTTTCCGGGGCGGCTGGCCTGCTGCCGGTTTGGCGGCGAATGTGCCGTATTGCGTATCTGTCGTGCTTACGGTTTCGCGCTGTCGGTCAAGGTCGGTCCTGCCGGCTGGCTTGCCGGTTTGTTCATGAGGACGTGCCCGGAGCCTAAATGGTTCATGCCTGGAAGGGAACGTGATATGTACTTCACCCCATCGAGGGATCGAACACGCATACGACTCTGGACTAGTCTGTGTTCCACACGAGGGTGGCGTTACAACGGCTCTACCAGGCCTCGGTACCCTCTTGACGGCGACCGAAGCCGCGCCCTTACCCACTGGGGCCCCATATGAAATTCAGCGAGGAGCGAACCGCGTGACCGCCGAGACGTCCGTGCCGTCCACAGCGCTGCTGGCAGGAGCAGACCGGGACGGGTCCAACTACACCGCGCGGCACCTGCTCGTCCTCGAGGGGCTCGAGGCCGTACGCAAGCGCCCGGGCATGTACATCGGGTCGACCGACAGCCGCGGCCTGATGCACTGCCTGTGGGAGATCATCGACAACTCCGTCGACGAGGCCCTCGGCGGGTACTGCGACCACATCGAGGTGATCCTCCACGACGACGGGTCCGTGGAGGTCCGGGACAACGGCCGGGGCATCCCGGTCGACGTCGAGCCCAAGACCGGCCTGTCCGGCGTCGAGGTCGTCATGACCAAGCTGCACGCCGGCGGAAAGTTCGGCGGCGGTTCGTACGCCGCGTCCGGCGGTCTGCACGGCGTGGGCGCCTCCGTGGTCAACGCCCTGTCCGCGCGGCTGGACGTCGAGGTGGACCGCAGCGGTCACACCCACGCCATCAGCTTCCGGCGTGGCGTTCCCGGAGCCTTCGCCGCAGACGGCGCGAACGCCAAGTTCGAGGCCAAGGGCGGTCTGCGCAAGACCAAGAAGATCCCGAAGACGCGCAACGGCACGCGCGTGCGTTACTGGGCCGACCGCCAGATCTTCCTCAAGGACGCCAAGCTCTCCCTGGAGAATCTGCACCAGCGCGCCCGCCAGACCGCGTTCCTGGTGCCCGGTCTCACCATCGTCGTCCGTGACGAGCTCGGCCTCGGCGAGGGCGGCAGCAAGGGCGAGGAGTCCTTCCGCTTCGACGGCGGCATCAGCGAGTTCTGCGAGTACCTCGCCGCCGACAAGCCGGTCTGCGACGTCCTCCGCTTCGGCGGCCAGGGCACCTTCAAGGAGACGGTCCCGGTCCTGGACGAGCACGGCCAGATGACCCCCACCCAGGTCACCCGCGAACTCGACGTCGACGTCGCGATGCGGTGGGGCACCGGGTACGACACGACCCTGAAGTCGTTCGTGAACATCATCGCCACCCCCAAGGGCGGCACGCACGTCGCGGGCTTCGAGACGGCCGTGACCAGCACGATGAACGAGGTGCTGCGCGCCAAGAAGCTGCTGCGTGTCGCCGAGGACGACATCGTCAAGGACGACGCCCTGGAGGGCCTCACCGCGGTCGTCACGGTCCGTCTCGCCGAGCCGCAGTTCGAGGGCCAGACCAAGGAGGTCCTGGGCACGTCGGCGGCCCGACGCATCGTGAACACCGTGATCTCCAGGGAGCTCAAGGCGTTCCTGACGTCCACGAAGCGGGATGCCGCGGCCCAGGCCAGGGTCGTCATGGAGAAGGCCGTCGCCGCCGCACGCACGCGTATCGCGGCCCGCCAGCACAAGGACGCGCAGCGCCGGAAGACGGCGCTGGAGTCCTCGTCGCTGCCCGCCAAGCTCGCGGACTGCCGCAGCGACGACGTCGACCGCAGCGAGCTGTTCATCGTCGAGGGAGACTCCGCGCTCGGCACCGCCAAGCTGGCCCGGAACTCCGAGTTCCAGGCGCTGCTGCCGATCCGAGGCAAGATCCTCAACGTCCAGAAGTCGTCCGTGACCGACATGCTCAAGAACGCCGAGTGCGGGGCGATCATTCAGGTCATAGGAGCAGGTTCCGGCCGGACCTTCGACATCGACGCGGCGCGCTACGGCAAGATCATCATGATGACCGACGCCGATGTGGACGGCTCCCACATCCGGACGCTGCTGCTGACGCTGTTCCAGCGCTACATGCGTCCGATGATCGAGGCCGGCCGGGTGTTCGCGGCGGTGCCGCCGCTGCACCGGATCGAGCTCATCCAGCCCAAGAAGGGGCAGGACAAGTACGTCTACACGTACTCGGACCGTGAACTGCGCGACAAGCTCATGGAGTTCCAGAGCAAGGGCATCCGCTACAAGGACTCCATCCAGCGGTACAAGGGTCTCGGTGAGATGGACGCCGACCAGCTGGCCGAGACGACGATGGACCCGCGCCATCGCACCCTGCGCCGGATCAGCCTCACCGACCTGGAGGCCGCCGAGCGTGTCTTTGATCTGCTGATGGGCAATGACGTGGCGCCGCGCAAGGAGTTCATCTCCAGCTCGGCGGCGACGCTGGATCGGTCGCGTATCGACGCGTAGCCGCTGCGCTGGGCTTGGGCCGGCTGTTCGGCCTCGGCTTCGCCTTCGGCACCTCATTGGGGTTCCCACCGGCACCGCCCGGGCGGCTTTCGTCGTCCGGTGCGGGTGGCCCCCGTGGGACGCACTCGCCGTTGGCGGCTTGCGGGCGGGTACGCCATATGCGGCTTCGGCGGGCGAATCACCTGATGGGGTGAAGCGCGCGGAGAAGAAGAGCCGGGGATCTTTCCGTTCTGTCCATGCTTGGGCATGTACTCAAGCGACGGTCGTCCCCGCGACGCCAGAAGTGCGCGGTACGACGATCCCTGGTACGACGCGCTCGCCTCCGGGTGGGGGGAGTCGGACGTCTCGGATGCTCCGGACGCCGCTCCGCCGGCAGCGGCCGACGTGTACCTCGAGGTACAGCGCAGCGCGGCCTTCCAGGAAGTCCGCAGCCGCTACCGCGGGTTCGTGGTGCCGGCGGTCGCTGTGTTCCTCTCCTGGTACGTGGCGTATGTCGTCGCCGCCACGACCGCGCCGGAACTGATGGCCCGGCCCGTGGCGGGCGCTGTGAACGTGGCGATGCTCGCCGGGCTCGGACAGTTCCTCAGCACCTTCCTGCTCACCTGGGCCTACGCCCGCCATGCGCGGCTGCGCCGGGATCGGGCCGCGCTCGAACTGCGCTGGGACACCCAGGAGTTGACGCGCGTCGCAAGGGACGGTGCCGTGTGACGGGTGACCATCAGACTCTGGCGCTGCTCCTGTTCAGCGTGTTCGTCGCGATCACATTGGCGATCACGACATGGGTGAGCCGCAACCGGCGTGGTTCGGCGGAGGAGTTCTACGCGGGCGGCCGGCTCTTCTCGCCCATGGAGAATGGTTTTGCCATCGCCGGTGACTACATGTCGGCCGCCTCCTTCCTCGGCATCTCCGGGCTCATCGCTCTCTTCGGCTACGACGGGATGCTGTACTCGGTGGGCTTCCTCGTGGCCTGGCTGGTGGTGCTGTTCCTCGTCGCCGAACTGGTCCGCAACTGCGGGCGGTTCACGCTCGCCGACGTGGTCGCCGCGCGGATGAGCGAGCGCCCCGTGCGGATCGCGCTGGGAACTTCCTCGGTCACCGTGTCCGTTCTGTATCTGGTGGCGCAGATGGTGGGCGCGGGCACCCTGGTCGCGCTGCTGCTCGGGGGCGGGGGCGAGGCGGCGCGGGCCTGGACCGTCATCGGCGTCGGTGCGCTCATGGTGATCTATGTGTCGTGGGGAGGGATGCGGGCCACCACCTGGATCCAGATCGTCAAGTCGGTCCTGCTGCTTGGCGGCACCGTCGCGTTGACCGCGCTCGTCCTGGTGCGCTTCCACGGCGACTTCGACCGGCTGCTACTCACGGCGGCCGAGCGCAGTGGTCACGGCGAGGCGTTCCTGGCACCCGGGCTGAAGTACGGCGGGGACTGGACGGCCCGGTTCGACTTCATCAGCCTGGGGCTCGCGCTCGTGCTGGGGACCGCCGGGCTGCCGCACATCCTGTCCCGCTTCTACACGGTGCCCACCGCCCGCGCGGCCCGGCGCTCGGTTGTCTGGGCGATCGGTCTTATCGGCGGCTTCTACCTGATGACGATCGTCCTGGGCTTCGGCGCCGCCGCGATCGTCGGGCCCGAGGCCGTGCGCGGGTCGAACGCGGCCGGGAACACCGCGGTTCCGCTGCTCGCGCTCGATCTCGGCGGCGGCGCGCATTCCACGGGAGGAACGGTTCTCTTCGCCGTGGTCGCCGCCATCGCCTTCGCCACGATCCTCGCGGTGGTCGCCGGCATCACGCTGTCCTCCTCGGCCTCCGCGGCCCACGACCTGTATGCGTCGCTACGCCGTCGGCGCTCCAAGCCCCGCAGAGAGGTGGCCGTGGCGCGGGTCGCCGCGGTCGGCATCGGCGTGGTCGCGATCGCCCTCGGGCTGCTGGCCCGCGACCTGAACGTCGCCTTCCTGGTCGGGCTCGCCTTCGCCGTCGCCGCGTCCGCCAATCTGCCGGTGCTGCTCTACACGCTGTTCTGGCGGGACTTCACCACGCGCGGCGCCGTATGGGCGGTGTACGGGGGCCTGATCCCGGCCGTGGTTCTCGTGCTGCTGTCGCCGGTGGTGTCGGGCAGCCCCGAATCGCTGTTCCCCGGCGTCGACTTCCAGTACTTCCCCCTGCAGAACCCCGGCCTCGTCTCGATCCCGCTGGGCTTCGTCGCGGGCTGGCTCGGCACGGTCACCTCGGCCGAGATGCCGGACGAGGCCAAGCACGCGGAGACCGAGGTGCGGTCGCTGACGGGGGCGGGAGCGGTTTAGGCGGGGGAGGGGGCGGTTCGGGGCGGCGCCGCTTTCACCGCCGTACGACGTTCGCGATGCGGCTGTCCTTCCGGGCGGTCGGCTGATATTTGCGCGGCCGGCATCCGTATGAAGGAGTGGCACGGTTCCTTCCCCCGCCCCCACGGGCCGTGCCTCAGGCGCGGGTCGCCCACACGTAACGGTGTTCCGGGCGGCCCGCGTCGCCGTACTTGAGGGTGAGGCGGGCCCGTCCCGTGCGTTCCAGGAGCTTGAGATAGCGCTGGGCGGTCTGGCGGCTCACCCCCGTCCGCTCGGCGATCTCCTGGGCCGACAGAGGGCCTTCGGCGTTCATCAGGGACTGGCGCACGAGTTCCGCCGTGGTGGGGGAGTGGCCCTTGGGCAGATCGGGCTCCGACGACGCGGACAGGGCGCCGAAGATACGGTCCACCTCGGCCTGTTCCGCCTCGCCGCCGCCGTCCAGGGTGCGGCGCAGCTCCGCGTACGCCTCCAGCTTGGCGCGCAGGCCCGCGAAGGCGAACGGCTTCACCAGGTACTGCAGCGCCCCGTGCCGCATCGCCGCCTGCACCGTCGACACGTCCCGGGCCGCCGTCACCATGATCACGTCGGTCTGGAGGCCACGTCGGCGCATCTCTTGGACGACCGACAGGCCCGTCCCGTCGGGCAGATAGTGATCCATGAGGACCAGGTCCAGGCGGGGCAGCTCCTCCACCTGGCGAAGCGCCTCGGCCGCGCTGTGCGCCTCGCCTGCGACATGGAAGCCCGGCACCTTCTCGACGTAAGCGGCGTTGACCCGCGCCACGCGCGTGTCGTCGTCCACGACCAGGACCTCGATCATCGCGACTCCTCCTCGGCGCTGCGCTGCGCGGCTGACGGCACGGTGAGGGCGGTCGGTTCCAGGTCCGGCTCGGCCAGCGCCTCGGGCAGGACCACGGTGAACTCCGCGCCACCGCCCGCCGCTTCGCCCACCGTCGCGGTGCCGCCCTGCCGTTCGGCGAGCCTACGCACCAGGGAGAGCCCTATGCCGCGTTCGCGGTGGGCCGGCGGCTTCTTGGTGGACCACCCCTCGGTGAAGATCAACTCTCGTTGCTCCTCGGGGATTCCCGGCCCTGTGTCATGCACCCTGAGGATCGCGGTGCGTCCCTCGGCGCGTGCTTCGACCTCCACGCGCGCGTGCGGCGTGCCCGCGACGGCGTCCAGCGCGTTGTCCACCAGGTTGCCGACGATCGTGACGAGCCCCCGGGGGTCGACCAGCCGGTCCGGCAGCCGGGTACGGTCCGACAGGTGCAGCGCGACGCCGCGCTCGGCCGCCACGGTCGCCTTGCCGACCAGGAGGGCGGCGAGCAGGGGGTCCTGGATCTTCTCGGCGACCTGCTCCGCGGTGGCCCGGTGATCGCCGACCACCTCACCGACGAACTCCACGGCGTCGTCGTACATCTCCAGTTCGAGCAGCCCGAGAAGCGTGTGCATACGGTTGGCGTGCTCGTGGTCCTGGGCGCGCAGGGCGTCGATCAGGCCGCGCGTGGAGTCCAGCTCCCGGCCGAGCTGCTCCAGCTCGGTGCGGTCGCGCAGGGTCGCGACGGCGCCGTCGTCGGTGGGCATGCGGTTGGCGACCAGGACGCGCTGGCCGCGGACCGTGAGCAGATCGGTGCCCGTCACCCGGCCGGCCAGCACGTCGGTCGTACGGCCCTCGCCGAGTGCCTCGTCGAGGGACCGGCCGACGGCCTCGTCACCGATGCCCAGCAGGCGCTGAGCCTCGTCGTTGAGGAGACGGATACGGCCGCCGCGGTCCAGGGCGACGACGCCCTCCCGGATGCCGTGCAGCATCGCCTCGCGCTCCGCGAGCAGCGCCGAGATGTCCGAGAAGGCCAGGTCCCGCGTCTGCCGCTGCAGCCTGCGGGAGATGAGCCAGGCGGCCAGCGCGCCGACCGCGAGGGCACCGCCCGCGTACGCGAGCAGCCCGGGGATCGCGTGCAGCAGCCGGGCCCGCACGCTGTCGTACGCGATACCGACCGAGACCGCCCCGACGATCGTGCCGTCGCCGTCGCGCAGTGGCACCTTGCCGCGGGCGCTGCGGCCCAGCGTGCCGTCGTCGATCTGCATGACCTCGTGGCCGGCGAGGGCCTGACCCGGGTCCGTCGACACGATCCTGCCGATCTCCCCCGGGGTGGGGTGGGACCAGCGCACGCCGCGCCGGTTCATCACGACGACATACTCGGCCTTGGTGGCCTTGCGAATCCGCTCCGCCTCCCGCTGGACCGGCCCGTCGGCCGTCGCGCGCGTGCTCACCAGATCCTCGGCGATCTGCGGCTGGGCTGCGGTGGTCTGCGCGATCGACAGCGCACGGCGCATCGCCTGATCGTCCAGCTGGTCACTGAGCGGAGCGAGGAACAGCCCGGTCGCGAGCACCGCGACTCCCGCGGCGATCGCCACCTGCATCAGCAGCACCTGCGCGAACATCCGCCGGGGCAGACCGAGGCGCAGGCGACGTGCGGGGGGAGTGGGGCTCATACCCATGACGGTACGTGGGCGAACTGAGGGTTCCGTAGTGGGGTGTGACGTGGATCTCTTGATCGATGTCGGGGGCTCGGAGCATGTGGGGTGGCTCCGTGCATCTGATCAACTCAAGCCCCACCCCGTCCACCTGATCAACTCACGAGCGGCCCTGTGCACCCGATCAAGACGAGAACCACTCAGGCACCTGATCAACTCACGAGCGGCCCTGTGCACCCGATCAAGACGAGAACCACTCAGGCACCTGATCAACTCGCGAGTGCCGTCGCCACCGTGAGCTCGCGCACCGCCACCACGTCCATACGCGCGGGCGAGCCGAGAACCGACGTACCGCAGCTCTCGGGGCGAGGTGGCACGGACGCGCCCTGCGCCACGACGACCCGCCAGTGGCGGCCGTCCACGTGGGCGACCGTCACTTCCCAACGCGGGGCCGCGCCGTCCGTCCGTACGACGCGCAGCGCTTCCGCGGCGTACTCGCCCGCAGCCGAGCGCACGGCCAGCTCGGCCGCTTGGCCCGGTCGCTCCCAGGCGGAGTTCCCGCGGCACCCCTCGACGGTGATCCGTCCGTTCTGGACGCTGTGCAGGACCTGCTTGACGGCGTGGGCCTGCGCCCGGCCGTACGCGTAGCCGTACGGCAGCACCAGCAACGTCGGTGAGAACCGATGTCCACCCAGATGGGTGACCTCCCAGACGCCCTCCACTCCGGAGGCGGCGAGCTCGGCCGCGAGAGGTCGGCCGAGGAGTGCGCAGCAGCGGTCCCGCTTGCCGTTGGTGCAGACGAGCGCGAGCGGGTCGCCTGTGTGGGGCCGCCCCTGGAGTGCCGAGTCGAAGGTGTGGTGATCACCCATGCCGAGGGCGGCGAAGTCCAGGTCGAGCAACTGCTCCGGGTCGTGCGTCGTGGCGGCGTGCAGCCAGACGTTTCCGGGCACGGTGTGGGCCGCGTAAACCTGGCGTTCGGCGGGGGCCCCGCAGTCGGCGTGCCGGCCCGGGCGGCGAATCAGTGCCACGCGTACGCCCGTGCCCTTCGCGGCAGCCTCCAGGGCGCGGCCCAGCGCGGGATCCAGGTGGCTCTGCGTGAGCGCCTTGGCACCCCACGGGCCGGGCTGCTCCAGCAGCAGCCAGGTCGTCGCGGTCGCCGCGGTCCCCGCGATGGGCTCGTCGAGGTCCTGCGAGACGGTTGAGCACGTACTCACAGAGGTGAGCCTAACCTGACTTGAGTCGGGTGACTCCTCGAGGGCTGTGTCCTGCTCGGGCAAGGGCCGAGCGCCTGCTCAGGAGTCAGGCAGCGGCTGAGGCGGCTTGGGACCTGTGTAGTGCCCGCTCGGCCGCATGCGCAGCGGTCGCTCCCCGTACTCCTCGAGCGCATGGGCGATCCAGCCCGCGGTACGTGCCACGGCGAAGATCGTCTCGCCTGCCGTGGCGGGCATGGCGGAGGACGCCGTGAACACGGCCAGGGCCAGGTCGACGTTGGCGTGCAGCGAGGTGTGGCGGGCGGCCGTGGCGACGATGTCGCGGGCCGCGGCGAGGGCGGGCGCGGAGCGGGGGATCTCCTCCAGGAGCTCGAACAGGACACGCGCGCGTGGGTCCTCGCCGGCGTAGAGCCGGTGACCGAGCCCCGGAATGCGTCGGCCGGCCCGCAGCTCCTCGGCGATGACGGGCCCGGCGTCGCCCCGGTCGAGCACCTCCATGATCAGCTTGTGGGCGAGGCCGCTGGCTGCCCCGTGCAGAGGGCCCTCGATCACTCCGAGCCCGGCGGAGACGGCCGCGTAGGCGTGTGCGCGGGCCGACGCGGCGACCCGCACGGCGAGGGTCGAGGCGGCCAGGTCGTGGTCGACGAGCAGGGCGAGTGCGGTGTCCAGTATCCGTAGCGCGGCCTCGTCGGCGGACCGTGCGCTCAGCTGCCCCCACAGGCGGAGGGCGAGTGAGCCCTCGTCGCGATAGGCGTAGCGCGCGGGCGTGAGGGCTGCCACGAGAGTCGGGATGAGGGTGCGCGCGGTGCCGAGTACGGCTTCCTCGGACAGGTCGAAGCGCAGGGGATCCGTGGCCGCGGCGGCGATCGCCGCGACCCGCAACCGGTCGGTGGGGCCGGCGTGCTCGGGCAGGCCGTCGGCGGCGCTACGGGCGGCGGCGACGGAGGCCTCGGGGGCGGTGAACGTGACGCCTCGGCGCAATCGGCCGGTCCATAGCCACTCGGCGACCTCCTCGTAGGAGTGCCGGGCGGCCAGTTCGGTGGCGTCCACGCCCCGGAAGTAGTAGCGGTCGGTGTCGATGAAGGTCAGGCGGGTCCGTACGGACAACTCACCGCCCGATCCCGAACCGCCCGCGCCCTCCCGCTTGTTGCGCCGGGCGAGTGTCTCCACCTCCTGCGCGTCGAAGGTGCTGCCCCGGCCGCCGGGCACGCGGCGGCTGCTGAGGTGACCGCGGCTCACATACGCGTACACGGTCTCGGGCTTCACGCCGAGCAGCTCGGCGGCCTCCTGGGTGGTCAGCCGCCGCACCGCGGGGCCGGGGTCGGGTTCTTGATCGCGCATGGGGTCACCGTATCCAGGACGCAGCACATTGATCCACGTATTGATTCAATCAATATTGACAGAGAAACAGTCAAGCATGGACAGTCGAATCAAGTCCAGGGAGGAATCATGTCCGTCAACAGGTCAGCAGCCGCGCTCGTCGATGTGCCCCGTGGGCTTGCGGGCGTCGTCGTCACCGACACCGAGATCGGGGACGTGCGGGGGCTCGAGGGCTTCTACCACTACCGCCAGTACTCGGCCGTCGAACTCGCGCAGACCCGCCCCTTCGAGGACGTCTGGCATCTCCTGGTCCATGGTGAACTGCCGGACGCCGAACGCGCCGGTGCCTTCGCCGCCGAGACCGCCGCGCTGCGGAAGCTGCCCGACGAGGTGCGGGCGGCCCTGCCTGCGATCGCGGCGGCCAGCGGACGGTCCGGCCCACTGGCCGGTCTGCGCACGGCGCTGTCCCTGCTCGGCGCGGCGAAGGGCTTCCGCCCGGTGTACGACATCGATGCCGACCAGCGCCGCCAGGACGGCCTCGTGGCGGCCGCGGTCGTACCGACGCTGCTCACCGCACTGCACCGACTGGACAGGGGACTTGATCCTGTTGAGCCGCGTGAGGATCTGTCGTACGCGGCGAACTACCTGTACATGTTGACGGGATCGGAGCCCGATCCGGAACGCGCCCGGGCGATCGAGCAATACTTGATCTCAACCATTGATCACGGATTCAATGCGTCAACCTTCACGGCTCGCGTCATCACCTCCACCGGCGCCGATGTCGCGGCCTGCCTCGTCGGAGCCGTGGGTGCGCTGTCCGGGCCGCTTCACGGCGGTGCGCCCAGTCGCGCGCTGGACACGCTGGACGCGATCGGGACCCCCGACCGCATCGACTCCTGGATCCGCGAACGAGTCCTCGCCGGCGACCGCATCATGGGCTTCGGTCATCCCGTCTACCGGACCGAGGACCCGCGGTCCCGGATGCTCCGCGAACTCGCCCAGCGCTTCGGCGGCCCGCGCGTCGAGTTCGCCGTGGAGGTCGAACGCCGCGTGGAGGCGATACTCGCCGAGCTGAAGCCGGGGCGCGAGCTGTACACGAACGTAGAGTTCTACGCCGGCGTGGTCATGGAGCTGTGCGGTCTGCCGCGAGAGATGTTCACACCGACATTCGCCGCCGCGCGGGTCGTGGGCTGGAGCGCCAACATCCTGGAACAGGCGCAGGACTCGAAGATCATCAGGCCGGCTGCGCGGTACGTGGGGCCGGGGGCGCCGGTGAAGGTGCCGACGGCTGCCTGACGCGGGCCCTGGCATACGTGTGGCCTGGTGCTTCTGGCGCCAGGCCTCATGTGGGGATCGAGCAGTGACGGGGTTCCGGCTGCTCGCCGGGTCGGTGGCCCGGCTCGCTCAATGGTTGCGCGCGGCCGGGGGAGCGTGACGGTACGGGTCTGGGGTGGACGCGTCCTCGTGCGGTGGTCTCAGGCGTCGGGGATGTCTGCCTTGGCGCGGATGAGGGTCTCCCGGCTGACGATGACGATGCGCTCGTAGTCGGCGCGGGCGGCGTCTGCGGGCAGTTCCGGGTCAAGCGCCTCGGTGGCCTCGGTGCCGATGACGGCGAAGTTGCCGTCGCTGAGTTCGAACACATCCGGGCAGGTAGCTCCTGAACTACTGCCTCGGGCGCTGGGAGGCACACCGATGCGGCGCACGATCTTCAAAGGTACCGGTCCTTAGGAACAAAGAGCTGGCCATACTGGTGGGGAGCAGGTTACTGGTGTTTCACAGCCCCTCGCGGCTCGTTGGCGAAATGTCACCCGGTCGTACCTGGCCGCCGTGCCGATTGACTTCGGCGATGAGTGGGTTCGTTGTTGCTGGGCTCCTGGCGAGATCTCGCAAGCCGCGCAGACGCGCTCCGAGGGGACGTGCGCGCAAGCCGCGCACACGCGCTCCGAGGAGACGTGCCGTCGTACGTGGATCCGCCACCGATCTTTCAGCCTGCACTTGAAGACCGGCCTTCCGGAGGAAGGTCATGAGTGGGGAACGCGGCTTGTGAACCCGAAGGGATGTACGGAGGTACCGGGTTGACCGCGGGGTCATTTGCGCAGACGTCAGCCCGTCGCGCTCTCACGGCCTCGTTGTTACCGCTCCCGCGTCGCACGCCGCTCCGGTCAGTCCGTCGGCGGATCGCCGACCACCCACCACTCATCCGTGTCGGATTCGTCGAGGTCCCGGACGAGCCCATCCACCATGTGCCCGAGCTGGGCCTCCACGGACGAGTCGTCCAGGCTGGCTCGCATATGCCGCGACGCCTCCCAGTACTCGCGGAAGACCGGGCTCTGGAAGAACTCCCGCAGACGCGTGTACAGCTCCTCCCGGTCCAGAAGCTCCGCCTGGTAGAGGTGGTAGAGGTGGACGTACCAAGCGTTGGCGTAGAAGAACTGCCGACGCCGCTCCGCCGGGATGCTCTGGTCGTACGTGTCGATCACGGCGGCGAGGGAGGGATCGTCGATCGCCCTCACCAGCAACTCCCAGTGCATGCGCTGCTGATGGGCCAGAGCCGTTCGCCGGATGGCCAGTTCCTCGAGCTCCAGCTGCCTCTCGTGCAGACGTGCCTTCTCCGACCGCCATTGCTGCGCTGCCAGCGTCACGCTCGTGGCAGCCAGGAAAGTGAGCGTGGCGGAACCCAGCCTCCGTGCAAAACGCTTCCGTGTGGCCATGTCAACCCCCGAATCAGGCGGCCGTCCGCCGGTCGTCGGGGTGCGGGTCGACGGGAGGGGACCGGCGAGCGGTGGGCGGCGCTTGCCGTCTCCCAGAGTGCCGAGCGGCTCTGATCGGCGGGGAGGCGGAGAGGAGGCGCACGGAGGGAAGCGAGGGTCGCACGCTCCGGCGCCTTGCCCAACGTCTGCCCGGCAAGTGCTGCTAACAATCGTTCACTTCGCGGTGTTTCTTCCGGCTCGTATCCTGGGTCGGCATTCAATCCTCGTACGTGCGCCGCCCCGCGAGCCGGTGCACCCGTCGGCGTGAGAGAGGTCGCACGTTGAGCCAGCCGAGCACCGGTCCGCAGCAGATTCCGGTCGTCGTACTCGCCGGATTCCTCGGTTCCGGTAAGACGACTGTCCTCAACCATCTCCTCCACCGCAGCGGCGGCACCCGCATCGGCGCCATCGTCAACGACTTCGGCGCCATCGAGATCGACGCCATGGCCGTCGCCGGCGCGCTCGGCGACTCCACCGTCTCCCTCGGCAACGGCTGCCTGTGCTGTGCGGTCGACGCGAGTGAGCTGGACATCTACCTGGAGCGGCTCGCCCGGCCGTCCACCGGCATCGACGTCATCGTCATCGAGGCCAGCGGGCTCGCCGAACCCCAGGAACTCGTGCGCATGGTGCTCGCCAGTGAACATCCGGGCATCGTGTACGGCGGGCTCGTCGAGGTCGTCGACGCCGTCGAGTTCGACGACACGCGCGCGAAGCACCCCGAGATCGACCGGCACCTCGCCCTCGCCGACCTCGTCGTGGTCAACAAGCTCGACCGGGCGGGCGACGGTGTGCGCGTCCTCGGGCTGGTCCGCGACCTCACCGACCGCGCCGCCGTGGTCCCCGCCACCTACGGCCGTATCGACCCCGAGTTCCTCTTCGACTGCCGGCCCAGCGAGGAGCGTATCGGGCAGCTGTCCTTCGATGATCTGCATGAGCCCGACGAGGATCACAGCGGCCACCTGCACGCCGGCTACGACAGCGTGTCCTTCGTCTCCGAAGTCCCCCTCGACCCGCGCCGGTTGATGGGGTTCCTGGACAGCAGGCCGGAGGGGCTGTACCGGATCAAGGGGTACGTCGACTTCGGCCCGTACGACGCCGCGAACCGTTACGCCGTGCACGCCGTCGGGCGGTTCCTGCGCTTCTACCCGGAGCCGTGGACCGGCGGGGACGCGCGCCTGACCCAGCTCGTCCTCATCGGCGCCGGCATCGATGCCGCGTCCCTGGCCAAGGAGCTCGAGGCGTGCAAGAGCGACGCCCCACACACCGACGAGCACGGCATGTGGGGCGTCCTCCGCTACGTACGAGACCCTGAGGACCAGGACCTCGACGTCCCGCAGGTCTAGACCGGACCCGCCACCACCGCCACCGTCTTCGGCAGCGACACACCGGAGCCGTCGCGGCGCGGGTCCATGTCCGGAAGATCGGCCGGAGTGCCGTTCTTCTGCGCGGCCCGTGCCGGTGCGGCGCCCGCCCAGGCCACGGACAGGCAGTCCTCGCCCTTCAGGAACCGCTGGCAGCGAACGCCACCCGTGGCGCGGCCCTTGCGGGGGTACTGGTCGAACGGGGTCAGCTTGGCCGTCGTCTGGACCGAGTCGTCCAGCGTGCCGCGCGAGCCCGCGACCGTGAAGACGACCGCGTCGGCCGCCGGGTCCACCGCCGTGAAGGAGATGACCTTCGCGCCCTCCGCGAGCTTGATGCCCGCCACGCCGCCGGCGGCGCGGCCCTGCGGGCGGACCTGCGAGGCCTGGTAACGCAGCAGCTGCGCGTCGTCCGTGATGAAGACCAGGTCCTCCTCTCCGGTGCGCAGCTCGACCGCGCCGACGATCCGGTCGCCCTCCTTCAGAGTGATGACCTCCAACTCGTCCTTGTTGGTCGGATAGTCGGGCACCACACGCTTGACCACGCCCTGTTCCGTGCCGACCGCCAGGCCCGGGGACGACTCGTCCAACGTGGTCAGGCAGACCACGGTCTCGTCGCCCTCCAGGGAGACGAACTCCGACAGCGGCGCGCCACCCGCGAGGTTCGGCCTCGACGCCGTCTCCGGCAGCTGGGGCAGGTCGATGACGTTGATCCGCAGCAGCCGGCCCGTGGACGTCACCGCGCCCACCTCGCCGCGGGCCGTGGCCGGCACCGCCGAGACGATCACGTCGTGCTTGGAGCGCTTCGCGTCGCCGTCCTCCGCGAAGGGGTCGCCGTTCGCCGTACGGGCCAGCAGACCCGTCGAGGACAGCAGCACCCGGCACGGGTCGTCCGCCACCTGAAGCGGTACCGCCGAGACCTGGGTGCCCGCCGACTCCAGCAGGACCGTACGCCGCTCGGTGCCGAACTTCTTGGCCACCGCGGCCAGTTCGGAGGAGACCAGCTTGCGCAGCTCCGCATCCGAGTCGAGGATCCGGGTCAGCTCCGCGATCTCCGCGTTGAGCTTGTCCTTCTCCGCCTCCAGCTCGATACGGTCGAACTTGGTGAGGCGGCGCAGCGGGGTGTCCAGGATGTACTGCGTCTGGACCTCGCTCAGCGAGAAGCGCTCCATCAGGCGCTCCTTGGCCTGCGCGGAGTTCTCGCTGGACCGGATCAGCCGGATGACCTCGTCGATGTCCAGCAGCGCCGTGAGCAGACCCTCGACCAGGTGCAGTCGATCACGCTTCTTGCCGCGGCGGAACTCGCTGCGGCGCCGTACCACCTCGAAGCGATGGTCGAGGTAGACCTCCAGGAGCTCCTTGAGGCCCAGGGTGAGGGGCTGGCCATCGACCAGCGCGACGTTGTTGATGCCGAAGGACTCCTCCATCGGCGTCAGCTTGTAGAGCTGCTCCAGGACCGCCTCGGGCACGAAGCCGTTCTTGATCTCGATGACCAGGCGCAGGCCGTGCTGGCGGTCGGTGAGGTCCTTGACGTCGGCGATGCCCTGGATCTTCTTCGAGCCGACCAGGTCCTTGATCTTGGCGATGACCTTCTCCGGGCCGACCGCGAAGGGCAGCTCGGTGATCACGAGGCCCTTGCGGCGCGCCGTGACGGTCTCCACCGACACCGTGGCACGGATCTTGAACGTGCCACGGCCCGTCTCGTAGGCGTCCCGGATGCCGGAGAGGCCGACGATACGGCCGCCGGTGGGCAGGTCGGGGCCGGGGACGTGCTTCATCAGGGCGTCCAGATCCGCGTTCGGGTAGCGGATCAGGTGGCGGGCGGCCGCGATGACCTCGGCGAGGTTGTGCGGCGGCATGTTGGTGGCCATGCCGACCGCGATGCCCGACGAGCCGTTCACCAAGAGGTTCGGGAAGGCGGCGGGCAGCGCCACCGGCTCCCGCTCCTGGCCGTCGTAGTTGGGGTTGAAGTCGACGGTGTCCTCGTCGATGGACTCCGTCATCAGGCTCGCCGGCTCGGCGGCACGGCACTCGGTGTACCGCATGGCGGCCGGCGGGTCGTCATTGCCCAGCGAGCCGAAGTTGCCGTGCCCGTCGACCAGCGGGACGCGCATCGAGAAGGGCTGGGCCATGCGCACCAGGGCGTCGTAGATCGACGCGTCGCCGTGCGGGTGCAACTTACCCATGACCTCGCCGACGACGCGGGCGCACTTCACATAGCCGCGGTCGGGGCGCAGGCCCATCTCGTTCATCTGGTAGACGATGCGGCGGTGCACCGGCTTGAGGCCGTCGCGGGCGTCCGGCAGGGCGCGCGAGTAGATGACCGAGTACGCGTACTCGAGGAAGGAGCCCTGCATCTCGTCGACGACGTCGATGTCGAGGATCTTCTCCTCGTACGAGTCGTCGGGCGGCGGGATCTTCGTGCTGCGGCGGGCCATCGCTGCCGGCTCCTCTGGTTCTGGTCGCTCGAGCGTTTGCGGGATCTGACGCGGACCATTGTGGACCGCGGCACTGACAACCACCGACCAGGACCCGATGTTGGGCTCCCGCCCGGCGTGCGAGAAGTGTCGCCGACGCCGGGCCCTCCCTGCGACAGAGGGGAGCGGCGGGGCGCCAACGGCCCTGGTCGAGGCCCCGCTTGCGCGAAGGCAAGCGCGCGCCGCGAGACCGTTCACTCGCCGGAGTGATCGGCGGGCACTGTCCGAAGTCATGCGGCAGCGGGCAGGCGGGAGGGGATGGCGAGCTGTGCCCGAGCGCTGTCCTGTTCGGCGTTCCCGCCCACGTTCACCGTCGTATGGACACGGTGTTCCGACCGGGAACTTCGCCGACCCTTCGGACGCTGCATACAGTGGCAGGAACTGAGTACGAACTGCTCGACACAACGCAGTGCACGCGACCGGAAGGACACCTTGCCCATGGGTCACACGGCCACACCGGAGGCACAATCCGGCGGCCTCACCGCGACGGAGCACCGCCTGGCCAACGGCCTGCGCGTGGTGCTCTCCGAGGACCACCTCACGCCGGTCGCCGCGGTCTGTCTCTGGTACGACGTCGGCTCCCGCCACGAGGTCAAGGGCCGTACCGGACTCGCCCACCTCTTCGAGCACCTGATGTTCCAGGGCTCGGGGAGCGTGAAGGGCACGGGCCACTTCGAGCTCGTCCAGGGCGCGGGCGGCTCGCCGAACGGCACCACCAGCTTCGAGCGCACCAACTACTTCGAGACCATGCCCGCCCACCAGCTGGAGCTCGCGCTGTGGCTGGAGGCCGACCGCATGGGCAGCCTCCTGGTGGCGCTCGACGAGGAGGGCCTGGAGAACCAGCGCGACGTCGTCAAGAACGAGCGCCGCCAGCGCTACGACAACGTCCCGTACGGCACCGCTTTCGAGAAGCTGACGGCCCTGTCCTACCCGGACGGGCACCCGTACCACCACACGCCGATCGGCTCGATGGCCGACCTGGACGCGGCCAGCCTGGAGGACGCGCGCGCGTTCTTCCGCACCTACTACGCGCCCAACAACGCCGTCCTGTCCATCGTCGGCGACATCGACCCGGAGCAGACGCTCGCCTGGGTCGAAAAGTACTTCGGCTCCATTCCGGCCCACGACGGCAAGCCCGAGCCGCGCGACGGCTCGCTGCCCGAGATCATCGGCGAGCAGCTGCGCGAGGTCGTCGAGGAGAACGTCCCCGCGCGCGCGATGATGGCCGCCTACCGGCTCCCGGTGGACGGCACGCGCGAGTGCGACGCGGCCGACCTGGCGCTGACCGTCCTCGGCGGCGGCGAGTCCTCCCGCCTCTACAACCGCCTGGTCCGCCGCGACCGTACGGCCGTGGCGGCCGGGTTCGGACTGCTGCGTCTGGCCGGAGCGCCCTCCCTGGGCTGGCTGGACGTGAAGACCTCCGGCGACGTCGAGGTCCCCGTCATCGAGGCCGCCGTCGACGAGGAGCTCGCCCGCTTCGCCGCGGAGGGCCCCACCGCCGAGGAGATGGAGCGCGCGCAGGCCCAGCTGGAGCGCGAGTGGCTGGACCGGCTCGGCACCGTCGCGGGCCGCGCCGACGAACTGTGCCGGTACGCCGTCCTGTTCGGCGACCCGCAGCTCGCCTTCACCGCCGTACAGCGCGTCCTCGACGTCACCGCCGAGGAGGTCCAGGCGGTCGCCAAGGCCCGCCTGCGCCCCGACAACCGCGCGGTGCTCGTGTACGAGCCGACCGCGGCCGAGGCCGACGACCTCAAGGCCGCCGACAACACTGACGAGAACGAGGAGTCGGCGCAGTGACCGAGCTCGCCAGCATGGAGTTCCACCCGCAGCCCGAGGCCGGCGAGGCCCGGCCCTGGGCGTTCCCGGCGCCCGAGCGCGGCAAGCTGGACAACGGCCTGACGGTCCTGCGCTGCCACCGCCCCGGCCAGCAGGTCATCGCCGTCGAGGTGCTCCTGGACACGCCCCTGGAGGCCGAGCCGAAGGGCCTGGACGGCATCGCCACGATCATGGCGCGCGCCTTCTCCGAGGGCACCGACAAGCACACCGCCGAGGAGTTCGCCGCCGAGCTGGAGCGCTGCGGCGCCACGCTCGACGCCTACGCCGACCACCCCGGCATCCGCGTCAGCCTCGAGGTGCCGGTCTCCCGCCTGCCCAAGGCGCTCGGTCTGCTCGCCGACGCCCTCAGGGCGCCCCTGTTCGACGACGCCGAGGTCGAGCGCCTGGTGCGCAACCGCCTCGACGAGATCCCGCACGAGCTGGCCAACCCCTCGCGCCGCGCCGCCAAGGAGCTCTCCAAGCAGCTGTTCCCGGCGACCTCGCGCATGTCCCGCCCGCGCCAGGGCACCGAGGACACCGTCGCGGGCATCGACTCCGCGGCCGTACGCGCCTTCTACGAGCGGCACGTGCGCCCCGCCACCTCCACCGTCGTGGTCGTCGGCGACCTCACGGGCGTGGACCTCGACGCCCTGCTGGGCGACACCCTGGGCGCCTGGACCGGCTCCCCGGCCCAGCCCCGGCCCGTTCCGCCGGTCACCGCGGACGACACCGGGCGCGTCGTCATCGTGGACCGCCCCGGCGCCGTGCAGACGCAGCTGCTGATCGGCCGCATCGGCCCCGACCGGCACGACCGCGTGTGGCCCGCGCAGGTGCTCGGCACGTACTGCCTCGGCGGCACTCTTACCTCCCGCCTGGACAAGGTCCTGCGCGAGGAGAAGGGCTACACCTACGGCGTGCGCGCGTTCGGGCAGGTCCTGCGCTCGACCCCGGACGGCACGGGCGCGGCCATGCTCGCCATCAGCGGCTCCGTCGACACCCCGAACACCGGTCCGGCGCTGGACGACCTCTGGAAGGTCCTGCGCGGCGTCGCCGACGAGGGGCTCACCGACGCCGAGCGGGACTTCGCCGTGCAGAACCTCGTCGGGGTGGCGCCGCTGAAGTACGAGACGGCCGCCTCCGTGGCGAACACGCTGGCCGACCAGGTCGAGCAGCACCTGCCCGACGACTACCAGGCGACGCTGTACCAGCGGCTCGCCGCGACCGGCACCGTCGAGGCCACCGCGGCGGCCGTGAACGCCTTCCCGGTGGACCGTCTGGTGACGATCCTCGTCGGCGACGCGGCCGAGATCCGGGAGCCCGTCGAGGCCCTCGGCATCGGCGAAGTCACCGTCGTGGCCGCCGAGTAGCAGGCCCACACCGCGCCCGGACACCGCGCCGGGCGACGGCACGCGCGCGTAAGGGGCCCTGGTGACTTCGAAGCCACCAGGGCCCCTTTATGCCCGAATTGAGGGAAAGGTTGCCCGTCTGGCCTGTGGGATGCGCTACAAAAGTCGCGATCCGTTTGGGGATTGAAAGTCGCGCCGCTTAGCGTCTTCCGGGCTGTCCGTCAGGCAGTGCGCCGCGCCCGCGGCACCGGACAGCCATCGCCGAGTCCCCGTACGGCGCGAGCCAGGGGAGCCGGGGACCCACCGTAGTCCCTGGGGTGAATCGGGCGCCCGCGCAGCCGCGAGGGGGTCCGTAGGAGACCTTCCTGCTCCGAACCCGTCAGCTAACCCGGTAGGCGAGAAGGAAGGAAAGGACCAGCCACTACATGGCGTTCACCTGCGCCACCGGGAAGAACCGCCCCACCGGGAAGCACCGTCGCCCCAGCCGGTTCGAACGCTCCACCGCCCGCGCGGCGGGCGTCGCCGCTCTCACCGCCACCGGCGTCATGGGCACCCTCGCCGCCCCGGCGCTCGCCGCCGAACCCGCCGCCGAGCAGACCGGCCTCATCCCCGTCGTCACGATCGAGGACTCGATCGCCGACCAGATCGACGCCCAGGCCGCCGCCCAGGAGCAGGCCGCCGAGGAGGCCGCGGCCCGGAAGAAGGCCGCCGAGGAGGCCGCGCGCAAGAAGGCGGCCGAGAAGGCCAAGCAGGAGCGCGAGGCCAAGGAGCGCGCCGCCCGTGAGGCCGAGCGCAAGCGCCTGCTGTCCTACGTCGCCCCGATCTCCGGCTCGTACGTCTCCACCGGCTACAAGGCCGGCGGCGCCGTCTGGTCCTCCGGCAGCCACACGGGCGTCGACTTCCACGCCGCCAGCGGCACCTCCGTCCACGCGGTCGGCTCCGGCACCGTCGTGGAGGCCGGCTGGGGCGGGTCGTACGGCAACAACATCGTGATCAAGATGAACGACGGCACGTACACCCAGTACGGCCACCTGTCGTCCATAGGCGTCTCGGTGGGCCAGACCGTCACCCCCGGCCAGCAGATAGGCCTGTCCGGCGCCACCGGCAACGTCACCGGACCGCACCTGCACTTCGAGGCCCGCACGACGGCGGAGTACGGCTCCGACATCGACCCCGTCGCCTACCTCCGCTCGCACGGCGTGAACGTCTGACGCCTCCACCGCGCCTCCCCGAGGCCGCTCTCCCCGAGGACTCACCCCGCGGACGGTCTCCCCGAAGCCCCGGCTCCCCGAGCCGGGGCTTTCGGCGTTTCGGACGACCCGCTGTCCAAAAAATATCCATGGATTCCGACCCGCCATCGGAAATTCCAGCAGGTTGCAATAGAGTCACTGAACACACGTCATTCGTCGACGTTTCACGGGGATTAAGGCGGAGGTCGGTCATGCGTATTCCGGCGCACTCGGTATGCACCGCGATCCGGGACGACATCGTCGCCGGTGTCCACGAGCGCGGCAGCCGGCTCACCGAGGAACTCCTCGCACGCCGCTACGGCGTCTCCCGCGTCCCCGTGCGGGAGGCCCTGCGCACCCTGGAGGCCGAGGGCTTCGTGGTGACCCGGCGGCACGCGGGCGCGTGCGTCGCCGAACCGACCGAGCAGGAGGCCGCCGACCTGCTGGAGATGCGCACCCTGCTGGAGCCGCTCGGCGCCTCCCGGGCCGCCCAGCGGCGCACCGAGGCCCATCTGAAGGTGCTGCGCGGCCTGGTCAGGCTGGGCCAGGAGCGGGCCAGGCGGGGCAACAGCGAGGATCTGCGCTCCCTGGGCGGCTGGTTCCACGAGACGCTCGCCCAGGCCTGCGGCAGCCCCGCCCTGACCTCGATGCTGACCCAGCTGCGGCACAAGATCGCCTGGATGTACGCGGTGGAGGCGCCGGTCAATCCCGTGGAGTCCTGGACCGAGCACGGTGCGATCGTGGACGCGGTGGCGCGCGGCGACAGTGATCGCGCCCGCGCGATCACGGCGGTGCACACCGAGCGCGCGATCTCCGCGCACCGACTGCGGTTCGGTTCCCCCGGTGACCGCGCGGACCGTGTGAGGAATTCGCAACATCCCGTAAACATGCCGAGCCTGCGACATTAACACGGGCGCCGTATACAAAGAGGTGATATTCGGTGGCGGGGAATTCCCGCTGCCCTTTTTCGGGTGCCGCCGTTAATTCTCGCGGCTGCCCGCCTCAAAAGCGTGGCCGCCTGCCCGAAAACAGCGAAGCCGCGTCGGCCGGAAAGGCAGACGCGGCTTCACCGTTTGCTCCACAGGACCGCTCAGGTCGTTCAGACCGTCTCGGGAAGCTCCTCGAGGCCCTCGGAGACCAGCTTCGCCAGGCGGTCGAGGGCGGCGTCCGCTCCCTCGGCGTCGGAGGCGAGGACGATCTCCTCGCCGCCCTGGGCGCCCAGGCCCAGAACGGCCAGCATGGAGGCCGCGTTGACGGGGTTGCCGTCGGCCTTGGCGATCGTCACCGGGATACCTGCGGCCGTGGCGGCCCGGACGAAGATGGAAGCGGGGCGGGCGTGAAGGCCCTCGGCCCAGCCGACGTTGACGCGGCGCTCAGCCATGTGATGCTGCCCTTCGGTGTTCAGGGTTGTCTAGACCAGTTTCCCACACCCGTGAAGCATGCCGGGAGGGACAAAACGCCCCTCCTGAGGCGGCCGTCGGGTCGCGGCCTCGACCCGACATACGTCCTCCACAGACTGCCTCGCGCCGTTGTCGGACGCGAGCCGTACTCTGGGCCCCATGCAGAGCGCCTCGGACCGGCACGAGTACCCCGCCCACTGGGAAGCCGACGTGGTGCTGCGCGACGGCGGCACCGCACGCATCCGCCCCATCACCGTTGATGACGCCGAGCGTCTGGTCAGCTTCTACGAGCAGGTGTCGGACGAGTCGAAGTACTACCGCTTCTTCGCGCCCTACCCGCGTCTGTCCGCGAAGGACGTCCACCGCTTCACGCACCACGACTTTGTGGACCGGGTGGGACTCGCGGCCACAGTGGGCGGCGAGTTCATCGCAACCGTACGCTACGACCGGATCGGCGCCGACGGAATGCCCGCGTCGGCACCCGCCGACGAGGCCGAGGTCGCCTTCCTCGTCCAGGACGCCCACCAGGGGCGCGGCGTCGCCTCCGCCCTCCTCGAACACATCGGCGCGGTCGCGCGCGAGCGGGGCATCCGCCGGTTCGCCGCCGAGGTGCTGCCCGCAAACACCAAGATGATCAAGGTGTTCACCGACGCCGGGTACACCCAGAAGCGCAGCTTCGAGGACGGCGTCGTACGCCTGGAGTTCGACCTGGAGCCGACGGACCGCTCGCTCGCCGTGCAGTACGCGCGCGAGCAGCGCGCCGAGGCGCGGTCCGTGCGGCGGCTGCTGGTGCCCGGCTCCGTCGCCGTCATCGGCACCGGCCGCACGCCCGGCGGGGTGGGCCGCAGCGTCCTCGGCAACATCAGGGACGCCGGGTTCACGGGGTCGCTGTACGCCGTGAACAAGGCGTTCCCGGAGGACCTCAAGGAGCTCGACGGCGTGCCCGCGCACCGGTCCGTTCGGGACATCGAGGGGCCCGTCGACCTCGCGGTGGTCGCCGTACCGGCCGAGTACGTCCCCGAGGTGGTCACCGAGTGCGGCGAGCACGGCGTGCAGGGGCTGGTCGTGGTCTCCGCCGGGTACGCCGAGAGCGGGCCCGACGGGCGCGAGCGGCAGCGCGCACTCGTACGGCACGCGCGCGCGTACGGCATGCGCATCATCGGCCCGAACGCGTTCGGGATCATCAACACCTCCGCCGACGTACGGCTGAACGCCTCCCTGGCGCCCGAGATGCCCCGCCCGGGCCGCATCGGGCTGTTCGCGCAGTCCGGCGCCATCGGGATCGCGCTGCTGTCCCGGCTGCACCGGCGCGGCGGCGGGGTCACCGGGGTCACGGGTGTGTCGACCCTCGTCTCGTCCGGCAACCGCGCCGACGTGTCCGGCAACGATGTCCTCCAGTACTGGTACGACGACCCGGACACCGACGTCGTGCTGATGTACCTGGAGTCCATCGGCAACCCGCGCAAGTTCACCCGCCTCGCCCGGCGTACGGCGGCTGCGAAGCCGCTGGTCGTGGTGCAGGGGGCGCGGCACGGTGGCGCGGCGCCGCAGGGGCACGCGGTACGGGCCACGCGCTTGCCGCACGCCACGGTGTCCGCGCTGCTGCGGCAGGCCGGGGTGATCCGGGTGGACACGATCACCGAGCTGGTGGACGCGGGGCTGCTGCTCGCGCGTCAGCCGCTGCCGGCCGGCCCGCGCGTGGCGATCCTGGGCAACTCCGAGTCGCTGGGGCTGCTGACGTACGACGCGTGCCTGTCCGAGGGACTGCGGCCGTTGCCGCCGCTGGATCTGACGACGGGGGCGTCGGCCGCGGACTTCCGGGCGGCGTTGTCGCGCGCGTTGGCGGACGACACCTGCGATGCGGTGGTGGTGACGGCGATCCCGGCGATCGGGGAGGTGTCGCCGGGGGACGCGGAGCTGGCGGAGGCGCTGCGGTCGGCGGCCGAGGGGGTGCCGGGCAAGCCGGTGCTGGTGGTGCACGTGGAGCTGGGCGGTCTCGCGGAGGCCCTGTCGGCCGCGGCGAGCACCGCACCACAGGCGGGCAGGACGGCGCCCCGCGTCGGGCTCCGCGCCACCCACCCGTTCCGCCCCCTGGACTTCCCGGCCGAGACACCGCCCGAGCGGCCGGACCCCGCTGAGAACGCCCCCCGCCTCATTCCCGCCTACCCCGCGGCCGAACGAGCCGTCCGCGCCCTCGCCGAAGCCGTCAAGTACGCGCAGTGGCGGCGTGAGGCGGCCGACCCCGGGAAGGTGCCGGAGCACGAGGACATCGACGAGAAGGGCGCCGCCCGGCTGATCGACGGGCTGCTCGCGCGCGGGCAAGGGCTCACGCTCGGCACGGACGAGACCTGTGACCTGCTCGGCAAGTACGGCATCCACGTACACCGCGCCCTGCACGCCCCCACCCCCGACGCCGCCGCCGACGCCGCCCGCACCCTCGGCTACCCCGTCGCCCTCAAGGCCACCGCCCCGCATCTGCGCCACCGCGCCGACCTCGGCGGCGTACGGCTCGACCTGGCCGACGAAGAACAACTGCGGCGGGCGTACGCCGAGTTGACCGAGCTGTTCGGCAGGCCGGAGGAGCTGCGGCCGGTCGTGCAGAGCATGGCACCGCGCGGCGTCGACACCGTCGTACGGGCCGTGATCGACCCGGCGGCCGGCGCCGTACTGTCCTTCGGGCTCGCCGGCGCCGCCTCGCAGCTGCTCGGTGACACCGCGCACCGGCTGATCCCGGTCACCGACCGCGACGCGACCTCGATCGTCCGCTCGATCCGGACGGCACCGCTCCTGTTCGGCTGGCGCGGCTCCGCGCCGGTGGACACGCCTGCCCTGGAGGAGCTGCTGCTGAGGGTGTCGCGGCTGGTGGACGACCACCCGGAGGTCGTCGCGGTCACCCTGGAGCCGGTCGTCGTCGCCACACACGGCGTGAGCGTGCTCGGCGCCTCCGTACGCCTCGCGCCACCGCCCGCCCGCGACGACCTCGGGCCGAGGACCCTCCCGACGTACTGAGACCGCGGCGATCGGTGCCTCGCAGTCAGTGGGCCCCCGTAGGATGGGCGTCATGGCCAAGACCAGTACGACGACCCAGGGGCTGCGTGCGGCGATCGAGCGCAGCGGCTACTACCCGGCCCTCGTGGCCGAGGCGGTGGAGGCCGCTGTGGGCGGCGAGCCCATCCGGTCGTACCTGGTCCACCAGGAGACGACGTTCGACCAGAACGAGGTGCGGCGGCATGTGACCGTCCTCGTCCTCACCGGCAACCGCTTCATCGTCAGCCACACCGACGAGCAGGCCGCCGACAGCACCTCCCCGACGCCGTACGCCACGACGTCCACGGAGTCCGTGAAGCTCGGCCGGATCTCGTCGGTGGTGCTCAGCCGTGTGGTCGCCAATCCGGAGCAGTACCAGCCGGGCACGCTGCCCCGCGAGGTCGTGCTGACCATCGGCTGGGGCGCCGTCTCCCGTATCGACCTGGAGCCCGCCGCCTGCGGTGACCCCAACTGCGAGGCCGACCACGGCTACACGGGCAACTCGACGGCGGACGACCTCAGCCTGCGGGTCAGCGAAGCCGGGGACGGCCCGGAGACGGTGCGCCAGGCGCTAGCCTTCGCGCAGTCGCTCTCCGAGGCGACGGCGGACGTCGCGCACTGAGATGATCCAGCCCACCACCTGGGACTCCCACCCGGAACCCCTCGCCGTCGACTCCGCGCCCGCCCCCCAGTACGGCAGCGGCTCGCTCGCCGATCTGCTGCCCACGCTGGCCGCCGGCATGGCCGTACCGGAGATGACCGCGACGATCCCCGAGCTGACCGCCACCGACCGCAACTGCGTGTTCCTGGTGGACGGACTCGGCTGGGAGCAGCTCAAGGCGCACCCCGACGAGGCGCCGTTCATGACCTCGCTCCTGAGCAGCTCGCGCGGCGGCACCGGACGCCCGATCACCGCCGGCTACCCGGCGACCACCGCGACCTCCCTCGCCTCGGTCGGCACCGGCCTGCCACCGGGCGCGCACGGCCTGCCCGGGTACACCGTGCGCAACCCCGAGACCGGCGAGCTGATGAACCAGCTGCGCTGGAACCCGTGGACGTCACCGCGTCTCTGGCAGCCGTATCCCACGGTCTTCCAGCTGGCGCACCAGGCGGGCGTGCACGCGGCCCAGGTGTCGTCGCCCACCTTCGAGAACACCCCGCTGACCAAGGTCGCGCTCAGCGGCGGAACGTTCCATGGGCGGCTGACCGGCGAGGAGCGCATGGACCTCGCCGCCGAGCAACTGGCCGCAGGCGACCGCTCCTTGGTCTACACGTACTACGCCGAGTTGGACGGCGCCGGTCACCGCTTCGGTGTCGACTCGGACACCTGGCGCGGCCAGCTCATGTACGTCGACCGGCTCGTCCAGCGCCTCGCCGAGCAGCTGCCGCCGCGCAGCGCGCTCTACGTCACCGCCGACCACGGCATGATCGACGTGCCCTTCGACGAGCAGCACCGCATCGACTTCGACGAGGACTGGGAACTGCGTGCCGGTGTCGCCCTGCTGGGCGGCGAGGGCCGGGCGCGGCACGTCTACGCGGTGCCCGGTGCCGCGAACGACGTCCTGACCTGCTGGCGCGAGGTGCTGGGCGAGCAGTTCTGGGTGGCCTCCCGGGACGAGGCGATCGCGGCGGGCTGGTTCGGGCCCCGGATCGACGAGCGGGTCTACGACCGCATCGGCGACGTGATCGCGGCCGCGCGGGACGACGTCCTGATCATCGCGTCCGAGCGGGAGCCGAAGGAGTCGGTGATGGTCGGCAACCACGGTTCGATGACCCCCGCCGAGCAGTTGGTCCCCCTGCTCGAAGTACGCTCCTGAAACCCTCGTAGCGCTCCCGCAGACCGCACTCTCCGCCGAAAGGTGCTCAACTCGACATGCCCGAGCTGGTGTTCTTCTCCGGAACGATGGACTGCGGGAAGTCGACGCTGGCTCTCCAGATCGAGCACAACCGTTCGGCGCGTGGTCTGCAGGGCATGATCTTCACTCGCGACGACCGCGCGGGCGAGGGCAAGCTGTCCTCGCGGCTCGGCCTGGTCACAGATGCGGTGGAGGTCGAGGACGGCATGGACCTGTACGCGTACCTCGTCGACCACCTCTCCCAAGGGCGCCGCGTGGACTACGTCATCGCCGATGAGGCCCAGTTCCTCGCACCGAACCAGATAGACCAACTCGCGCGCGTGGTCGACGACCTGGGCCTCGACGTCTACGCCTTCGGCATCACGACCGACTTCCGCACCAAGCTGTTCCCCGGCTCCCAGCGCCTGGTGGAACTCGCCGACCGGGTCGAGGTGCTCCAGGTCGAGGCCCTGTGCTGGTGCGGCGCCCGCGCCACGCACAACGCCCGCACGATAGGCGGCGCGATGGTCGTCGAGGGCGCCCAGGTGGTCGTCGGCGACGTCAACCAGGCGGATGCGGTCGGCTACGAGGTCCTGTGCCGCCGCCACCACCGCCGCCGCATGACGGCGGCCAGCGCCCGGGCGGCGGCGCTGTCCCCGGACGTGCTGCCGGTACAGCCGGTCTGAGCCGCGGACGATTCGTCCATCCAGGCCATCCCCAAGTGACCCCGCCCTGAAGGCCGTCAGCGCGGATCCTGGATCAGGGAGAACCGGGCCCCCTCCGGGTCCGCCACCGTCGCCACGCGGCCGTGGGCGCTGTCGTGGGCCGGGCTGAGGACGTGGCCGCCGAGGTCGACGATCCGTTCCAGCGCCTCGTCCGTGTCGGCCACTTCGAAGTACGTCATCCAGTGCGGGCCCCGGTCGCGGGGCAGGGCGTTGCCGACGCCGTGGATGCCGGCGACCGGGCGGCCGTCGATGTGCAGGGTGACGTAGTCGAAGTCGGCGGAGACCACCGGCTTCTCCTCGTAGGCGAACATGGTCTTGTAGAACTTGGCGACGTTCACCGACTCGAAGGTCAACAGCTCGTTCCAGGCGGGGGTGCCGGGCACGCCCGTGACGGCGGTGCCGAGGTGGGCCGCCGTCTGCCAGATGCCGAAGACGGCGCCGGCGGGGTCGGAGCAGATCGCCATCCGGCCGGCCTCGGTGGCGTCCAGCGGGCCCACCCCGACGGTGCCGCCGCACAGCCGTACCGTCTCGGCGGTCAGGTCCACGTCGTTGGAGGCGAGGTAGGGCGTCCAGGCGATGGGGAGGTGTCGGTCGGGCGGCAGCTGGCCGATCCCGGCCACCTCGTTGCCGTCGAGCAGGGCCCGCACATAGGGGCCGAGTTGCTGGGGACCGGGCTGGAACTCCCAGCCGAACAGCGCTCCGTAGAACTCCTGGGTCGCGGCCAGCCCGTGCACCATCAGGCTCACCCAGCAGGGTGTGCCGGGCGCGTGCCGGGCGTGCGTCGCGCCGTTCGGGCCAGCCGACCCCCGTGCCTCGGTCATCGTCACTCTCTCCTCGGCCCCTCGTGGTGGCCGCGTCGCTTCCGCTGTCCCGACCCCCGAGCCGATGCTCGCACCACCCGTGGCCGCGCGCGCTGCGGGCGCGCCGCCGCACGACGGCCGGCGCCCGGAGGATGCCCGGTGTGCGATTTACCGCCCGTTTCCGTGCGATTGCCGACGGATGTCGATCGGCTGTACAGCATGTGCCCGATCCCGTACGCCTCGTGATCGGGCCTGTCCGGCGGGCAGAGTAACCGGAGCCGGGCGATGCGGCCACCCCGTGCGCAAGGATGGTGACCATGAACGCCATCATCTCCGCATCCGAACTCGCGAGCGAACTGACGGGCGAGAGCCCGCCGGTGCTGCTCGACGTCCGCTGGCAGTTGACCGTGGCCAAGGTGGCCGGTGAGCCGCCGTTCGACGGCCGGGCCGCCTACGAGACCGGGCACATCCCGGGCGCGGTCTACGTCGACCTGGACCGTGAACTGGCCTCCGCGCCCGGTTCGCGCGGCCGTCACCCGCTGCCGGACCTGGCCGAATTCGGCGCGGCGATGCGCCGGGCGGGCGTGTCGTCGTCGGCGCCGGTGGTCGTGTACGACGGCGGGCAGGGCTGGGCGGCGGCCCGGGCGTGGTGGCTGCTGCGCTGGACGGGTCACCCGGACGTGCGGGTCCTCGACGGCGGCTTGCCGGCCTGGCAGGGGTCGCTGGAGACGTCGGCACCGACTCCGTCGGAGGGTGATTTCGAGCCGAAGCCGGCGGCGACGGACCTTCTCGACGCCGACGGCGCCGCGGCGCTCGCTCGGTCGGGCGTACTTCTGGACGCCCGAGCGGGGGAGCGGTACCGCGGAGAGGTCGAGCCGATCGATCCGGTCGGCGGCCACATCCCGGGCGCCGTGTCCGCCCCCACGAACGAGAACGTCGGCGCGGACGGTCGCTTCCTGCCCGCCGAGGAACTCGGGGCGCGCTTCAGGGCGCTGGGCGTGTCCGAGGGCACGGAGGTCGGCGTGTACTGCGGCTCGGGCGTCTCGGCCGCGCATGAGGTGCTGGCGCTGGCGGTCGCGGGCATTCCGGCCGCGCTGTACGTCGGTTCGTGGTCGGAGTGGTCGTCGGATCCGTCGCGGCCGGTTGCCGTGGGCCCGGATCCGCAGTAACTCGGCGTGGCCGGGGGCGGGTGTCGCTCCCCGGCACCGGTCAGGTGCCGCTTCTGTGGATCGGGAGCCGCCCCAGCGGCACGGCTGCCCGCAGCCACGAGCGCCCGCGCCCTTCAGGGGGCGCGGGGCTGGGGGGACATGCGGCTGCGGCCGGGTGGGCGCGACCAGCCCCCACCCGGCCGCAGCCGAACGACCGACCGGACGTCGCCCGCTTACTCCTGCTTCTTACGCCGCGTCCCGAACACGATCTCGTCCCAGCTGGGCACCGCGGCCCGGCGGCCCGGACGGACGCCGTCCGCTTCGGCCTGGCGGTCCGTGGCGCCGATGAGGCGGTCGCGGTGGCTGCCGACGGAGCGGGGCATGAGGACGTCCGCGTAGGCGGAACCGGCCCCGGCCGAGGCAGCGGGGGCGGGGGGTTCCTCCGCGTCCGGTTCGGCGGGAGGTTCCTCCGCGTCGGGCTCCGACGGGCGCTCCGGGACCACCAGGTCGCCTCGGAAACTGGGCACCGCCTCCAGCAGGCTGGTCAGCGAGTCCCGTTCCTCCGTGGTCTCCTCGGCAGGTTCGGAGGCCTGGGCCGGCAGGCTCGGCCGCGCGCCATCGAGGGCACGGTCCATCCCACGCTCGCGCGGAAGCCGGGCGATACGGGGCACGAACGGGAAGCTGGGCTCCGGCGCGGCGAGATCCTCGGACTCGCCGATCAGCGAACGCGCCTCCTCGTCGACGGCCTGCACGAGCCGCCGGGGCGGGTCGTACGTCCAGCTCGCCGAGTGCGGTTCGCCCGCCACCATGTAGACCAGCAGCACTTCCCAGGTGCCGTCGTCCCGGCGCCACGAGTCCCACTGGACGGTGTCCTTGTCGGCGCCGCGCAGCAGCAGCCGCTCCTGGACGGCCTCGCCGAGCTGCGGCCCGGCGGCGTTCTCGCCGGGTCGGCGGACGGGAGTCTTGCGGGCCCGTTCGGCCATGAAGGCGCGCTCGGCGAGCACAGGGCCCTCGAAGCGCCGTACGCGGTCGACGGGGATGCCGGCGAGTTGGGCGACCTCTTCCGCGGTCGCACCAGCGCGTATACGCGCCTGGATGTCGCGGGGGCGGAGATGGCTCTCCACCTCGATCTCGATCTGGCCGAGGCGAGGACGGTCGCCGCGCACAGCGGCGCGCAGGCGTTCGTCGATCGGAAGCGTGTACTCCGTTGCGTCGGCAGCCTTCAGCACCAGCCGTGTGCCGTCATTTGAGACGGCCACGACACGCAGTTCGGGCATGGGGACCTCCCGGGTGGTGCCTGCCGACGTCACGTGCGTCGCTGCTTCCGCTAGTCGAGTGTGGCCTGCCCGGGTGCAGCCTGCCACAACCTTGCCGAGTTGCCCGGCGTGTCGGGCACGGGCCCTGGATCGCCGTTATGGCACGGTTACCTGTTCGCAACGCTAAGTGACCAACTCCGTCACCCTGTGCAACTAGCCCCCTCCTGGCGGTCCTTGAAGGCCACGGACGCCCTGGCGGGAGACCGGACCCAGGGCTCGCAACAGTACTCCATTTGGGCCACGTGCGTGGATTGGCGCGCCGCGCAACTTCTGGCAAGGGGTGGGACTCGGCCGTCCGTTGAGCGGTTCTCCGATCTTGAACGTGGCGTACTTCACGCAATCGTCGGAAACGGAACTAATGCTTTCGCCCGCACCGCTCCTGGCTGCGCAGTTGGCCGACCGGGTGGCTCGAGCCGATCGAGGGCTACGCCCCCAACACCCGCCGCAAGTAGTCGTTCTGGAACCGGCGGTCCGGATCGAGTCGGTCCCGCACCGCCGTGAACTCGCCGAAGCGCGGGTACACCTGGGCGAAGTACTCGGCGTCCCGCGTGTGCACCTTCCCCCAGTGCGGCCGCCCCTCGTGCGCGGTGAAGATGCGCTCGGCGGCGGTGAAGTACCGCTGGTACGGAGTGCCCTTGACCATGTGGACGGCGATGTACGCGCTGTCGCGGCCCGAGGCGGTGGACAGCGTGATGTCGTCGGCCGGGGCGGTGCGCACCTCGACGGGGAAGCTGACCCTGAGGCCGGAGCGGTCGACCATGCCCTTGAGTTCGCGCAGCATCTCGACGACGGCCGCGCGCGGGACGGCGTACTCCATCTCCATGAAGCGCACCCGGCGCGGTGATGTGAAGACCTTGTAGGGGATGTCCGTGTAGGTCCGCGCGGACAGCGCCTTGCTGGAGATCTGGGCGATCGCCGGGATGGTGGCGGGTACCGCGCGGCCTACCCACTGGGCCGCCTGGAAGACACCGTTGGAGAGGAACTCGTCCTCGAACCAGCCCTGGAGCTGCGGCACCGGCTTCTCGGGGCCCGCGCTGCGGTTGTTGCGCTTGGTGTTGGTGTTGCCGGTGTGCGGGAACCAGTAGAACTCGAAGTGCTCGTTCTCCGCCCACAGTTCGTCGAAGTCCGCCAGGACCTTGTCGAACGGCATCGGCTCCTCGCGCGCGGAGAGCAGGAAGAGGGGCTCCACGGCGAAGGTGATCGCGGTGACGATGCCCAGGGCGCCGAGGCCGATACGGGCCGCCGTAAAGACCTCTGGGTTCTCCTTCTCGGAGCAGGTGAGCACCGAGCCGTCGGCCGTGACCAGTTCCAGGCCCTTGATCTGGGCGGCGATCGAGGCCGACTCGCGGCCCGTGCCGTGCGTGCCGGTGCTGGTGGCGCCGGAGACCGTCTGCTCCATGATGTCGCCCATGTTGGTGAGCGACAGGCCCTCGCGCGCCAAGGCCATGTTGAGCCTCTTGAGCGGAGTGCCGGCCTCGACCGTGACGGTCATGGCATTCCGGTCAATGTTGCGGATCCCGGTCAAGAGTTGAGGGCGGATCAACACGCCGTCGGTGGCGGCAATGGACGTAAAGGAGTGTCCGCTGCCGACCGCTTTCACCTTCAGGCCGTCCTCGGCGGCCCGGCGTATCGCCGCGGACAGCTCCTCGACGGAGGCCGGAGTGACCTCCCGCGCGGGGCGGGCGGCGACATTGCCGCCCCAGTTACGCCACGTGCCGTTCCTGCCGCTCGCTGTGCTGCTCAACGGTGCCTCCCCGACGCGGAGCCGGCCTGTTGAGCCGGCGGTACCCCAGGAAACCGACCGCGACCGCGACGGCCCCGGACACCGCCGGAACCCCGTACCCGGCGTCCGCACCGGCGGCGTCGATCACCCAGCCGGCCGCGGAGGAGCCGAGCGCGACCCCGACCGCGAGCCCGGTGCTCACCCAGGTCATGCCCTCGGTCAGTTGCGCGCGTGGTACGTGCTTTTCGATCAGGGACATGGTGGTGATCATCGTGGGAGCGACGGCCATGCCCGAGGCGAACAGCGCCACGGCCAGAAGCGGCAAGTTTCCGACCAGTAGGAGGGGGATCATACTCACGGCCATCGCGCATATGCCCAGCAGCCAGCGAGGTTCGGGCGCCCCCTTGAAGCGCAACAGCCCGAAGACGAGACCCGCCGCGCAGGAGCCCGCCGCGTACAGCGCGAGGACCACGCTCGCGGCGCCCTTGTGCCCCTGCTCGTCCGCGAAGGCCACCGTGACCACGTCGACGGACCCGAAGATCGCTCCGGTCGCCACGAAGGTGGCCACCAGGACCTGCAGACCCGGGGCGCGCAGGGCCGAGCTGCCGCCGCGCTGCTCGCGCGGGTGCGGCGCGGGCTCGGTGGCCCGCTGCGCGGTCAGCCAGAAGACACCGACGGCCAGGAAGCAGCCGGCGAGCAGCGGTCCCGCCTCGGGGAACCAGGCCGTGGACAGGCCGATGGAGATGATCGGCCCGAAGATGAAGCACACCTCGTCGATCACGGACTCGAAGGAGTACGCGGTGTGCAGCTGCGGCGTCTCCCGGTACAGCGCGGCCCAGCGGGCGCGGGTCATCGCCCCGACGCTGGGCACGCAGCCGATGCCGACACAGGCCACGAAGAGCACCCAGTCCGGCCAGCCGTAGTGCGCGGCGAACAGCAGCACTGCCCCCGCCACGAGCGAGATCAGCGTCGCCGGGCGCAGCACCCGCCGCTGCCCGTACTGGTCGACCAGGCGTGAGACCTGCGGGCCCGCCACCGCCGCGGAGAGCGCGATCGTGGCCGACAGGGCGCCGGCGAGGCCGTAGCGCCCGGTCAGCTGGGAGACCATCGTGACCACGCCGATGCCCATCATCGACAGCGGCATCCGGCCGAGGAAGCCCGCGGCGGTGAAGCCCTTGGTGCCGGGGGCGGCGAACAGGGCGCGGTAGGGGCTCGGCACGGGGGTCTCCGGTCAGGCGGAAGGGGCGGGACTGCGGCGGCTCAGGGCGAACCACGGCGACTCGGGGTGGCGAAGGGCGGCCCAGTAAGGCACGTGGACAGCCGACACAGCTTACGAGTCCGGCGCACCTGGCGCACCTGCCCGGGTGAACCGGGAACCCGGGTGGTCACCCCGCCGTTTCCCGGCTGTCAGTACCGGATGACAGGATCGACTCATGCCAGACGCGCGCGATGCCAGCCCCTACGACGCCCTGCTCCTGCTTTCCTTCGGCGGCCCGGAGGGCCCGGACGACGTGATCCCGTTCCTGGAGAACGTCACGCGCGGGCGGGGCATCCCGAGGGAACGCCTGAAGGAAGTCGGCGAGCACTACTACCTGTTCGGCGGCGTCAGCCCCATCAACGACCAGAACCGCGCCCTGCTGGACGCCCTGCGCAAGGACTTCGCCGAGCACGGCCTGGATCTGCCGATCTACTGGGGCAACCGCAACTGGGCGCCGTACCTGACGGACACCCTGCGCGAGATGGTCGCCGACGGCCGCCGCCGCGTCATCGTCCTCGCCACCAGCGCCTACGCCTCCTACTCGGGCTGCCGCCAGTACCGCGAGAACCTCGCCGACTCGCTCGCCGCCCTCGAGGCCGAGGGCCTTCAGCTGCCGAAGGTCGACAAGCTGCGGCACTACTTCAACCACCCGGGCTTCCTGGAGCCGATGATCGACGGTGTCGTCGAGTCCCTCGCCGACCTTCCCGAGGACGTCCGGGACGGCGCGCACATCGCCTTCTCGACCCACTCGATCCCGACCGCGGCCGCGGACACCTCCGGCCCGGTCGAGGAGCAGGGCGACGGCGGCGCGTACGTCGAGCAGCACCTGGACGTCGCGCGGCTGATCGCCGACGCCGTACGCGAGCGCACCGGCGTCGACCACCCCTGGCAGCTCGTCTACCAGTCCCGCTCCGGCGCCCCGCACATCCCGTGGCTGGAGCCCGACATCTGCGACCACCTCGAGGAGCGGCACGCGGCCGGGGTGCCGGCGGTCGTGATCGCCCCCATCGGCTTCGTCTCCGACCACATGGAGGTCCTCTACGACCTCGACACGGAGGCCAAGGCCAAGGCCGAGGAGCTGGGCCTGCCGATGCGCCGCTCGGCCACCGTCGGAGACGACCCGCGCTTCGCCGCCGCGATCCGCGACCTCGTCCTGGAGCGTGCCGCCGTGGAGCGCGGCCAGGAGGTCACGCCCTGCGCCCTCGGCGCGCTCGGCCCCGACCACAACCTCTGCCCGATCGGCTGCTGCCCGGCCCGCGCCCCCAGGCCGGCCGCCGCGGGCGCCGACAGCCCGTACGCGTGAGGAGCCCCGTGACCGACCCCCTGCACTCGGAACTGCTCCGGCTGGCCCGGGAAGCCGCCCGTCGCGCGGGAGAGCTGCTGCGCGACGGCCGCCCGGCCGACCTCGCGGTCGCCGCGACCAAGTCGAGCCCGATCGACGTGGTCACGGAGATGGACATCGCGGCGGAGAAGCTGATCACCGACCTGATCTCCGAGCACCGGCCGCACGATGGCTTCCTCGGCGAGGAGGGCGCCTCCACCGAGGGCACGAGCGGCATCCGCTGGGTGATCGACCCGCTCGACGGCACGGTCAACTACCTGTACGGACTGCCGACTTGGTCCGTCTCCATCGCCGCCGAGCAGGACGGCGAAGCGGTCGTCGGCGTCGTGGCGGCCCCGATGCGCGGCGAGACCTACCACGCGGTCCGCGGTACCGGCGCCTGGGCCACGGGACCCTGGGACGGCGAGCGCAGGCTCAGCTGTCGGCCCACCGCGCCCCTGGACCAGGCCCTGGTCTCAACCGGTTTCAACTACGTCACCGAGGTCCGCACCCACCAGGCCGACGTCGCGCAGCGGCTGATCCCCCTCCTGCGTGACATCCGGCGCGGCGGCTCGGCCGCGATCGACCTGTGCGACCTGGCCGCGGGCCGCCTCGACGGCTACTACGAGCGCGGCCTCAACGCCTGGGACGTGGCCGCGGGCGACCTGATCGCACGGGAAGCGGGCGCCCTGACCGGCGGACGCCCCGGAGAGCGCCCGTCACGCGACCTCGCGGTGGCGGCCACCCCGGGAGTCTTCGAGCCCCTCCAGCGGCTCCTGGAGGACTTCGGCGCCTGGCACGACTGATCACGGGAGGACGCGAAGGGGCCCCGGCGCTGGATTCGCCGGGGCCCCTTCGTCGTACTCGTCAGACGCGTGACGCGCCGACTTCCACACCGTGCTCGGCGGCGAGGCGGCGCAGGTCGTCGAGCTCGCCCTGCTCCACCTCGACGAGGAAGTCGTCGCCCTCGTCACGAGCCCGCGTCAGGTCGGACTCGGTCGCCCTTATGCGCTGCAGAAGTCCTGCGGTGAATGCGTCCATGCTGCGCCCCCTCGTCCTGGGTCGTGGGTCGGTGGCACGGGGGTGTGCCGTTCGGAAGGGGCGATCACGTCTCCGATAGGTGCCCAGCGCTGCCCTGGCCGGGCGGCGACGGTGCCGGACACCCACGCCCGCTCTGCGGAAAGCGGATCGATTCGTACCGCATGGTGGTGCGGCACGAGCAGAGCGTGATCGCGGGGTGTAAAGCCGTCCTCCCCCCGGTCTCTTCCGCGGAAACCTCAACCGGAAGAGAAAATCTCGCATTCCCGGGCTTCACACCCGTCCTTCATGGGCCGCACACCCGTCTTACCGCCGACTTATGGCGGAAAAGGGCAGGATGGAGGCCAAGACACCCGACCAACACCCCTGCTCGCGGGCGAGACAAGCGCTACGCGGGTGGACACAGGAAGGACAGCGACGTGCGCGTACTCGTCGTCGAGGACGAGCAACTGCTCGCCGATGCGGTGGCCACCGGACTGCGCCGGGAGGCCATGGCCGTCGACGTCGTGTACGACGGTGCGGCCGCCCTGGAACGCATCGGCGTCAACGACTACGACGTGGTCGTCCTCGACCGCGACCTCCCGCTGGTGCACGGCGACGACGTCTGCCGCAAGATCGTCGAACTCGGCATGCCCACGCGCGTGCTGATGCTCACGGCCTCCGGCGACGTCAGCGACCGCGTCGAGGGGCTGGAGATCGGCGCCGACGACTATCTCCCCAAGCCCTTCGCCTTCAGTGAGCTGACGGCACGCGTGCGTGCCCTCGGCCGCCGTACGAGCGTGCCGCTGCCGCCCGTCCTGGAGCGTTCCGGCATCAAGCTCGACCCCAATCGCCGCGAGGTCTTCCGCGACGGCAAGGAGGTGCAGCTCGCGCCGAAGGAGTTCGCCGTCCTGGAAGTGCTGATGCGCAGCGAGGGCGCGGTCGTCTCCGCCGAGCAGCTCCTGGAGAAGGCCTGGGACGAGAACACCGACCCCTTCACGAACGTGGTGCGGGTGACCGTCATGACACTGCGCCGCAAGCTGGGGGAGCCCCCGGTGATCGTCACCGTGCCCGGCTCCGGCTACCGGATCTGATCGACCATGGCCACGACTCCCGCGCCTCCCCAGGCGCCCCCGAAGCCCACCTGGGACCCCCGAAGGGTGGAGCCCCCCTTCCCGTGGCTGCGTCCCACCATCCGGATAAGGCTCACGCTGCTGTACGGCGGCATGTTCCTGATCGCCGGCATCCTGCTGCTGTCGATCATCTACCTGCTGGCCGCGCAGGCCATCGGCACAGGCAACCAGCCGCCGTTCAAGATCGTGAGCGCTGCTGACGAAATAAAGGTCACCAGCGCCGACTGCCCCGCGGTCAACAATGCCACGGGCCTGACGATCCCCCAGTTCAACGAGGCGATCAGCGCCTGCATCGACGACCAGCGCCGGCGCGCCCTGGACAATCTGCTCAGCCGCTCCCTCCTCGCCCTCCTCGGCCTCGCCGTGATCGCCTTCGCCTTCGGCTACGCCATGGCCGGCCGGGTCCTGTCGCCGCTGGGCCGGATCACCCGGACCGCGCGCGCGGTGGCGGGCTCGGACCTGTCCCGCCGTATCGAACTGGACGGCCCGGACGACGAGCTGAAGGAACTCGCCGACACCTTCGACGAGATGCTGGAGCGGCTGCAGCGGGCGTTCACCGCACAGCAGCGCTTCGTCGGCAACGCCTCGCACGAGCTGCGCACCCCGCTCGCGATCAACCGCACGCTCCTCGAGGTGCACCTGTCGGACCCGAACGCACCGGTGGAACTCCAGCAGCTCGGCAAGACGCTGCTGGCCACCAACGAGCGCAGCGAGCAGCTCGTCGAGGGACTGCTGCTGCTCGCCCGCAGCGACAACCAGATCGTCGAGCGCAAACCGGTGGACCTCGCGGAGGTGGCCGAGCAGGCCGTCGACCAGGTGCACGCGGAGGCCGAGGCCAAGGGCGTGGTGATCCGAGGCGAGCAGAAGCCCGCGGTCGTCCAGGGCAACGGCGTGCTGCTGGAGCGGATCGCGCTGAACCTGGTGCAGAACGCCGTCCGTTACAACATCCCGGAGGGCGGCTGGGTCGAGGTCACCACCGACGTCCAGCACGGGCAGGCGGTCCTGCTCGTGTCGAACACCGGGCCGGTGGTGCCGGCGTACGAGATCGACAATCTCTTCGAGCCGTTCAGACGGCTGCGTACGGAGCGCACGGGCAGCGACAAGGGCGTCGGCCTGGGACTGTCCATCGTGCGGTCCGTGGCCCGAGCACACGGCGGGCACATCTCGGCGCAGCCGCGTGAGGGCGGAGGACTCGTGATGCGGGTGACTCTGCCGATCTGAGACCATGTGCGCCGACACCCGACGGAGATACGGGGGATGTTCGCTTTGCGCGGAATTTTCTGGGCACTCGGCGAGCAGTCCCGTGTGTGATCGATCACAAGGGCGATTTTCTGGCCATCTACTGACAGTGATCATGCGGACCGTCGGAAAGCCGGGAAAATCCGGGTTTTCGGGGGTCTTGATCACGGGAAGTACACGGTGAGACGCCTTTGAACTGCGGCATTAGGACCGTGTACGGTCCCGTTCGCCATCCAAGCCGATCACTCTTGAGGAGTCCGGTTGGGTGTCGATTGAGTAACAGACCTTGATGTGAGGCAAAATCTCCGCCTCGGGTCGGGCACAAGTCCGGCCTCTCACGCGTTACGTGCGCTGGAGACACCGCAGACACCCAGAGGGGGAGAGCGACATGGCAACGGATTACGACACCCCACGCAAGACCGACGACGACGTCGACTCGGACAGCCTTGAAGAGCTCAAGGCCAGGCGGAACGACAAGTCGACGTCCGCAGTGGACGTCGACGAGTTCGAGGCCGCCGAAGGCCTGGAGCTGCCCGGCGCGGACCTCTCGAACGAGGAGCTGGCCGTCCGGGTGCTGCCCAAGCAGCAGGACGAGTTCACCTGCATGAGCTGCTTCCTGGTGCACCACCGCAGCCAGCTGGCCCGGGAGAAGAACGGTCAGCCGATCTGCCGCGACTGCGACTGAGGTCGGGTCGGGCATGACTGGCTCGACCCCTCCTTGGAAGCGCCGCTCCCGACCGTCGGGAGCGGACGAAGGGCCGTCCGACGGCCCGTACGGCGCGCGTGACGACGAGCGGGGCTCAGCCGGGACGGGGGCCTCGCTCGAACCGACGTCGGGGGCAGGCCTCCCGGCGCCGGCCGAGGTTGCCGCGCCCGTCGTTCGACGGCGGGCGGCGGTGATCCGGGAGAAGGCCCGGGAAGGCGTCCGTAAGGGCGGCAGCCGCGCCAGAGCCGGACTTGGGTACCTCGCCGACCGCATCATCGAGAACGCCCCGCGGATCCCCGTACGCGACCTCGCGACCCTTCGCCGGCAGTTCCCGGACCTGGGGCCCGAGCAGATCGCGGACAAACTCGTGGCAGGCGCGGCGAGGGCGAGTTCGACGGTCGGCGCGGGAGTCGGCGCGGCGGCGATGCTGCCGGTGCCGCCCGCGATGCCGACGGAACTGGCCGCCGAGGTCACCGGTGTGGCGGCGATCGAACTGAAGCTGATCGCCGAGCTGCACGAGGTGTACGGCGTACGCCCGCCCGGCAATCTGAAGAACCGCAGTACCGCGTATCTGTCCTCGTGGTCCGAGGAACGCGGCATCGACCCGATGAAGCCGGCGACGGTGAACGCCGCTCTCGGTGGGCAGATGAAGCGGGAGCTGCGGCAGCAGATCATGAAGCGGATGGTCCGGAATCTGCCGAACCTCATGCCCTTCATGGTGGGAGCCGCGGTGGGCGCGGTCATGAACCGCCGGGACACCAAGAAGCTCGCGGCACGGATTCGGGCGGACCTGCGCAAGATCCAGGTGCCGTGGGACCAGTTGCCGGAACTGCCCCCGCTGGAGCGCCCGGCGAGACCGCTGGAGATGGGCGATGCCGGCGGCGATGCGGGGCGGGTACTCGGGCGCAAGAAGCTCTGGGGCCGCTGAGATCCCGCCCAAGGAGGCCAGGCCGGTGCGGCGGCCGTGCAGAGGCCGTCAGGTGTCGAGCAGAGGCCGTCAGGTGTGCCGAGGCCAAGTCTTTGCCGCCGCGAGCACAAGGCTTGACCAGGCCGGTGAAAGCCCGCTCTGGTGTGCTAGACCGAGGCCTTCGCGGCCCTGATCGCCTCCGCCAACCGCTCCGGCTCCCGAGTCGACAGGTACAGGTACGGGGTCGGGTCCTCGGGGTCCGTGACCTCCACGCGCAGCGCCGTGGGGATGTAGGCGCGCAAGAGGAGGAAGGCCCGGGTGTCGGCCTTGTGGGTGCGCCAGGCGCGGGCCTCCTCGGGGTCCAGGACGTGTGCCTCGCCGAGGGCATGCACCGGGATCTTCGCCTCGCCCGCGATCAGCGAGTCGCCCACCAGACGGATGCGGACCGAGCCGTACGAGCTCGCCATGACGGCTGCCGCGGCGGTGCCGCCGGCCAGGCCCGCGAGCGTGGGCAGCGTGCCGAAGGGCAGGAGGATCAGGGCCAGGGAGACCCCGACCAGGAACGAGATCAGCCACCAGGACCGGGGGGCGGTCAGGCGTTCTTCGTACGGGGCGGCGGAGAGCTGCATGGAGCCAAGCTTGGCACGGTGTCCGGAACCCGCCGACGCGCGGGTAAGGTCTGCGGCTGTGAGTGGTACTTCCGCAACTCTCAAGCCTCCGGCCGACGCCGTGAAACCGGCCCGTCACCCCGATGCTCCCGCACCCGGGGAGCTTCTCGGCGCGCACTACGGCGAGTGTTTCGGCTGCGGCGGCGAGCAGGCCCACGGGCTGCACCTGGAGGCGCGCGCCGGTGACGGCGTCAGCATCACCGCCGAGTTCACCGTGCAGCCCGCCCATCAGGGTGCGCCGGGGCTCGCGCACGGCGGTGTGCTCGCGAGCGCCCTCGACGAGACCCTCGGCTCGCTCAACTGGCTGCTGCGCACGATCGCCGTGACCGGGCGGCTGGAGACCGACTTCGTGCGGCCCGTTCCGGTGGGCACGGTGCTGCACCTGGAGGCCGAGGTGACGGCCGTTGCGGGCCGCAAGATCTACTCGACGGCCACCGGACGGATCGGCGGTCCCGACGGGCCCGTCGCCGTCCGCGCCGACGCCCTCTTCATCGAGGTGAAGGTCGACCACTTCATCGACAACGGCCGCCCGGAGGAGATCCGGGCCGCCATGAACGACCCGGACCAGGTCCGCCGTGCCCGTGCCTTCGAGGTGAACCCGTGAGCCGTGAGCCCCGTCGAGAACTCGACGTGCTGATCCGCCGCGTCGACCCCGATGTACCGCTTCCGACGTACGCGCACCCCGGTGACGCGGGAGCCGATCTGCGCACCACCGTCAGCCGTGAACTGAAGCCGGGGGAGCGGGCCGTATTGCCCACCGGGGTGTCGGTCGCCCTGCCGGAGGGGTACGCGGCCTTCGTGCACCCCCGTTCCGGTCTCGCCGCCCGCCTCGGTGTCGCCCTGGTGAATGCCCCAGGGACGGTTGATGCCGGGTACCGTGGGGAGATCAAGGTGATCGTGGTGAATCTCGACCCGCATGAGACCGTGCGGTTCGAGCGCTTCGACCGGATTGCCCAACTGGTCGTCCAGCAGGTCGAGAAGGTTCGCTTCCAGGAGGTCGCGGAGCTTCCCGATTCGGCACGGGCCGAAGGGGGCTTCGGGTCCACCGGTGGCCATGCCGCGGTGGGCGGCACAAGCAGCACAAGCGGTCAGGCCGCCGACGGCGGCGCAACGGGTGGGAATCGATACGCTTCGGTCGTATCCGACCGGGAAGGACAGTGACGTGTTCGGACGTCGCAAGAAGAAGGGTGCCGCCGAGGACGCGGCCGGCGAGCCCGAGCAGGTCGTCGACATCGACACTGAGGCGGACGACGACGGCACGCGCGAGCGCGTACGGCTCGAACCGGAACCGCGGCCCGACGGGCCCTGGGACAGCTCCGAGGTCCGTGACCCCGGCGAGGGCCGGGTGGACCTGGGCGGCATGTTGGTGCCGGGTGTCGACGGCATGGAACTGCGCGTCGAGGTCGCGGGTGACGCGATCGTCGCGGCGACCGTCGTGCTGCGCGACAGCGCCATCCAGCTGCAGGCCTTCGCCGCGCCCAAGCGCGAGGGCATCTGGGGCGAGGTGCGCGAGGAGATCGGCTCCGGCATCACCCAGCAGGGTGGCATCATCGACGAGGTCGAGGGTCCCCTGGGCTGGGAGCTGCGGGCCCAGGTGCCGGTTCAGCTGCCGGACGGCACGGGTGGGTTCCAGGTGGTGCGGTTCGTCGGCGTGGACGGTCCCCGCTGGTTCCTGCGCGGGGTGATCTCGGGCCAGGGTGCGGTGCAGCCGCAGGCGGCCGGTCTGCTCGAGCAGATCTTCCGTGACACGGTCGTGGTCCGCGGCGAAGGCCCGATGGCGCCCCGCGACCCGATCGTCCTGAAGCTGCCCAACGACGCCCAGATGGTTCCCGAGGGCGTCCAGCAGGAGGACCAGGCCGGCTCGCGCTTCTCCGGCGGCATGGGCCAGCTCCAGCGCGGGCCGGAGATCACCGAGGTCCGGTAGTTAGTCGTACGGCTTCGAGGGCCGCACCCCGTCACGGGGTGCGGCCCTGTCGTGTTCGTGGGCGTCCATGGCGGGTGGCGCGGAAACGAGCGTCAGAGTTGCGTCAAAGACGTTCCCTGCCCCGGACCGGGCCCCATTTGTCGCGATTATTGGCCGTAAGGTCGACGCTGCGCAGACAGCAGTGTGACCGGAAGACAATAAGGCCATGGGACGCGGCAAGCTTCGGATCTACCTCGGTGCGGCACCGGGCGTCGGCAAGACGTACGCGATGCTGTCCGAGGCGCACCGACGTGTCGAGCGGGGCACGGACTGCGTGGTGGCGTTCGTGGAGCACCATGACCGGGCCCGCACCGAGGTGATGTCGCACGGGCTGGAGCAGATCGCCCGCAAGGAGCTGGGGTACCGAGGGGCCGTCTTCACCGAAATGGACGTCGACGCCGTACTGGCGCGGCGTCCGCAGGTGGCGCTCGTCGACGAGCTGGCCCACACCAACGTCCCCGGCTCGCGCAACGCCAAGCGCTGGCAGGACGTGGAGGAGCTGCTGGCGGCCGGGATCGACGTGATATCGACCGTCAACATCCAGCACCTGGAGTCGCTCGGGGACGTCGTCGAGTCGATCACCGGCGTACGGCAGCAGGAGACCGTCCCCGACGAGGTGGTGCGCCGGGCCGACCAGATCGAGCTGGTCGACATGTCGCCGCAGGCGCTGCGGCGGCGGATGGCGCACGGGAACATCTACCGGCCGGACAAGGTCGACGCCGCCCTGTCGAACTACTTCCGGCCCGGGAACCTGACCGCCCTGCGGGAGCTGGCGTTGCTGTGGGTGGCGGACCGGGTCGACGAGTATCTGAAGCAGTACCGCAGCGATCACCGGGTCTCGACGATCTGGGGCTCGCGGGAGCGGATCGTGGTCGGGCTGACCGGCGGTCCGGAGGGACGGACGCTGATCCGCCGGGCCGCGCGGCTCGCGGAGAAGGGCGCCGGCGGCGAGGTGCTGGCCGTGTACATCGCCCGCAGCGACGGCCTGACCTCCGCCTCGCCCAAGGAACTCGCCGTCCAGCGCACCCTCGTCGAGGACCTGGGCGGCACCTTCCACCACGTCGTCGGCGACGACATCCCTGCGGCGCTGCTGGCCTTCGCGCGTGGCGTGAACGCCACTCAGATCGTGCTCGGCTCCTCACGCCGCAAGAGCTGGCAGTACGTCCTCGGACCGGGGGTCGGTGCCACGGTCGCCCGGGACTCGGGTCCCGACCTCGACGTCCACATCGTCACGCACGAGGAGGCCGCCAAGGGACGCGGACTGCCCGTGGCCCGGGGTGCGAGCCTCGGCCGGTCCCGGATCGTGTGGGGCTGGCTCATCGGCGTCGGCGGTCCGGCACTGCTCACCTTGCTGCTCACCCACGTCGACGTCGACCTCGGCCTCGCGAACGACATGCTGTTGTTCCTGACCCTGACGGTGGCGGCGGCCCTGCTCGGCGGCCTCTACCCCGCGCTGGCCTCGGCCGCGGTCGGCTCGCTGCTGCTCAACTGGTTCTTCACACCCCCGCTGCACCACATCTCGATCGCCGACCCGAAGAACCTGCTCGCGCTCGTGATCTTCGTCTTCGTGGCGGTGGCGGTGGCCTCCGTGGTGGACCTCGCGGCCCGCCGCACCCATCAGGCGGCTCGACTGCGGGCCGAGTCGGAGATCCTGTCCTTCCTCGCCGGGAACGTGCTGCGCGGCGAGACCGGCCTGGAAGAGCTGCTGGAGCGGGTCCGCGAGACGTTCGGCATGGAGGCGGCGGCGCTGCTGGAGCGGCAGAGCGACGTCGACCCGTGGACGTGTGCGGGCCGGGTGGGCTCGGGGCGGGCGCCGGAGCGGCCGGAGGACGCGGATGTGGACGTGCCGATCGGCGATCACATGGCGCTCGCGCTGGCCGGCCGGGTGCTGCCCGCCGAGGACCGCCGGGTGCTGGCCGCCTTCGCCGCGCAGGCCGCGGTCGTCCTGGACCGTCAGCGCCTGCAGCGCGAGGCCGAGCAGGCCAAGGAACTGGCCGAGGGCAATCGGATCCGTACGGCGCTGCTGGCCGCCGTCAGCCATGACCTGCGTACGCCTCTCGCGGCCATCAAGGCGGCGGTGTCCTCGCTGCGGTCCGATGACGTGGCGTGGTCGGAGGAGGACGAGGCCGAGCTGCTGGAGGGCATCGAGGAGGGTGCCGACCGGCTCGACCATCTGGTCGGCAATCTGCTGGACATGTCGCGGTTGCAGACGGGCACGGTGACGCCGTTGATCCGCGAGATCGACCTCGACGAGGTGGTGCCGATGGCGCTCGGCGGGGTGCCGGAGGACAGCGTCGAGCTGGATATTCCGGAGACGCTGCCCATGGTCGCCGTGGACCCCGGGCTGCTGGAGCGGTCGGTGGCCAACCTGGTCGAGAACGCCGTCAAGTACAGCCCGGACGGCAGCGCTGTCCTCGTGTCCGCGAGCGCCATCGCCGAACGGGTCGAGGTGCGCGTCGTCGACCGCGGGCCCGGCGTCCCCGACGAGGCAAAGGAACGTATCTTCGCGCCCTTCCAGCGCTACGGCGACGCCCCGCGCGGTGCCGGAGTGGGCCTCGGGCTCGCCGTTGCGCGCGGCTTCGCCGAGGCCATGAACGGCACCCTCAACGCCGAGGACACGCCCGGCGGCGGCCTCACCATGGTCCTCACCCTCCGGGCGGCGGAAGCGCGCGCGGAGCTTCTCGACCAGGAGGGCGCGTCAGTGGAACGCCCCGTGGAATCCGAAAGGCAGCCCACATGCTGAGCCCGACCGGGGGAACCCCCCAGGCCCCCACGAGGGTGCTGGTGATCGACGACGAGCCGCAGATCGTGCGTGCCCTCGTGATCAACCTCAAGGCCCGCAAGTACGAGGTCGACGCGGCCCACGACGGCACCACCGCCCTCGAACTCGCCGCCACGCGCCACCCCGACGTGGTCGTCCTCGACCTCGGTCTGCCCGACATGGACGGCGTCGAGGTGATCCGGGGGCTGCGCGGCTGGACCCGGGTGCCGATCCTGGTGCTGTCCGCACGGCACTCCTCCGACGAGAAGGTCGAGGCGCTGGACGCGGGTGCCGACGACTACGTCACCAAGCCCTTCGGCATGGACGAGCTGCTGGCCCGGCTGCGGGCCGCCGTCCGCCGGGCCGAACCGACCGGGGGCGGCGAGGACGACGTGATGGTGGAGACCGAGGAGTTCACCGTCGACCTGGCCGCGAAGAAGGTCAACCGGGCCGGAAGGGACGTACGGCTGACCCCGACGGAGTGGCATCTGCTGGAGGTGCTGGTCCGCAACACCGGGCGGCTCGTCAGCCAGAAGCAGCTGCTGCAGGAGGTGTGGGGGCCGTCGTACGGGACGGAGACGAACTATCTGCGGGTGTACATGGCCCAGTTGCGCAGGAAACTGGAGGCCGATCCTTCGCATCCGCGGCACTTCATCACGGAGCCGGGGATGGGGTACCGATTTGAGAAGTGAGCTGCGGGGGGGCTGGGGGTCCGGGGGTCGTCCCCCGGGGGATGCGGCATCACGGAGCCGGGGATGGGATACCGATTTGAGAAGTGAGCTGGTCACAGGAGGCCGATTCCGGGGTCGGCACCAGGGGTACGAGAGTGTCGGTGCACCCCGGTAGGCTTCAAGACATGAGTGCTGTTCCTCGTTCCGAAAAGTCGGTGGGCCGGTTCCGGCGCATGCTCGACCGGCTCTCCTCGTCGCAGGAGGACCTGGAGTCCGAGGAGCTGCGGGAGGACGCCGAGACCGCCGGATGCATCAAGATCTGTGACTGCCATGACCGACAGATCGTGACGGTTACTGGTACCTTGCGCACGGTCACCCTGCGGCCGCGTGCGGGAGTCCCGGCCTTGGAGGCCGAGCTGTTCGACGGCTCCGCCGCCCTCGACGTGGTGTGGCTCGGCAGGCGCTCCATAGTCGGGATAGAGCCCGGGCGCCGGCTGATCGCATCGGGCCGGGTCTCCATGAGCCGAGGCCGCCGGGTGCTGTTCAACCCGAAATACGAACTGAGACCCCTCGGACGGGAGTAGCCGGTGACGTCGCTCGACAAGCCGACTGAAGACACCACCGACACCGGCGCAGACGCCGAGCACGATGCCCGGGCGGTGACCGAGGCCGCGCTGTTCGAGGCCTTCGGCGGCATGCGCGGCATGATCGAGACGGTGCTGCCCGGTCTGCTCTTCGTCACCATCTACACGATCAACAAGGACCTGCACCTGTCGGCCATCGCCGCGCTCGGGGTGTCCCTGTTGCTCGTGGTGGTGCGCCTGGTGATGCGGGACACCGTCAAGCACGCGTTCAGTGGTGTCTTCGGCGTCGCCTTCGGTGTCGTGTTCGCGATGATGACCGGCAACGCGAAGGACTTCTATCTGCCCGGCATGCTCTACACGCTGGGGCTGGGGCTCGCGTACATCATCACGACCTTGTGCGGTGTGCCGTTGATCGGGCTGATCCTCGGGCCGGTGTTCAAGGAGAATCTCTCCTGGCGCAAGCGCAACCCCGGGCGCAAGAAGGCGTATGCCAAGGCCAGTTGGGCGTGGGGGCTGATCCTCCTCGCCAAGTGCGCGATCCTCTTCCCGCTGTACTGGTGGGCGGACACGACGCAGCTGGGGTGGGTGCTGGTCGCGCTGAAGATTCCGCCGTTCCTGCTGGCCGTGTGGCTGACGTGGGTGTTCCTGGCGAAGGCGCCGGCGCCGATCGATGTGTTCGCGGAGATGGAGGCGGAGGAGAAGGCGCGGGAGGCTGCCGCCAGGCCGGCAGAGTAGGCACCCCTGCCTGGTAGGCACCCGGCGTCGTCGTTGCCGTCATCTGTCGTTGCCGTCGTCTGGGGGCTGCCGCTCCCAGGCCCCCGCTGCGGCCCTGAACGGGCCTCGTCCTCAAACTCCCCCAGAGGGGGCACCCCCAGACGGGCTGGTGGGAAAGGGCGCCCCGAAATTTCGGGGCGCCCTTCCTGTCGTATCGCGCGAAGCGGCTAGCCCGCCGTGTCCTCGCGTCGCACCGACAGCAGATCCTCCAGCTGCTCCTCCCGCGCCTGCGCGGCCACGAAGAGGAGTTCGTCGCCCGCTTCCAGGGAGTCCTCGCGGGACGGGGTCAGGACCCGGTTGCCGCGGATGATGGTGACCAGGGACGTGTCCTGGGGCCACTCCACGTCGCCGACCTGGGTGCCGGCCAGGGCCGACTCCTCCGGCAAGGTCAGCTCCACGAGGTTCGCGTCGCCGTGGCTGAAGCGGAGCAGGCGGACCAGGTCGCCGACGCTCACCGCCTCCTCGACCAGGGCCGACATCAGGCGGGGGGTGGAGACGGCCACGTCGACGCCCCAGGCCTCGTTGAACAGCCACTCGTTCTTGGGGTTGTTCACCCGGGCCACGACGCGCGGAACGCCGTACTCCGTCTTGGCCAGCAGCGAGACGACGAGGTTGACCTTGTCGTCGCCCGTCGCGGCGATCACCACGTTGCAGCGCTGCAGGGCCGCCTCGTCCAGCGACGTGATCTCGCAGGCATCGGCGAGCAGCCACTCCGCCTGCGGGACGCGTTCGACCGAGATGGCGGTCGGCGCCTTGTCGACGAGCAGGACCTCGTGGCCGTTCTCCAGCAGTTCGCCCGCGATGGAGCGACCCACCGCGCCGGCACCGGCAATGGCGACCCTCATCAGTGACCGCCCTCCTCTTCGGGACCCTTGGCGAACGCCGCCTCGACCTTGTCGATTTCGTCGGTGCGCATCATGACGTGCACCAGGTCGCCCTCCTGCAGCACCGTCTGCGAGGTGGGCAGGATCGCCTCCCCGAGGCGGGTGAGGAACGCGACGCGGACGCCGGTCTCCTCCTGCAGCTTGCTGATCTTGTGGCCGACCCAGGCCGCGGAGGCGTGCACCTCGGCGAGCTGGACGCCACCGGTGGGGTCCCGCCACAGCGGCTCGGCACCGGAGGGCAGCAGGCGGCGCAGCATCTGGTCGGCCGTCCAGCGGACGGTGGCCACGGTGGGGATGCCCAGGCGCTGGTAGACCTCGGCGCGACGGGGGTCGTAGATCCGGGCCGCGACGTTCTCCACGCCGAACATCTCGCGGGCCACGCGCGCGGAGATGATGTTCGAGTTGTCACCGCTGGAGACGGCGGCGAAGGCGCCCGCCTCCTCGATGCCCGCCTCGCGCAGCGTGTCCTGGTCGAAGCCGACGCCGGTGACCCGGCGCCCTCCGAACCCGGGGCCCAGCCGGCGGAAGGCGGTGGGGTCCTGGTCGATCACTGCGACCGTGTGCCCTTGTTGCTCCAGGGTCTGGGCCAGAGCGGAGCCCACCCTTCCGCAACCCATGATGACGATGTGCACGGCGCTTACCCCGCACTCCTCGTTAGGCGTCTGACTTGCGTGAACGTGGCGCTCATATCCTTCTCTCGGTTCGCCGGGCAACAGGCGCGGGCCGGTCGCGGACCGCTGGGCACATCATGCCGGGGATTCCCGTCGATGATCCCTCGCGATTCGGATCGTGGGCTCGCGTGTGCCTCAGTCCACCGTAACGTCAGGGTCGGACACACCGACCAGGCACCACCTCAAGCGACCACCGGCCGCCTCAGCGGCGGTTGAAGCTGCGGAGGCTGGCCAGGGCCAGGGCGGCGAGTCCGGCGAGCGAGGCGAGGGCACCGACGAGCTGAGCGGCCGTCTGCGACATGAGGGCTCCCGGATGTGATGAGCATACTGACGCAGGTCATGGAGGCATGGGGACGCCCGGAGGGCCGGCGCCCGGCGCGTGCGTGCGCTGGAATTCACCCCCGCGCCGCGCGCGATTTCACCCGGATGTGCTCCGGCCCAGGCAGGGGGCCTACGATTCTCTGTTGTGTCCAAACTGACCGACGTGCCCAAGCGGATTCTGATCGGGCGCGCGCTGCGCAGCGACCGGCTCGCGGAAACGCTCCTGCCGAAGCGCATCGCGCTCCCCGTGTTCGCCTCCGACCCGCTGTCCTCCGTGGCGTACGCGCCCGGAGAAGTACTGCTGGTCCTCTCCATCGCGGGCGTGTCGGCGTACCACTTCAGCCCCTGGATCGCGGTGGCGGTCGTGGTCCTGATGTTCACGGTCGTCGCCTCCTACCGGCAGAACGTGCACGCCTACCCCAGCGGTGGCGGGGACTACGAGGTGGCCACCACCAACCTCGGCCCCAAGGCCGGTCTGACAGTCGCGAGCGCCCTGCTCGTCGACTACGTCCTGACCGTCGCCGTCTCGATCTCCTCCGGCATCGAGAACCTGGGCTCCGCGGTCCCGTTCGTCGTCGAGCACAAGGTCGAGTGCGCGGTCGGCGTGATCGTGCTGCTGACGTTGATGAACCTGCGCGGCGTCAAGGAGTCCGGCAGCCTCTTCGCGATTCCGACGTACGTCTTCGTCGCGGGCGTCTTCATCATGATCGCGTGGGGCGCGTTCCGCGGGCTGGTCCTGGACGACAGCATGCGGGCGCCCACGGCTTCGTACGAGATCAAGCCGGAGCACGAGGGCCTGGCCGGTTTCGCGCTGGTCTTCCTCCTCCTGCGCGCCTTCTCCTCCGGCTGTGCCGCGCTCACCGGTGTCGAGGCGATCTCCAACGGTGTCCCGGCCTTCCGCAAGCCCAAGTCGAAGAACGCGGCGACCACGCTCGCGGCGATGGGCCTGCTGGCCGTCACCATGTTCTGCGGCATCATCGTGCTCGCCACGGCGACCAAGGTCCGCATGGCCGAGAATCCGGCCGTCGACCTACTGAAGGACGGTGTCGCGGTCGGCGCCGACTACGTCCAGAACCCGGTGATCACCCAGGTCGCCGAGGCCGTCTTCGGCAAGGGCAGCTTCTTCTTCATCGTGCTCGCCGCGGCCACCGCCCTGGTGCTGTTCCTGGCGGCGAACACCGCCTACAACGGCTTCCCGGTGCTCGGCTCGATCCTCGCCCAGGACCGCTATCTGCCGCGCCAGCTGCACACCCGCGGCGACCGGCTCGCCTTCTCCAACGGCATCGTGCTCCTGGCGGGCGCGGCCATCCTGCTGGTGTGGATCTACGGCGCCGACTCCACCCGACTGATCCAGCTGTACATCGTCGGCGTGTTCGTCTCCTTCACGCTCAGCCAGACCGGCATGGTCCGCCACTGGAACCGCCTCCTGGCCACGGAGACCGACCAGGCCAAGCGCCGCCACATGATCCGCTCCCGCGCGATCAACACCTTCGGTGCCTTCTTCACCGGCCTCGTCCTGATCGTCGTGCTCGTCACGAAGTTCACGCACGGCGCCTGGGTGGCCCTGCTGGGCATGGTGATCTTCTACGGCACGATGACGGCGATCCGCCGCCACTACGACCACGTCTCCGAGGAACTCGCCGCCCCCGAGGGCCCGAGCGACGACAGCGTACGGCCGTCCCGCGTGCACTCCGTCGTCCTGATCTCCAAGATCCACCGCCCCGCCCTGCGCGCCCTGGCCTACGCCAAGCTGCTGCGCTCGGACACGTTGGAGGCGCTCAGCGTCAACGTCGACCCGGGGGAGATCAAGGCGCTGCGCGAGGAGTGGGAGCGGCGCGGCATCGACGTACCGCTGAAGGTGCTCGACTCGCCGTACCGCGAGATCACGCGGCCGATCATCGAGTACGTCAAGAGTCTGCGCAAGGAGTCCCCGCGCGACGCCGTCTCGGTCATCATCCCCGAGTACGTGGTCGGCCACTGGTACGAGCACCTGCTGCACAACCAGAGCGCGTTGCGGCTGAAGGGCCGGCTGCTGTTCACGCCGGGCATCATGGTGACCTCGGTGCCGTACCAGCTCCAGTCCTCCGAAGCGGCCAAGGCCCGGGCCCGCAAGCGGCAGGAGTGGAACGCGCCCGGTGCGGTGCGGCGGGGGCCGGCCGAGGAGCGGGCGAAGGAGCCGGACGCCCAGCGCTGACGGAAGGACTGGGGCGCGGCGGGGAGCACGTAGACTGGTGGGCTGTTGTCAGGCCCCGAGGGGCAGCCGGTCGGACCGTGCTCATGCCCGTCCTTCGACCGCTGTTCAGGGCCGTACCCCTTCTCGATCTGGAGTCACCCCACCATGCAGGCAGAACCGAAGAAGTCGCTGGTGGGGGAGGAGTACGAGGTCGAGATCGGCCCCGTCGCCCACGGCGGGCACTGCATCGCCCGCACCGACGCCGGCCAGGTGCTGTTCGTCCGGCACACGCTGCCCGGCGAGCGGGTCGTGGCACGGGTGACCGAGGGCGAGGAGGGCGACCGCTTCCTGCGCGCGGATGCGGTGGAGGTCCTGTCGGCATCCAAGGACCGCATCGAGGCGCCCTGCCCGTTCGCCGGCCCCGGCCGCTGCGGTGGCTGCGACTGGCAGCACGCCAAACCGGGGGCGCAGCGCCGGATGAAGGGCGAGGTCGTCACCGAGCAGCTGCAGCGGCTCGCGGGACTGACGCCCGAGGACGTCGGCTGGGACGGCACGGTGATGCCGGCCGAGGGCGACAAGCTGCCGACGGGGCAGGTACCGCAGTGGCGGACGCGGGTGCAGTACGCCGTCGACGCCGACGGCCACGCCGGACTGCGCCGGCACCGCTCGCACGAGGTGGAGCCGATCGACCACTGCATGATCGCCGCCGAGGGCGTCAGCGAGCTGGGCATCGAGAAGCGTGACTGGACGGGCATGGCCGGGGTCGAGGCGATCGCGGCGACGGGTTCGCAGGACCGGCAGGTGATCCTGACGCCGAGGCCTGGGGCGCGCCTGCCGATCGTGGAGTTGGACAAGCCGGTCTCCGTGATGCGGGTCGGCGAGAAGGACGGCGGGACCCACCGCGTCCACGGCCGCCCCTTCGTCCGCGAGCGCGCGGACGGCCGTACGTACCGCGTGGGCAGCGGCGGCTTCTGGCAGGTCCACCCGAAGGCGGCGGACACCCTCGTGACGGCGGTCATGCAGGGCCTGCTGCCCCGCAAGGGCGAGATGGCACTCGATCTGTACTGCGGTGTGGGGTTGTTCGCGGGCGCGCTCGCCGACCGGCTCGGCGACAAGGGCGCCGTCCTCGGCATCGAGTCCGGCAAGCGCGCGGTGGAGGACGCCCGGCACAACCTGGCCGACTTCGACCGGGTACGCATCGAGCAGGGCAAGGTGGAGGCGGTGCTGCCGCGTACCGGTATCACCGAGGTGGACCTGATCGTGCTGGACCCGCCGAGGGCCGGGGCGGGACGGAAGACGGTCGCGCATCTTGCGTCGTTGGGGGCGCGGAGGATCGCGTATGTGGCGTGCGATCCGGCGGCGTTGGCGCGGGATTTGGGGTACTTCCGGGAGGGGGGGTATCGGGTGCGGATGTTGCGGGCGTTTGATCTGTTTCCGATGACTCATCATGTGGAGTGCGTGGCGATTTTGGAGCCGGCGGAAAAGGGATCCTGACCTGGCACCTACATGCACCGGAAGTGCCATCAGTTCACCGCAGAGAGGCGTGTGACCGGCCTGCCCGGCCGTCAAACCTCGACTGTTCCATCGTCGCAGGGGAAGAGAGTGAACCGGTGTCCGAGGATTTCACCCAAGGACTGCCGCCCCAGTCCCCACATGACACGAGGGTGGGGGAGGTGTGGCTGCGTCGCTCTCCCGGATACCGATGACCTCGACAGTCACCCCGCGTGCTGCCAGGGCTTTGGCGGTCTGGGCGATGGTGATCTGGGAGAAGCCGAAGACGGACTCCCGGATCAGGTTCTCGCGGTTCTTGAGAAGCATGGCAAGGACGATCCGCTTGAGCGTGAAGTCGTCCGGAAGCAAGTGTGCGCATCCGCTGACCCGGTCCACTTTCGCGGTGAACTCCGCACGGACCTGGGTGGACTCCTGGAGCAGTTCCACCGCCACCCTGGCCTGGCTGAACAGGTGACTCAGCGGACCGGAACCACCGGCACGCTTGACAAGGACAAGGGTGCCGTCGGGCAGGACCAGGTCGCAGATCTCGACCTGGTCCCTGGACCGGAGAGGATTGGCGACGTTCTTGGTGTCGAGGCAGAGCCAGGCGCGCCCGTCATCAGCCACCCTGTTGTTGTATTCGTTCTCAGACTCACCATCGATCCAGGCAGGAAGGGAGATGGAGGGTAAGGGAGAGATCAGCGCCGCCACAGTGGCCCGGCACTCTTCCACGTAGGTGGCCCCTGCCTCGTTCCATCACCATCCAGCAGGAAGAACCGTCTGGAGCCGAAGGAGAGGCCGGCCTCCAGCCAGGTCAGCGCGCTGGTGACGGCGAGCGTATCGGCGGCCCCTCCCCGGCGGTCCCTGGCAAGGGTCACGGTCCCCTCACGCAACGCCTCAAGACGTCGGCCCCGCGGTGCGAGCCGGGCCCTCGTGAGCACGTACCCGAGGTCGAAGTCCTCCGAGCGCAGGGCGCCGCGACTGTTGATCTGCGTGATGTACGTGGTGGCCTCCGCGTACTCCGCGTGATGTTCGGACGGCACGGAGACGGAGATCTGCCCGTCGGCGGGCCGGCCGAGTCGGTCGTCCAGGGCCTGGCCAAGGACGTCGAGAGTCGTCGCGTCACTGACCGGAACGATGTGGTCGACAAACTCCAGTTCCGGCTGCGGGATGTCCTCGAGGCAGATCCTGGCGATTGTCCGCAGGTCGGAGAGCAAGGCCTCGGGGTCGACTCCGAAGGCGATCCTCAGCCCGCACCCACCCTGGGCACTGACGGCCCTGCCGCGCGTGTAACGCGACCGGGTGAGCGGAAGGTCGTCGAGGTATCCGCCCAGGCTGCCACGATGCGCGAGTGTTCACGGATACCGAGCAGCGGGACCGGGGCGCCGCCCGGAACCAGGGAGATGTCGGTGCGCGCCTGCCCGAGAGACCTGGAGACAGCCCCGCGGATCATGTTCGGATCCATCTGCCGGATGGCGAAGGAGAGACCGAAACGCCTGTCCTTGAGATGGTCAGGGATCAACCGGTACCCCTGGTCGCAGCCGATGGCGTACACCGTGCCGTCGGCGGCGAGCAGGAGTACGGCAGCGGTACGGCGGACGCTCTCGGTGACCGTGATGCCGGTGGTTCGCGACATGGGTTCACACCACGGGGCGCTGATGTGCCCCATCCCGCAGGTGATGGACACGGCGGGAACTCCGAGCGCCTCGGGTAAATGCGGATCGGCACCGAGTCTGTCCAGAAGTTCGAGGTCAAGGGCGTACAGCATGCCCTCCGGGGTGGGGGCGACGCCGGACAGTCAGTAAACGGTGCGTACGGCGGTGTTCGATGCCACGGTGTGCCTCCTGTGCTTCAAGGGGCGACCGAGTACACGCCAGATGTTGATATAAATACGTGTACGTCGTAAACAGACTTCATGATGGAAAACGAGTGGACAGTCCGTGTACGCTGGGGTTATGACGGACAACGCCGCTTCATCGGACGGCCCGCTTGTCACCGGCGCCGAGATCGCTCGTCTGGCCGGAGTCACTCGGGCCGCTGTCTCCAATTGGCGGCGGCGCTATGACGACTTCCCCGCGCCGGCCGGAGGCGCCGCGAACAGTCCGCTCTACGCGCTCGCGGACGTCCAGGAATGGCTGGACAGGCAGCGCAAGGGCCAGGAGGTGTCACCCGAGGTCGAGTTGTGGCAGGCCATGCGCGCCGCGTACGGGGAACAAATGGTCGTGGGCCTGGCCGAGGTCGCCGCGGTGCTGGCCGGAGAGCCTGAGTCGAGCCTGCCGGATGACGTCGCCACCCGTGTCCGAGGGCTCGCCGAAGCCGGAGCGCCGGTCGACCTGGTGAGCGGTCTGACCGAACGGTTCATGGATTCCGCCCGGCGTGCCGGATCGGACCAGGTGACTGGCGAGCGAGTGGTACGTGCCGTGTGCCACTTCGCTCCCGAGCTGCCGGCCGGCGCCACGGTCTTCGATCCCGCCTGCGGAATCGGGGTGCTGCTCCTGTCCGTCGCCGCCGAGGCCGGTATGCGCTGCCGCGGCCAGGAGGTGGACGCGGACAGCGCCCGTTTCGCACAGCTCCGTGCCGACCTCCTGGGGCGGTCGGGTGTGCGCATCGTGGCAGGTGACTCCCTCCGCGCGGACGAATGGCCGGACCTCAAGGCGGATCTGGTCGTCTGCGACCCACCGGCCGGCGTGACCGAGTGGGGACGAGAGGAACTGCTGCTCGACTCCCGCTGGGAACTCGGTACCCCGTCCAAGGCCGAAGGGGAGCTGGCGTGGCTCCAGCACGCCTACGCGCACACCCTGCCCGGCGGTCAGGTCCTCATGGTCATGCCGGCCTCGGTCGCCTACCGCAAGGCAGGCCGCCGCATCCGAGCGGAACTCGTCCGACGCGGCATCGTGCGCCAAGTGGTCGCCCTGCCGCCGGGGACGGCGACGTCGCACGCCCTGCCCGTGCATCTGTGGTGTCTGCGGCGACCCGAGAACGCGGCAGGCGCCGACACCAACCACACCGTGCGCATGGTGGACCTGACGGGCAACAGCCCCGACGGAAGCCTCGAACCACGCCCCGACCAGATCGCCGACGTGCCGCTGATCGAACTCCTCGACGACACCGTCGACCTGACCCCCGGCAGCCATCTCCGGTCCCGGCACCGCGACTACCCCGGTGAGTACGCCGCCCTGCGCAAGGAGATCGAGGACCGCATCCGCCGACTCGCCGCCCTTCTGCCCGAACTCGCTCCGGGCGGCGGACCGGGGTCACTGGACGGCGCCACCACCAGCGTCGCCGAACTCGCACGCGCCGGACTCGTCGCCTACGACGGTCCGGAACCGGTCTCGGCCAGCGAGCAGCTCGACACGGACTACCTGCAAGGATTTCTGCGCAGCTCCGTCAACACCCGCCGGTCCACAAGCGCCAGCGGGACATACCGGTTCGACAGCCGGGGTTCACGCATCCCTCGCATGGGCATCGAAGAGCAGCGCCGGTACGGCTCCGCCTTCCGAGCCCTGTCCGCGTTCGAGGAAGGAATGCGTGAGGTCGACGAGTTGACCCGGCAGCTCGCCGAAGTCGCCCGTGACGGCCTCGCGACGGGCGCCCTGGCACCGGAGGAGTGAGGACCGGGGGACGCTCAGGCAGCGCCTGGCAGAAACGGGCTCGCGGTTCCGCTCCATGTCACGCTCAGCGCCTCACGAGCACGGGTGCAGGCGACGAAGAGCAGGCACCGCTCCCTGAGCAGGTCGGCGTCGTGCTGCAACGGGTCCGCCTCGCGCGGCGTGATCTCCCGGGTGAACGGGACGGTGCCGTCGGCGACACCGAGGACGGACACCGCTCGGAACTCCAGCCCCTTCATCGCGTGCATCGTCGCCAGCCGTACCCCCTCGGCTCCCTGCGGGACCTGCCCTTTGACTCGTAGCACCGGGATGCCGACGGCCTTCAGTTTCTCCTCGGCCGCGTCCAGGGAGAGGTTGAAGCGGGCGCACACGCCGATCTCGTGCGGCGCCAGACCTTCGGCGAGCAGCACCCGGACCCGCTCCACCAGTGCGTCGGTCTCCTCCTGCCGGGTCGCATACCCCTGCGTCTGGGGGCGGCGCCCGTGCAGCAGGGAGCGGTATCCGGCCAGCGAGTCCGTGCCCTCACCCTCCAGCGCGTCGACGGTGACCGGCGTCAGCAGCCGCGCCGACCAGGCGAGGATCTCCTCGGTGGAGCGGTAGTTGACGCGCAGCCGGAAGCTGCGGCCGGCCGTGGTGATGCCCAGGGAGCCGAGCGACACACGGGAGTCGTAGATCCGCTGATGCGGGTCGCCGGTGACGAACAGGTCGTCGGGGCCGGGGGCGACGACGGCACGCAGCACACGCCACTGCGCGGGGTGCAGGTCCTGTGCCTCGTCGACGACGACATGCGCGTACGGAGCCGGCTCCCCGGTGAGCAGTTCCGCCGCGCGGGCGCACACGCGCAGGTGAGTCGTCTCGCCACGGTCGCGCAGGAACTGTTCGAACCGCTCCACGCCCCTCCACACCTCCCGGCGGCGCGTGGGACCGAGACCGGTGCCCCGGCCACGGCGGCTCGCGCCGAGGTAGGCGTCGAGATCGCGGAGATTCTGGCCGAGTACGACGTGCCGGTACTCCTGCGCCAGGAACCGGTCGGTGAACGGCAGACCGAGCTGCTTGACCACCTTCTCCCACAGCTGCCGCTGTTCCCGGTCCCCGATCGGCTTGGGCGCGGCCCCCGACTTCGCGCGCACGATGCCGTTCGCACAGGCGTCGACCGTCGTCACGTCGACCCGCGCCAGCAGCTTCTCGTCCTCGTCGAGGAGGAGGCCGAGCATGTCCCGCAGTCCGGCGGCGAGCGCGTTGGTGTAGGTGGTGAGCAGGATCCGGCCGTCCTCTGAGCGGCCGAGCAGGTGCCTGACCCTGTGCAGGGCCGCCACCGTCTTGCCCGTCCCGGGACCGCCGGTGACCTGGACGGGACCCCCGTACGAGGCGCGGTAGGCGACGCGCCGCTGGGAGGGGTGGAGGAAGACCCGCCAGGCGTCGAAGGGCTTCTCCAGGATCTCCTCCAATTCCTGTGGCCCGGTGACCAGCCGGATGCGCGCGGGAGTGTTGGCGATCACCGTGGCCAGGTCCTCGACGGGCTCGGCGGGCGCGTCGGCGGGCCGGCGGATGGCGACGACGTCCCGGTAGACCTCCTCCGGGCTGAAGCCCTCGGCGAGGTACTGCAGCACCTCCAGCTGGTCCTCCGGCAGGAGCGTGGCGAACGCCTCCAGTTGCGCCTTGTCCACCAACGAACGTGCGGCGCGCAGCACTTGGTCGTCGATGCCGAGTTCGCGCAGCGTGCCGTCGGAGACGTCCGCGAACAGCAGCCGCGCAGCCGTGCGCGCGGCTGTCTCGTACAGCGGTGTCAGCTCGTCCAGGGCGACGGCGTTGCGTACCTCCAGGGCCCGGGTCGCGGAGTTGGCGCTGTACAGACGCTTCGCCGCCCACGTGTAGGCGTCGTCGTGCGGAAGGACGTTGACCAGCAGGAACACATCGCTGCCGTCGTCGGGGGCGAGGACGACGCCGCGCCAGAAGTCGGTGATGCGAATGGTGCGCATCCGCGGGTCACGGGCGTTTTCGACGGACTCCAGGTGCAGTCCCTTGTCCGCGTTGAGTTCGGCGACGCGCATGGCCTGGAATTTCGCCATGGCCTTGCGCACTCCGGCTCGGACCGGCTTCTCCAGGGTGTCGTAACCGTCCCAGAAGCTCTGGGCGAAGGCGAGCCGGGGCATGAGGTCTGTTCCTTTCTGCCGAACGGTGTTTCATGATCGGGGATCCGGGGCGGCCGTGGGCAGCCGTCCGGCGATGTCCCGGAGAGTTGACAGGAGTTGTTCCGGTTCCCGGGACAGATCGAGGCTGTGCTGGTAGAGCCGCACTCCCCGGCTGTCCGGCCCCGCCTGCGTTCCGCGCACCTCGTGGAATCGCTCAGGTCGGCGTCCGGCCGCGTACACCAGGTGCGCCTCGCGCAGACCGAGCACGGTGGCGTAGGCGAGCGCCTGGTACAGATCGGCGTTGAGGAGCCCGTCGGCCTTCTCGACCTTGTACTTGGCGTCGACGACGGCGAGCGGAGTACGACCGTCACCGGTGCGGACGACGAGGTCGGGCCGCATCCGCACGAGACCAGCGGTGTCGAGGTGGTGGGGGTCCTGGAGGCGGGCGGTCAGGCCGTGCTCCCGAAGGGCCTCGCGCAGGGCGACAGTCACGAAGTCTTCGAACAGCCTGTTCATGTCCAGCAGGAAGCCGTCCACGGCGAGTGGTGCCGCGCCGGCCGGCCGGTGTTCCGGCGAGGTGCCGCGCAGGACGGCCTCGGCGAGTCGCAGCGCGGGCTGATAGCGGGAGTTGAGCCGGGACGGCTGCCAGCGTGGCAGTTCCTGGCCCCGTATCAGCGGCGCCGCGTCGGCGAGCCGTACGCGCTGGTGGGCGAGGCGCCGCCGGACCGGACCGGGCACGCCCGGAAGCCGCAGCAACCGTTCGGCGGCGGCGCGCAGGATCCGGTTCTCCGCGGTGTCGGCGGTGTACGCGTCATAGACGATCTCCGCGGGAGGCGTACGGCCGAAGTGCCGCCGGATCTGCTCGGCCTCGCGCAGCCGCCCGCGCACGACCAGCGCGGACTCGGCCACCTCCCGGTAGCCCTGCAGGACCCCCTGGCGCAGCGCCGCGTCGATCTGCCGCTCCACGGCGTGCGCGAGCGCGGGGACGACGTCGTCGTACGCGCCGGTGTCGATCGTGCCCTCCCGGCTGTCGCGCCAGGCGCGGGCCGGGTCGAGGCTGAACCCGAGGAGGAAGAACAGCCGGCTCACCGGCGTCTTGGGCATGATCCGTACGACCGGACCGCCGGGCGTGCGCACGGCGCCGACCCGGCTGCCAGCCCGCAAAAGCCAGTGCCTGTCCCGGCCGGGGTCAGGAGTGGCGCTCTGCAGGATGCCGGAGGCGGCCAGGGCCCGCCCGGCCTCGGTGTCGAGCGGGACGGAGACGGCGGGCCCGTACTCCCGCAGCGACACCTCAAGCGCGGTCACGGTCACGGGCGCCGCTCGCGCAGCGAGTCGAGGCCGTAGCGGGCGCCGACGTCGAGCCCCTCGCCGTAGTGGTGCTCCTCCAGCAGCGGCAGGATCTTCGTGCGCCAGGTCCGTTCCAGGCCTCCGTCGCGGTACACGCCCGGTTTCATCAAATACGAAGGCCCGATGGCGAAGTCGGCGTCGTCGATACGTGCGTTGAGGGCATCGAGGAGGCGGGCGGGCTCCGGGTCCCTGTCCTCGCGCTGCAGCCAGCGGGCGAGCAGTCCGGCGGTCGGCTCGGTGCGCGGGGACAGTTCCACGAACGCGAATCGGCGCCGCATCGCCGCGTCGACCAGGGCGATCGACCGGTCGGCGGTGTTCATCGTGCCGATCACGAACAGGTTGGGCGGCAGCGCGAAGTCGTCCCCGGAGTAGGTGAGCCGGACCGACCGCGTGCGGTACTCCAGGAGGAAGTACAGCTCGCCGAAGACCTTCGCCAGGTTGGCCCGGTTGATCTCGTCGATGATCAGGAAGTGCGGGATGTGCCGGTTGCCCTCGCGGGAGGCGAGGTCGGCGAGTTCCCGCAACGGTCCCGCCGTGAGCCGGAAGGCCACCTCGCGCGTCTCGGGATCCTCCACGGGCCGGAACCCCTCGAAGAAGTCCTCGTAGGCATACGACGGGTGGAACTGCACGATCTTCACCTGCTCCGGACCGCCGCCGAAGTACTCGGCCAGCTTCATCGCCAGGTAGGTCTTCCCAGTGCCCGGTGGGCCGTAGAGCACCAACTGCCGCTCTTCAAGGAGGAGTTCACGCATCTCGTCCAGCCAGGCGCGGTCGTGTACGAGGAGTTCGGCGGCGAGTGCCTCGGTGATGTCCGGCAGCGTGAGCTCCCGAGGCCCCGGCCGTTCGGCGGCGGGGTGTTCGCCACTGTCGCCGGTTGCTGCCGGGTCCGTACCGTCTGCAAGCCCGATGAGCGCGTCCAGCGCGTCCAGGACGCCGGCCAGGTCGACGACGTCGTGCTGGACGGACAGCCTCTGCTGCACTTCCTCCGGCAGTTCCTCGTACGCATGGCTCTTCGTGAACCAGGTGACGGTCCTGCGCAGGTTGGACAGCCCGCCCGGCGACGAGGTCTGTACGGCGTCTCCGGTGATCCGCCCGATGTGCAGCCGGCCGTCGCCGATGGTGGCCACGGTGTCGCCGATGCGCATCTGCGTCAGGAAGGCGTGCAGTTCGTCGACGAGACCCCGCTTCTGGTTGTACGAGGCCGCCCCCTCGTACCCGTCCTCGACGAAGCGGCGCAGCGTGCTCTTCGTCGGATCGGTCTCCTCCAAGGGCGGCAGGTGCGCGGCCGCGAGCGAGACGAACCCCTCCTTCAGCCACAGCTGCCGCACCAGGTTGTGCCCGGAGACATTGGAACCGCGCACCAGCCACGCCTTGCGCGGGGCCCGCCAGCCGGTGGACAGATAGTCGGCGAGCGGGTGGCCCTCGGAGGTTCGCCAGGACTCCGGCCCGGACGCGTCGTAGCCGTACACGAGCGCGGCGGCGGCTGAAGAGGAGTTGCACTCGATGTCCCGGGTCGCCACCCAACGCGGCGGTGCCTGCGGCTCGTCGGGAGAGGCGGGCGCGTCCGCGAACCCGCCTCTCGCGCGCAGGTCCGCGCGGATCCGGCGGGCGTGGTCGCCGAGTCCGGGCCATGCCTCGGCGGCCACCGCCGACCCCTCCCGCAGGAGGAACTTGTGTGTGCCGTTGCCGCCGAACTCGGCGAGCAGATGCCCGCGCGCCTCACCGCCGTCCTTGGGGAGCTTGATGCGGAACTCGGGCGTGCCGGGGAGGCGTTCGGGCTGGGGCATGAGTGACCTTCCGGGTGGGGCGGGGTCTTCACGAACACCGTCACATTACCTGTTGACACTGTCAAGCGACTAGGAGTACAAGTAAACGCATGCACAGAATATGTTGAGGATGTGACTACTCCGGTCTTAAAGTGTGGATATCTCCGGCAGGCTTGCTGGAGCGGGGGCATGAGGGGGAGCCGGTGGCCGAGGTCGAACGGCGCATGATCGAGGCGGAGTTGCCGTCCGTCATCAAGAGACTGAGAGGCTGCGCCTCCCGTGCGGGCGTGGTCAGTCAGCGGGCTTTCGCGGCGGAAGCGGAACGGCTCGGGCTCAGGACCGACGAGCAGCGAGCGAGGCTCAGGAAGGGGCTCGCTACGGTCGGCATCCATGTGAAGGCCTCGCGCCGGGCCGCGGTCCCGTCGGTGAAGGCGTCCTCCCCGGTACCGCCCGCCGTCCTTTCCGCGACAGCGCCCCCGGTATCGTCCGCCGTCCCTTCCGCGACAGCGCCCCCGGTATCGCCCGCCGTCCCTTCCGCAGCGGCCGTCCGCATGGCCCAGGCCCGGCGGATGCTGGCCCGCTACGCCGACGCGGGCGGCAGCGTCGGCAAGCTCGCCCACGACGGCGTCGTACGGCTGCACGGGCTCAGCCCCACCGAAGCGCGTGAGCTGACCGCCGACTTCCCGATCACCCGCCCCCGCCCGCCCGTCAGTCCCGCCAGGTCCGTAAGTGCCGTCAGGTCTGTGAGTCCCGTCAGGTCTGGCCAGGCGGTGACGGTCGGTCAGACGCGGCGCGCGGCACCCGCATCCACCGCGACGCCGAGCGCCGCACCCGCGAAGGTGCCGGCCGGCGGCAAGCCCGCCCGCTCCGCCGATTCCGTCACGGCCCCGCGACTGGCCGACGCCGTGCTCGCGGCCAGGGCGGTGCTGGAGGCGGACCGATGGCGGCGCGGCACCGCCAAGGTGCTGCTCAAGGCGGAAGAGGAAGTCGGCCTCGCCGTGCTCCTGCGCGGCGGTGAAGACCGCCTCGGTCGTACCGACCGCCTCGGCCGCGATGTTCCGGTGGAGGAGATTGCCGCCCTGCCCCGAGACGGCGAGCGGTGGCGCGCTTACGAATGCCTCGTCCTGCACAACCAGCGGCTCGTCTGGAAGATCGCGCTCGGCTACCAGGGACGCGGACTGGACGCCGACGATCTCGTCCAGCACGGAACCATCGGACTCCTGCGTGCGGTCCGTAGGTTCGACGCCACCAAGGGCTTCAAGTTCTCGACGTACGCGACCTGGTGGATCAAGCAGGCCATCACGAGGGCCATCGCCGACGAGGGCACCCTGATCCGACTGCCCGCGTACGTCCACGAAAAAGTCAGCAAGGTCGCCGTCGCCGAGCGCAAGCTCCTGAACGAAGGCCGCCCCAGGACCGTCGACAACGTGGCGTACGTCAGCGGCCTCACCTTCGCCGAAGTGGAGGAGGTGCGCCGGATCAGCCGGCCCACCGACTCCCTGGACCGGATCATCGGCGATGACGCCGCGCTCGGTGACCTGATCATCGGGCCGAGCCGACTGCCCGGCCCTGACGTCGTGTTGATCCGCAAGGAGTTGATGGCGCGGCTGCGCCTCGTACTGGAGGAGCTCTCCGAGCGAGAGCGGCACGTGCTCGTCCGGCGCACCGGACTCGACGGTGACGAGCCGGGCACGTTGGAGGAGATCGGCGTCGTCTTCGGAGTCACCCGCGAGCGCATCCGCCAGATCGAATCGAAGGCCAAGGCGAAGTTCTACGGTCATGCGGCCCGCCACGGCCTGGTGGCGCCGCCCCCCTGAACCCGCGCATACACCGCCGCAACCGGCGCGTACACCGCCGCGCCCGTCACCACTCTCCACTCTCATCCGAAGGAACCGCACATGGACCCCCGCCAGGAGCTGGTCGACTACCTCACCCGCCAGCTCGTCGGTCCCGCCGGCGGTGACGACGAGGTGCTCGACGCACCGCCCGACCGGCAGTACCTCATGGGCACGCTCTACCCCCAACAGGCCGATCTCCAGCGGCAGCTCGCCCTCGCGGCCGACGACCCCGAGGCGCCCGGCACCGAGGAGGCGGCCCCCGACGTGGACCCGGCTCCCGACCCGGTGCCCGAGACCAACAGCTGGCTGCCCGCGTCCCTCGGCCTCAGCTTCTACACCGACGCCACCCACGTCGAGGTGAGCTGCGCAGCCGCCCGCTACGAGACCCAGCGCAACGAACCCGGCCGTGGGCGGCGCTGGCAGCGCCACCCCTTCACGCCGGAGACACACACGGTCGGCCCTGACCGGACGGAAGTGCCCGTCCTCGACGGCCGCGCGAAGATCCAGCTGACCCGCCGCTCCTACGGCGACGGCACGCTCGTCACCGTCGCCCTCGTCAACACCGCCCGCCACGACGGCTCCGAAGGCAAGGCGCCGAGCTGGGACGACATGCTGTTCCAGTGCCGGCTCACGGTACGCCCCACCGGCGGCGCCGTGCTGCCGTATCCCAGCGTCAGGCTCGCCAGTCGCGATCCCGAGGAACGCGAACTGCGCCTCCAGTACCGGCACGTGGTCACCCATGCCGTCGGCCACGGCTGTGCCGTCCGGGAGGACCCCGGCGAGGACGGCGGCGTTGCACTCCTTGCCTGCGAGGCACTGCCGCGCGCCGAGGTGCCCGCCACCCGGGCCGGTGGCCCGCTCGACGCCCCCGTGCTCACCGTCTCCCACCTCGCCGACCCGGCCGTCAGCGCTGATCAACTCCGTGAGGAGCTGGCCGAGTTCGCCGCCGCGTACCACGCCTGGTACGTGGGCCAGCGATCCGTCGACGTGCCGCCCTGGGGGCGGGAGGCCGCGGAGCGGATCCTCGGCCGCGTCCGCCAGGCGGTCACCCGGATCGAAGCGGGCGTGCGCACCCTGTGCGATCCTGCCCGCCCCGAACTCCTCGCCGCCTTCCGTATCGCCCAGCGCGCCATGCTGCTCCAGATGCGGCACTCCGCCCCCGACCAGGCCGGTCAGCGGCGCCACCGCTCGGAGCCCGTGGCCATCGAGCCGCCCGTCGACCCCAAGGCCGCCTGGCGCCCCTTCCAGCTGGCGTTCTTCCTCCTCGCCCTCGACGGCGTCGCCGACGCCGATCACCGCGACCGCGAGACCACCGACCTGATCTGGTTCCCCACCGGCGGTGGCAAGACCGAGGCCTATCTGCTCCTGGCCGCCTTCACCATCGCCCTGCGCCGGATCCGAGGCGAGGGCGACGGAACCGCCGTGCTCAGCCGCTACACCCTCAGCCTGCTCACCACCCAGCAGTTCCAGCGCGCCGCCACCACGATCTGCGCACTGGAACACCTGCGCCGCACCGAACCCGGACTCGGTCTCGGGGACAGGCCGATCACCATCGGACTGTGGGTCGGCGAAAGCACCACCCCCAACAGCTTCGAGGCGGCCAAGACCACCTTCGACGAGCAGCGCGAGGCCAGCCACCCCACAGACGTCTTCATCCTCGACCGCTGCCCGTGGTGCGGCACCCGCATCCTGCCGCAGAGCCGCTCCGGCGTCCGCTCCGACTACGGAGTGCGCGCCGAACCGGACGACTTCGCCTTCAACTGCCCCCGTGACGAGTGCGCCTTCCACGACGTCCTGCCCGTCGCCGTCGTCGACCAGCATCTCTACCGGAACCCGCCCACCTTCGTCCTCGGCACCGTCGACAAGTTCGCACGGCTCGCCTGGGAGCCCGACTCCGGCCGTCTCTTCGGCGCCGGCACCGGCAACCCGCCTCCGTCCCTGATCATCCAGGACGAGCTGCACCTGCTCACCGGGCCGCTCGGCACCACCGTCGGCCTCTACGAAGCGGCCGTCCTGGAGCTGTGCACCGACGCGGCCGGCCGCCCGCCCAAGATCGTCGCCGCCACGGCCACCATCCGGCGCTCCGCAGAGCAGGTGCGCGCCCTGCACCACCAGGACGTCCAGCTCTTCCCGCCGTCCGGACTCGACGCCCGCGACAGCTTCTTCGCCGTCCCCGACACTGGCCGACCCGGCCGCCTCTACCTCGGCGTCATGGCCCAGGGCCACACTGCGGGCCGCGGCGCCGTCGCCACCACCGCGGCCATGCTCCAGGGCGTCCACCAGCTCCCCGAGGAGCACCGCGACGACTACTGGACCCTCGTCGCCTACCACCACAGCCTGCGTGAGCTGGGCCGGACCGTGACCGCGGCCGGCGACGACATCCCCGCCCAGCTCCGGTCGCTCGACGAGGGCGCGGGCGTTCGCGCGCTGGACGGCGAGCACGTGCAGCAACTCGACAGCAGCGTGCCGCGCGCCGACCAGCCCATCCTCCTCGACCGCCTCGAAAGGCCGTGGACGGATCCCCGGTCGGTCTCGTTCCTGCCGTGCACCAACATGCTCTCCGTCGGCGTCGACGTGAAGCGGCTCGCGTACCTGCTCATGCAGGGCCAGCCCAAGACCACCGCCGAGTACATCCAGGCCACCAGCCGCGTCGGCCGGCACCACGTGCCCGGACTGGTCGTCACCTACTTCAACGCCACCCGCCCGCGCGACCGTTCGCACTACGAGACCTTCATCGACTACCACCGGGCCCTCTACCGGTACGTCGAACCCGCCAGCATCACCCCCTGGTCCCTGCCCGCCCGCCGCCGCGCCCTGCACGCCGTGCTCGTCATCCTCGTCCGCCACCGGCTCGGCCTGGCCGCGGAGAACGAGGCCGGACTGCTCACCCGCCGCAAGGACGAGGCCGAGCAGATCGCCGACGCCCTCGCCGAGCGCGCCGCGGTCGCCGAGCGCGACGCCACGGGAGCCGACGCCGACGCCGTACGCGCCGACGTCCGCGCGGAACTCGGCTACCTCCTGGACGCCTGGTACCGGCAGACCGAGGCGGCGGAGGCCGAGGGCAAGAGCCTCTACTACGGCAGCCAGGGCAAGGGACAGCACAACCTGCTCAAGAGCTTCGAGCAGCGCTACGGCCTGTGGGAGACCCTCAACTCCATGCGCAGCGTCGATCGAGAGTGCCAGATCACCGTGACGGGAGCAGGAAAGTGACGCGCAAACTCCGGGTCCGCCAGGCGCAGACCGTGCTGCCGTTCGGCGTCGGCGCCGTACTCGACGTGCAGGGCGAGTCATTCGTCGCCGCCGGCATCGAGAACTGGCCGCAGCTCAAGCCCTCCGTCCCGTCCCAGCGGCTCGCCGACCGCCTGGGCGTCACTGGCTTCTACGCCGCCCCGCACACCCTCAACGACCGCTACGACCAGCCCGACCGCCCCGGCGTCCCCTACGTGCGCTTCCCCGGCTGGCTGTTCTGCGGGGCCTGCCGGGTCATGGTCCGCTTCCTGCGCGAGCACGAGAAGCCGGGCGAGCCGCCCGTCTGTACATCCTGCGCCGCCGCACCCCGCCTGACCCCCATGCGGTTCGTCCGCATCTGCGCGGACGGCCACCTCGACGACGTCGACTGGTGGTACTGGGCCCACTCCACCGTCACCCCCGAACGACGGGCCGCCTGCTCCGAGTCGAAGCAGACATGGAAGGCACGCCGGCTCAGCTTCCGGGTCGCCGACCGCGCGTCCGGGCTCGAAGCGCTCTCGGTGCGCTGCGGAGCGACGGGGGAGGGCGGCAAGCCGTGCGGCGCCGAGCGGGACCTGCTCGACATCCTCGGCCCCCAGGGCGGCCACTGCTCCGGCCGCAACCCCTGGCAGCGCCGGATCGACAACGCCACCTGCGGCCAGCAGGTCCACATCGTGCAGCGCACCGCCGGCAACGTCTACTACCCGTCGGTCTACTCGGCCCTGGACATCCCCCAGACCGCCGAACCACCCCGGGCCGAACAGGACTTGGCGGAGACGGTCCGAAACCACGGCTACTGGACGAACCTGATCGACGTACACGGCACGCCCCGGGCCGAGGTCTTCCGCGACATGATCAAGGAGGACACCGACGCCCCCGACAGCCTCATCGACCAGCTCCTCGCGGAGGCCACGGGCGCACCCGCGCCCCTGCCCGCCGAGCGGCCGGAGCCGGCGAAGCCCGACGTGAGCCGCGATGAGTGGTATGCCTTCGACGCCGTCGAACTCCCGGAGCCCACAAAGGAGTTCGCGATCCGGCGCGGCGGCCTCGGCCTCGACGGCGAGAGCGAGGAGCCCTGGGCCACCCTCGACGCGCACATCGACGGCGTCGTCCTCGCCGACCGCCTGCGCGAGGTAAGGGCCCTGACCGGGTTCCGCCGCCACTCCCCGCACGGCACCCTCGTACGCGCCGACACCAGCGGCCGCCTGCGCTGGCTGCCCGCGACCGAGGTCTACGGCGAGGGCATCGTCCTCACCCTCGACGAGCAGCGCCTCACCGCCTGGGAACGCGACCCCCGCGTCCAGGCCCACGTCCACGGCGTCCGGACGGACCTGGACGCGTCGTTCCGCGACGAGCAACTGGCCGAAACGGTCGGCAGCGACCTCTCACCCCGCTTCCTTCTCCTGCACACCCTCGCCCACCTCCTCATCCGCCAGCTCTCCTTCGACTCCGGCTACACCACCGCAAGCCTGCGCGAGCGCGTGTACGGCCGCCCCGAGTACGGCCAGCGCGGACTGCTGGTCTACACGGCCGCCGGTGACGCGGAAGGCACCCTCGGCGGTCTGGTCCGGCAGGGCGAGGCACCGCACTTCGCCGAGACACTGATCCGCATGCTGGAAGCCGCCGCCTGGTGCTCGGCCGACCCGCTGTGTGCCGAGCACACCGGCCAGGGCTTCGGCAACCTCAACCGGGCCGCCTGCCACGCCTGCACCCTGCTGCCCGAGACGAGCTGCCAGACCGGCAACACCCTCCTCGACCGCGCCCTGGTCGTCGGCTCCGCCCGCGTCCCCGGCTACTTCACCGACGTCCTCACCGCGAGCCGCGAGTACGCGGCCGCCACGGCCCTGGGATGACGCCCATGACCACCGCGAACGCCCCCGTCCTCCACCCGGACCTCACGCCCGACCAGCGCGACTGCCTGGACGCCCTACCGCTGACCGGCAACCACGTCGTCAGCGGCCCGCCCGGCAGCGGCAAAAGCCTGCTCGCCGCGCACCGCGCCGTCCACCTCTCCCTCACCGGCAGACCCACCCTGCTCCTGACCCGCTCCAACCTCCTGCGCCAGCTCCTGCGGGACACGCTCCAGGGCCTCACGGTCCCCGGTGCCCCCGTCGAGGCCGCCACCGTCCACGGCTGGGTTCTGCGCCACTTCGGATACGGCGCACCGCGCACCCAGGACGGCTGGTTCGACTGGACGGCCCTCACCGGCCAGGCCGCCGAGACGCTCGGCGAGGACGACACGACCACACCCCACCTCGTCGTCGACGAGGGCCAGGACCTGTCGCCCGGCTTCTACCGGGTGGCCCGTATCGCCGCCGCCTCCGTCACGGTCCTCGCCGACGAGTGCCAGCGCCTCACCGAGACGAACTCCACCCTCACCGAGATCACCGACGCCCTCGGCCGCTCCACTCGCCGTGTCGAGATCGGCGGGAACCACCGCAACAGCCGCGAGATCGCCTCCCTCGCCGAGCACTTCCGCACGGGCGGCACCCGACCCGACATCCCCTTCCGCAGCGGGACGCTGCCCGTGGTCCGCCACTGTTCCGGCACCAAGGACCTCGCCGACGACATCACCGCCCTGGCGGCCCGGCACCCACGGGACCGCATCGGCGTCATCGTCAACTCCGCGCGTACGGCCGCCGACCTGATGCGCCGCCTGGAGCGCGCGGGCCTGGCCCAGGAGCCCCAGCTCTACAGCTCGGCGGCCTCCTCCGGCCGCTATCGCGACCTCGACCTCGCCCGCCCAGGCGTCGTCCTCGTCCACCGCGCCAGCGCCAAGGGCCTCGACTTCGACACGGTCGTCATCGCCGACGCGGAGTCAGACTCCGCCGCCGACCCCACGTCGGCAGCCCTGCGCATGGCGTATTACGTCATGATCACCCGCGCCCGGGAGCGGCTGGTGCTGAACTGGCAGGGCAATCGGATGCCGCGGCACCTGGAGGGGCTGGACGGGCGGGTGCACCTGCGGTGAGGGCGACCGAGGCCACGAGCACGCTGCAAATCACAAGGGGAGACGATGACTGACGACCGCAAGACGACCGTGCCCGTGTGGACGCTGGCGACCGCTGACGTCCGGGTGTCAGGGGTGACCGCGGGCGAGTCGATGACCGCTGAGCGCCTGGCTGAACTGCGCGGAGTGCTGGCCGTCCTGGCCGACCAGCCGATCGTCACGCTGGAGGCGCATCCGCTGCCCGACAAGATCGACCGAGGCCGTGGCATCCCGCTCGACGCCGCGAGCCCCTTGGCGCAGCACCTGTCGCAGTTCATCACGCAGTCGACGCGCACTTCCCTCACGACGGCCAGAGCGACCGCTTCCGGCGAGAATCTGTATCGCATGGTGGTTCCGGCGAAGGTCGCCGCCCAGTTCGGACAGGGCCTCGTCCGCCCGATGGTGCCGAAGGGGGCGGCCGGTGCCATCTACGGTGAGCTCGTGAGCTCGACGGGCAGGATCGCCTCCAAAGCGAGGTTCGTGCCGGTCGGAGGAGCGGCAGCGGCTGGCACGGCCGGCGGGGCCGGCGCGACCGCCGGTGCCGCGGCCGCCGGCGGCACGGCGCTCACCGTGGCCGCTCCACTCGTGCTCATGGCCGTGGCGGTGGGCGTGAGCGCGCACGCCGACCGCAAGCGCCAGCAGGCCATCGAACACATCACACAACTGCTGGAGCAACTTCAGGAGGACAAGCTCGACGACGAGCACAGCGAACTCGACGGCTGCCGCGACGCCATCGACAAAGCCACCGCGATTCTGCTCGACCAGGGCAAGCTCGGTGTCTCGCTGGGACTCGACTCGGCGGTGCATGCCATCAACACGGCGCTCGGCAAAGCCGACCGCCGCCTTGCCCGATGGCAGAGCGCGCTCGACGGACTGCCCGAGGGCGAGGCCGTCGAACTCGGCACGTTGACCAAGTCGTTCCCCGGCGTCGACGACCACGGCGGCACGTTCCGCGCCCACCTCGAACTCGCTTCCCTGGCTGTCGCGCTGAAGCGGCGGGTCGTCGTCCTCCAGGCCGTCGAGCACGCCCAGAGCGAACCCGGCAACTCTTTCGAGAACTTCACCCGCGCACTCAAGCGCGACCAGCAGCGCCTCGACGAACTGGAGTCGGGCATCGCCGCTGTCCTGGTACGCCTGTCGGCCCTGGAACTGGCACGCCCGAACGGTCTGCGACCCGTCTTCACGACCGGTGAGGTCGATCGCCTCATGAGCGCGGCACACCGTATTCACCAGCTGGGTGCCGGCGTCTCGGTCAGTGGTCGCCCGATGGACGTGGCGATCGAGATCGCCCGGGACAAGGACGGCTCCGTGACCGTGTTCCCCGCGCTGCCCGTGTAGGCGTTGACGCGCTCGCGCTCTCACTTGCTGAGCGGTGCGGGGTTGCACAGGTGACTTGAGGCCGCACGCTCACCGGTCGGCGCTGCCGGGTGGGACGACCCACTCGGTGGGCTGGCCGGTGAGGGAGGCGATCATGTCGAAGTCCCCGTCGTAGTGGAGGACCGTTCGCTGGTTCAGTTCGGCTGTGGCGGCGATCAGCAGGTCGGGTAGGGACAGGGCGCGGTGGAAGCCCGCGTTGAGGGCATGGCGCTGGATCTCAAGGGCGCGGCTGAAGGCGTCGTCGTCGGTTCCGAGGAAGTCGAAGGCGTGGAGCCAGGTGCTGATACGTGTCGCTTCCGAACTGTCCCGTGCCGAGTGGATCATCTCGAACTCGGTGGGGCGGCATACGGCGAGCAGGTAGCGCTCATGCAGAGGCTTGAGCACCTCCTTGACGCTCGGCTTCGTCCAGCGGGCGAGGGCGGACTTGTCGATCAGATAGCGGTCCTGCATCAGGCGGCTTGGCCTCCCCCGCGCTTGAGGGAGCCGTCCGCGTTACGGGGGCCGGTGTTCTCGACGATCTCGCTGAAGTCGAGTTCGCCGGCGTCCATGGCGTCGAAGCCCTCCTGTCGCAGGTGCCTCTTGACGGCGTCTTCCATGGCGAGGCGGACGGCCTTGGCCTTCGTTTTGGTCCCGAAGATGCGCATGGCTTCGGCGACCATGTCCTCGTCGAGGTCGATAACGGTTCTGGCCATGTGCGCGATCCCTTCGGAGACGATTTACGTCAGTGAAACGATACCATTCCTTAGCTTTGAGAGATATCATTTGAGGCGAGTGTTCCTGTCGCGGAGGGGCGGCTGCGGCGTTCGTGGAGGCGTGGCGCGCGTGCATTCTCCGTGGGTGAGGGCCGTTGCCCCTCACGGTGCTGAGAGCACCGCCCGGACGGTCTTGCCGCTGGGCGGAAAGGGGAGGGTCTCCCAGCGGTCGGCGGCCGCCGCGACGAGCGCGAGGCCGCGCCCGCTGGTGTGGAGCGAGGCGTCTGATACGGCGCTCACGGGACGGGCCTGCGGCCACCGGTCTCCACGCGCGTCAGTGACGTCGATGCGAAGGAGACCGGGCGAGGCGTCGAACGCGAGGGTCAGGCGAAAGCTGCGACCGGGTACGCGGCCGTGGAGCACGGCGTTCGTGGCAAGTTCCGATACGACGAGTTCGGCACGCTCCGTGAGGTCCTGCGGGGTGTTCCAGGACCGCAGTTCGGTCACGGCGAGCAGTCGGGCGAGCCGGGCGCCCCGCCGGGTGGACGACAAAAGCTGCGTGAAGGTGCGGGTGGGGGCGCCGAGTTGGGGAGTGGCGTGGTTCATGGCGCCAGCGTGGCCGTTGGGGGCGGGTGAGAGGGAGCGCGGCACCCCGTACGCGGAGTCAGCGTACGGACACAAAGGGTGGACAGTACGCTGCATGATTCGTCACGCTGAGTGGCAAGTGCGGGGCTGTGAGGCACTGTTGTGGTGCCGTGCGGAGAGAGGGGCAGCGGATGGGCAACGTCGAGGGGGACGCGGCGGCCGGGGGCGTCGGGACGGTTCGGGCGGTCCCGACGGGGGAGTGGGAGCGGGAACCTCACCCGTCGGACAGTCTGCGCACGTTCGGCGCCGTCCTTCAAGCGCTGCGCGAGCACGCGGGGCTCAGCCGCGAGGAACTCGGTACGTGGGTGCGGTTCTCCAAACACACCGTGGAGTCCGTGGAGTCCGTGGAGTTGGGGCGTCGCATGCCGGACGAGGCGTTCGTGGAGCGCGCGGAGGAGGCCACCGGCAACACCGGCGCGCTCCGGAAATCGGCCCGCCATCTCACCCGGGGTGAGGCGGGGCTCGCCGCGTGGTTCCGGCGGTGGGCTCGGCTGGAGCGGGAGGCGGTGAGCCTGTGTACGTATGAGTGCCGGTTGGTGCCTGGGTTGTTGCAGTCGGAGGCGTATGCGCGGGCGGTGTTCGAGGGCACGATCCCGCTGCGGACGGATGCGGAGCTGGAGGCGCAGCTCACGGCTCGGATGGAACGGCAGAAGATGATGCGGGAGCGGCCCACGGTGCCGTTCAGCTTCATCGTCGAGGAGCACGTGTTCCGGCGGCGGTTCGGGGACGCGGAGGCGATGCGTGAGCTGCTCGACCATGTGCTGGAGCGCAGCGCTCCGCGCAATGTGACGCTTCAGGTGGTGCCGCTGGATGCGGGGTTGCATGCGTGTCTGGATGGGCCGGTGCGGATCTTGGAGACTCCGGCGGGGCAGCGGCTCGGGTACTCCGAGGGGCAGAAGAACGGGCGGCTGATCTCCGATTCGAAGGAGGTGAGTGCGCTCTGTCAACGCTATGAAACACTGCGTTCGCAGGCCCTGAGCCCTAACGAATCCCGGGCCTTGCTGGAGCGACTCCGAGGAGAGCTATGAGCAGCGGTACGACGGGCCTTGCCTGGTTCAAGTCCAGCTACAGCGGCAGTGAGGGCGACGACTGCGTGGAGATCGCGATCACCGAACAGGCCGTCCACGTACGGGACTCCAAGGATGTGAGCCACCCGGCTTTCGCGGTCGGCCCTGAGGGCTGGCGGTCGTTCGTGCGGTTCGTGGACCACACCTGAGGGGGGCGGCGGACGCGACGGTGGCGCTCTGATCGGGCGCCACCGCAGCACTCACGTGGCGTCGGCCTGGGGGTCGTCATCCTCGTCGGACGCCGGTGCGGCCGGGAGTGGCAGCCCGTACTTCTCGCACAGGAAGCGGGTCTGGCAGTACCGCTGGGCGTCCTTGGCCACCCTGCCGAGGACCGCGGAGTTCATGCCGGCGCCGATGAGGATGCCCACGAACGGTACGACCTTGGCCACGTTTTGCACCGGCACCCTGGTGCCTGCCGGGCCGAGCTGCTGCATCAACTTCTCCAGGGCGGCCAGGAGACGGCGGTCGCTGCGGAGCTTCTCCGACCACTTGACGCGTCCCTTGATGGCGTGCGCCGCCCGAGCGGTGTCACGCAACGGCTCGGCCTTGGCCGCCTGGGCCGTGAAGGACCGGCGTACGAGGCGTTGGATGAAGACCTGCTCGTCGGGGTCCTTGGCATCGTAGCCGTACGAGTACGCGATACGCGACGCGATCGACGTGCTCAGGACCTGGATGACGAGGATGTTCCGCCGTCATCGAGGCGGGGATACCGGCGACGAGGGCCCGGGCCAGCAGGCCCATGGTGCCGCCTTAGAACGCGTCGGCGGTGCGCCACTTGAGGGTGTTGCGGGTCAGTAGCCGGTCAGGTTGCGGGTCAGTAGCCGGTCGCAGACCTTGAGATCCTGCTTCCGTAGTTCGGTGAAACTGTCGAGTTCGAGCCCCTGCTTGCGGGCGAGCTTCTCGACGTTCTTCGGGTCGTTGAGCTCCAAAGCCCATTCGTTGACCAGTTCGAGCAACGCTGCCGCGCCCGCCAGCGCCGGTCGCATGGTCTTCTCGGCGACGGCGTCGCCCGCGCGCCGCATCGGTTCCGAGATCGCGTCCGGGACGACATCGGCGACCTGTCCGGTGGCTTTCCCGGCGGCCTCGCCGGTGCGACTGAGGGCAGTGCTCGCCCAGTTAGGCAGACCACGGCGGTTGTTGCGGCGCTGCCAGGCCCACACCTGCTCGTCGTATTCGCTCATCGCGGGTATGCCGTCGCGGAGTTGGTCGGCGTCAGTGGTCACTGAGGTTCTCCGTTTCGACGGGAATCGCCGGGTGGCGTGGTGCGGGGCTGGTTGGGGTACGGGTACGCGTGACGCCGAACCCCGAAGTGCGGGCCCGGACACGGTGGTTGGGCCCGCTCGCGTTCTTGAACGGGGGTCGGGGTCGGGCTGTCAGGCGGAGTGCCGCGGGCCCCGGCCTGGGGGCGGGGTGAGGGTGGAGCGGTAGGTGCCGGACTCGCCCTCCGTGAGGGGGTTCTCCAGGGTCAGACCGGCGGTGGCCATGCGGTCGTACTCGGTAAGGACGAGGCGCTTGGTCCGGTACTCGCCGAACGCGGAGATCTCGTTGTTCTTCAGGCCGCCCGACTCGGACTGGAAGGACTCCAAGATGTAGTCGGTGTCCTCGCGGGAGATTCCGTAGAGGTGGAAGAAGTACGCGTCCAACTCGGCGCGCAGTTGGGCGCGGCGGTCGTCGTCCCATTGGAACGGCTCGCCCTCGTCGTCCAGGTCACGGGCAAGTGGGGTCATGTCGTAGGCGGTGTAGACGAGTTCGAGGACACGAGGGAGGAGGTAGGGGAGGTGGGGTTCGAGGGTGGTGGGGGTGGGGACGGGGAGCTGCTTCCAGATGAACGGCTTCATGTGGGCGTCGCTGATCTTCTGGCGGCTTACGAAGTCGAAGGCGAGCGAGGACTGGGTCGCGATCAGGGCGGCGACCAGTGGCGGTGCGACGCGCGGCAGCATCAGTGAGTAGGTGTTGCCGACAGCTGTGCGCGGGAGGAAGGCGGGGATAGCGGTGCGCTCGTTGGTCGAGGCGGTGACGTCGCACCAGCCGCAGAGCCAATCACGGTCCCAGTGCTCGTCGGCGAGCCGCAGCTCGATGCCCTTGACCTGGACGTCCTTGTTGTTACGCCGCGTGGGAATCTTGCCGTCCCGCTGGATCCAGTTGAGCGGTAGGGCCAGGCGCGCGGGGTCTTGCAGTTCCTGGGAGGGCAGGTACTTGGGCTGGTTCTGGCGGTTGACAGCGGTCAAGCTCTTCACCACGTCGGCGGCACGGTGGTTGAAGAAGTCCACCATCTTCGCCTCGTACAGAGGTAGCATCCGCTCCTCGCCCCGCTCGAAGACGTTGCCCCGCAACTCCCACGCCTCGCCCTCAAGCCGCTCGCGGCTGCGGAAGAGGTCGGAATCATCGGTCATGTCGAAGAGGCGCTTGAACGACATGCCCCAAGGGTTGCCGCCCCGGCGCCTCTCGTTCCACAGCACCGGCACGCGTCGGTACACGCCGGCCGTGATGTCCGCATGGCGCTGCGTGCGGAACACCGGGAGGGTGCCCGTGTTCGGGTTGATTCGGGCCAGGTCCTCCGGGTCCAGGGCGAACACCCGGTTCGGGTCCTCCAGATCCGTGATGTCGGACAGGAAGAAGCCGAAGCGGCTGGCGTCCGCGCTCGTGGCACGTCCAGTAAGGGCGAACAGGCAGAACTTGTAGCTGGCGTGCACACTCTCGAACCACCGGCCGCCCTGCGGCAACGCGGGCGACTTTGGGCGACGGTTCTCGAAGTCGTACAGCGATGCCAGAACCCCACGTTGGGTGAAGTCCGAGAACAGATACTGAGACCCTGCCCCGGTCGCGATGACAGTCGGTAGGATCAGGCCGAACCGTCCCTCGGCCGCGACCACGTTTGCCATGCGCTCGGCGAAAAGGGAGTCCGTCTGGAGGGAGTTAACGCCCTTGACGGTCAGTCCCTTTGCGCACAAGGGGAACACTCCAGAATCCCCCGCGAAGTGGAACGTCCCCTTAACCGCGCGCCGCGCCTCCCGGTACCGCTTCCCGGCCTCCGGGTTCTCCTCTTCCCACTCGGCGATCCGGTTGCGCCGAGCCGTCCCGGCGATCTCCGCGATCTCGGGGGCGACCACACTGAAGTAGTTCTTGTCGTGGAAGTCGACCTTGTCCCACGGCGGATTCCCCACCACACAAGAGAACCCCCCGGCCCACCCCGTCCCCGAGTCGACCGCCCCCGCGCCCGAGGCCACGTCCCCGTCCTCCGGAACCGCGAAGACCTCCGGGAACTCCAGGTGCCAGTGGAAGAAGGCGTACTGGTCCCGCAGCCGCACGATCTCGTCGTGGGTCGACTGCGGTGCCGCGTCCCCCTCGGCGTCCTCAAGCCCCCGGAACACCTTGTGCGTGATGGCCGGTGGTGCCTCCTCCCTCTTCACCCAGACGAACGCCGCACACCACGCGTCCGCCAGATGCAGGGCCCGCAGATACTCCGCGGAATTCGCCCAGTCCTGGTAGTCGGCCTCCTTGCGACGGATGTCCTTGAGGTCACCGGCCGGGGCCGCCGTGATCCGGCGCAGCCCGCGTGCGAACGAGCCGTTGGCGACCTTCGTCTCCGTTTCGACCTCGAACAGGCCGCCTTGGCCCTCGCGTTCGTGGGAGTTACGGGAGAGGAGCTGCCGTGCCCACCCCTCGTCGTCGCCCTCGGCCTTCTTGAACGCCTTGTCGGGGATCCCGTCCCGCATCAGCGCGGGCGTCGCCCCGATCAGGCCATTGCCGTGCTTGATGTGGGCGTCGAGGAAGCCGAGCGGGCGGCCGGGCTCCATCGCCTCCAGCCACAGGGACACCTTGGCGAGCTCGACAGCCAGGGGGTTGAGGTCCACGCCGTACACACAGCGCGCGACGACCTGGTGCAGGGCGTGACGCACGGCCTCGTCCGTGGGCTCAGGGTTGCGCTCACGCACTGCGGCGACCCGCTTGGCGATACGCCGTGCCGCCGCCACCAGGAAGTGCCCCGACCCGCACGCGGGGTCGCACACCGTGAGGGACAGGAGCTCCTCGACGATCGTGTCGGCGGGGTCGGGCTGCCCCTCGGCACTCGCGCGCTGCTCCCCGCGCTTGACCGTGTCGTCGATCACCGGGTTCAGCGTGGAGTCGAGGAGGGTCTCGGTGAGCGGGGTCGGGGTGTAGTAACTGCCGGTCTTCTTGCGGTCGTTGCCAATCCGGTCGACCAGTTCGAAGGTGCGGTCGGCGGCGCTGTGCTTGGGCACCAGCTCCAGCAACGCCTCGTACACGGACCCCAGTTCCTCGGCGCCCATGCGCAGGTAGTCCACCGGACGCCAGCGCGCGGAACCGGCGTCCCGTACGCGGGCCAGGTGCTTGACGGCCTCGAAGAGGTGACGGTTGGCGAGCCGCACGCCACGCAGGGGCTTGTCGGCCGGGGTGTCGTTGAAGAGGCCGCCGAGTCCCTTGAGTCCCAGCTCGGGGCGGCCCTGCTCGGAGCCCAGCGCCTCGATCAGCAGCTCCAGGGCGCGGTACCGGTCGTCGTGTGCCGTGCCCAGGCGTCGTAGCGCATGGCGGCGGAGGCGGGCCGTGGAGAAGTAGCGGGTGAAGCGGTCGACGGTTCGCTCGTCCGCGTCGGGGTCCAGCAGGGCGCCCCGGTCCTCGGCCACGAAGAGGAAGATCATGCGGTAGACGAGCCGCAGCAGGGCCGTCTGGAAGGCGTGGACGTCCAGGTTGGCGCGGAGGGCGGTGTTGTCCGGGTGGCTGAGGAAACCGGTGCCGAGGACGGTGAGGGCCGCCTGGACGCCGTCGCGGAAGTGGTCGAGGGCCCGGCTGCCGGACTCTATGGCGACCGTCCGCCACTTCTCCAGCCAGCACCCCGAGGCCGCCGTCCCCTCCGCCACCGTGAACCGGGACGCGTGCAGCACGCAGTACAGCAGCACGAACTCGCTGAACAGCTCGCCGTCGAAGATGGCTTCCAGGTCGAAGTCGACGTAGGCAGCCGTAGCGAAGGACGAGGAGTCGCGCAGCAGACGTACGCGGCGGCCGTTGGTGAGGACCGCCCACAGATGGGCCTCGGTGCGGTTGAGGCAGTCCTGGACCATGGACTGCGGGGGGACCTGGCCCGCCGCGCGCTTGTCCAGGTCCTGGTTCCAGGTAACGAGGTGGACGAGGGCCCGGCCGTGACGGTGGGAGACCGGGAAGTGCTTGTCGGGGTCGGTGTCGGCTGGAATGCCGTGCGGTCCCACCTCCGTCAGCGCGCCGAAGTCCAGCTTGCGGAACAGCTGGGCGAGCCAGTCGGTACCGGCCCGGCCGGTCGGGTCGGCGGCCGGTGCGCCCGTCTTCGGGTCCGAGGGAAGGGCCGTGCGCAGGTCGCGCCAGAGCGGCTTGAGGTATTCCCAGGCGCGCTCGGCCTCGTCGCGGACGGGCACCGAGGAGGGCAGGCCGTAGTCGCCGGGCTTGGTGCCCGGCAGGTTCCGGGCCTCGGCGATGCGCAGCAGCATGTCGGCGGGGAGTAGCCCGCCGACCGTGGTGACGGCGGTGAAGGCCAGGGCGGTGCGGGTGGCGGCGGACATCAGGATTCGGCTCCGGGCACAGTAGAAACGGGCTGCTGCGGTACGTACACGTACACGCCGAGGACGTCGGCGGGCTCCTGCGGGACGACCTTCAGGCCGCGGACGATCTCCTCGTTGGCCTTGCGGACCCGGCGGTGCGAGGCGTCGAGTTCCGCGGCCAGTGTCTTGCCGTACTCGGTGAGATGCGCGGACAGGTCCGGCAGGCCGTCCAGGGCGCGGGTGATCTGGTTGCGGGCGAGCTGCTCATGGGTGTTGGCGGAGGCGCGGGCCGCCAGGAGCGCGGCGGCGCTGTCGTCGTCCAGCCACCGGGCGCGCGACGGCATCCCCTCGTAGGCGAGCAGACGGGCGTCCTCCGCGACCACCTGCCGCTCACCGGTACGGGACGGCAGCGTGAGGTGGAAGCGGTAGCGGACCAGGAGGAGCGTGGTGCGGATCGTCACCGCGTCCGTGGTGACCACACCGCAGCGGCGGGCCGGGCGCGGGCCGAGGGTGTTGGCGTCCAGCGCCGAGTCCAGGACGTACGAGGCGATGGCCCCGATCGCCGGATCGGTGCGGACGAGGGCGGCCTCGCCACGGGCGATGGCCGGAGTGGTGCGGAACGGGATCTCCCGGTCCTCCTCGACGAGCCGGCCGCCGAGGGTGGCGGCGAGCGCGTCACGCAGGCCGGCCGGGGTGCCGCCGACCTGGGCGGTGAAGTCGCCGCTGCCGTCGCGCGGGTCCCGGACCAGGGCGTCCAGGTCGCGCAGCGCCTCCAGGGTGAAGCCGCGCACCTCGTCGGCGCCGCCGAGCGCGGCCCGTACGGCGGCGACTTCGCGCGCGACCTCCTCCGGGTGGATGGCGCGCTGGGCGTACTTGGACTGGGAGGTCTTCTCCCGCTCGGCGGCCGAGTTCCACTCGCGCTCGATACGCTCGAAGGACTCCTGGTGGCCGTCCAGCTCGAACAGGCTCTCCTGGCTGCCCTGTCGGCCGTGCAGCAGCAGCCACTCCACGACGGCGTCGGTGACACCGGAGGCGGTCTCGTCGGGGACGGAGACGGAGATGCCCAGGTCCTTCTTGATCTGCCGGTGCTTGGTGAACAGCACCTCCAGGACCTTGCCGTCGATGCCGTTGTCCTCGCCGAACATGGTGATGACCCGGACCTGGTCGCGCTTCTGTCCGTAGCGGTCGACGCGGCCCTCGCGCTGGTCGTGGCGGGTCGGGTTCCAGGCGAGGTCGTAGTGGACGACGGCGTCGAAGTGGTGCTGGAGGTTGACGCCCTCGGAGAGGCAGTCGGTGGCGATCAGCACGCGGCGGACGGCCGGGTCGCCGGCCTCTTCGGCGGACTCGGCGGCGAGCTGCTCGATGCGCTCCAGACGCTGCTGCGGGGAGAGGGTGCCGGTCACGGCGGCGATCTTCGTCTTCTTGCCGAGCTTGCCGTCGAGCTGCTCGGCGAGATACTCGGCGGTGGGGATGTAACGGCAGAAGACGATCGGGTGGTAGCCGTCGGCGATCAGACCCTTCAGGTGCCGGGTGAGGGCCTTCAGCTTCGCGTCCTCGGCCGGGCCGACCAACTGCTCGGCCCGCTGCGAGAGTTCGAGCAGCCTGGCGCCCGCCTCCTCCGACTCGGCGGCGCCCGGTGCGACGTCCATGCCCTCCAGCCGGTCGTTGTCCGCGGAGTCGGCGGCCACCGGGGCGCCTAGCACATCCGCCTCCTGCGCGGTGCGGGCGGCGGCGGACTCGGAACGGGTCTTCAGGGTCTGCGCTGCGGCCGCCGGCGAGGACACCATCGAGCGCAGCAGCGCGATGACGGACCACCAGGCGACCCGGGCCTCCCGCTTGCCCTGCTCACCGGCCGCCTGGACGCGGTCCCTGGCGTAGGCGATGGCGTCGTCCAGCAGCGCCCGGTAGGCGGGGGTCAGCTTGTACGGCTCGTCCTTCGTCCAGCGGTCGGAGGGGAACGCGGTCCGCTCGGCCAGGGAGTCGTCGGTGAGGCCGTCCTCCTTGGTGAGGTAGGTGCGGACGTCGGCGCGCTTACGGGCCACGAAGTACTCGGCGAGCTTCGCCCGCCCCGCCGGGGTCTCCAGGTTCAGCGTCGCCAACTCGGGCCGCACCAGGCCCAGCAGGTTGCGGAACGCGGACTCCTTGCCGGAGTGCGGGGTCGCCGTCAGCAGCAGCAGATGGCGGTCGGCGTCGGCGGAGATCCTGCGCAGCAGCTCGTAGCGGAGCTGGTTCGTGGAGGACGTGCCGCCTTGAGTGGCGTCGTCGGCGGCCACGCAGGAGTGCGCCTCGTCGACGATCACCAGGTCCGGACAGTGCCGTACGAAGTCCTCGCGGTGTCGGGTCGACTTGATGAAGTCCGTCGAGATGATCGTGAAGTGGTGCTTGTCGAACAGGGACTGGCCCAGCTCCAGGCCGCGCTCCAGACGCGACACCGTGGAGGCCAGGACCAGTTCGGCGTCGATGCCGAACTTCTCCCGCAGCTCGCCCTGCCACTGCTCGGCGAGCGCGGGGGAGCACAGCACGGCCAGCTTGGTCGCCTCGCCCTGCGCCAGCAACTCCTTGGCGATCAGGCCGGCTTCGACGGTCTTGCCGATGCCGACATCGTCCGAGATCAGCAGCCGCACGGTGCGCTGCCGCAGTGCCATCAGCAGCGGGACCAGCTGGTAGGCGCGGGGCTCCACGGCGATCGACGCCAGGGAGCGGAACGGGCCCGCGCCCGACCGGAACCCGATGCGCAGCGCGGTGCGCAGCAGACCGGCGGCGCGCTGGTCGCCCAGGTCGGCCGGGCTCGGCGCCGCGAACTCCGCGGGACGTACGTCCTCGAACGTGGGGAACACGGCCGCGATGTCGTCGTCGCTCCCGCCCAGCGGACGCAGCACCAGCATGTCGGGCGCGCTCTCGGGCAGCACCACCCATTCCCGGCCACGGGCGGCGACCAGCGAGCCGGCTGTGTACGTGAGGCTCATGAGATGTCTCGGTTCCTAAAGGTCGTGGAAGTGGGCGGCGGAGCGGTCAACGGAGGTGGAAATAGGTGGAGTTGAGGTCGGCGATGGCGTCCCAGTCCGCGTCCGTCGGGAACCGCAGGACATCCCAGCCCCGCTCCTCCAGGCGGTACCCGGCCTCGATGTCGCGGCTGGAGTCGGGCGTGTGGCCGGGGACGTCGACGAACACGGCGAGGTTGGCGCCGTCCAGCCGGAAGACGAGATCGGGGCATGCCCCCGCTTCCGGGACGAGGACATTGGCCTCGTCCGGCAGCCGGTAGCCCTTCGCCTTCAGCCAGCCGAGCAGGTCACCGCCCGCGACGAGGGCCGCCAGATCGGCCTCCACCGGGGTCGGCGAGGCACTCGGGGACGCGGTGGCCGGGGCCAGCCTGCGGAAGCGCTCGCTGCGGGACTCGCCGCGGTCCTCCCGCTCGGTACGGGCCTCGGCCAGCCGCAGCAGCAGCGGCTGGGCGGCGTGCCGGCTCAGCTGGCGGTGGTGCGTCTGGTTGGCGTAGGTCAGCAGGCAGGCGTAGCAGCCGCGGGCGCACTTCTCGTCGTCCGTGGGGCCGCCCTCGTCCTCGCCGGTCTCCGGGTCGAAGTGGCAGATCTCCAGGGCCGTCCTGGCCGCCTCGGCGAGGGCGCCCTTGTCGTGCTGGATCCGGCGCAGCACGCCGGCACCGCCCTCGGCGGCCTCCGTGAACAGCATGCGGCGGCGCGGCCCTTCGTCCGGTGGCAGCAGCTCCGCCGTCAGCTCGGAGTCCTCCAGCTCGAACGCCGCCTCGATGCCCCGCTCCAGCGCATAAAGGAACGACAGCGCGACCGGCTCGGGCAGCGGCTCCTCCAGGGTGACCACGAGAATGTTGCGGCGGTCCTCCACGAAGGGCAGCACCCGCTTCTTGCGGCGCTTCTCGTTGCCGTCCTCGTCGACCACGGGCATGCCGGTGCCCTCGATGGCGTCCGCGGCGGCCCGGTCGTTGAGCCAGCGGCCGTCGCCCAGGTCCAGCCAGTAGCCGTCCGGCTCGTTCTCCTTGTCGCGGACCCGGCCGAGGTTGGTGATGCGCACGGTCGCCGAGTCGCCGTAGTCCAGATCGAGGACGGGCACCCCGTCGTGATCGGCGACATGCGAGGTCAGGCGCCCCTTGCGGGCCCCGTGGTCCTGGAACGCGTACGAGGTCTCCAGACGGAAACCGGCCCTGCGGCGCTCCTCCTCGTCCGAGGAGATCCGCTCGCGCGGCGTGGTGTACACGGTGTGCAGGTGGAGCAGACCGGTGCGCTTCGCGCTCAACTGCTCCTTGCACATGTCGCACTGGTCGGTGCCGGGCTTGACCGCGTAGTGGTAGCCGCAGCCCGCGCAGCGCCTGGCCTCCGCGGTCGCCAGCTCGCCCGAGGCGTCCGGCGGCAACTGCACCCGGGTGACCTGATAGCGGGCGCCCTCGTGGTAAATAAGCGCGCCTGGGCCGAACTCGCGGATCGCGAGGAACCGGGGGCGCTGGAGGTAGTCGCCGTCGGCGTTGCGGCGGTTGCCGGAGCGCGGGATGTACGCGGCCAGCGGCAGCCGCGGGAAGCTGTAGCCGGGCAGGAACCCCTCGGACGCCAGATAGCGGTACGGATTGAAGTCGCTCATCACCGACTTGCTGTCGACCGAGCGGTTCAGCAACAGGTTGGTCTGAGTCTCCGCCTCCCGGCGGCGGCTGCGCGCCCGGCTCTGCTCGCCCTGCGAGAGGGTGTGGTCGACGACGCGCTTGTTCTGCTCGTACTGATCGATGACGGCCGCCCGGAACAGCTGGCGCCACCGGTCGAAGGCGGCGTCGAACTCCTGCGGGGCCCGCTCGATCCGGTCCTCGATCCACTCGTCGTACCACCACGTCGTCGCCTCGAAGTCCGCGATCAGCGGCGCGAGAACGGTACGAGCGGTGACGGCGGCGCGTCTGCGGGCGTCCTCGTCCAGGGACCGGTCACGGACCTCCGCACGCAGCGGCAACGTCATCTGCGGATCGGGCCGGTCGGTGCCCTCGGGGTCGTACGCGACGTCGACGACCTCCGGGATCGCGGTGCCGAGCTTCATCTCGGTCTCCGCCAGCCAGATGCCCTGCAGGTGGGAGCGGACCAGATCCTCGTTGGCCAGGTCCAGACGCGGCGGGGCGACCTGACCCGACACCATGTCCTGGGAGCGGCGGAAGTAGTACTGGTCGTGGCTGTTGCCCGTCGCGCAGTACGTCGTCACCAGCGCGGGCTGCCCGGAACGGCCCGCACGGCCCGAGCGCTGCGCGTAGTTCGCCGGGGTCGGCGGCACATTACGCATCAGCACGGCGTTGAGCGAGGAGATGTCCACGCCCAGCTCCATCGTCGGCGAGCAGTACAGCAAGGGCAGTTCGGCCTTGCGGAACTGCTCCTCGCGCTCCAGCCGGTCCTCCGGGAGGACCTGAGCGGTGTGCTCCCGTGCGTACAGACCGGCCAGCTCGGCGGCGGCCGTCCGGTACAGGTCGCGGAAGAACGGGTTGACGCGCGGGCCCTCGCCGCTGCTGTAGGTGCGGGCCAGCGGGTCGACCGCGCCCCGCTCGCCGTTGCCGGCCCGCCAGATCAGGTGAGCGGCGGAGACCCGGTAACCGGTGCGCTTCTGCGCGGCACGGCGGCGGTAGGCGGGGCCGGACTGCTCGGGGGTCGCGTCCACCTCACGCACCAGGTCCTCGCCGTGCAGCACCTTCAGCAGATCCTCGATGACGCACTGGACATCGTCCAGCGGAAGGTCGCGCAGCTCGGGGATGTTGCGCCGAAGGTACTTGCCGAACTTGCCGCGGGCCGACAGGAACAGCGCGGAGCGCTCCATACCCGGCCGCGAACCGTACGGATAGGCCGTTCCGACCGTCGGCTGGTCGCTCTCGCTGAGCACCCACGCCCCCGTGAGACGCTCCTCGCTCGCCCGCTGAAGGGTGTCGAAGTCGTCGCGGAAGTACTGCACATCGATCGCGAGGGCACGCCGCATGAAGTCGAGCAGCGTACGGGCGACCTCCTCACGCAGCGCCGGGTCGGCGTCGCGCAGCACTGCGTGCGCCGACCGCCAGCGCTCGGGGTGGGCGGCGATCCACTCCAGATCCTCGTAGTCGATGCGCAGCAGCCCCGTCTGCTCCAGGTTCGGCATCGTGATCCGCCAACCGCGCTCCAGGTCCCGGTAGAGGCGGTACCCCACGACGTCCCGGAAGGTCTTCGTGGCCCGGCGCTCCATGGACGGAGCCAGGTCCGTGCCGGGCGCGTACTCGTTGGGCGTCAGGCCCATCACCTCGGTGACGGCCTCGGCGAGGTCGTCGTGGCGCAGCCCCTCCTCACCGGCTCGCACCGCGGCCTGGTAGAGGGCGCCGCGCAGCTGGGTCACCTGGGCGAAGTCGTTGAAGTGTCCGGCCTGCAGCGAGGCGTCCTGCCGGTTGTCGACGAAGGTGAGGAGTTTGCGCGCCTCCTTGCCCAGGCTCTCCTCCGGCACCGCCCGGAGGGACTTCACGATCGACGCGGAGATCAGCGAGGTCGCCGAGGAACGGCCCTCCTGATCCAGGGTGGCCAGCTTGGCGAAGTCCCGGCCACGGGTCTGCTCGTAGGAGACCTGGCAGTGCACACAGAACAGGAAGGGCGCCGGGACGAACGCCGCGACCAGCCCCTCACCCGACTCGTTCCCGTGGGCGTCCACGACGACCCGCTTCGGCAGCCGGGGCCGGTAGGACTTCTTGACGACCGTCACGTCGTTTCCGTCCCGCTCCAGCCACGACTCCGGCAACCGCCGGTCGTCCACGGCCTTCTGCGGATCGGCCGGCCACTCGTAGTCCTCCCCGGGCATGCCCAGGTACAAGTAGCCCTCGCCCGCGCGTCCCCCGGAGGCGGAGGTGTCCCGACGCGGCTCGTACCGGAACGCGCCGCCGTCCTCCGTACGCCAGACGGTCAGATACTCCTGGCCGCACTCACGGCAGAACGCCAGCGGGAACAGCGGCTTGCCGTCGCTGTCCGGCTGCTCCAGCTGGTAGGTGCGCGTGAGCGGCCGGGTCAGCGGATCCTCGAGCGTCGTGTAGACGGTGTCGCCCTTGGAGAGGAACTGGTGCAGCCGGAACGCGAACAGGGGCCGCTCCGTCACCGGATGCTTGGCCTGCGCACCCGCCTCCAGGGTCGTCCGGATCGCCTCGCGCACGCTCTCCTCCGGTACCCCGGACTGTGCGGCCAGCTCGGCCGCCGCCTGCTCGACGGTGTCCGGGGCACAGCGGCGCAGCCGTTCTGTCCCCTTCTCCCGCTCCAGACCGAACCGGGACTCCACCCAGCGGGCGAGCGGGTCCTTTGTCAGCGCCTCGTACGAGCGGGGCGCCGCCGGCACCCGCAACCGCTCGGCGGGCACGGTCCCGGGGGCCTCCTCGGTCGCCCGGACCAGGGTCTCGCCGATGACCCGCTTCGGCAGCACAGTCGTACCGAACAGCCTTGTGGCCACCTTGGCCACCTCACGCCGCTGGTCCTCCCAGGAGCCCTCGGTGGACATGGTCGCCGAGGTGCCGATGCACTGGAGGGTCGCCGATGCCCGGCAGGCCTCACGCACCCGGCGGATCAGGAAGGCCACGTCCGCACCCTGCCGGCCCCGGTAGGTGTGCAGCTCGTCGAAGACGAGGAACTGCAGCCCCTCCGCCATGCGGATCAGACTGGACCGGTCGTCCGGCCGGGTCAGCATCAGCTCCAGCATCACGTAGTTGGTGAGCAGGATGTCCGGAGGGTTCTTGCGCAGCTCGCGGCGCTCCTCGGTGGACTCCTGGCCGGTGTAGCGGGCGAAGGTGACCGGTTCACGGCCCTTGCCGAATCCGTGGCGCAGGTACTTCTCCAGCTCGCCCAGCTGCGAGTTGGCCAGCGCGTTCATCGGGTAGACGACGATCGCGCGGACCCGGCCGCCCGCGTCCGCTCCCGCCGCCTGACGCTCCTTCAGCACGTGGTGCACGATCGGGACGATGTACGACAGCGACTTGCCGGAACCGGTGCCCGTGGTCAGCACATAGGAGTCACCCGCCTGCGCGGCCTCGATCGCCTGCCGCTGGTGCAGATGGAAGGTCAGGGGCCGGCCGTCCGGGCGGGGCGAGGTCTCCTTTTTGCTGGCCTGGAAGATCTCCGCGCACTTCGGGTGCAGCATCCCGTCCCGTACGAGGTCGGTGACCTGGCCGCCGTCGGCGAAGAACGGGTTCAGCGACAGCCACGGGTCGGGCCACTGCGACTTCGCCGCCAGGTCCTCCTTGACGAAGCTTTCGATCCGGGCGTCGCGAATCACCGTCGCGCTCTTGGTGAAGTCCTCGTACTCGCTGATCAGATCGGCATGGATACCGAAGACGTCCATCGCCTCGGGCAGGCGCGGCTCCCTGCGCGGCACGGGGGCGGGCGCGGCCGGGGCAGGCTCCGGGAGCAGGGCGCGCAGCCGCGCCACCGGGTCCATCGCCTGCCAGTGCGGAGCCAGCAGCGCGGCCGTGTCGTCCGGCGCGAACGCGAGCGGGACCAGTGCCTCACGGACCAGGGCTGCGTTCTCGGGCCGGTGCTCGGCGTCCTTCTCCAGGAGGCGGTCCACCAGCCGGACCAGCTCGGCCGGCAGGTCGGGGCGCACCAGAGTCAGCCGCGGCGGCTCCTCGTGCTGGTGCTGCTCGGAGAGCTCGTAGGGGGTTCGGGCGGAGAACGGCGGCCGGCCGATCAGCAACTCGTACAGGATGCAGCCGAGTGCGTACAGGTCGGCCGACGCGGAGACGTGCTCGGCACGGAACTGCTCGGGTGCCATGTAGCGGGCCGTGCCGACGCTGACGCCCGTGCTGGTCAGCCGTGTCTGGTCGGGATCGTCGACGACCGAACCCATGCCGAAGTCGAGGACCTTCACGGTGCCGTCGCGGGTCAGCATGGCGTTGGCTGGCTTCAGATCGCGGTGGACGACCCCAGCGGTGTGGGCGGCGGCGAGACCGGCGGCGATCTGCGCCCCGATGGCGGCGACCCAGGAGACCGGCAGCTGGGGCTCCTCGTCGATGAGGTCCGCGAGCGGATGACCGTCCAGCAGCTCCATGGCCAGGTAGGGCAGGCCACTGCCGGGCGGTGCCTGGTCCACGCCGCCGTCGATCAGCAGGGTGAGATTGGGATGGCCCTTGGAGAGCATGCGCATGATCCGCACTTCGCGGCGGAAGCGGTCGATCTCCTTCCCGGACCCCGAGGCGTCGACGGCGATTCCGGTCCGGCTGCGCAACACGGTCTTGACGGCGACCTCCCGGTACGGGGAGTCCGGGGCGGCCCGAAGGTCTTCGGCCCGGCGCACCTCGCCCATGTTCCCGCGCCCCAGAATCCCCGAGATCCGGAACCGTCCGTCGACCGTCTCCAGGCCCACTGGCCCTCCCCGCTTCACCCGTCGCTACAAGGTGGGTACGTCCCGTAGGGAGCGTATACCGTCACCTTGTTGACGAGCATGATGCCTTCGCGTTGACGGTGTCAACGGATGTCCGCTCTCCTGTCTCTGGCCGAAGATGCTCGCTCCTCTGTTCGTCGAGCTTGGGGTCGCCCTTTTCGGCGCAGGCCTCATGGGAGGCCCGGTTCGTGGGGCGACAGGGGGCGGTATTGAACGACGTCGAGGGACTGCCGTATCCGGTGAAGGAGCTGCTGGCGGCGGCGCGCCTGGAAGTCGCGGCTGAACTGCGCGGCGACGGCAAGGAAGGCGGCAAGGTTTCGCTCTCTGCTGGGCGCAGGGTAGCCACTGCCGACGGTCGGCACGAGTACCTGTTCGACTGCGAGAGGTGGCTGGACGGACTCGACGGCAGGGCCGCGCTGGTGCGGGCGTCGCGTTCGGTGGGCGCGTGGACACCGGCGGAGGTGTCGCGCATGCCCGAAGGGAAAGTCCGCGTCGTGACCGAGGCGGACCTCGGAGCAATGCCCGCCCATGTGCAGATCCGGGAGGACGACGCAGCACCCTGGCGTGTTCTCGCGGAACGGCTGGAGGCCGTGGGCCGGCCGAATCACCCCGTCCGGGTGGATCGAGCGTCCTGGGCCCTCGGACGAGGCGCTCCGCAGCTGGGCAGGGGCCGAGGTGTCACGGCCCAATGGGTCGCCGACTGGGCGTCTCTCAAACTCAACCCTCGTCAGCGCCAGGCGGTGGAGCAAGCACTCGCCGGTGAGGTGCTGTTCCTTTGGGGCCCACCCGGGACAGGGAAGAGTGAAGTCGTCGGACACATCATCGAAGGGTCCTACCGCCAGGGGCACTCTGTGCTCTTCCTGGCTCCCACCAAGGTCGCCGTGGACCAGGCGCTGGAACGCATATGCGAACTGCTTTCCGGAGAGGACGGGTTCGACGGTGGGCTCGTGCAGCGCGCGGGGGACATAGCCGTCCCCTCGCTGCGGGACAAGTACGGCGACCAGGTCGACGCCGAGCGGATCGCGGCACGACTGAGCGCCCACCTCGACGAGTCCCTCGCGCAGCTCGCCAAGGCCCTCCAGCACACGCGGGAAGGCATCGCCGTCCACGACAGGGTGGGTGGGCTCCCGATCTCGCCGATGTTCGGCGTGCTCACACCGATGCGGACACCAGGCGGAAAAGGCACATCCAGGCTCAGAGCACCGCTCGATCCGTCATTGCCGCGCAAGAGGAAGTGATCAGGAAGACAGGGGCCCCGAGCGGCATCTTCGCCGGCCGTAAGCAGGCGCTGCTCGACAAGGCGCAGGCCGCTCTCGGCCAGGCCCGCATCGAAGTCCAGCAGGCGTCGACGGGCCTCGCGGCGGCGGAACGTGACGCGCGACGGGCCGGGATCCAGGTGGAGAGGCTGGAAGGGGCCCTCGCGGCCGAGCAGCCGAGGCTCGCCGGGCTGCCCGCACGCTCGACTCTGCTGTCCCAGGCCGAGCACCTCCAGCAGCAGATCGGCGAACTGGAGGAACAGCGCAGGAGGATCACGGAGACCGTGCGCTCGAAGTGCCGGGTACTCGGTGCGACGGCCACCATGGCTGTGCAGGTGCGCAAACTGCTCGACCGCGTGGACGTGGTCGTCGTCGACGAGGCCGGGATGGTCAATCTGCCGTCCGCCTGGTACGCCGCCGGGCTGGCAGGAAAGCGGATCGTGTTCGCCGGGGACTTCCGCCAGCTGCCGGCGGTGACGAAGGGGGACACCGACCGCAAGGCAACGGATGCCGAGCGGGAGCACGCACGCCAGTGGACGGCCCGGGACGTGTTCCACAGCGCTGGGCTGGTGAGCGCAGGCGGATCGGTGCTGCCGGATGCGCGGCTCGTGGCACTCGACACCCAGTACCGCATGCGCAGCGCGATCTGCGACCTGGTGAACACGGTCGCCTACCCGGACGCACCACTGAAGACAGGCCGCGACGACGCCTCGCGCATTCCCTTCAACGGGCTGGTCGACGCACCACTGATCCTCGTGGACACCTCTCATCAGCGCATCCGTGGCCGGGACCACCAGACCAACACCGTTCATGAGGCCGCCGTACACGAACTTGTCCGCGGGCTTCAGTACGAGGGCGTGCTGCCCGGCCGCAAGTGGGACGACGTACCGGTCGGGGAGAGGGCAACCGATCGCCTCGCTGTGATCGCCCCGTATCGCAGGCAGGTCCAGGCGCTCAAGAGCAGCCTCGGCTACCGCTTCGGTGAACAGTTCGAAGGCCTGGTCGACACCGTGCACCGCTTCCAGGGCAGCCAGCGCCCCATTGTCATCCTGGACACGACGGCAGGGGCCGGCACTCAGCCTGGCTACTTCTTCCAGGGCGCGGGGCTGTCCTCGAACACCTGCCGCTTGCTCAACGTCGCGCTCAGCCGGGCACAGGACCATCTCATCGTCATCGCGGACGTCGAGCATCTGCGGCAGCACCTGTCCGCGACCAGCGAAGCGCGCCGGATGCTCGACCATCTCGAAGCGCACGCCAAGTGCATCTCAGTCGACCAGCTCATCCCCGTGCGGGAAGCCGCGCAACTCGCATCCCTGTCCGAGGAAGAACTCGCCCGGCCGGCGTTCTTTCCGGCCGACGAGGTGCCTCGCGCCGTGAGCTGGGACATCGACCGGGCCAGGAACAGCATCGAGGTCTACTGCCCCTTCATCGACCCACGGCCTGTACGGGCCTGGTCGACGCGGCTGGCCAAACGAGTGGCGGACGGAGTCAGTGTGACCGTCCGTACCCGGCCGCCGGAGGAGCAGACCTCGGACGCAGCCGTGGAACGTGTCCGCGGACTCGTCCAGGAACTGCACGCGGCAGGCTGCCAGGTGGAGTTCCGCGACCGCATGCACGAGAAAGTGCTCATTCTCGATGCCGCGGTCCTGTGGCACGGGTCGCTCAACTTGCTGGCGAACTCGGGCCCGACAGATCTGATGATGCGTCTCACGGACCCCGCCGCGTGCCAACGGGTGGGACGCGTGATCGAGCGAGCCCGCAAGGAGCGCGCCGCGTGGAATCCGAGGGCCTCCCGACCCTCGCCGGATCCGGGCACGCCCCGGCACGGGAGTCGGCTCTACCTGAACGTTCCTTATGCCGAGAAGGACGAGGCGAAGCGGTTGCTCGGTGCGCGGTGGGACAGCCGACGCAAGCAGTGGTACGTGGACACGGATCGCGTCAGCCGCGAACAGGCGTCCAGATGGTTGCCGGACCGCACGGATGGAGATTCCTGAGCGCGTCCCGTGCGGTCATGCCGGGTGAGATGCACGTCCTGAGGGCGTACCGGCGCGTGTTGGCCGATTGGAGCCCTTTCCGGGCCCCTTGGAAGGTCTCACTCTGAAGGGACGTGAAGGAAACCGCGCACGGGCAGCGCCGAGGGGGACGCCATGTCCGTACCGCTGTACGTTCCGGTGTTGCCGACTCGGGCGCATGCCATGTCCGCCTACCGAGGGCTGGCTGGCCCAGCGGATCCGCAAGGACGCCGGTGACGTCACCACCGCACAGCGTTACGGATTCGGCTGGCTGGGTGCGCCGTTCGTCGATGAGACCGAAGTCAAGGTTTGTCCCACGCTCTCATCCCTGAGTGGTGGGAAGACCGCAGCCTGCGGCCCGTCACCGAACCGGGGCTTCCAGCCGCGCAGCAGTCCTTGGCCCTCGCCGTGGCACGACGACGTGAGGAGGGACTCCGTATGCGCATACGGAGTCCCGGCGAGTGGAACGACGGCACGACGGGGTTCGCGCATTGCTGGACCTGGCTTGCCAATCGGAAGGCCGCACGATGCCTCACTCGCCTTGCGGACTCCCGGGGTCCAGAGGCGGGTGCGGGGGGAGAGGTGGCTGCGCGACCGGACCCAGGGCAGCGTCAGCCGGGCAACGATTCCGTCTGGAATCGGGTCGAAACCTTCAGCACATGACCTTTGTGGCGCGAAGTCTCGCTATATCAGCGCCCCTTGCTGAGCTGGACGGGATTGGTTGATCTGCGTCACTCATAGCCCTGGGAACGTCTGCTGCCCAGGCGAAGGCGCTGGATGCCGTCGTTTCACGGGTGTGTCCCATTCGTCGTCACCTGTTGGGGCCAAGTTTGGCCTCGTCGTTCCGTAGGAGCGGAATGTGGCGTATGGACACGTACAGAACGGGAGGCGGGACCAGGTGTCATTCGTGAGGTAAGCCGGTTTGGAGCACTTCGATCGAGGCCAGATGTCCCTGAGTCGTCCCGGAGGTGCCGCCACATCTGCCCCGACCTGGGTTCTTCCTGGTCGGGAAGGGGTGGGGGCGCCCATCTGAATGATACTCAAATGTCCTGGAAGACCAGTGAGGCCCGTGACCTGCCACGCTGAGTGGCTGCGCTTCACTGACCTGCGCAGATCGCCTTTCGGCTGTTTCACGCTCGTGCCCATTGACTCGTCATGTGGAGTGCGTGGCTATTTTGGAGCCTGCCAAGAAGGGCTCCTGACCTGGGGTTTTGCGCGTGCGCGTTATGTGCAGTGTGGGCGTAACGAGCGATGTCTTGACGCTGAAAGGACGCTCATTTGACGCTTGTTCTGATGGGGTGTCAGGTGTGTTGAGGGTGCTGGCCAGGTCGCCTGTAGCGACGGGGGAACGGGTGGCTCTTCAGCGAAAATGGGCCCCTGCGTTGGCCGATGGATGGCGGCTGGAGCACAGGTCGGTCAGATCGACGCGGGGTGCAGCACGCCGGTTTGGGCGAGCGTCAGTGACAGACCTCGCCACGTTGGAGGCCGGGATGACGCCGCCACTCGCTTGAACCGAGAGATCCAAGTGTCCCCAATAGCCCTCCGTGCGAGTCGACGTACGCTCATCCTGGGGCCACGACTCAGGCCGAACCCTTGTTGGTATGGCAAAGCACACCGAGGATCACGGCGGTGACGCGACGTGATTTTTGACTACTTGCGCGGCCGGGGCGGCCCTTGGTGGGGGCGGCTCGACGAGATCGACTTCCTGGAGAGCCTGTACGACCTGTACGACCTGGACGGGCTGGCTCCACGGACTCCCGGTTCACGACGGCGCGTGGTGACATAGTCCAGCACCGAGTCAACAATCCATCGGACTTGCCGGATGACTGGGTCTTCGGCGACCCACGCTTCCAACTGCTCGGTGGCCCAGATGAAGTGCTTCTCGCCTCCCTGGCGCGGCTCGTTCATCCATAGGTACAGCCCGATGTCGACCAGTCATCCCGACGTGTGGGGGAGCTGAACCGCCTCCTCGGGCCGGACGGCTGGGCCTTCCGCGCCTCTTGAGTTCCTGTCGGGGCGGCCGATCTACAAGGCGGTTCCCACACAGCCCACTGGCCCCGTGGTCTCGCTGCCGCTCGCAGACTACGACACCGGCAAACTCGACCTCGTTCTCGGGCTGACGTACAGCCTCCTGCCGTCCTCACCGTGGATCGCGTGTTGCTGCCGCGTTCACAGCAGCGGTCACCGACGCGATCTGGCAGCGGCTGGAATCCGTGCTCACCAGGGTCCAACGCGAAGATGTTCAGTCCCTCGTGGCCGAAGGCGACACAGGGCCCATGCCGGCTGTACCGCCGGACTGGAGGAACCAGACGGCCGAGCCCGATCCGCCCATCGCTCGGCGTCTCCACATCGATTTGCTGAATCCGGAGTTCGACGTCACACGGCAGGACTTCTCGGACCTTGAGATCCGTGGCACCGGACTTCCCTACTTCTACGACACCCGCAGCAGTCGTCTGATCACAGAATTCCTCCTCGACGACCGGCCGCAGGTGGCCACGCTCAGGACCAAACTGTGGAGGAAGGCAAGACCAAGGCTGGTCCCCGAAAGCAGTCTGCGGCTGGTCCGCGACGACGAAGCCGAGTTGGCTCGGCTCCTGGTCGGCCAGGACCACTGTCGGCGGTGCCCTCACAAAAGAAGACATCCGGCTGATCAGCAACCGCAAGGCGCGACTCCAACGGTTCAGACAGCTGTTGAGCGACCCGGAGCTCTTCGAGCAGGAGCGCGGTCAGGTGGCCGGGCCGTGCCGTCTCTGCCGGTGCTGTCGGTTCCGTTCAGTCACTGGAGTCACGCCCCCTGCTGCGCATCGATCTCGGCGATCAGGGCCTCGATGCGCGTCTTGATCTCGTCCCGGATGGGGCGGACGGCCTCGACACCCTTGCCCGCCGGGTCCTCCAGGGCCCAGTCGAGGTACTTCTTGCCGGGGAAGATCGGGCAGGCGTCGCCGCAGCCCATGGTGATGACGTAGTCGGACGCCTGGACGGCCTCGGTGGTCAGGATCTTCGGCTCGGCCGCGGAGATGTCGACGCCGACCTCCTTCATCGCCTCGACCGCGGACGGGTTGACCTGGTCTCCGGGGATGGAGCCGGCGGAGCGGACCTCGATCCGGTCGCCCGCGAGGTGGGTCAGGAAACCAGCGGCCATCTGCGAGCGCCCGGCGTTGTGGACGCAGACGAACAGCACTGAGGCGAGCGGGCTGGAGGACATGGGTTCTTCCTTCGTGAGCGGATCAAGAGTGTCGTTCGGGTACGGGGTTCAGGTGCTCGCCGGCGAGTCGAGCAGTTCGGTGATGTGGGCGTCGATCTCGTCGCGGATACCGCGGACCATGGCGATCGGGGCGTCCTCGGGGTCGGTGACCGGCCAGTCCAGGTGGCGGCGGCCGGGCACGACCGGGCAGGCGTCCCCACAGCCCATGGTGATGACGATGTCGGCGGCCTGCACGACCTCGTCGGTCAGCGGCTTGGGGAACGCGTCCGTGAGATCCACACCCGCCTCGGTCAGCACCTGAGCAACGACCGGCGCGGAGGAGGCGGTGACGTGGCCTCGGGCGCGGTGGGTGAGGGGTGCCGCGGCCATCTGGGAGCGGCCGGCGTTGTGGCTGCACCCGAAGATCACGCGGGGCAGGCCGCTGCCCGGGGCGCCCTGGAGGTGGGCAAGCGCGTCTAGGCGCTCGGTGGCCGGATGCTCGGCCGGCACGACCAGGTGGGTGCGGACGCGGGCGTGCTCGGCGAGACGCTCGTTGGAGTCGATGACGAGGCGCTGGACGGTCTCCGGCGAGAAGTGCCCGCGGTAGCGCAGGGCGAGGCTCGCGATGTCGGAGGCCAGGCGTTCGTCTGGCAGGGCGGGGGGCGTGGATGCGGTCATGGGAATCCCCTTCGGGGCGTGGGCTCCACGGGCGTGGGGATGCGGGTCCCAGGGTTCAGTCCGGGCTGGTATCAGCTTGGACTGATGTGAGAGTATCAGTCCATGATGACGTCAGTCGACACTGATCTGATGCGGGTTCTCGCGGACCCGCTCCGCCTCCAGATCGTCACCCTGCTCGCCCGGGAGACGCTCTGCAGCACGCATCTGATCGAGGAGACGGGGGCCAAGCAGACCAACCTCTCCAACCATCTGAAGGTGCTGCGCGAGGCCGGGGTCGTGGAGACCGAGCCGTGTGGCCGGTTCACCTACTACCGGCTCAAGCCCGACGTCATCGCCGCCCTCGCGGGCCAGTTCGCCGACCTGGCGGAGACCGCGCGCGCCGCCGCCGAGAACAACGTCAAGCGGTCCTGCCCCTGATCACCGCCTTACGGCGACTGCAATGAAGGAGTCCTGTTGACCGCCACCGAGGCTGCCGAGCACGACAGAGCCGAGCACGACAGAGCCGGGGAAGCCGCCACAGCCTCTGCCGCTTCCGGGCATGAGCCCCAGCCCGCGCCGGGTGCCACCCCGCCGCGTACCCCGCTGACTTCCAGGGCCGCGGCCGAACTCCTCGGCACCGCTCTCTTGGTCGCCGTCGTGGTCGGCTCCGGCATCCAGGCGACCGAGCTGACGCAGGACGTGGGGGTGCAGTTGCTGGCCAACTCGATCGCCACCGTCTTCGGGCTCGGCATCCTGATCCTGCTGCTCGGCCCGGTGTCAGGCGCGCACTTCAACCCAGTGGTCACGCTGGCCGAGTGGTGGACGGCCCGACGGGGCGGCGACGGTGTCACGGCTCGCGAGGTCGCGGTGTACGTCCCCGCACAGGTTGTCGGTGCGATCGCGGGCGCGATCCTGGCGGACGCGATGTTCGGCAAGCCCTTGGTGGAGTGGTCGACACACGACCGCTCGGCCGGGCATCTGCTGCTGGGCGAGGTGGTGGCCACCGCTGGGCTGATCCTGCTGATCTTCGGCCTGGCCCGCACGAATCAGCTGCGGTTCGCGCCGGTGGCGGTGGCCTCGTACATCGGCGCCGCGTACTGGTTCACGTCCTCCACGTCCTTCGCCAACCCGGCGGTGACGATCGGCCGTACCTTCAGCGACACGTTCGCGGGTATTGCGCCGGGCTCGCTGCTGGGCTTCATCGGAGCTCAACTCGTAGGCGGGGCCGTCGGTCTGGCGCTGGTGGCGCTCATCTTCGTGCATGGCCGGTCCGCTGAATGACCCGTAGTACGCACGTGGTGGTGATTGGCGGCGGCCAGTCCGGCCTCGCCGCCGGTTACCACCTGCGCCGCCTCGGCATCGACTTCGTCATCCTCGACGCCCAGGCTGCCGCAGGGGGTGCCTGGCAGCACACGTGGGACTCGCTCCACCTCTTCTCGCCTGCGGCTTTCTCCTCGCTGCCGGGACGGCTCATGCCGCCGCAGACGGGAGAGGAGTACCCGGATGCCGACCACGTGGTGGCGTATCTGCGGGACTACGAGAAGCGCTACGAGCTGCCGATCGAGCGACCGGTGCAGGTGATCGGCGTGCACCGGGACGCTGAACTCCTGCGCGTGGAGACCGACTCCGGTACCTGGCATGCCCGCGCCGTGATCAGCGCGACCGGCACATGGTGGCGCCCTTTCCTCCCCGCGGTACCAGGGCGTGGGGTGTTCGAGGGGCGTCAGCTGCACACGGTGGAGTACCGCAACCCGAGTGACTTCGCCGGGCAGCGCGTCGTGGTGGTCGGTGGTGGCAATTCCGGTGCTCAGATCGCCGCCGACCTGGCCTACGACGCCGAGCTGACCTGGGTCACCCAGCGCCCGCCCCGCTATCTGGCCGACGACATCGACGGCCGTGCCCTGTTCGACGCGGCCACCGCCCGCCGCCGCGCCCTCGACGAGGGGAGTACGGACACGGGCGGCGTGGCGTCGCTCGGCGACATCGTCGCCGTACCGCCTGTGCGCGAGGCTCGGGATCGGGGCCTGCTCAAGGCGAGCCCGATGTTCGCCAGGCTGGTTCCCGACGGCGTTGAATGGGCCGACGGTACCCGTGCCGAGGCCGACGCGATCATCTGGTGCACGGGCTTCCGACCCGCCCTGTCCCACCTGGCCCCGCTCCAACTCCGCGGCCGACGGGGGCACATCGCCACGGAGGGCACCCGCGCAGTCCAGGAGCCGCGCCTGCACCTGCTCGGCTACGGCGACTGGACCGGGCCCGCCTCTGCCACCCTCATCGGCGTCGGCCGCCCCGCCCGCGAGGCAGCCAGGGAGATCGCCGGCTTGCTCGCGTAGGGCACCGGCCGCCTGTCCGCGGTGACCGAGGCTGAGCGGTCTCAGCGGCAGGCCCGCGAGTCCGTCGGATCCTCCTGGGCCAGACCCGGAGGCCGTGTGGGGCTTGCCTGCGCTGGGGCTCAGTTCAGGGTCTGGGCGGCGTACAGGGCGCCGAGGACGGTGGCGAGCGTGCCGAGGAAGAGGCGTAGGGCTCGTTCGGGCAGGCGGGGTTGGAGGCGGGCGCCGAGGTAGCCGCCGATCAGTCCGCCGGTGCCGCAGGCGAGGCCGAGCCACCAGTCGGGGGCGACGTCTCCGCTGCTGGCGAGGGACAGCAGCGTGTAGGCGGCGGCGCCGACGAGGGAGGTGGCGAAGGTGGCGGCGAGCGCGGCCGGGGCGACGCGGGCCACGGGCAGGCCGCGTCCGACGAGGATCGGGCCGAGCAGGGAGCCGCCGCCGATGCCGTAGATGCCGCCGACGACTCCGACCGCCAGGGCGAGGGCGGTGAGGCTGCGTGCGGGCAACTCGCCCGCGGGCGGCGGGCGATGGCGGCCGGGGGTGAGGGTGCGCAGGGTCAGCCACAAGCCGAGCGGCAGCAGCAGAGTGGCGATCAGGAGCCGGAAGACGTCCGGGCCGGGGAGGGCGTAGACACGGACGGCGGCGCCGAGGGCGACGCCGGGCAGCGTGCCCAGCACCAGGCGCCGGGTGAGGTCGCCGCGCAGGGCGCCGTCGTGGCGGTAGCGCCACAGGGCGCCGGGTCCGGCGACGACGTTGAAGAGCAGGTTGGTCGGTGTGACAGCCGGGTTGGGTACGCCGAAGACGCTCAGCTGGACCGGGAGGAGGAACACCGCGCCGGACACCCCGACTGGGGCGGTCACGGTCGCGATCAGCAGACCGGAGGCCAGCCCGCCCGGCACCGTCCAGTCCACCGTCGCCGCCGCCCGTCGCCCGATTGGTCAGTATCGGTGTGTCGAGCGGCTGTGGGTCCCTCCCGCAACGCGATGTTCACGAGCAGCAGGTGCAGCCTGGCCGGCAGCCGCACGCGTCCGCGAGCGCGTCACCGTGCGAGGGGGTGGAAGCGGGTGCGGTGGTCGGGGCGCAGCAGCCTTTGCCCTGCCATGCGTCGCGTCCTTCTTTGGCCGCGATGACGGCGATGGCCAGGGCGGCGATGGGGTCGGCCCAGGACCAGCCGAGGGTGGCGTTGAGGAGCAGGCCGATCAGGAGGACGGCGGAGAGGTAGGTGCACAGCAGGGTCTGTTTGGAGTCGGCGACCGCGGAGGCGGAGCCGAGTTCACGTCCGGCACGCCGCTGAGCCGCGGACAGGAACGGCATCACCGCCAGGGAGAGGGCGGCAAGGACGATGCCGGGCAGGGAGTGCTCGGCGTCGCCGGTGCCGGTCAGGGCACGGACGGCGTCGACGGCGACGTAGACGGCGAGAGCGAAGAACGACACCGAGATGATCCGCAGCGTGGTCTGCTCTCGCGCCTCGCGTACGGCGTGTTCGCGGGCGGAGAACTGCCAGGCGACCGCGGCGGCGGAAGAGACCTCGATGACGGAGTCCAGGCCGAAGCCGATCAGGGCGGTGGACGAGGCGAGGGTGCCGGCGGTGAGGGCGACGGCCGCCTCGATGGCGTTGTAGGTGATGGTCGTGGCGATCAGCAGCCGTATCCGGCGGGCCAGCGCATCACGGCGGGCGGGGGAGGGGCCGAAGGATATCGCGGTCATCAGCAGCAGCCCTCGGACTCCCCGTCCGGGCAGGTCTTGTCCGCCTCCACCGCGACCACCGCGGCACGCAGATCGTCCAGGGCGTGGCCGAGGCGTTCGTCGGCGAGTTCGTAGCGGGTACGGCGGCCGTCGGGCACGGTGACGACCAGGCCGCAGTCCCGCAGGCAGGCCAGGTGATTGGAGAGCCGGGTGCGGGAGATGCCGAGGGCATCGGCGAGATCGGCCGGGTAGGCCGGCGCCTGGCGCAGGGCGAGCAGGATCCGGCAGCGGATGGGGTCGGCGAGCGCGCGGCCGAAGCGGGCCAGCACGTCGATCTCTGAGGCAACGGTCAGCACACGATGAGAGTACAGAGAATCCTGAATTCAGGAAAGTCTGGACTGTTGAAAGGCGAGCTCAGGCCCCCATCACCCGGTACATGCCGATCGAGCCGTGCTCGGCGGTGTCGGCGAAGCTGAACTTCTCGTAGAGGAAGCGCGCGGGCCCGTCGGCGATGAGGGAGACGTAGGCCGTGGCGGGCGCCCGGCGCTCCAGCTCCTCGGTGAGCGCGGCCATGATGCGTCTGCCGAGGCCGCGCCCCTGGTGGGCGGGGAGTACGCAGATGTCGACGATCTGGAACGCGGTGCCGCCGTCGCCGATGATCCGCCCCATGCCGATGGGCTCCTCCTCGTGGTGGAGGACCACCCCGTGCCAGGTGTTGGGCAGGGCGAGCGCCACCGCTTCGGGGGCCTTGTCCGAGAGGCCGGCTTCGGTGCGCAGGCGGCGATAGATCTCGGTGGACGGCACACCCACGGTCAGCCGGTAAGCGTCGTCGAGGTTGGTCATGTCCGGCCTCCGTGCGGTCGCTGAGCCGCGCCTCGAATCAGTTGTGCGCGGCGTCGAGCACAGAGTTAAGCCGCGATCGAGGCGCTCGTCAGCAGCTTGCCCATCGCGGCGAGCACTGACGGCTCGACGCGGTAGTACACCCAGGTGCCGCGCCGCTCGGAGCTGAGCAGGCCGGCTTCCTTGAGCTTCTTCAGGTGGTGGGAGACGGTCGGCTGGGACACGCCGACGTCGGAGATGTCGCACACGCACGCTTCGCCGCCCTCATGTGAGGCCACGGCCGAGAACAGCCGCAGCCGCACGGGGTCGCCGAGCGCCTTGAACATCCGGGCCGTCTTCTCGGCCTCGTCGGCGGTCAGCGGGCGCTCCGTGAGCGGAGGGCAGCACGGCATCACGGCCTCGGGGGTCTCGGGGGCCTCGGGTTCCAGCAGCGGCAGCACCCTCGTATTCGACATGCATCTATGTTGACACATGTCGAACTAGTAGGCGAGGGGTGGCAGGGGATCGCATGGCCGGCTCATCGATTGTCGTCGATTATCGATGAAAGACTTTCTGGAACGCTCCGAGGTCGAGCGGTACGCGAGCCAGGTCAAGGCGCCGGCCGACGCCACGCGCATTCAGGGTGTGACGCTGCTGGCGCGCAGCGGTGAGCCCATGACGGTGCGGCAGATCGTCGAGGCCGTGGAGGTGGGGCAGTCGACGGTCTCGCATCACCTCAAGGGGCTGGCGGGGGTGGTCTTCGTGCTGGTCGAGCGGAAAGGTGCGTCCAGTTGGTACCGGCTGGGCGAGGAGTGCGTCCACGCTTTCCCCTCGGCGGCCGATGTCGTCATGGGGCGCCCCGCGCCGGCCCGGAACGCAAGCGGTGCGGCGCGGGGGCGCCGGCGTAGCGGGCCATGGGCGCTGGTGTCGGGCAGGCGGAGCGGGCGCCGACGCGTTCGGGGGCAGTCGGTCTATGCCCTGCTGCTGGGGCTGGGCGCGCTGGACGCGGCCGGATACAGCGTGATCGCGCCGGTGCTCCCTGGCCTGACCGCGCAGACCGGGGCCGGTGCCACCGCGCTGGGGATGATGGTCGCGGCGTTCCCGCTGGGGATGGTCGCGGGCTTCGCACTGGGCGGGGGGTCGTCATCCAGCGCAGTAGCCCGGCGCGACTGCTGACGGTGGGGCTGGTGCTGGTTGCGGCGGGCAGCCCGGGGTTCGTCTTCGGCGCGGACCTGGCCGTCTTGGCCGTCTCCCGTCTGGTGACGGGGCTGGGCTCCGGGTGTCTGTGGCTGGGGATCACCTTCGCCACCCTGGCTGCCTGGCCGGGGCAGGAATACCTGTGCGTGAGCCGCATCTACGCCGCCTGCTCAGCCGGCAGCCGGCAGCCGGCTGAGCCCGCTGCTCGGGGCGATCCACGAGGTGCGTGGCCCCTTCGTCGCTTACCTCGCCCTCGTCCTTCTCGCGCTCGTGCCCGTGCCCGTGCCCGTGCTGACGCTCCGGCTTCCTGCGACGGCGGGCGCGTTCGCCCCCGACCGTCGCGCTTTGCGCTCACCCGGATTCCGGGCGTACCGCTGGAGACAGCCGATCACCTCGTCCCGGTGCGGATATCGATCCCGATCTCCGCCGAACGGCAACCCCGGCAGCGAGCTGTACCCGGCGGGAGAGAAGAGCGTGAGGCTGTCGCAGTAGCGCGGCCATGATCCGGCGGGCGGATCGGACGACTCCAGAACCACCGGCACCAGCCCTTGCCGACTCAGAGCATGCGCCGGGGCCGGACCGGCCTGGCCTGCCCCGATCACGGCTACATCTTCGCGTCCCATGCACAGTGCACAGCTCCCAGCCAGATTCGATGAATGTCTATGTTGACGTCTATCGATACAGGTGCCATGCTTGGCAACGCAAGGGATCGACGGATGTCGAAACAAAGGGGAATCCAGTGAGCGCGCCCACCATCGACCAGCTGCCTGTCGTGGTCATCGGAGCCGGACCGATCGGCCTGGCTGCCGCCGCCCATCTCGTCGAGCGCGGCCTCGAACCCCTGGTCCTGGAGGCCGGCCCGGCTGCGGGTGCCGCTGTGCGCGAGTGGTCGCACGTCCGTCTGTTCTCCACCTGGGGCGAGGTCATCGACCCGGCCGCGGAGAAGCTCCTGGCCCCGACCGGCTGGATCCGCCCCGACGCCGCCGCTTACCCGACCGGCGGCGACTGGGCCCAGCAGTACCTGCAGCCGCTCGCCGACGCGCTCGGCGACAAGGTCCGCTACGGCGCCCAGGTGACCGGCGTCGCCCGCGCCGGACGCGACCGGATCGTCGACTCCGGCCGCGACGAGCAGCCCTTCACCGTGCACATCGAGACCGCGGACGGCCGCGAGGAGCGGATCACTGCCCGCGCCGTCATCGACGCCTCCGGCACCTGGACCACCCCCTCCCCGATGGGCGCCGACGGTCTCCCTGCCCTCGGCGAGAAGGCCGTCGCCGACCACATCTCCTACCGCGTCCCGGACCTCAACGACCCGGCCGTACGCGCCCGTTACGCGGGCAGGCGCACCGCGGTCATCGGCTCCGGAGCCTCCGCCTTCACCGCCCTCGCCCTCCTCGCCGACCTCGCGAAGGAGGAAGAGGGAACCCACGCGGTGTGGATCCTGCGCCGCGGCATCGGCGCCAACACCTACGGCGGCGGCGAGGCCGACCAACTCCCCGCCCGTGGCGCCCTCGGCCTGAGCGCCAAGGCGGCTGTCGAGGCCGGTCACGCGAGCGCGATCACCGGGTTCCGCACACAGGCCGTCTCGTACGACGGTGACCGACTGGTCCTCGAGTCCGAGGACGGCCGCCGCACGGACCCCATCGACGAGGTCATCGTCCTGACCGGCTTCCGCCCGGACCTCTCCTTCCTCTCCGAGCTCCGCCTCGGCCTCGACGAACGCCTCCAAGCCCCGACGGCCCTGGCCCCGTTGATCGACCCCAACGTCCACTCCTGCGGCACGGTCTACCCGCACGGCGTCCACGAGCTCTCCCACCCCGAGCAGGACGTCTACCTGGTCGGCATGAAGTCCTACGGCCGCGCCCCGACCTTCCTTGCCATGACCGGCTACGAGCAGGTCCGCTCCATCACCGCCGCGATCGCCGGCGATCGGGAGGCCGCCGAGCGCGTTGAGCTGACCCTTCCGGAGACCGGGGTCTGCGGCGGCGCGGGCCTGTTCGACGAGCCGGAGAACGCCGAGCAGTCCGGCGGCGGATGCTGCGCCGCCCCCGCCACCCTCCAGATCGGCCTCGGCGCCCCGGCCTCCACATCCGGCGGCTGCTGAATCCCGCACCCACACCAGGAGGTTCGCCATGTCCCGCGTACAGCTCGCCCTCCGTGTCCCGGATCTCGACGCGTCCGTCGCCTTCTACAGCAAGCTCTTCGGCACCGAACCCGCCAAACTCCGCGACGGCTACGCCAACTTCGCCATAGCCGAGCCCCCGCTCAAGCTCGTCCTGATCGAGGGAGTGGCGGACGAGGCGACCCGCATGGACCATCTCGGCGTCGAGGTGGAGAGCACCGAGGCGGTCCACGCGGCCACCGCTCGTCTCAGCGGAGAAGGCTTGGCCACCGACGTCGAGAACGACACCACCTGCTGCTACGCCCTGCAGGACAAGGTCTGGGTGCACGGCCCCGGCCAGGAGCCCTGGGAGGTGTACGTCGTCAAGGCCGACGCCGACTCCCTGGCCAAGCAGCAGGGCAGCACCTGTTGCGCCGACCCGACGGCCGAGACCGACGGCGGGAAGGAACCCGTCGCCGCGGGCGGCTGCTGCTGATCCGCCGATGACCGACCTTCACACCAGCCAGGCCGCGACCGGAACGGGAGACCGGTCGCGGCCTCGCGCCGCCCTGCCCGCCCTCTGCGCCACTCAGATCATTAGCTGGGGCATCGTCCACTACGCCTTCCCGGTCCTTGGAGCTTTTCGCTCAGCGAGCTGTCTTCGCCCGGGCGCGCGATGAGGTAACCATGTCGCGGCCTCCCACCACGTACAGCGCGGGGACGTCGATCCCACGCCCCCGGAAAGGCGCGAGCAGTTCGTTGTTGCGCTCGATGTTCCGGTACCAGTTGAAGGCTCCGGTGAACCCTGAACGCCTGATCGCCGTGCAGGGCGAAGTCCTCGGCGTACGCCTGAATGTCATGCTTGCCGTACGGCAGCCGGCTCAGCAGCACCGGCCACGGTCCCGTACCGCCGGGGCGGTAGACGTCCGCGCGCAGCATCGCGCCGTCACGCATCTGAGCCGGAACATCGAACTCGATCTGGATCTCGGTCACGCGCTGCTCCTTTGTGCGCCAGGACGTCGGGCGGTCACGCCACCGCGTTCAGCAGGTCGGCCAGCACGTCGGGCCGTTCCAGGGCGATGAAGTGACCTGCTCCCGGCACCTGCGTGAAATCGGCGGCAGGCAGCAGCTGCTTGTTGGCCTCCCGGTCCGACCACCGGGACCAGTCCTTCTCCCCGTAGACGAGGTGGATGGGGGCCTTGACCTCGGGATAGCGCGAGCGGGCCGCGATGAGGCTCGGCAGGTTCTGGTACACGGCCCGGGCAACGGTCGGATAGCCGGGGCGGCTGCCCACCTGGAGGAGCTCGTCGACGTAGTCCTCCCGCAGAGCGGTCTTATCGACCAGCCCGCCCTGCAGGATCCTGCGGAGGGCGGCCTTGGGCTCCACCCCGGCGACCACCGGGCCCACCCCCGGAGTGAGGACACCGCTGACCACCACACGGGCGAGAAGACTGGACCGGGCGATACCGCCGGGGAAGTCGTACGTGTTCACCGCGACGACGCGCCGTACCCGGTCCGGCAGATCGGCCGCGGCGGTCAGGGCAAGCACCGCCCCCATGGACTCCCCGACCAACGTCACGTCATGGAGGTCGAGTTCGGTCAGGAGCCGTTCGACGCCCGCGCGCATCGCCGGCTCGTCGTACGACGCGCCGGGCACGATCTCGGAGTAGCCCATCCCCGGGAGATCGAGGGCGTACACGGTGTACTGGTCCGCGATCAGGGGGATGAGGGAGCGGAAGTGCTCGGCCTGGGTGCGCACGGTGTGCAGCAGGACCATGGGAGCACCAGAGCCCGCCTTGAGGTAGCGCAGCGTTCCCTCGCGGCTGCTGCGCGGGGCGATGGTGTGGCTGGTGGTCCCCGGAACGTGAATCGTGGGACGTGACTGTGGGCTGGGCATCTCGCCGGCTCCCCTTCGTGTGCACTGCGGACAGGTGATTCGGGTGCGGCCCGCCCGAAAGGGGCATGGCCGCGCCCAGTTCTCGGATCATCGAGAAACCGATCGGTTTCCACTACGGTAAACCGATCGGTTTTCACGTGCAAGCTCAAGCATCAATCCGATCCGCGTCACGCGAAGGTCGAGTGGGGCGAGGTCGTCATGCGCGGTAACAGGGTCAGTGCGCGGGAGAGGCGCGAGAGCGTCGTCCGCGCGGCGACCGCCGAGTTCGCGCTCAGGGGCTACTACGGCACCACCACCGAGGCGATCGCCAAGCATGTCGGTGTCGCGCAGCCGTATCTCTTCAGGCTCTTCCCGGGGAAGAAGACGATCTTCGTCGCCGCCTTGGAAGCGGAGCATGGAAGACACCCGCATGGCTTTCGAGAGGGCAGCCAGGGGGGTGGAAGGCGGCGAGCCGGCCCTCCAGGCCATGACGAACGCCTATGTGCGGCTGGTCTCGGAGTGCCCGGAAGCGCTCCAGATGCAGATGCAGATGCAGATGCAGGGATACGTCGTCGTGGCAGCCGCCGAGGGCAGGGGGATGGCCAGATCGGCGAACTGGTCAGGGCCGGCTGGATGAGGATCTGGCAGACCGTGCACCTGCCGCTGGGTGCCGATGTCCATGAGGCGACGGCTTTCCTGGCGCACGGCATGCCCGTCAACGCCCTTGCCGCCATCGGGCTCCCCTCCGGTTGCCGGGAAAGGGAGGGCGTGAAGCCGTGGGAGCTGCTCCGGCTACCGGAGACGGGTGTCGGCCCGGAGAGCGCATCGGTCACCGGGCTTGCTTGAACAGGGATGTGTCAGCGCACGCCTGCCGCATCGAGCAAGGTGGTCACTGTGGGTGCGATGAGTCCGGTCAGCTTGTCGGCTCCGATCCCTGCGCGGGCGCTGGCGCCGTCGAAGACCATGCTGAGCTGCCGGGCCAGCAGATCGGGGTCGCTCGCCCCGCCCTGGTCGGCCTCGGAACGGAAGAATGCCGTCAGGTTCGCCTTGATCCGGTGCGCCACCCGGCTCGCGGGGTGGTTCTGATCCTTGAGCTCGATCTGAACGGCCAGGTACCGGCAGCCTTGGAACTCGGGCTCACCCGCTTGCGACTCCACCTGCTCGAAGACGTGCAGGATCCGCTCGCGGGGTGAACGGCCGTCGTCCGACGCGGGCAGAAGGGTCGCCACGTAGGCAGAGGTGCGCTCCTCCAGGCTCGCTGCCAGCAGTTCGTCCTTGCTCTCGAACAGCTGGTACAGGGAACGCTTCGACACCCCCGCAGCCTTGCACAGCGCCTCGACGCCGATGCCGACACCGTCCCGGTAGGTGAGCGTGGCCGCCGCCTCCAGCAGCCGCTCTCTGGTACTTGGCTTCACTTCGGTGGTCATACCGCGAGGTTAACTCGATGAGGACGAAATGAAAACCGATCGGTTTTTGCGGTGTGGCAGGAGGTTCTCCGGCGCGGCGCACAGCGGCGCACAGTCGAGCGGACACCTGATGTCCGCACGAGGGCTCGGCGACGGCTCCGAGGGAAAGCCGTCGCCGAGCGTGGTGGTGCGCGCGCCCCGGTCCTCGCGGGCGATACGCACCGGGGCCACCCCACACACTGGCCCGGCCCGGGGTGAGTTGCGTCCTCCGCTACGCCGGGACGGGGGTCTTCTCAGGCTTCGTCTCGACCGGGATACGGTGCAGCCCCTTGCGGTCGTACCAACCGGTCATGCCGAAGCCGAACAGTGCGGCCACCGCGAGGCCGACGGCCATCATCACCCAGCCGCGGGCCAGGCCCGCGTCGGCCTGGGCGTCGTAGTAGAGGATCGAGCGGATGCCGCCGGTGATCTGCCGCAGCGGTTCGAACTCCGCGAGGAAGCGGTAGAAGCCGGGGAGCGCCTCGATGGGGGTGGTGGCGCCGGCCGTCGGCACCGCCATCCCGATGAAGACGAGCGTGGCCGCCAGCATGCCGGGCGTGCCGAAGACGGCAAGGAGCGTGAGCGCGCCGATCCCGGAGACGGCGATGGCGCACACCGAGTACAGCCACAGCAGCGGCAGATGGGTGGCGTGCATCCCCATGATGCCGACCGCGCCGACCAGGACGAGGGTTCCCATCAGCAGGGACAGACCGGTCATCAGAGTGGTGCTGATGGCGAGGGTCTGCACCCGGGTCGCCCGGATCAGCGGACGGTGCAGGCGCAGCGGGCCCATGTCGTTGTGGGTGTAGCCGAGGGCGTGGTCCACCTGGCCGCTGATGACATTGGCGGAGAGCATGCCGCAGACCACGAGGACGAGCGCGTAGTAGAACGCCGTCAGGCCCAGACCGCTGTGCGAGTCGAGCGGATGCCCGTCCTTCACTGTGACGGCTGCCGGGTCGGCGAGCAGGACGCGCGCCGCGGCGGGCAGCCTCGCCTGACCGGCCGCGGTCTGCGCGGTCAGTTCCTTGCCCACCTGGAGCGAGGCGTTCTCGGCCGCCTCCGTCGCCGCCGCCCGCGCCAGGCTGGAGCCCACGCTGCCGGCGGACTGGTTGGTCAGCACCGTCAGCGTCGGGCGGGTCGGGGTCCCGGTGGTCGCGGTGCCGGTCAGGGCGGTGACGGAAGAGGTGAAGTTGTCGGGCACGACGAGCGCGCCGAACAACTTGCCTTCACCTAGCTGGTCCTTCACCTCCTTCTCGTCCATCACCTTCCAGTCGATCTTGTCCCCGCTCACGGTGGACTTCTTGATCGACTCGGTGATCTGTGCCCCCAGGTTGATCTGCTTGCCCGCGGCAGTGGCCCCCTTGTCGGCGTTGACCAGACCGACGGGCAGCTCCTTCATGTGATCCACCGGATCGACGTTGGCGCCGACGTAGAACACGGTGAACAGCAGCGCGAGCACGCCTGTGATGACGCCGTTGGCGATCCACAGAGGTTTGGCGCGCAGCACGCGGAAGGGGTGAATCGTACTCATGACTTACTCCGGTCTCGGCAACACAGGCACATCGGGAGCAGACCGGACGGCGTCGTTGCGGACCGGCGACCCTCAGAACGTTCAATAGGGACAGCGGGTCAGGGGGCTGCGGGGCGCTTCGCCGGGGGCTGCCAGCCGCCGGTGACTTCCTTGACGGGCTTGTGAGGGAAGCGGCGACGGGCGTACTCCTGAGCGTGGGAGCCCGACAGGACGTAGAGGGTTTCCTTCTTGTCCTGGAGCGGTCGCAGGACGGTGTCCATGAAGGACTTGCGATCGTCCAGGTAGGGGCCCAGGACGTCCTCGCCGCCGGGGCGGACGGCCATGCAGTAGCCGGACTTGTAGCCGGGAGGGTGGGTCAGGCTCTGCCACATGGAGGCGCTCTCGGAGTCACTGACCCGGGAGCGGTATTCGGCGGCGTCCTCGCTGTCGGCCACGGTCTGCGCCCAGTCGGTGAACCCGCTCATGAATTCGCGGTAGTTGTGCGTGGTGCAGGCCGGCGCGTCGAATGCGCCGTCCTTGCTGATGGCGCCGACCGGGCACGCGGCGACACACAGCTTGCAGTCGATGCGGGGGTTGTAGTCCAGCGCCTGCCCGTACGCGCTCACCTCGGCGTCCACCAGGACCGTCGCCAGCAGGATGAAGTTGCCGAACTTCGGGTGGATGACATTGCGGTGCAGGCCCATCACGCCGAGCCCCGCCGCGACCGCGACCGTCTTGTGCGCCACCACCCAGATCCGCCCGGGGAAGCGGTCCATCTCCTGGGGGAGGCCGACCGACGGATTGAGTGCCCGGTAGCCGGCGTCCTGAAGGGCCTGGGTGACGCTGCGGGCGGCGTGGTTGGCCTGTTCGTCGGTCTGATGGAACTCCTGATTGGCCACGCTGCGGGCGGGAGAGCGGCAGTTGTCGCGGTTCATCCGGACCGCCAGCGCGATCAGGGTGCGGGTGCCGGGCAGCACGGACCGTGCGTGTTCGCGCTCACCGGCCAGGTCGGGGTGGTCCAGGCTCACCGCGGCCGCGTCGTCCGCACCGGCCGCCAGGCACAGTTCGCGCAGCCAACCCGCGTCGATCACCGCCGGCGGACTCGAGACGTCACCTGCCGCGCGCCGGGCGAGCACGGCCTGTACCGACGGATGTGCGGCCGGCTTCCCCGGAAGCCCGAGATCCGTCGACCGCCCCTCGGTACCGCGCGCGGTAGTCATCCGACACTCCTGGTAGATCTCGCTCGGCTCGCCTTCAAGGCGGGAAACCGATCGGGTTCGCCCTACTGTAAACCGATCAGTTTTCGCATGCAAGGCCGGGGGGTGGTCCTGCGTCATCCCGTGACCATCCACCGGGCGCGACCGCGCGTAGTCGGCGCGGATTGGGCGCGTACGGGTACGGCGCGGATCGCTCAGCCGACACCCTGCGCCTTCGAGCGGGCGTTCACACCGTTGTCGTGCCGGGCCCCTGTTGCTCCGCACGCGCCTGGAGCCGTCGACCACGGTGGCGATCCACGCCCTGCCGAGGTCGGCGGGCGTGGCGGGTTCGCGTTCGGCGATCGGCTCGGGTCGAGGGCAGGAAGTCAATGGGCGGCTGGACTGGTGGCTGTGCGAAGTGCAGCCGAGGGACGTGAACTGTGCGAGGTGCGGGCGTTGACGTTCTCGATCGGTCCCGGTGGGTCGGCTCTCCGCCATGGATTCCCCGCGAAAGGGTCCGGTGCGTGCGAAAATCCCACCGGTCGATCATCACTGTGGAGAGGGCGTGGCGCCCGCCGCACCGGGGGAGGGGAGCCTCACATGGCCCTGCTGTCGTCGAGCCCGAAGTGGCCCACCCTTCCTGACTACTTCCACGACTGGGCGCTGGTGGACGTGGAGACCTCCGGGTTGAGACCCGGCCGGGACCGAGTCCTCTCGCTTGCGATCCTCACCCTGGACGCACATGGCCATCGGACAGGGGAGTTCTCCACCCTCCTCAACCCGGGCTGCGACCCCGGCCCGGTGCACATCCACGGCCTCACCCCCGCCCGTCTTGCCGGCGCTCCCACCTTCGAGGAGATCGCGCCGCAGGTGGGGGCGCTGCTCAGCAGCCGCGTCCTGGTCGCCCACAACGCCCAGTTCGACTACGACTTCCTGGCCCACGAGTTCGCCCACGTCCGTTCCTGGGTCCCGGTCAGCAGGCGGCTGTGCACCCTGGCCCTCAACCGCCTGGTCGGACCCGCGACGCCCGATCTCAAGCTGGGCACGCTCGCCGCGCACTACGGGGTGCGCCAGGAGCGGGCCCACGACGCGCAGGACGACGTACGGGTCCTCTCCGGCATCCTGCGTGGCTCGCTGCACGCCGCCGAACGACTGGGCCTGTCCCTGCCACTCCTGGACTGCCCGCCCCGCCAGGACTACAAGCCTTACGTGCCCAAGACGCCCTGTGCGTACCGTAATCCGGGCCGCCTCACCTCGGGCGGCCCCCTGGTGCAGGGCATGAAGGTCGCTGTCACCGGGGACACCCAGGTCTCCCGCGAGGAACTGGTCGCCCGCTCGGTGGCGGCCGGGCTGAACATGATGACCTCGGTCAGCGGCCAGACCAGCGTCGTCGTCACCAACGACCCCGGCACGGCATCCGGGAAACTGCGTCGCGCTGCGGACGAGGGCGTCCCGCTCGTGGACGAGCCGACCTACCTGCGGCTGCTGGAGAGTGTGCAGCCCGGCCAGGCCAAGGGCACCGCCCGGCAGCGTCGCGCGGCACAGACGCCCGCGAGCGCGGCGACCGCACAACCTGAACCCGTCCTGAGCGTCCCGGCGCAGCGCACGGCCGTGCCAACCGCGCCCACCGCCCATGCGGCCCAGTCGCTCGCCGGGCGCAGGGTCCTGGTCCTGGGCGGCCCCCACGAGGCAGCCGCGGAAGCACGTGCGCGTGCCATCGCTCTTGGCGCGTCCGCGGCAGTCAACCTCTCGGCCAGTGTGTCCGACGTCGTGGTGCTTCCCGGAGGCGAAACGGACCGGCGCATGACGCGCATCGCCGCCCTCGGCCTCCGCGTCCACGACCCCGACTGGCTCCTCGCACCTACGCCTGCGCCGGCACAGAACTCGGGCGGAGACCAGCCGGACACGGCAGAGGTACTGGTCCGAGGCGCCGTCATCGACCTGTCCGACACCGGCACGCCGTGGACGGTGGCCGCCATGTGGCGTCAGCAGACTGCCTGCGACGTGGACGTCGTCGCCTTCGCGGTCGACGCCCAGGAACAGGTCCCAGGAGACGAGGACTTCGTCTTCTACGGCGCCCCCGAGCACCCGGACGGCACCGTGCGCCTCGCCACCGACGGTCCGACGGAGCAGGCCGTCACCGCTGACCTGGAGCGTCTGCCCCTGGAGATCCACAGGGTCGTCATCGCCGCCGCGATCGACGGTGCCGCGACCTTCTCCGACGTCGGGGCCATCGAGATCACCGTCACCTGCGGGATCGGCGCGGGCCCGACCGCCCGGGCCACCCTCGACGCCGCCACCACCGAACGCACCATGATCCTCGTCGAGATCTACCGCAGAGGGGAGGGCTGGCGGCTACGCGCCGTCGGGCAGGGCTACGACCATGGTCTGGCCGACCTCGCTCGCGGCTACGGCGTCGACGTCGCGGACTGACCGACACCAGGTCACCCAGGTGGCAGTGGTGCATGGTGGCCCGTAAACCTGTCTGTAAGCCTGTCCGTGGACCGGTCGAGTCACGCAGTCGGCTGCTGCTCCGGTGTGATGACGCTCGTGACGCTCATTTGACAGTTTGGCAGCGGTCACCGTGAACCAGACCTCTCAAGAGGCATGCGGCGGTGGTTGCCGGCTCCCAGCGCGATGCACTGCAGCGCGTCGACGTCGAGCCCCGGCAAGCGCTCAGCGAGTTGGCCCGACTGCAGATGGCCGTCGCGGAGACCTACCTCCACCGCAGGCTTGCGGCGCTGCTGTCGGCCGATCAGCTCGAAGGCGTACGTCCCGTCTCGCGTCTGCGCAGTAAGTCAACCGGATTATGCTGCGCTGAGAGCCTGAGGCGGACCGACAGAGGACCACGTGGATGTCATTGAGAGCGAGCTGACCGCCCCCTGGGAAGGCGCTTTGGCTGCTCCTGTCCGCGGCAGTCACATCGGCGTTCTGGTCCTGGCGGGTTCCAGCGGGCGCGTTGAACGGGAAAGAGTACGCATCCTCGCCCAGCAGGGCATGACGGCTTTGTCGATCCGCTGGTTCGGCGGACCGGGGCAGCCTCCAGGTATTTGCGAGATCCCCCTGGAGACCTTTACCGCCGCCGTCGACTTCCTCCAAGCCAAGGGGGTGGAGCGCATCGGCATCCTGGGCACTTCCAAGGGCGCCGAGGCGGCTCTGCTCACCGCAGTGCACGATCCGCGCGTGGACGTGGTCATCGCGCTGTCGCCCACGTCTCGCATCTGGTGCAACGTCGGACCGGGCCGTGACGGAGCGCAGCGCCCCTATCGGTCGTCCTGGACCTGGCGAGAGCAGGCACTGCCCTTCGTTCCGATGGACGATTCCTGGACTCCCGCAGAGCCGGGCAGCGGACCCATCGCCGTCCGCGGATGGTACGAACTCAGCGAGCGGACCTTCGCCCACCTGCTTGCTCCAGCGGAGATTCCTGTGGACAAGGCCCGGGCCGATCTCCTGCTGGTCGCGGGAGGCGATGACGCGATGTGGCCGTCCCTTCCCTTCGCCGAGCAACTGGCCAGGCGCCGACGCTCAGCCAGGGCCCCGGTGCGTTTGATCGCCCGCCAGGATGCCGGCCACCGCCCGCGCCTGCCCGGTGAGAGCCCCGCGTCGGCATCCCCGCGATTCCAGTACGGTGGCACATCCGAAGCCGACGTGCTCTTGGGAGCTGCTGCCTGGCCCCACATCCTCGACATGCTCCGCGGTAGGGGCCATGCGGGAGGGCGCGAGGCGGATGCCGGCCGTCGCGCTGAGGTCGAAGGGCACCTCCATTAAGCGGAGTTGGTCGATCAGCGGGGTGAGGTGAGTACGGCCGGCGGCTGGTGGAGTGCACCGGTTACCACCAGCCGCGGGACGTGTCGCCACCGCGAGTCGCCGAAGATCAGCGAGGTGCGGCCGCTGCTCTACCCGCACGACTTGTCGTCCGGCGTCTTCCTGCCCGATTTGACCATTACTCCCGCCGGTGGCGTTACGCTGCTGTGTCGTGCAGGGGACGCGTCTCGACACTGCTCGGATCCGGGCGGCTCGCCGGGTCATTGACCCGATCTTTCTCGACACTCCGCTGTACCGCTGCGAGGCGCTGGAGCCCGGCCTCGGGTGCACGGTGAGCATCAAGCTCGAAACGGCGAACCCGGTCCGCAGCTTCAAGGCCCGCGGCACCGAGGTGGTCGCGAGCCTGCTCGCCGACGATGGTTCCCGGGCGGTGGTGTGCGCCAGCGCGGGCAACCTTGGCCAAGCCCTCGCTTGGTCCGGTCGTGGCCGGGGGCTCGACGTGACCGTCGTGGCATCCCGCTTTGCGACCGTGGCCAAGCTTGATCGCATCCGCGCGTTGGATGCCAGGTTGGAGCTGGTGGACGGCGACCACGAGAGGGCTCGCGAGCGGGCGGCGGCCATCGCGCGGTACGACGGCATCCGGCTGCTCGAAGACAGCCTGGACATCGAGACCTGCGAGGGCGCGGGGACCATCGGCCTGGAACTGGTGGACACCGTCGCCGCCGCAGCGGACCGCCCGTCGTTCGACGCCGTCCTGATAGCTCTCGGCGGCGGGGCGCTGGCCACCGGCGTGGGTCATGTGGTGAAGGCCTTGGCACCCGAAGTCGAGGTGATCTGCGTCCAGCCGCTGGGCGCACCGGCGCTGACACACTCGTGGCGCAGGCGCCGCGTCGTCACCACCGACTCGACCGACACCATCGCCGACGGCGTCGCCGGCCGGTGTCCCATCCCGGCCGTCCTGGACGACCTCCTCCTGGTCGCCGACGACGCCGTCCTGGTCCAGGAGGCGTCGATCATCGCCGGTATGCGGATGCTCCTCGACCACGCCGGCCTCGTCGTCGAACCGTCGGCCGCGCTCGGCATCGCGGCGATCCTCGAAGACCGTGACCGCTTCGCCGGCCGACACGTAGTCACCATCGTGTGCGGCAGCAACGTCGACGTAGACGCCTATCACCGCTGGGTCGGTGCGGCTCGCGTCCACAGGTCTTGACAGCTGCTCATGAAGGGTCTTGGACCAGCCCTTGAACGGTTCGGCTCGGGTGCGTTTCTGCGTTCGCCGGTGAGGCCACGGTCGTGACCGAGCACATCCCGTGATCCGGCAAGTGCAGCGCCCGGAGGTTGCACGAAGCAGGCCCCTTGCCGTTCTTCGGCAGCACCCAGTACGAGCCGTCGCTGTCACGCCCCACCATCGTGGAGATGCCCTTCAGCGAGTCAGGGGCGTGGCTCCTGGCCACCTTGTGTAACTCGGCGAGTGCCTCTTCCCGGGTCTTGTTCCCGATCACCGGCCGGACGACCCCTTGACCTGTCGATGCGATGCCGACTCATCGGCGGTGACCGTCTCCTCAGTGATGATCAACCACGTGAGATCAATCAGCCTCCTTGTGACTGGCGTTGGCGACTCGCTCATGACGAGGGACGAGGGACGAGGGGCGAGAGGCGAGAGGCGAGCTGAATCGGGACACAACATGCACTGCCGATTCGGCTGCGCCTCCGGTGAGCGCGGCGATTCCGGGCCGCCGGCTTATCGGGGCGGCGGCTGGTACTGGTGTCCGAGGCCCTTACCAGAACGCCGCCCACTGGCGCCGCAACGGCTTCGCCACCCGGCTGTCGCGCCTGCCACCTCCGGCTGTACCCGAAGAAGGCACCTCAGGAGGCCCGCCCAGTCCCGCTGTCCGGCGAGCCCTGGCCCGGCGTCCCGGTTCGTGGCCGCAACGCCCAAGGCCGGGCCCACGCCTGCTGGCTGCCCATCGCCAGCGGGCTCACCCCACATGGCCTGTGCCACTCCCACCGCACGCACATGGAGGACCTCGGCACCGAGAAGGTGCTGATGGACGAGCAGATGGGCCACATCGACGGCTCGGTCTCAGCGCGCTACGCCCAGGTGCCCCCCCGGCATGCTCGACCGACTGCTGTGCGCTCGTGCCGCCACGGCCAGTCCGAGAGGAGGAGCTGCGCATTGAGTCGACGCTCGGCAGTGCGCGCTTCGAGGTCGATTGGCGACGCGTCGTCGCCGAGCTGTGGGACCGCGCGTGTCGTCAGCTGGCTGATTCTGTATGGCCCGGCCGTGGCTCAATGAGCCGCGGCCACGTGATCGCGGCGGGTCATCACGATGTTTCCCCATCGCTCGCGAGTCCGCTGTTCCCCGTCGATCCAGTGTGCTCGTGCGATGTCCGCGGGCAGCGGGAGGTCGGCCATGAAATGCGCGATCTCGACGTAGTACGCGTAGTCGCCGCTGTGGGTGAGCTCGCGCAGGCGCGAGATCCCGGCCGCGAGCTCGTCTCGAGCGTCAAGTACGGCATGGTGGAAGCACAGGACCAGTTCGAGCTTGGCTGCGGCGTAGGAGATTCCGGAAACGCCGATTTCGGCGAGGAGGACGGAGGCCCGGTCCGGTAGGTCTGCGGCGTACCCGGCATTGCGTAGCAATGCGGCGATGCGTGCGGTCATCTCGGTGGAGCGCAGGCTGAGTCGTGACAGCAGCCGGTCTGCCAGTTCGAGTTCGTCATCGGCCTGGACGGGGTCGGTGAAGGCGACGGCGAAGGCGAGGTGTCCCTGGGACATTGCGGTCTCGCCGATCGCACCGTTGTGTTCGGCTTCGCTCCGGGCTGCGCGGTAGGCGGCTGCGGCCCGGTCCATGTCTCCCTGGACCCACCACACGTCCCCGAATACACGCTGGTGTCGTCCCTCCCAGCCCAGCCTCCCAGCGGCATCCAGCGCCGCAGGGAAGTCTCCGGACAGCCGGCTCAGATGTGCCAGGCCGCGTCCGGCGTCGATGGCGAGCCGGCCGCCGGCGGAGGCGACGCGCTGCATGCCTTGGCGCGACTCCTCGGTCATCCCGAGGTCCCGTTGGGCCTTTGCCAGGTAGTACGTGGTCAGCTCGACCAGCTCGTCGGGGAGCAGCCCTGATGCCAGGACGGTCGAGAGCCGACTGGCCGTACGCTCGCGGTGCTCGTGCTGGCGGCGGGCGATGGCGCTGAGCGTTTCCACCAGGGCATCTGCTGCAGTGTGCAGGCCGTCCGGCGACGTCTCACTCGCGGCGGGCAGCGCGAGTGGCTCCCATAGGGAATCTGCCACGTACTGGAATGAGGCATCGCCGAGCCAGCCGAGGTCGAGATCGAAGTCCCGTGCAAGGCGCAGACCTTGCTGAAGGCAGCCGACCAGTACGGTCCGGTCGTGTGTCAGATCTTGGCGCCACTGCGCTTCCAGGGCGTTGAATGCGCGCTGGGCTGCGCGCTGCCAGTCCTGTTGGGACCAGCGGTCGTCACTGCCGTCGTCCGCATTGCGGATGGCGGATCGGATGAGGTCGTGGATGTGGAACGGCCACATGCCTGAGTTGGACTCCCGGATGAACGGGCGCTCAATGAGTCGTAGGGCGGGCGCGTCGTGGTCCATCCTGGCGACCTTGGTGGCCAAGGGGACGGAGAATGCGCTGAGTAGGCTGACCGAGCGGAGGACGTGGCGCTCCTCGGCGGTCAGGTCGCTGAGGGTGCGGGCGATCAGAGCGGGAAAGTCGTGGTCGAAGTCGGTGACCTGCGGTTGCCTGCCGCCACGCCGCAGCTCCAGGTAGCGCATGACCGACAGGTCCAGGTACAGAGGGAGCCCGTGGGAGCGCTCGGCGATGATCCGGCGGACTGGTTCGTCGATCAGCGGCTGCCCGTCGCGGCTGAGTCGGCGGGTCAGGTAGTCCTCGCAGTCCTCGGGTGAGAAGTCACCGATCAGGATCTGGCGGCCGGAGGTGTCGGCCCGGCTATACGCAGCGTCGCCGGGGACGAGGGCGGGCCAGGCGTTCGGCCCGACCCAGTCGAGTTGCCCTTCCAGGTTCGTCTCCGCCCACTGGACGCGGTTGCGCCCGGTGACGACGAAGAACGCATTGGGCATCAGCCACACGATGCGCTGGAGCAGACGTTCGAAGTCGCGGTGCGTGCGGTCACCGGTGTCCTCGAAAGTGTCCAGCAGGATCACGGGTACTGCGCTCTTGTCGGCCGGGAGCTGAGCCAGGTCCCAGGCGAGCAGGTGTGGGTAGAAGCTGAGGGCTTCCAGGTCGGGCTCGGCTTCCAGCAGGTCAGCCAGGCGAGAGCAGCCCGCGAGGGCGCGAACGGACTGACGACGCTCACGTAATGCCTTAATGAGCGCTCCGGCCCCGTGGCCGAGTGCGCCCCCGACCGTGCCGGGAAGGAGCATGGCCTGAGCGACGTCGCTGAGAGCTGACTGCATCTGCTGCGGTAGAGCGGCAGCGGCGCTGAAGCGGCTCAGCAGCCCACGCCGGCGCAGATAGTCCTCGATCGGTTCGCCCGGATGGGTGTGTTCCCAGTAGCGGCGCAAGGCGAGGTCGAAGGCGGGCATCGGCCGGCCGAGCGCGGCGACTGCGAGGCGGATGGTGAGGACGACTCGCTCGAAGTCTGTGCCCGCCGCACGAGCGAGGTCGATCCGGACGGGCAGCGTCCGCTCCTCGACAAGCGACGGAGCGTCCCACTGCGCGGGACGGAGTTCGCTGCGGGCGAGCGACGTCTCGATCTTGCGGGAGAGCGTGGACTTGCCGATCCCTCCCACGCCGTGGAAGACGAGGATGTTACGGCGTGGACTCTCCAGGTCCTCCACATTGAAGTCCGTACCGGTCACGTGCCGTATGTGCTCCGCGAGGCAGGACGTCACTGCCTGCCACTGCGCCTGCCGGTTCGTGAACGCCTCATCGGCGGAGATGCTCCGGTCGTTCGAGCTGAACAGCGTTCGAAGATCCCGCCCTGCCACGTCTCGCCCTCCCCTGGTGATCAACTGCGGCCAATCTATGCACGCGTGGGGACGGCGGGGCAAGGTCGTCCCCGCCCTCCGCGCCGGGGTTTGTTGATGCGCCCATCCAAGCGAGCAGCGGCTTGGCGGTTGCCCTCCCAGGTCCTTATCGAGGGGCCACTGAAAGACGTCAGAGCCGCACCATCTCAGTCGGTGGTGTCACCCGCCGAAACAGCACCCACAGCTCATCCGGCCCCCGGCACCCGACGCTCCACAGACCCGCCATGACCTGACCGACGACCAAACCGAAGAAAGAGTGGAGGTCGGTGTGTTCGTCGGCGAGGCGGAAGGTTCGTCGAGTGATGCAGGTCACCCGGCTTGCCCGTCACAACCGCGAGGCGGGCCGCATCCCGTCTGCGAACTGTCGCACAACGGGAGGCACACATGAGGCTCGTGGTGGTGGGCGCCGGCTACGCGGGGACGATCGCGGCGAACCGGCTGGCCAAGAAGGTCGAGGCAGCGGAGATCACGGTGATCAACCCTCGTCCGGACTTCGTCGAGCGGGTGCGGCTGCACGAGCAGATCGTCGGCACCGCAGCCGCGGCGACTCCGTTGACGTCGATGCTGAGCGAAGGGATCACCATGCGGGTGGGCACCGTCGACAAGATCGGCGACGGCCAGGTCATTCTCAGGGACGGGGCGGGTCTCGACTTCGACTACCTGTTCCTCGCGGTGGGCAGCACGGTCGCACCGCTGCCGGGCACCGTTGAGGTGGGGACCTGGGAGGGTGCGGAGGAGGCGCGGGCCGCACTGGCCGGGCTGCCCGGTGGGAAGACGGTCACCGTCATCGGTGGCGGGCTGACGGGCATCGAGACGGCATCCGAGATCGCCTTCGGCCGGCCCGACCTTCACGTGCGGATCGTGGGGCAAACGATTGCCGCCAGCCTGTCGGCAGGAGCGCGGAAGCGTGTGCGCACGGGCCTGGACCGCTTGAACGTAGAGGTCGTGGAGGACTCCGTCACACAGATCGACCCTGGCGCTGGGGAGGGAGGCGGCGACATGGTGCGTCTGCACTCGCGCCCGCCGGTCACCTCCGACCTCACGCTGTGGGCGGTCATCGGCAGCGTGCCCGACCTGGCTGCCCGCAGCGGACTGGAGGTGGATGCCGACGGGCGTGCGGTGGTCGACGAGCATCTGCGCAGCGTGACCGACCGGCGGATCTTCGTCGTCGGTGACTGCGCGGCGGTTCCCGGCTCCCGGGCGGCCTGCGCGACGGCCATGCCTCAGGGCGCGCACGCGGCGGATACGCTGGCGCGGATGATCCAAGGCCGTAGGCCCAAGCCCTACTCCATGGGCTACACCGGACAGGCAGTGAGCCTGGGCCGGCTCGACGGGCTGCTCCAGGTCAACCGCAGAGACGACACCGTGCGCCGGCTCTACTTCGCCGGGCGCACCGCGGCCGTGGTCAAGGAGCGGATCTGCCGTTATGCGAAGTTCGGCGCACGCACCGCCACCTACGCCTGGCTGCGGGGCTCGAAGTGACCGAGCAGCTGGACCCCTCGGACGAGTTCACCACGCACAGGGCCCTGCTGTTCTCGATCGCCTACGAGATCCTCGGGTCGGTGGCCGACGCCGAAGACGTCCTGCAGGACAGCTATCTGCGGTGGCGGTCGGTGAACCACACCTCGGTGGAGAACGCGCGGGCCTATCTGGCGCAGATCGTCACCCGGCAGGCGCTCGGCGTGCTGCGGTCGGCCGTCCGCCGCAGGGAGAAGTACGTGGGGCCGTGGCTGCCGGAGCCGCTGGTGACCGATGCCGTCGGCGTCGCACCCGACGGCATCGATCATGTGCTCACCGGCGAGGCCGTGACCACCGCGATGCTGCTGGTTCTGGAGGCCCTGACCCCCACCCAGCGCGCGGTGTTCGTGCTGCGTGAGGTGTTCGGCTTCGACTACGCGGAGATCGCCGCCGCGGTGGGCAAGTCCGAGGTCGCGGTGCGGCAGTTGAACCAGCGCGCCCGCAACAGCGTGCGCGCGAGGCGGCACACGGCGGTTGCCACTCCTGATGAGGCACGGCCGGTCGCCGAACGGTTCATGACGGCGGCCACGACCGGTGACGTGCAGGGTCTCATGGACCTGCTCGCCCCCGATGTGGTGTTCCTGGCTGACGGCGGCGGGGTCGTGAACGCAGTGCGGCGCCCCGTGGTCGGGCCGGACAAGGTGGCCAGGCTGCTTCTCGGGCTCCTGGCCAAGGGCGCCCGCATGGGCGAACTCGACATCCGTATCGGCACCTACAACGGGATGCACTCTGTCGCGGTGCTCATCGACGGCCAACTCGATCAGGTGACCTCGTTCGAGATCCGCGACGGCCTCGTGACGGCCGTCTACTGCGTCCGCAACCCTGAGAAGCTCACGGCGGTCAAGGTGTGACCCGGCGCCTGCAAAGACAAGATCAGGTCGGGATGGGGAGCGGCGGGCGGCGGGCGGCCATGGCCTGGGCGACCCTGCGCGAGCGCGGTGACGTCCGAGGGCTTGCCGCTCCCTCTCCCGCGAGCACGGAGGCAGCCGCGACGTCCGGGGTCGGGCCCGACCACGGGGCGCCGCCATGGTGCAGCCCGGCCGGCGACGGCGGTGTCCGTTTCTGGAGGGCGTCCAGCACGGCCGACACCGTCCGGCACACCGGCGACGCCTCCCCAGTTCTCGGCTTCGCTCGAACCGGGGGACCCCATCGGCACCGACACCGCCCGCGGGGACGACATCTTCGAACACGGCGGCTGCGCCGTGCACTTCTTCGACCGCGCCCTGGTCGACGCCCACGCCGACGGCTGGACACTGGACGGGGTCCGCGCCTTCGAAGAGGGCGCGCTGCCGTCGTGGGCGCGGTCGGGACCGGCTGCGTGAGGTGGGCGTCCTCGTCGGCTCGTACGAGCCGCACCGGCCGAAGGCCGGAGGTGGGGCCGACCGCTACCGCTGGGAGGGGGCGCTGGAGTTGCTCACTCCCGAGGTGTCCGCGCGGCCGTGATCAGCGCCGCCGTGCTGGTGGCGGCCGCGACGGGGGAGTGGCTGGCGCGATTGGACGGGAGTGCTCCGTCGTTGGGCGATGCCGCGAGCCCCGGCTGCCTCGGCTTGTGGGCCGGGTGCGTGGCGCGTGCCGAGGTGGCCCTGGCGACAGGATCGGAGACCTGTCCCCGTAGCCGCCGACCCCCAGGCCGTGGCCGCGCTGCGCCGCACGCTGGACGGCACCCTGGATCCGGCGCTCTGTTTCCGGTGGCTCGCCGGTGGTCTCGGGGCCCGCGGTCGCTGCGCCAACTGGCATGGCCGAGAGGGGCCGAAGCGCGGCCCCTCGGGTGAGTGCCGGCCCCGGGGTGAGTGCCGACCCCGGGGCGAGTGCCGGCCCGTGGGCGAGTGCCGGCCCGTGGGCGAGTGCCGGCCCGCAGGCGAGTGCCGGTCCGCGGGCCACACCCCACCGCACGCGCCGACCCCGGAAGCCGGATGGACCTCGTCGCCCCAACCGCCAGGCCCGGCCCGGCCGGCTGTCAGGTGCGCCTGAGGAATTCGATGAGCGCCGCGTTCACCTCGTCCGGGCGTTCCTGCTGGGTCCAGTGTCCGCAACCCGTCAGTTTGATGGGATCGCGCCACAGGTTGGGCATGCGGGCGGGGAGGCTTTCGATGAATTCGGGGGTGCCGGGGAAAACGGGAACGAGGTCGCGGTCGCCGTAGATGTACAGGGCGGGTGGGGTGACGACAGCGCCGTGCCACGGGGCGGTCAGTTCCCAGTTGCGGTCGAGGTTGCGGTACCAGTTGAGGGCGCCGGTGAAGCCCTTGGAGAAGCTCTCGGTCAGCACGTCGAGATCGTCCTCGGTGAGCCACGACGGCAGTACCTCGGGGTCCTGCATGTCCGCGAGCCAGCCCCGCTCGGGGTCGACCAGCGGCTGCTTGACGTCCCCGGGGGCGTCGCCGGAAGCCGAGTAGAAGAACTTCCGCAACGTGGTGCGCGTGTCCTTCGCGAACTCGGCGTCGGCGACGCCGGGGCGGTTGAAGTAGCTCCAGTAGAAGCGGCCGCCGAACATGTTGTCCATGACGGCCAGCGGAGGCTCCGTCCCCCGGGACGGCGGGGGCACGCTCAGGCCGGCCACCGCGCGCACCATGTCCGGCCGCAGGAGCGCGGTGTGCCAGGCGACCGGCGCACCCCAGTCGTGCCCGACGACGTACGCCGTCTCCTCTCCCAGGGCGTGGATGAGACCGACGACGTCGCCGACCAGGTGGAGGATGCTGTACGCGTCGACGTCGTCGGGATGGTCGCTGCGTCCGTAGCCACGCTGGTCGGGGGCGACCACGCGGAAGCCCGCGTCGGCCAGCGGGCCGAACCGGTGGCGCCAGGAGTGCCATGACTCGGGGAAGCCGTGCAGGAGCACTACGAGGGGGCCTTCGCCTGCCTCGGCTATGTGCAGTCGGATCCCGTTCACGTCGACCGTTCGATGCTGAACCATGTGCATGAGCGTACGGCTGTGATCTTTGGGCTTCGGCACGTTCTCCTGGGTCTGCCCGGGTGTTCGAACCAGGCCAGGCACGCGGCCGTTGGGGGCAGACGCCGTGCCGGGCGAAGCGCGGGTTCAGCGAGGGATCGGGGTGGCGCCGGTTGCCGCGGCGGAGAGGTCCCACAGCCGTGCGGCCGCCTCCGGAGCGATGGCGTACCCGCGGACGCCGCCGTCATCCATGGGCTCGGCGGGGTGGGAGACGCGCGCGATGTCGCAGTCTTCGAGGTAGAGCCCGCCGCGGCCGTCGAGGAGTGGAGAGGTGGCTGCCCACAGACCGGTGGCGGCGCCTTGGGAGGGTGTCTTGAAGCCGGCGCCGATCACGTTGCCCTGCTCGTCCACCCAGCCGCGGTCGATCTGCTCCTGAAGCGTCATCTCGCGCTGGAGCCCGGTAATGATCTTGCCCGGGTGGAGGGCGAACGCCCGGACGCCGTCGTCGCGTCCGAGGGCGTCGAGCCGCACGGCGAACAGGGAGTTGGCGGTCTTGGACTGGCCGTAGGCCAGCCACTTGTCGTATCCGGTGCGAAAGTGCGGGTCGTGCCGGCGGATGTCGGTCAGGGTGTGCCCCGCGGAGCTGTTGACGACGACGCGCGCACCGGCACCGGCGGCGAGGAGCGGGTAGAGCTCGCAGACGAGCGTGAAGTGCCCGAAGTGGTTGACGGCGAACTGGCCTTCCCAGCCGGGTCCGAGGCGTCGCTCGGGAGTGGCCATGACGCCGGCGACGGCCATGAGGAGGTCGAGCCGGTCCAGGGAGTCGCTGATCCGCGCGGCGGCGGTGCGCACGCTGTCGAGGTCCGCCAGGTCCATGGGGACGACTTCGCAGCCGTCGACACCTTCGAGAGCGGCGCGGGCGATGCCGGGCCGGCGTGCCGGAACGATGACCCGGGCCCCGGCGGTGGCCAGACCCCGGGTGGTCTCCAGGCCGAGCCCGGAGTAGCCCCCGGTCACGACGGCGGTGACGCCCGAGAGGTCGAGGCCGGCCATGACGTCCTCGGCGGTGCTGGTGGCGCAGAAGGGTGAGCCCAGCGGCTGCTGATCAGTTGCGGTCATGCCGACGACGCTACGATCTGGAGCGAGGTCTAGATCAAGTCCTATGCTGGCCTGTATGGCGACCACCGAGACCCCTGCGGAGCCACTGAGCATCGGCCAGGTGGCCGAGCGGACCGGACTCAGCGTGCACGCGCTGCGCTTCTACGAGCGCGAGGGCCTGCTGGTCGGACCGGTCCAGCGCACCGCGGGCGGCCGGCGGCGCTACACCCCGGTCGACGTCGACTGGCTGCTGATCTGCGTCAAACTGCGCGAATCCGGCATGCCGCTCGCCGAACTCAAGCGGTTCGCCGAGCTGGTGCGGCACGGTCCGGGCAACGAGGCCGAGCGCCTTCAGCTCCTCGACGCCCATCAACAGCGCGTCGAGGCGCAGATACAGGCGCTGGAGGAGTGTCGTTCAGTCATCGCCTGGAAGGTCGGCGTCTACACCGAGCACCTCGCCCGCGACGAGGCCCGGGGGCTCTGGGACCCGACAGTCTGAAGCGGACAGTCTGAACCCGACCGTCTGATACCCGGACGGACGCCGCCGCAGCGGTCGTCGCTCCGCCACGAAGGCCGTCGGGCTCGGGTTCACGCGCAGCAGCCTGAGCTGTACGTCTCCGTGCCCGTCCCCGTCCCCGTGCCGGGCTGTCCGCTGTGCAGGTCGTCGTCGTGGCCGGCGGCGATCCGTGCCCACTGTGCGGTCGGCCGTCCGTCCTTGCGGAACTGCTGGCCGCGCGGCTCATACGGCTGCGGCCGGCCCGGCGGGGAGTCCTCCCAGGTCTCCTGCCGTCCGTGGACGGTCATGTCGAGGATGCCGTAGGACGGCGCCATGGGTTCGACGCCGCGGCCGGTGGTCCAGTACGTCTCGTAGACGCGGTCCCCGTCGCGGAGGTAGCACGCCTTCATCCCGAAGTGGCGGCCGGTGACGAGCCGTTCGTGCGACTCGGCGGGTACGGAGTACCAGGGCAGGTCCCAGCCCATGAAGCGGCGGTAGCGGTCGGACTCCTCGAAAGGGCCCTGGCAGAAGACGGCGAAGGTGACGTCGCGCTGGTGCAGATAGGACAGTTCGCGGACCTGGCCGGTGAAGAAGGTGCAGCCCTCGCACTGGTCGGCGGCGGGACGGCCGTCGTGCCACATGTGATACGACACGAACAGCTGGGAGCGGCCTTCGAAGACGTCGATCAGGGGGACGCGCCCCTCGCCCGCGACGAGCGGGGCCGACGGGTCCACCTCGGTCATGGGCAGTCGTCGTCGGGCGGCGGCGATCGCGTCGCCCTCGCGGGTGTGCGCCTTCTCCCGGACGCGCAGGGTGTCGATCGCGGTCAGCCACTCCCGGCGGGAGACGACCGGCGGCTTGTTCACATCAGTCATGGCCCTGCTGAGCCCGCGGCTCGCAGAAAGTCATCGGTGGAGCCGTGGAGCCGTGGAGCCATACCGGGACAGCGGCCGCGTTGACGCGGACTGCCACCGGATGTGCCTGCTCCCGTACAGTCCGTCGTGCCAGTGCTCATGCCAGTGCTCGTGCCCGCACTCGCGCCAACACTCCGGCGCGGCCAAGTCCACGGCCGGGCCCAGCGGTTGACCAGGAGAAGAAACATGGAACCCGAAGCCGGTCTCGCCTCCGTTCCCCGCGCTCCCGGAACGGGGCGGCCGGTTCCCGAAGCCGATCCGGGGCTCGTGCGGCGGTGGCGTTCGGGGGGAGGCGAGCTGGTCGAGCTGCTGGCCCAGGTGCGCGAGCGGGTCGGCGGCGTCGCCGCGTTCCGGATCGGGCCGGCGCCCACCGTTCTCGTCACCGATCCGGCGGCGGTCCAGCAGGTACTCGCCCGGCACCCCGAGCGGTACGTCAAGCGCTCCCACCGCGCCCGTCTGCTGATCGGCGACGGCGTCATGGCCGCCACGGGCGAGGCGTGGAAGCGGCAACGCCGTTTGCTGCAGGCGCAGTTCACCGGCACCGGGATGCGCCGCTACGAGCAGCGGATCACCGCGGCTGCCCGGACCACCGCCGAGCGCTGGGACGGGTACGCCCGTACCGGGGAGACCTTCGACGTCGGGCGGGAGATGCACCGCTTCGCCCTCGACGCCATCTGGCGCTCCCTCACCGGGCACCCCCTCGACGACGAAACCGAGCGCGAACTGGCCGCCGTAGAGGCAGTGGGGGCCGCCCTTCCGACCCTGCCCGCCGACCTCGCCGAAGCCCAGGACGCCGTCGCCGCCGACCTCGCCCGGATCGACGCGGTCGCCCGGCGTGCCATCGAGGCCGCCCGCGGCGGGGCGGCAGGTCCCGATGGCCCGGGCCTCGTGCACGTCCTGACCGACGCCGCCACCGAGCGCCCCGAATACACCGACCGGCTGATCCGCGACGAACTGGTCACGCTGCTCGCCGCCGGGCACGAGACCACGGCGTCCACCCTGACCTGGCTCTACCTGCTCCTCGACCAGCACCCCGCCGCCCGCGAACAGGCTCTCGCCGCCGGCGAGGAAGGCTCACCGCAACGCCGCCAGGCCGTCCAGGCTCTGGTCCACGAGACGCTCCGCCTCTACCCCTCCGCCTGGCTGCTGCCCCGCCATGCCGCCGAGGCCGACACCCTCGCCGACGGTCACGCCATCGAGGCGGGCACCGACATCCTCGTATGCCCGTACCTCACCCACCGCGACCCCGAACTGTGGCCGGAGCCGGAGCACTTCGACCCCCGGCGCTTCACCGCCCCGGACGGCCGCCCCGCCCACCCGGGCGCCTACTTTCCCTTCGGCATCGGCCCCCGCGCCTGCCTCGGCCTGCAATTCGCGCTCCGCGAATCGACCGTCCTGCTCGAACACCTGCTGCCGGTCCACACCCTGGTCTTCTCGTCCACCCCCATGCAGGCGAAGTACGGCATCACCGTCCGACCCGACGGCCCCGCACCCGCAACTCTGGTAGCGCCAAAAGGAAGTTGACACCGACCACCCAAGGAGAGTGACAGCGGATGAGAGCGTGTGTTGTCGGGGCCGGCCCCGGGGGAATCGTCACCGCCAAGGTGCTGCTGGAGAACGGCTTCGACGTCACGGTCTTCGACAAGTACCAGCAGGTCGGCGGCATTTGGTCATCGGGAGGCTGCTACGACGGGCTGGCCAACCAGTCCGCGCTCCGCATCTTCGAGTTCGCGGACCTGCCCAACCGCCTGCACTTCGCCGCCGCGGCGGACACGCAACGCTACCTGGAGGAGTACGCCGAGACCTTCGGTGTGCTGGACCGCGTCCGGCCCGGCACCGAGGTGGTCTCCATCCGGCCGGTGGACGGGCCCGGGCGGTCGGGCGCCTCCGGCTGGCTGATCGACTCTCGGCCCACCGGCGACAAGGCGGCGGAGGTTCAGCGCGAACGATACGACTACGTCGTCGTCGCCAGTGGGGCTCATCATCATGCGCATGTGCCCGAACTGCCCGGGCGTGAGCTGTTCCACGGGACCGTGCTGCACTCCAATGAGGTGCGGGCCGGGACGTTCGCCGGCCGGCGCGTGGTCGTCGTGGGCGGCGGCAAGTCCGCGTTGGACCTGGCCACCCGGGCCGCACACGAGGCGGCCTCGGCCACCCTCGTGCAGCGCAAGGTGAACTGGATGGTCCCCGAGCGGTTCCTGCTCGGTCTGGTCGGCTACAAGTGGATCCTGTTCACCCGGCTCGGTGAGGCGCTCCTGCCCCGGTACCACGATCCGGCCTGCGTCCGTCCGATCGACCGCCTCGACGAGCGGGTCAAGCGAGCCCTGTGGTGGCTCATCACCCGCGACACGCTGTTGTCCACCGGGCTGTACCGGCTGCCGAGGCAACTGCGGCCCGCTCGCCCGCTCCCCTACCACCTGGCCCACGCGGGAGTGATGCCACGCGGCTACGTACGGGCCGTCCGCCGCGGCCTGATCGCTCCCAAGGTCAGTGCCGTCGAGGCGTACACCGACCAAGGGCTGCGACTGGCGACCGGCGAGGAAGTGGCGGCGGATGTCATCGTGTTCGCCACGGGACACCACAAAGTCTTCCCGTTCCTGGACCCGAGCGTGCGCGTGCACGATTCCGCCGGGCGGCTGCGGCTCTACCGGGGCATCGTGCCACTCGGCGCCGACCGGCTGGGATTCGTCGGTTTCCGGCAGGTCTTCAACAACATCATGGGCGTGGAACTCACCGCGCACTGGCTGACCAGTCATTTCCGGGGCACGCTGCGCACCACCCCGGGCGAGCAGGAGATGCGGGACGCCGTCGACGCTCGCCTGGCCTGGCAGGAGCAGGTGCTGCCGGGCTCCGGCGGCTACGACTTCGGCCCCTACGACATCCACTGCGCGGACGAACTCCTGCACGACATGGGGTTGCCGTCCCGCCGCGCCGGCAATCTGCTGGCCGAGTACCTGCTTCCCGGCGGACTCGCCCACCGCTACGCGGGCCTGACGCGGTCGAGTAGGGCCTGACCCGGTGCGGCATGTGCGACGGGACCCACACATACCCGGGCCACAGCGAGGAATCGCGGCGGCGCTTCGACGGCTGAGACGTTCGACGGCTGACACGTTCGACGACGACACGTTCAGCGGCCGGCGTGTCGGCCGTCGGTCGGCTCGTAGGCGCTGATGACATAGCGGGCCTCGTCGTCGACGGCGTTCTCCTCCCAGTCCAGGGAGATCCGCACCGGATGCCCGTCGGCCGCGTACTCCACCTCGGCTGTGTCCGCGTCGTCCCGCCGCGCCTGGCCCAGTTCGTCGAGGAGCGCCCCGATGGTGGGCACCGCCTCGGGGACGTCCTCGACCACGCGCCGGCCGCTGTCGTCGAGGCCCACCGCCTTGGCCACGGCGCCGTCGCGGACGGTGATCCGGAAGGTGCCGAGCAGGCTCCGCTCCCCTTCGCTGGAGCGGAGCGTGTAGGTGTACGAGGCGGGCTCCTGCCAGGTGGCCCGGGTGGACGCCGGTGCCGTCGATGTCTCGGTGTCGCAGGCGGCGACCGCGCAGAACAACCCCGCGATCAGCGCGAGTCGGGACATGGGGCGGGCAGTGAGACGTACGGCGGTCATGGCGGCGGTCCCTTCGACGACGGTCACCTCTGTGACGCCGGTCGCCCCGGGAACGTTCGGCGGAGCGCGGCCACGCTGCCGGCGTTCTTGGGCCTCACACCGCCGGAGGCCGCCGAACAGTCCGCCACGCCGCGTGATTTGGATGCGCGCTTCCCGTCCCCTGCATCTGGCCTGTACGGGCGTTAACCGCTGTTTCGCAACAGTGGCATCACGTCCCACCAGGGGAAACACCAGAAGGGAAGCGTGCCATGGGCAGTGTCTCGCAACCGCAGCGTCGAGCCGTTCTCACCGGAGGGCTCGTGGCGACGGCGGCCGTGATCACGGGATGTTCGACGAAGGCGGACAACGGCTCGGCTCCGCAGGCGGCGGCCGTCGTGGCGGCGACTCCGCCGTCGTCCGTGGGCGCACCCCCCAAGACGCCCTCGGCGGCGCTCGCGCGGCTGCTGGACGGCAACGAGCGCTGGGTGAACGGAACGCTCCAGCGCCCGAACCAGGGCCTCGACCGGCGTGCGTCCGTCGCCGAGGAGCAGGTCCCGTACGGCGTCATAGTGTCGTGCATCGACTCCCGGGTACCGCCGGAGGTGGTCTTCGACACCGGGATCGGCGACCTGTTCGCGATCCGTACCGGCGGTCAGGTGGTCGCCCCGGTGGTCACCGGTTCCGTCGAGTACGGGCCCGTGACCTCGGGCACCCCGCTGATCGTCGTGCTCGGGCACCAGCGCTGTGGTGCGGTCAAGGCGTCGTACAAGGCCTTGAAGGAGCGCAAGCCGCTGCCGGGTGACCTCCAGTCGATCGCCGAGGCCGTCCGCCCGGCGTACGAGGCCATATCCAAGGTGCAGCACGACGACCCGGTCGACGCCATGATCCGCGTCCACGCCCGGCAGACGGCCGCCGGCCTGCGCACCGACCCCGCTCTCGCCCCGCTCGTGAAGAAGGGCGGCCTGGCCGTCGTCAGCGCCTACTACTCCCTGGACACCGGCCGGGTGGAGGTCCTCGACGGGGCGCCCACCGCCTGACGCGGGGCGGACCGGCCGCCACGGGGGCGGCCGGTCATCACCTCCGCATTCCCCGAACCGCCCGAGCCACCCCCGCGGCCACCCCGCCCACCGCCACCCCCGCCGAAGCGAGCGCCAGAGCCCGCGCCCGGCGCCCCGGAGGTGCCGGCCGGGCGCCCGGGGCGACCCCGTACGCACTCGCCGCCACCTCGGACGACGGCAGCGCCGACGCCAGCAGTTCCGCCAGGTGGACCGCCTCGTGGCCGCCGCTGTCGAGCTCGTGGATCTGGGTACGGCAGCTGAAGCCGTCCGCGAGGACCACGGTGCCGGCGTCCTCCTTCCGCAGCCGCGGCAGCAGGACGCGTTCCGCGCAGGCCCGGCTGACCTCCAAGTGGCCTTGCTCGAAACCGAAGTTGCCGGCCAGGCCGCAGCAGCCGGAGTCCAGTCGCTCCGCGTCGACGCCGGCCTGGCGCAGCAGCTTCGCGTCGGCCTCCCAGCCCAGTACGGCGTGCTGGTGGCAGTGCACCTGGGCGAGCGCCCGGGCCGTGCGGTCGGGTACCTGCGGGGGTTCGTATCCCGGGCTGTGCTCGGCGAGCAACTCGGACAGCGTCACCGTCTGTTCCGCCAGCCTGCGTACATCCCGGTCGCCGGGGAACAGCTCGCCCGCGTCCGACCGGAACACGGCCGTACAGCTCGGCTCCAGGCCGACCACCAGCCCGCCGTCCCGCAGATGACCGGCCAAGCGGCGCACGGTCCGGGTCAGGACGCGTTCGGCGACGTCCAGTTGACCGGTGGAGATCCAGGTCAGTCCGCAGCACAGCGGCTCACTGGGCAGGGTCACGCGCCAGCCCGCGTGCTCCAGCAGCTCCACCGCCGCCTGACCGACGTGCGGATGGAAGAAGTTGGTGAACGTGTCCGGCCACAGCAGCACCGTCCCGCGCTCCCCGGCATGCGAGGAGCGGTTCCGCTCGCGGCGGGCGAACCACCGCTGCAGCGACTGCCGTGCGAACAGCGGCACTTCCCGGTCCTCGACCCCGGCCACCGCGACCGCCGCCCGGGACAGCGGCGGGGTGTGCGTGAGCGCGTTGACCAACGGGCCGAGTCCGCCGCGGCCCACGGCCTGGGCGACGACCGGCAGCCAGCCCATCGACAGATCGGAGCGGGGCCTGAGCCAGGGCCGCCCCGCGTAGTGGTGGGACAGGAACTCCGCCTTGTACGTCGCCATGTCGACATCGGCCGGACAGTCGCTCTTACACCCCTTGCAGGCCAGGCACAGATCGAGCGCGTCCTTGACCGCCTGCGAACGCCAGCCGTCCCGGATCGCGCTGTCGCCGTGCCCGTCGAGCATCTCGAACAGCAGCCGGGCCCGGCCGCGCGTGGAGTGCTCCTCCTCCAGAGTGACCTGGTACGACGGGCACATCACCGCACCGCCCTCGGTTTCCAGGCGACGGCACTTGCCCACGCCCACGCACCGGTTGGCGGCCTCGGCGAAGGACCCGCCGTCGTGCGGGAAGTGGAAGTGCAGGTCGCGTGGCTCGTACGGCGCCCAGTCGCCGCCCAGCCGCAGGTTCTCGTCGAGCCCGTACGGCGCCACGACCTTCCCGGGGTTCATCCGGTCGCCCGGGTCGAAGACGGCCTTCAGCCGCCCGAACGCCTCCACCAGCTCCCGGCCGAACATCCGCGGCAGCAGTTCCCCCCGGCTCTGCCCGTCTCCGTGCTCCCCGGAGAGGGACCCGCCGAACTCGACCACGAGATCGGCCGCCCGCTCCATGAACCGCCGGTAGTCGGCCACCCCCTGGGCGCTGTACAGGTCGAAGGGGATCCGCGTGTGCACGCACCCCTGCCCGAAGTGGCCGTAGAGGCTGGGCCCGGTGTCGCTGAGGTACCCGAACTCCTCGAACAGGGCCCGCAGCCGCCGCAGATACTCGCCGAGCCGCTCCGGCGGCACCGCCGAGTCCTCCCAGCCCTCCCAGGTATCCGGGCGGTCGGGGATGTGCGCGGTGGCGCCGAGACCGGCCTCGCGGACCTGCCAGAGCTGCTCCTCGTGGGCGGGGTCGTCCAGGAAGGCGACCTCCGCGTCGTGCTCGGACTCGTGCAGTGCGTCCAGCATGCGGTGCGCGTGCTCATCGGCCTCCTCGACGGTCTCGCCGCCGAACTCCACCATCAAGAAGGCGTCGCCCTCGGGCAGTTGGTCGAGGGCCTGCTCATTGAGGTGCTTGAGCCGCTCGTCGTGGATCAGACGGCGGTCGACACCCTCCAGGGCGATCGGCTCGTACGGCAGGATCGCCGGTACGGCGTCCGCGGCGAGCGCGATGTCCCCGAACCCCAGCACCACCAGCGTGCGTTCCTTCACCACCGGCACCAGCTCCAGCTCCGCCCGCAGGACGGTGACCAGCGTCGACTCACTGCCGACCAGCAGCCCGGCGACGTCGAAGCCGTGCTCGGGCAGGAGCGAGTCCAGGTTGTAGCCGGAGACCCGGCGCGGGATCCGCGGGAAGCGGCGGCGGACGTCGTCGGCGCAGCCGTCGCGCAGGGCACGCAACTGCCGGTACACGGCGGCTCGCAGGTCGCCCTGCCGCTCGATCTCGGCGTACTCCTCGTCGCTGGTCTCCCCGCACCAGAAGCGGGTGCCGTCGTAGAGCAGCACTTCCAGGCGGGCGATGTTGTCGACGACCTTGCCGTGCGCCTGCGCGGTCGCGCCGCACGAGTTGTTGCCGATCATGCCGCCGATCGTGCAGTTGGCGTGGGTGGCGGGCTCTGGGCCGAAGCGCAGGCCGGTCGGGGCGAGTCGCCGGTTGAGCTCGTCGAGGACGATGCCCGGCTGGACGACACAGGTACGGGCCTCGACGTCCACCGACTCCAGCGCCGTGCAGTACTTCGACCAGTCGATCACGACGGCCGTGTTGGTGCACTGCCCCGCCAGAGACGTCCCGCCGCCCCGTGACAGCACGGGCGCGCCGTGCTCCCGCGCGACGGCCACCGCCTCCGCGGCCGCCTCGGGGGTGCGCGGTACGACCACGCCGATCGGCGTCTGGCGAAAGTTCGAGGCGTCGGTCGAGTACGCGGCCCGGCTCCCGGCATCGAAACGGACCTCCCCGTCGACGCGCTCCCGCAGCGCCGCCTCCAGAACGGCCGGGTCGGGTGGGGGTGCCGTGTCGCGTCGTACGACGGGAGCGGGCAGGTCCGAGGTCGCCATGAACCCCTCCTCGGTGTCGGTGCGGGGACCGCTCGGGTACCCGCGACCGCACCGGCGACTACTCCGGCGTCGCCTCCGCCGCGAAGTCGGGCATCAGCGCGCACATCGCCTGGCGCTGGGTGGGGCCCATGAACCGGGCCAGCGCCTCCTTGACCGTCTCGGCGAGGACCGCGGAGGCCTCCTCGATCAGGCGCCGCGCCTTCTCGGTGAGGGCGACCTCGACGCCCCGCTTGTCGCCGCAGACCGACTTGCGGGTGACCAGGCCGGCGTGCTGGAGGCAGGCGATCTGGTAGGTGAGGCGGGTCTTGGGGCGGCCCAGGAGCTCGGCGATCCGGGTCATGCGCAGCGCCTCGCCGGGGTCCGCGGCGAGCAGGCACAGGATCAGGAACTCGTCGTGCGAGACGTCCAGCCGCTCCTTGACGACGGTGCGCAGCTCCTGCTCGACGGCTCCCGTCGTGGCCAGCATCAGCATCCAGGCGTGCAGCTCGACGGGCAGGAGTCCGTCGCCGGAGGCGGAGGGGCAATCGGAGAGGTCGGCCATGATTTCGAGTGTAGCTGTTGTTCAAAATTGGAGTATCGGCTAGCGTGGGGTCATCCAAATTTGGACTACAGCCCTCGATGATGTCCCCGATGCCCAGGAGTGAAAGATCATGACCGTCGCCGTCGAAACCGGAACCTGGCAGCTCGACCCCGCCGCCTCCACCGTCGCCCTCCGGCACAAGGCCTTCTGGGGCCTGGTCACCGTGAAGGGCACCTTCGCCGCCGTCACCGGCAACGGCGAGGTCCGGCCCGACGGCTCCGCCGTCGGCACGATCACCCTGGACGTCGCCTCCCTGGACACCCGCAACGCCAAGCGCGACGAGCACCTGCGCGCCGCCGACTTCTTCGACGCCGCCCAGCACCCCGAGATCACCTTCGCGGTCCGCAGCGCCGAACTCCGCGACGGCGACGACGTGCACGTCGTCGGTCAGCTCACCGTGCGCGGCATCAGCCGCCCCAAGTCCTTCACCGCCCGCCTCGCCGGCGCGGACGCCGACGCGCTCACCCTGGAAGCCGAGTTCACCGTGGACCGCGACCAGTTCGGCATGGACTGGAACCAGCTCGGCATGATGCGCGGCCTGACCACGGTCGCCGCCACCCTCCGCTTCACCCGGACCGCGGCAGCCTGACGTCCGCGCTCGACAGCGTCTGCGGTACGGCGGTGAAGGCCCGCAGCCGGATCCGTACGCCCGGACGGGGGAGGACGAACCTCCCTGCGGGCGGCCGGAGTTCATAGCGTGCCGTCGTGTGGGCGGGCAGCGCGGCCGGTCCTCGTACGACCGTCCAGTACTGGTTCATGCCCTGGCCCGTAGTGAGCGTGAAGTGCGGCGTCAGGGCGGCGGTGTCCGTGTTCGTGACCTCAACGCCCAGGCGCGTCACGGTAGTTGGCGTCGCCCACCGCGCCGACGTCACCCGCATGCCCAGTGGCGGCGTCCCGGTCGCCGCCCACGCCGCGCCCGCCAGGGCCGGGGTGAGCAGCAGCGCGGCCGCCGCGAACCGCGCCGGACGCCGCAGGAGCACCCGCGGGCGCGGCTGCCAGGCGGTGGCGAACTCCGGCGCGGGCGCGGTGACCGCCGCCGCCAGCCACAGCGGCGTCATCATCAGGTAGTAGCCGTCCTGCGACCGGGTCGCCAGAAAGAACGCGCACCACGGCAGGACGGTCGCCGCGGGCCCCAGCCGCCGCACGAACAGCACGAAGAGCGCGAGCAGCCCCGCCACCAGCAGCATGCTCGCGTGGGAGTACCAGTCGAGCCGGTCGCTGCCGTCGGTGAAGTACAGCGAGACGCCGACCACGCCCTGTCCGTGGATCACCGCGCCCTGCGTCAGCGGCAGCGCGATACCCCGGATCCAGGTTCCCGGCTCACTCACGACGAAGTACGTGTTGAGCAACAGCCACACCACCCCGGCGGCCCCGGCGATCCGCGCCACCACCAGCCCCGCCGCCCGCCGCCCCAGCTCCCCACGCCGCACGGCGTAGATCCCGGCCAGCAGGAACGGCGCGACGAACCACGGCAGCTGCTGCGCCGCGCACGCCGCCCCCAGACACGCCGCCCGCGCCAACCCCCCGGCCCCGAGCCGCCCACCCCGCCCGATCCGCGGCCACCGCACCACCACCGGCACCAGCAGGGCCAGCGCCACGATCGCCGGATAGCCGAGGCGGCCGTACGACGGCAGGAATCCGAAGCCGAGGTACGCCATGGTCGCCGCCGACCGCCACGGCGTGGGCAGCATCCGCCACAGCGAGACGGCGCCGGCGACGAGGGCGGCCGTACTCACCGCCGTCGCGGGCGTGCCCCCGTGCCCCAGCCACAGCAGCGGTGCCGTCAGCAGCGGGGCCAGCGGCGGATAGCCGTACGTGAAGTCGTAGCCGCCCGTCACCGTCGGCGTGAGCGCGACGCCGTGGCCGAAGAGCCAGGGCCACGGCTGTCCGTAGACGGGATGCCCGGCGACCAGTTCACGGGCGGCCTGGGTGGTGAGGATCGCCTCGTCGCTGCCCGCGTGGTTCATCGCCCACGCGCAGAGCGTCAGCGTCACGGCGGTCACCAGGACGCACAGGTCGAGGCGGGCCAGCGACCTCGCCCGCCGTACCACCAGCGCCAGCACGCCACAGACCAGGATCGAGGCGTAGCACACCGAGATGGCCGCGGCCACGACGAGTCGGTGGCCGGCCGCCTGCGTCCAGATCGCGCGGGTGCCGATGAAGAGGCTGATGTCCGCGAGGAGGGTCAGCACGCGGTGCCACTGGGCGGGGGGTTCCAGGACCGTGACGGGCACCGACCACTGCGTCCGTCGGCCGGGTGTCACCAGCCGCTGTTCTGCCAACTGCACGGCACCGGACGGTAATCAGGCCTGGTGAGCGGGGTGTCGAGGGAGGTGAAGAGTCCGGTGTGAGGCAGGTGAGAGATCCCTGGCGGACCCCCGGCAGATCCCCCCCCCGGGGATCAGTAGACATCTCGGACGTACCGCTTCGCCGCCGCCAGCTGCTTCACGTACGCCGCTGCCTCGGCCTCCTCCAGCCCGCCGTGCGCGACCGCGATGTCCCGCAGCGCCCGGTCCACGTCCTTGGCCATGCGGGAGGCGTCGCCGCAGACGTAGAAGTGCGCGCCGTCCTGCAGCCAGCGCCACAGCTCCGGGCCGTGTTCGCGCATCCGGTCCTGGACGTACACCTTGTTGCGCTGGTCGCGGGAGAACGCGGTGTCCAGCCGGGCGAGGGTGCCCTCGTCGAGCAACGCGGTCAGCTCGTCCTCGTAGTAGAAGTCGCTGGCCCGGTGCTGCTCCCCGAAGAACAGCCAGTTCGGCGCCTTGTGCCCGAGCGCGTGCCGCTCCTGCAGGAACCCCACGAAGGGCGCCACACCCGTGCCCGGACCGACCATGACCATCGGCGTGGCGGCGTCCGCGGGCGGCCGGAAGTGCGGGGAACGCTGCACGAAGACCGGCACCTCGGTGCCCGCCTCGGCGTCGGCGAGGAAGGGCGAACAGACCCCGCCGCGCGGTCGGCCGTGCAGATTCTCGTACCGCACGACGGAGACCGTCAGCGAGACGCTGTGCGGGTCGACGAGCGGGCTGGACGATATGGAGTACAGGCGCGGCTGGAGCTTCTTGAGCACTCCGGCCCACTCCTCGGCGCCCGCCCGCACGGGGTGCTCGGCGATGACGTCCACCGCCTGCCGACCCCAACTCCACTGCGCCAGCCCGTCCTTGTTGTCGGGCCGCAGCAACCGACGCAACTCCCGGTCGTCACGGACGCGTTCGGCGACGAAGCGGAGCAGATCCGAGGTGATCTTCGTGATGTCGAGGTGCCGGTGCAGGGCCTCTGCGAAGGAGACCTCGCCAACGCCGTCCACCTGCACGGCGGTCGAGCCGTCGACGCCCGTCACCGCGAGCCACTCCTCCACCAGCGCGGGCGAGTTGACCGGACGGACGCCGAGCGCGTCCCCCGCCTCGTACGTCAGCGGGGTCCCGCTCGTGTCGAAGGTGAAGCGCCGCACCTCCTTGCCGGCGCCGGACCGGCTGAGCAGCCGGTTGCCGACGAGGCGGGCGGTGGCGGGGGCGGGCTTGGGACCGGCCTTCGGGGCCTTCGGCTTCTCGACCGCGGGCGCGTCCGTGGCGCCGCCCAGCGCCGTGATGACCTGGTCGAGCCACGCACCGGCGGACGGCTCGTAGTCCGGTTCGCAATCCGTACGGGGGGCCAGGCGCACCGCACCCAGCTCGTCAAGGCGGGCGTCGAGCCGCCGCCCGTGCCCGCAGAAGTCGTCGTACGACGAGTCGCCGAAGGCGAGTACGGCGTACCGCACTCCGTCCAGCCGTGGCGCCCCCTCGTCGGCCAGGGTGTCCCAGAAGCCCGACCCGTTGTCGGGCGCGTCACCGTCGCCGAAGGTGCTGGTGATGAAGAGCAGATCGGCGGTGCGGGCGAGGGCGCCGACGTCGGTCTCGTCCATGCCCACCAGGGTGGCGCGGTGTCCGGCGGCGCCCAGCCGCTCGGCGGTGGCGGTGGCGAACTCCTCGGCATTGCCCGTCTGCGAGGCCCACAGCACGACGACCTCACGGACCTCACGGCCGTCCTGCACCCGAGGCCGCGTCGACGTGCGCGAGTACATGCCGGCCAGGACACCGTTCACCCACAGCGCGTGCTCAGGGCTGAAGGGCGCGTCCGCGGGGAGCACGGGGACACCCGGCGCGCCGGAGTCGAGGCCGGCGAGGAACCCGGTGAGGTAGAGGCGTTCCTGGGCGGACAGGACGGGTGGCGGCGCGGGTTCGAGCCCGAAGGGATCGGCCGTGCCGGGAGTGACGGCCGTCGGCGTCAGTGCCTCGACCGGCCGCTCCGACACGGGAGTCGCCACCTTGGCCAGCGACACGGCGCACACCTTGAACTCGGGCTGGAAGGAGATCGGATCCACCGCGTCGCTCGTCACCGCGTTGACGCTCAGGTACTCCCCGAAAAGGTCGTTCCAGTGGAACGGGGCGAAACACCCCCCGGGCCGCACCCGATCCGTCACCACCGCCGGCAGCACCGCCCGCCCCCGCCGCGAGGCGACCTCCACCCGGTCCCCGTCGGCGATCCCCAGCTCACGCGCGTCCTGGGGATGCACCTCCACGAAAGGCCCGGGGTTGAGCTTGTTGAGCTTGGCGACCCGCCCCGTCTTCGTCAGCGTGTGCCACTGGTGCTGCACCCGCCCCGTGTTCAGTACGAAGGGGTAGTCGTCGTCCGGCATCTCGGCGGGCGGCATGTGCGGACGGGCGTGGAAGACACCCCGCCCGGTCGCGGTCGGGAACCGCAGCTCGCCGCGCGCGTCGACGTACCGGATCGGATTGCGCTCGGGCCCGTCCACCTCGGCGGCCGGCCACTGCACGGGCGTGGCCCGCAGCCGCTCGTACGTCACCCCGCGCAGATCCCAGCCGGTCACCGGGTTCCAGGCCCGCCGTATCTCCTCGAAGACGTCCTCGGCACTGTCGTACGAGAACCCCTTCTCGTACCCCATCGCACACGCGACGGCCGCGATGATCTGCCAGTCGGCCATCGCCTCCCCGGGCGGGTCGGCCACCGGCCGGGTCAGCGTGAGATTGCGCTCGCTGTTGACGAAGACGCCCTCGCCCTCGGTCCACATCGCGCCGGGCAGCACCACATCGGCGTACGCGTTGGTCTCGGTCTCGCCGAAGACGTCCTGCGTGACGACGAACTCGGCGGCCTCCAGCCCCTCGATGACGGTACGGCGATTGGCGACCGAGGCGACGGGATTGGTGCAGATGATCCAGCAGGCCTTGATCTCCCCGCCGGCCATCTTCTGGAACATCTCGACGGTGCCCTTGCCGACCCCGTCGGCGCGCAGGGTGCCCGGCGGCAGCTCCCACAGCTCCTCGACGAAGGCCCGCTCGGCGTCCACGGCGACGGACCGCTGCCCCGGCAGCCCCGGCCCCATGTACCCCATCTCACGTCCGCCCATGGCGTTCGGCTGCCCGGTGAGGGAGAACGGACCGGAGCCCGGGCGGCAGATGGCCCCGGTGGCCAGATGCAGGTTGACCAGGGCGTTCGTGTTCCAGGTGCCGTGCGTGGACTGGTTCAGCCCCATCGTCCAGCAGCTCATCCACTCGCCGGCCTCACCGATCAGCCGGGCGGCGGTGCGCAGGTCGTCCTCGGCGATTCCGGTGATCTCGGCGACGGCGGCCGACGCGTAGTCCGCGAGGAAGGCGGGCATCGCCTCCCAGCCCTCGGTGTGGGCGGCGATGAAGTCGGGGTCGGTGTGGCCGTTCTCGACGAGCAGGTGCAGGAGGCCGTTGAGCAGGGCGAGGTCCGTGCCCGGCCTGACCTGGAGGAACAGGTCGGCCTTGGCGGCGGTGGCGGTGCGTCGCGGGTCGACCACGATGAGTTTGGCGCCCGCCTTGACCCGCTCCATCATGCGCAGGAAGAGGATGGGGTGGCAGTCGGCCATGTTCGAGCCGATGACCAGGAAGACGTCCGCTTTCTCGAAGTCCTCGTACGACCCCGGCGGCCCGTCGGCGCCGAGGGACAGCTTGTAGCCCATGCCCGCGCTGGCCATGCACAGCCGCGAGTTCGACTCGATCTGATTGGTGCGGATGAACCCCTTGGCCAGCTTGTTCGACAGGTACTGGGCCTCCAGGCTCATCTGCCCGGAGACGTAGAAGGCGACCGCGTCCGGCCCGTGCTCGTCGATGATCGCGCGCAGCCGCCGGGCCGTCTCGGAGATCGCGTCGGCCATCGGGGAGGGTACCGGCTCCTCGCCCCGGTCGTCCCTGACCAGCGCGTTCGTGAGCCGCCCGGGCGCGGCGAGCATCTCGGCCGTGGTCGCGCCCTTGGTGCACAGCCGGCCCGCGTTCGCCGGGTGCGCCTTGTCGCCGGAGGCCTTCAGGACCGTACGCCGCCCGTCGGGCCCCATCCCGACGTCCAGCAGGATTCCGCAGCCGACTCCGCAGTATGTGCAGACCGTCCGGACCTGAGTCGTCGAGGTGGTCTCGGTCACACGCTGCCTTTCTCTGACGGTCGGGGTGGTGAGTGAAGCGTACGAATTGCCCGTTACGTCGATGTCACATCCCTTGATCATGAGGAGTTACGTCGGCCACACAGCCGCCGATGGCCTGATGTGAGGGCGATGTGAGGGGTGCGGGACCGGCGCGATGGGGTCGCGCATCGTGTCGCTGTTGGGCCGAACGGGTGACTTGGCGTAAGAATTGGCTGGTGCAGGCATTGAAGGCGAGTCAAGGCGGGGGGAGCCGGTGAACAGCCACGACGTCACCGATGAACAGTGGGAGGGGCTCGCCCAGGTCGTGCCGTTGCGCGGCCGTGACGCCTGGCCGTCCGCGGTGGACCACCGAGTGTCCCCGGAGGCGGTGACGGAGCCGCGTCGCCGGTTCGTCGTCCTACGGGTCAACGTGTTCGCGGACGCCCGCGACGTCGCCGAGACACTGATGGCGGGAATTCCGGTGCTGCTGGATCTGACGGGGGCGGAGACCGAGGTCGCCAAGCGGGTCCTCGACTTCAGTACGGGCGTGGTCTTCGGCCTGGCGAGCGGGATGCATCGGGTGGACCGGAATGTGTTCCTGCTGACGCCGCCGGGGACCGAGGTGAGTGGGTTGATGGAGGGGGCGGGGGTTCCGGGCGCATGAGGGGGCCTGCGGGGCCTGGGGCGTGCGGGGCCTGGGGCGTGCGGGGCCTGCAGGCCCTGGCGCGTGAGGGGGCTTGGCGGGCGCTCCCTCGATCGTAGGAAGGGTGTAGGGGTGGAACGGTTCGCCTGACGCCGGGGGTCCTACGGTCCGGACATGGCCGTGTCGTCCGTGTCTGGTGCCGCTTCCCCCGCCTCCGGTGTCGCTTCCCTCCCGTCCTCCGAGGAGTCCGTGGCCGAGGCACATACCGGCCGGCCTCGCGTCACCGAGCTGCGGCTGTCCGCGTTCGCCGGGCATCGGCGGGCCGCGCTCGCGCTCGGGGCGTTCACGCTCTTCGCCGGGCCGAGCGGGTCCGGGAAGACGACCGCGCTGCGGGCGTACGAGGCGCTGGCACGGCTCGGTGGTGGTGCCGGGGTCGGTGAGGTGTTCGCCGATCCCGTCGCCTGCGTGCCCGAGCGGGCCCGGCCCGATGCCCAGCGGCGGCGCGGTTTCCGTATCGGCTGCACGGCCGACGGTCCCGAGGGTCCGGTCCGGCTCGATGTCGCCGTGCAGGCCGAGCCCGGACTGCGCATCGTGGGGGAGCGGTTGAGCGCGGGGGGTCTCGTCCTGTTGGAGACGGCCCTGCGTGATCCGAGCCGGCCCTATGTGCAGGCCGCCTGGCATACCGCCGGTCAGTCGCCGGTGACCCGGGCGCCGTTGCCCGACGATCGGCTCGGTACCGCTCTGCTGCCGCTGCGGGTGGCCGGGAAGACGGACGGGCAGCGGCGGGTGCTCGCCGCCGCGGAACAGATGGTGGTGGCGTTGCGGTCGGTCTTCGCCTGCGATCCCCGGCCCGATCGGATGCGGGCTCCCGCGCCGATCGGTTCCGGGCGGCTGCTCGGGGGCTGCGACAACTTCGCCGATGTGCTGTGGCGGACCCGCGCCGAGTGCGGGCGGCGGCATGCGCAGTTCGTGTCCGCGGTGAGGGCGGGGTGTGCCGGGGCGGTGGCGGAGGTGCTCGCCGAGGTGCTGGGGGACGGGACGGTGCGGGGGGTGCTCGACCGGGGGGACGGGGTTCGTACGGAGCTCGGTCGGCTGGGCGATGGTGAGCTGCGGTATCTCGCGCTGTCGTTGGTGCTGTTGACCGGGCCCGGGGTGCTGGACGTCGACTCGGTCGGTGAGGTGCCCGCGGCCATGCAGACGCTGACCGTGCTGGCGGATGGGCTCGACCGGGGGCTGGACCCGGGACAGCGCGGGGAGTTGGTGCGGTTGGCGGCGCGGATGTGTGAGCGGGGGCATATTCGGGTGGTCGGGGCGGTGAGTGACGTGGCAGGGGTATTGGGGGCCGCGGGTGTGGCGGGGGCTGCGGGTGCCGCCGGGACTTTGGGTGCTGCCGGGTCTGCGGGGGCTGAGGGCGTGGCGGAGGTGGGTGGCGTCACGGTGGTACACCTGGTGCCGTGAACGAACCTCTTGATGTGGCCAAGCTGCAGCGCAGGCTGGCCGAGTTCGCCGCCGCGCGCAACTGGCAGCCGTATCACACGCCGAAGAACCTCGTTGCCGCGCTCAGCGTCGAGGCGTCCGAACTGGTGGAGATTTTCCAGTGGTTGACGCCGGAGGAGTCGGCGCGGGTCATGGACGACCCGGACAGCGCGGCGCGGGTGAGCGATGAGGTCGCGGATGTGCTGGCTTATCTGTTGCAGCTGTGCGAGGTGCTGGGGATCGATCCGTTGGCGGCGCTGGACGCGAAGATCGACCGGAACGAGCGGCGGTTTCCGGCGCCGTAGGGAGGGGCGGCGGCGCGAGGGAGGAGCGCAGTCCGTTTTCACTCTCTGTGTTCGTTTCGGGGGCTGTAGCTGAAAAGTTGTCCGCAGATTTCCGTCTTCCTCTGGCTTTTTGTCTCAAGGGCCTTCACTCTGGGTAGTGGACAAGGGAGTTCGGGTGGACGCGTGGGCAGCGCGTCGGGACAGACGGGGACTGCGGATGGACGCGGTGCGGCTGATCGTGACGAGCAGGCGGGCGTTGGCGGGGAGCAGGGGTGCGCCGGAGATCATGACCGAGGTGTGGCAGGCGCAGGCCCTGGCTCAGGCGATAGGGAGTCGGCTCGCGGTGTTCGGGCCACCTGAACTACGCGGCGAGGCACTGGGGTTGACGGAGCTGGCGGGGCGTGGCTGCGGGGTCCTGCAGGCGCCGGAACTCGCGGACGGGTCCTTACGCGCGGCCCAGCTCACGGAGTTGGGTGAGGCGCGGCAGGCGCTGATGCATCTGGGCAGCCTCTTGGGGGAGGTCGGGATCGCCCTCGTCGGGATGGCCAGCTCCGCGGACGACGAGGCGACGTACTGGCAGTGCATGGAGGCGATCGACGCGGCGGACGAGTCTCGGGACCGGGTGCTGGAGATGCTGCGAAGACTGGCGGATCGGGATCAGGTGTTGCCGGAGAGGGAGGCGGGGTAGCCTCCGGCGGTTGGGCGGGGTGCCTGCGGCGGCCTGTTGCTGTCCGGTGGGGGTGCGGGTAGCGCCTTGGGTTGCGTGGTGGGTCGGGGCCGTGCCGGGGGGTGTCCGTCCTCGGTCGGGCGGTTGGCGTGGGGCGGGAGGTGCCGTGTCTTGACGCCCGACTCTGCGGGCGGACACCCCCCGGCACGTCCCCTTGCCGCCGTACGCGGGTGCGGGCAGTCCCACGCCTGAGCCGGCGGGCCGGCCTCCGCTGCAGACCGTCCTGCCTCAGCTGTGGGCTGTTCCGCTTCGGCCCCGCCCAATCCGCGGGCAGTCGTGCCGCTGGGGCGGCGCGGGTGGGCGCGGGCGGCACCCCGTCAGCGCCGGGCTGTGCGACCCACCCCCGCCCCGACGCCGGGCGCCCCCGCAGGCGGGCAGTGCCTATGACTCGGTCCAGCCGACGCCGTCACCCCGCAGACGGCCCGTCAGCCCGTCTCCCCGTCCTGTAGGTGGCCGCGCCCGGACCCCCCGGTCGACTGCAGGTCCGCGTCGAGGGCCGACAGGTCCGCGTTCAGGGCCGCCATCAGCTCCTCCATCTGCTGTAGCAGTCCTTTCGGCTGGCCGGTGCCGCCGCCCTGTTGTGGCGGGATGTTCTCGGACATGACGGCCTCCTCGGCCTCCGGCCCGCGATGGAACTGGGCCGACACGGTGACGCGCCGGCGCTCGACGGCCGGTGCGGGGGCCGGGCGGTCCGGCTCCGACCGAGCCAACGATCACCGTCGGGGGCGGTCACTGGCCCGGGCGGGGGGCGGCAACGGGGTGGACGGAATTCACCCGACCGTGGACGCGGAGGGCCGGGGGACCGGTTCGGTCCACGGGTGGCGCGGCGTGCAGGATGGACGTATGGATCTTCGCATCTTCACCGAGCCCCAGCAGGGCGCCACCTACGACACTCTCCTCAGCGTGGCGAAGGCCACCGAGGACCTTGGGTTCGATGCCTTCTTCCGGTCGGACCATTATCTGAAGATGGGTTCCGTGGACGGTCTTCCCGGCCCCACCGACGCCTGGATCACGCTCGCCGGCCTCGCGCGGGAGACCAAGCGGATCCGCCTCGGGACCCTGATGACCGCCGGCACCTTCCGGCTGCCCGGCGTGCTCGCCATCCAGGTCGCCCAGGTCGACCAGATGTCCGGCGGCCGTGTCGAGCTCGGCCTGGGGACGGGGTGGTTCGAGGAGGAGCACCAGGCGTACGGCATCCCGTTCCCGAAGGAGAAGTTCGGGCGGCTGGAGGAGCAGCTCGCGATCGTCACCGGGCTGTGGGCGACCGAGGTCGGTGAGACCTTCGACTTCCACGGGAAGTACTACGACCTCAGCGACTCGCCCGCCCTGCCCAAGCCCGCTCAGGACCGGATTCCGGTTCTGATCGGCGGACACGGCGCCACCCGTACTCCTCGGCTGGCCGCCAAGTACGCCGACGAGTTCAACATGCCGTTCGCCTCGGTCGAGGACAGCGAGCGGCAGTTCGGGCGCGTGCGCGCCGCCGCCGAGGAGGCCGGCCGTAAGGGGGACGAGCTCGTCTACTCCAACGCTCTCGTCGTGTGCGTCGGCAAGGACGACCAGGAGGTCGCCCGTCGTGCCGCCGCGATCGGACGCGAGGTGGACGAGCTGAAGCTCAACGGGCTCGCCGGCTCCCCGGACGAGGTCGTCGAGAAGCTCGGCCGGTACCAGGAGATCGGGTCCCGGCGGATCTACCTCCAGGTCCTCGACCTGGCCGACCTGGACCACCTCGAGCTCATCTCCTCCCAGGTCCAGTCGCAGCTGTCCTAGGCCACGCCACGCCTCGGGCAGCGATGGCATGGACGCGCTGCCCGAGGCGCCGTCCGGGCCCTGCGGAGATCCGTCATGGACGACTCCTGTTCGCGGGTGCGGTGGTGTGCCGTGGAATTGTCGAGGACTTACCGGGAGGACTTAGGGGACTTACCGGTTCGTCTTCGCCTTGGTCGAACGGACTCGGTCTCGGCGGTCATGTTCCCGGACATCTGTCTCTCCGATCTCCGGACTCCGGCGACCGTGATTCCTTTCCGGTTCTCAACAGCCGTTTATTTCCGACCGCCTTCAGGCTCACCGAGACGCCGTTCCACCAGGGCGCGGGCGTCGCAGTTGGTGGAATTCTCCATTCCCTCCGGGATTCCCGGTCCACCGCCCGCAGTGGCGGTGGCCAGCAAAAATGCCTGCGTACGGCCGGGCGGCGGGCTGTACGTTGTGGTGTCCGCAGTTCAGACCACATTCGAGGCAACCACCGTGTTCCTGACGATCAGTACCACCGGCACGCCGGAACGCCCCGCCACCGATCTCGGCTACCTGCTGCACAAGCACCCCGAGAAATCGCAGGCGTTCTCCACCTCCTACGGCAAGGCGCACGTCCTCTACCCGGAGGCGGACGCCGAGCGCTGCACGGCGGCGTTGCTGCTGGAGGTCGATGCCGTGGCACTGGTCCGGCGCGGCAAGGGCAAGGGCCGGGGCGGCGCGCCCGACGCGGCGCTCGCGCAGTACGTCAACGACCGTCCGTACGCGGCCTCCTCGCTGCTGGCCGTGGCGCTGAGCGCCGTCTTCTCCAGCGCGATGCGGGGCGTGTGCAACGCCCGGCCCGAGCGCGCCGCGCAGCCACTGCCCCTGCGTATCGAGGTGCCCGCGCTGCCGGCCCGAGGCGGCCCGGAGCTCGTGCGGCGGCTGTTCGAGCCGCTCGGCTGGGCGGTGACCGCCGAGCCCGTGCCGCTGGACACCGAGTTCCCTCAGTGGGGCGACTCGCGGTACGTCCGTCTCGTCCTGGAGTCGGACGCGCTGACCCTCGCCGAGGCTCTGCGTCATCTGTATGTCCTGCTGCCGGTCCTCGATGACGCCAAGCACTACTGGGTCTCCTCCGACGAGGTCGACAAGCTGCTGCGGGCCGGTGAGGGCTGGCTGCCGGACCACCCGGAGCAGAAGGTGATCACCAGCCGGTATCTGTCGCGCCGCTGGTCGCTGACCCGGGAGGCGATGGAGCGGCTGGAGCTCGTGCGGCTCGCGGAGGCCGATGACAGCGAGGTCGAGGACATCGACAACGCCGTCGAGGAGGAGAGCGAGGGGGAGGAGAAGCCGACGCCGCTCGCCGTGCAGCGGCGGGACGCGATCATGGCCGCGCTCAAGGCGTCCGGTGCCGCCCGGGTGCTCGATCTCGGATGCGGGCAGGGGCAGTTGGTGCAGGCACTGCTCAAGGACCCGGCGTACACCGAGATCGTGGGCGTGGACGTGTCGATGCGGGCGCTGACCATCGCCGGGCGGCGGCTGAAGCTGGACCGGATGGGGGAGCGGCAGGCCTCGCGTGTGAAGCTCTTCCAGAGCTCCCTCGCCTACACCGACAGCCGGCTCAAGGGCTACGACGCCGCCGTGCTCAGCGAGGTCATCGAGCACCTCGACCTGCCGCGGCTGCCCGCCCTGGAGTACGCGGTCTTCGGCTCCGCACGCCCGCGGACGGTTCTGGTGACGACCCCGAACGTCGAGTACAACGTCCGCTGGGAGTCCCTCCCGGCCGGGCACGTCCGGCACGGCGACCACCGCTTCGAGTGGACCCGCGAGGAGTTCCGCACGTGGGCGCAAGCGGTGGCCGAACGGCATGGGTACGGCGTGGAGTTCGTGCCCGTGGGGCCCGACGACCCGGAGGTGGGGCCGCCCACCCAGATGGCCGTGTTTGAGATGAGCACAGCAGAGATGAGCCGAGCCGAGATGAGCACAGCCGCCACGAAGAACGACGTGAACGAGAAGGAGGCGAAGGTCGCATGAGCGAGACCACCCGGACATCTGAGGGGCGGGTCCTGCCCGTCACCGACCTCTCCCTCGTCGTGCTCGTCGGCGCCTCCGGCTCCGGCAAGTCCACCTTCGCCCGCCGGAACTTCAAGCCCACCGAGGTCATCTCCTCCGACTTCTGCCGCGGCCTGGTCTCCGACGACGAGAACGACCAGAGCGCGACCCGGGACGCCTTCGACGTCCTGCACTACATCGCGGGCAAGCGCCTGGCCGCCGGCCGTCGTACCGTCGTCGACGCCACCAGCGTGCAGCAGGACGCCCGACGGCAGCTGATCGACCTGGCCAAGCAGTACGACGTGCTGCCGATAGCCATCGTGCTCGACGTGCCGGAGGAGGTGTGCGCCGAGCGCAACGCGAACCGCACCGACCGGGCCGACATGCCGCGCCGGGTCATCCAGCGGCACACCCGTGAACTGCGCCGGTCGCTCCGGCACCTGGAGCGCGAGGGCTTCCGCAAGGTGCACGTCCTGCGGGGCGTCGAGGACGTCGAGAACGCCACCGTCGTCACCGAGAAGCGCTTCAACGACCTGACCCACCTCACCGGCCCCTTCGACATCATCGGCGACATCCACGGCTGTGCCTCCGAACTGGAGGTCCTGCTCGGCAAGTTGGGCTATGTCGACGGCGTGCACCCGGACGGCCGTACCGCCGTCTTCGTCGGCGACCTCGTCGACCGCGGCCCGGACAGCCCGGGCGTGCTGCGCCGCGTGATGTCGATGGTGAAGTCCGGCAACGCGCTGTGCGTGCCGGGCAACCACGAGAACAAGTACGGGCGCTACCTCAAGGGCCGCAAGGTCCAGCACACGCACGGACTGGCCGAGACCATCGAGCAGATGGAGGGCGAGAGCGAGGAGTTCCGGGCCGAGGTACGGCAGTTCATCGACGGGCTGGTCAGTCACTACGTCCTCGACGGCGGCCGGCTGGTGGTCTGCCACGCCGGACTGCCGGAGAAGTACCACGGGCGTACGTCCGGCCGGGTGCGCTCGCACGCGCTGTACGGCGACACCACCGGGGAGACCGACGAGTTCGGACTGCCGGTGCGCTACCCGTGGGCGGAGGACTACCGGGGCCGGGCGGCTGTGGTGTACGGCCACACTCCGGTGCCGGAGGCCACATGGCTGAACAACACCATCTGCCTGGACACCGGTGCCGTCTTCGGCGGCAAGCTGACCGCGCTGCGCTGGCCGGAGCGGGAACTGGTCGACGTACCGGCCGAGCAGGTCTGGTACGAGCCGACGAAGCCGCTGCGGACGGAGGCACCCGGCGGACACGACGGGCGGCCGCTGGACCTGGCGGACGTGCACGGGCGCAGGGTCGTGGAGACGCGGCACGCCGGCCGGGTGTCAGTCCGTGAGGAGAACGCGGCGGCGGCCCTGGAGGTCATGAGCCGCTTCGCCGTCGACCCGCGCCTGCTGCCGTACCTGCCGCCGACCATGGCTCCGACGGCGACCAGCCGCGTCGAGGGCTACCTCGAGCACCCCGCGGAGGCCTTCGCGCAGTACAAGGAGGACGGGGTCGAGCGGGTGGTGTGCGAGGAGAAGCACATGGGTTCGCGGGCGGTCGCCCTGGTGTGCCGGGACGCGGAGGCGGCGCGCAAGCGCTTCGGTGTCGACGGCCCGACCGGCTCCCTCTACACCCGCACCGGGCGCCCGTTCTTCGACGACGAGTCGGTGACGGAGACGATCCTGGACCGGGTACGGACGGCGATCGGCGAGGCCGGTCTCTGGGACGAGCTCGAGACGGACTGGGTGCTGCTCGACGCCGAGCTGCTGCCGTGGTCGCTCAAGGCCTCCGGCCTGCTGCGCTCGCAGTATGCGGCGGTCGGCGCCGCCTCCGGGGCCGTGTTCCCCGGTGCGCTGGCCGCCTTGGAGGGCGCAGCGGCGCGCGGAGTCGACGTGTCCGGGCTGCTGGCACGCCAGCGCGAACGTGCCTCGGACGCCGCCGCGTTCACGGAGGCGTACCGCCGCTACTGCTGGACGACGGAGGGCCTGGACGGCGTACGCCTGGCCCCCTTCCAGATCCTGGCCGTCCAGGGACGCAGCCTCGCCGCGCTCCCGCACGACGAGCAGCTCGCGCTCCTCGACCGGTTGGTGGAGCACGACAGCACGGGGCTGCTCCAGACGACCCGACGCCTGTACGTCGACACCGGCGACCCGGAGTCGGTCCAGGCCGGCGTCGACTGGTGGCTGGAGATGACGGGCCGCGGCGGCGAGGGCATGGTCGTCAAGCCGCTCGGTGCCGTGGTGCGACGGGGGTCCCTCCGCTCGAGCGAAGCCGAGAGTGGGGGAGGGGCGGGCCGCCTGGTGCAGCCGGGCATCAAGTGCCGGGGCCGCGAGTACCTGCGGATCATCTACGGTCCCGAGTACACGCGCCCGGACAACCTGGCTCGGCTGCGGCAGCGGTTCCTCAACCACAAGCGGTCACTGGCGATCCGCGAGTACGCGCTGGGGCTGGAGGCCCTGGACCGGCTGGCGGAGGGCGAGCCGCTGTGGCGGGTGCACGAGGCGGTGTTCGGGGTGCTGGCACTGGAGTCGGAGCCGGTGGACCCGCGGCTGTGACGGTAATGGGCGGCCCGAGGCGGGGCGGGGCAGCGTAAGGGTGCTGCCCCGCTCCCGCCGTACCGATCGGATGCAACCGGTCGCTCCCATCCCGCTTATCGTCACAAAGATGAAAACGGAAACGGTCGAGCAGGGGGTGAACTCGGTCGTCGATGGTCAGGATGGAGGCATGGGATTCCATGTCGACTCCGAGGCCGGGCGGCTGCGCCGCGTCATCCTGCACCGGCCGGATCTCGAGCTCAAAAGGCTCACCCCCAGCAACAAGGACGCGCTGCTCTTCGACGATGTGCTGTGGGTGCGCCGGGCGCGCGCCGAGCACGACGGGTTCGCCGACGTCCTGCGTGACCGCGGGGTCACCGTCCACCTCTTCGGCGACCTGCTCACCGAGGCCCTGGAGATCCCGGCGGCCCGGGGGCTCGTCCTGGACCGGGTCTTCGACGAGAAGGAGTACGGGGTCCTGGCCACGGACCACCTCCGCGCGGCCTTCGAGGGCCTGCCGTCGGCCGAGCTCGCCGAGGCCCTCGTCGGCGGCATGACCAAGCGCGAGTTCCTGGAGGCGCACCCCGAGCCGACCTCCGTGCGCTTCCATGTCATGGAACTCGACGACTTCCTTCTCGCGCCCCTGCCCAATCACCTCTTCACCCGCGACACCTCCGCCTGGATCTACGACGGCGTCTCCGTCAACGCCATGCGCTGGCCCGCCCGCCAGCGCGAGACCGTGCACTTCGAGGCGATCTACCGGCACCACCCACTGTTCCTTGAGGAAACGTTCCATGTCTGGTCCGAGGGGCAGGCCGACTACCCCTCCACCATCGAGGGCGGGGACGTCCTGGTGATCGGCAGCGGTGCCGTCCTCATCGGGATGAGCGAGCGGACCACGCCCCAGGCCGTCGAGATGCTCGCCCACAAGCTGTTCGCCGCCGGGTCGGCCCAGACGATCGTGGCCCTCGACATGCCCAAGCGGCGCGCCCTCATGCACCTCGACACCGTGATGACGATGGTCGACGGCGATGTCTTCACCCAGTACGCCGGCCTCGGCATGCTCCGCTCGTACACCATCGAACCGGGCGCCGGCGACAAGGAGTTGAAGGTCACCGACCATCCGCCGGAGCACATGCACCGCGCGATCGCCGCCGCTCTGGGCCTCAGCGAGATCCGTGTCCTGACCGCGACCCAGGACGTCCACGCGGCCGAGCGCGAGCAGTGGGACGACGGCTGCAATGTGCTGGCCGTCGAGCCGGGTGTCGTCGTCGCCTACGAGCGGAACTCCACCACCAACACGCATCTGCGCAAGCAGGGCATCGAGGTGATCGAGATCCCGGGCAGCGAGCTGGGGCGGGGGAGGGGCGGGCCGCGCTGTATGAGCTGTCCGGTCGAACGTGAGGCCGTATAGAGGCGAAGGTGCGGCCGTATAGAAATGCTGATGGTCGTATAGACTTCCAGGGAACCTGTTCTCGTACCTCTGGAGCGCCCCCATGGCGACTGTCCCGACCGCCCTCGCCGGCCGCCACTTCCTCAAGGAGCTCGACTTCACCGCGCAGGAGTTCCGCGGGCTGGTCGAGCTGGCCGCGGAGCTGAAGGCCGCCAAGAAGGCCGGGGTCGAGACGCGGTACCTGCAGGGCAGGAACATCGTGCTGATCTTCGCCAAGACCTCGACGCGCACGCGCTGCGCGTTCGAGGTCGCGGCCGCCGACCAGGGCGCCTCGACGACGTACCTCGACCCGTCCGGCTCGCAGATGGGCCACAAGGAGTCCGTGAAGGACACCGCGCGCGTGCTGGGGCGGATGTACGACGGGATCGAGTACCGCGGGGACAGCCAGGCGAAGGTGGAGGAGCTGGCCGCGTACGCCGGCGTGCCCGTCTACAACGGCCTGACCGACGACTGGCACCCCACCCAGATGCTCGCCGACGTGCTGACGATGACGGAGCACAGCAGCAAGCCGCTCGAGGAGATCGCCTTCGCCTACCTGGGCGACGCCCGCTTCAACATGGGCAACTCCTACCTGATCACCGGCGCCCTGCTCGGCATGGACGTACGGATCGTCGCGCCGAAGACCTACTGGCCCGCCCAGGAGATCGTCGACCGTGCCCGGGAGCTCGCCGAGACCAGCGGGGCGCGCATCACCCTCACCGAGGCGGTGGGGGAGGGCGTGGCGGGCGCCGACTTCGTCGCCACCGACGTCTGGGTCTCCATGGGTGAGCCCAAGGAGGTCTGGGACGAGCGGATCGCCGCGCTCGCTCCGTATGCCGTGACCATGGACGTCCTGCGCGCCACCGGGAACCCGGACGTCAAGTTCCTGCACTGCCTGCCGGCCTTCCATGACCTCGGCACGAAGGTGGGTCAGGAGATCTTCGAGAGCCACGGGCTGGAGTCGCTGGAGGTGACCGACGAGGTGTTCGAGTCGGCGCACTCGGTGGTCTTCGACGAGGCGGAGAATCGGATGCACACGATCAAGGCGGTGCTGGTGGCGACGCTGGGTTGAGTGGCGGTAGCCGCACATTCAACACGGCCCGTCCCTCGGGGGCGCGTCACATCGGGCGGCGTTGAGCCGGGATGACCGGTAGTCGGAACCACACCGCCTTGCCGGAGTCGGTGGGGCGGTGGCCGCAGGACGAGCTCAGGGCGCGGATCAGGAGCAGGCCCCGTCCGTGCTCCTGCCATGGGTCGGGATCCGCACCGCTCGGCTTGGTCAGATCGCCCGGCGGTGCCGGGTCCGGGTCGTGCACCTCGACCTGGCAGCCGGACGGCAGCAGCTCCACCACCAGCTCTATCGGGCCGTTCCCGGCGGTGTGCTCCACGGCGTTCGCGACCAGCTCCGCGGTGAGCAGTTCCGCGGTGTCACTGTCGGCGGAGTGCTCCAGCTCGGCCAGCGCCGTACGGACCAGTGCGCGGGCGACAGGCACGGCCGCGACGGTGTGCGGCAGTGCGATGCGCCAGGAGGCGGAGGCGGCTGGGCGATCTTGCAAGGCGGGTCCGTTCATGAGCAGGCTGTCCTGCTTTCAACCTTATGAATGGTACGGCGCCATCCGGCAGAGGCATCCGAAGGGCACCGTTCGGGACCTTCGGCCCCGACTGCTGGGCGGCTTACCCGGGTGAACGGCCGGCCTCCCGCGGCTGATCCCGCCGTTACGGCGGTGTCGCGGAGTCGTGACGGATGTGACGGGACCAGGTCACACCCGAACGGTCTATCGCGCACTCGTGACGACAGTCAAAGTTGGGTGATAACTTCGAGGGATAGAGCTCCGTGAGGCAGTGCCCGCCGTCCGCCCGAGGAGGCCGCACGTCATGAGTCCCTTCACCGGCTCCGCCGCCCGCACCTCCGACTGGAAACATCTGCGGGTCGAGCACGCCGACGGGGTCGCCACCGTCACCCTCGCCCGCCCCGAGAAACTCAACGCGCTCACCTTCGGCGCCTACGCAGACCTGCGCGATCTGCTCGCGGAGCTGTCCCGGGAGCGGGCAGTACGGGCCCTGGTGCTGGCCGGGGAGGGCCGCGGTTTCTGCTCCGGCGGCGACGTCGACGAGATCATCGGCGCGACCCTGTCGATGGACACCGCCCAGCTTCTCGACTTCAACCGGATGACCGGGCAGGTCGTGCGGGCCGTACGGGAGTGCCCGTTCCCGGTGATCGCGGCGGTGCACGGGGTGGCGGCCGGGGCCGGAGCGGTCCTGGCACTCGCGGCCGACTTCCGGATCGCCGACCCCACCGCCCGCTTCGCCTTCCTCTTCACCCGGGTGGGCCTGTCGGGCGGAGACATGGGCGCGGCGTATCTGCTGCCCCGCGTCGTCGGCCTCGGTCACGCGACCCGTCTGCTCATGTTGGGCGAACCGGTCCGGGCCCCGGAGGCCGAGCGCATCGGCCTGATCAGCGAGCTGACGGAGGAGGGGAAGGCGGACGAGGTCGCGGGGACGCTCGCCCGCCGCCTGGCCGAGGGCCCGGCGCTGGCGTACGCCCAGACGAAGGCGCTGCTGACTGCCGAGCTGGACATGCCGCTTGCGGCGGCGGTGGAAATGGACGCCTCGACTCAGGCCCTCCTGATGAACGGCGAGGACTACGCGGAGTTCCACGCGGCCTTCACGGAGAAGCGCCCGCCGAAGTGGCGGGGGAGGTAGGGGATGTGCTCGGCCAAGGGGACTGTCCCACCCGAAGGGGCGCGGGGCCGTATTGAATTTGCGGCTACCGCCGCGCGGGCGCGCCCAGCCACGGACAACCCGCAGTCGCCCGTGATGAACAGCCACCCCCTACGAGTCGCGATCATCGGCGGCGGCCCCGGCGGCCTCTACGCCGCCGCCCTCCTCAAACGCCTCGCCCCCGACCGCGAGGTCACCGTCTGGGAACGCAACGCCCCCGACGACACCTTCGGCTTCGGAGTAGTCCTCTCCGACGAAACCCTCGGCGGCATCGAACACGCCGACCCAGTCGTCTACGACGCCCTGCAACAGCACTTCACCCGCTGGGACGACATCGACATCGTCCACCGAAACACCCGCCAAACCTCCGGAGGACACGGCTTCGCGGCCCTCGGCAGAAAGCGGCTCCTGAACATCCTGCACGCCCGCTGCCGCGACCTCGGCGTAGAGCTCCGCTTCCGCTCCGAGGCGCCACCCCCGGACCGCCTCGCGGAGACATACGACCTGGTCATCGCCGCAGACGGTGTGCACAGCACCACCCGCGAGGCCTACACCCATGTGTTCCGCCCCCATGTGGCCGAACACCACTGCCGCTACATCTGGCTGGCCGCAGACTTCGCCTTCGAATCCTTTCGCTTCGAGATCGCCGAGACCGAGCACGGCGTGATGCAACTGCACGGCTACCCCTACGCGCCAGACGCCTCCACCGTCATCATCGAGATGCGCGAGGAGGTGTGGACCGCGGCCGGGTTCGACGAAGTCACCCCTCAGGAGTCCGTCGAGCGCTGCGCCAAGGTCTTCGCGGAAGCGCTCCGCGGCCGGCCCCTGAAGTCCAACAAGCCGGCCTGGACCACCTTCCGCACCGTCGTCAACGAGCGCTGGTCGCACGAGAACATCGTCCTGCTCGGCGACGCCGCCCACACCGCCCACTTCTCCATCGGCTCCGGCACCAAGCTCGCCGTCGAGGACGCCCTCGCGCTCGCCGCCTCCCTGGAGGAACAGCCGGACATCGCCGCCGCGTTGAGCGCGTACGAGGCCGAGCGCAAGCCCGTCGTCGCCTCCACCCAGCGCGCCGCCCGCGCCAGCCTGGAGTGGTTCGAGAACCTCGGCCTCTACCTCGACCAGCGGCCCCGCCAGTTCGCCTTCAACCTCCTCACCCGCAGCCGCCGCGTCACCCACGACAACCTGCGTCTGCGTGACGCCCACTTCACCGAGGCCGTGGAGCGCGACTTCGGCTGCCCGCCCGGCACGCCCCCGATGTTCACGCCGTTCCGGCTGCGCGGCCTGACCCTGCGCAACCGGGTCGTCGTGTCCCCGATGGACATGTACTCCGCCACGGACGGCGTCCCCGGCGACTTCCACCTGGTCCACCTCGGCGCCCGCGCCCTCGGCGGAGCCGGACTGGTGATGACCGAGATGGTGTGCGTCAGCCCCGAGGGGCGGATCACCCCCGGCTGCGCCGGCCTCTACAACGGCAAACAGGGCGAGGCCTGGCGGCGGATCGTCGGGTTCGTGCACACCCAGGCACCCGGCACCGCGATCGGCGTGCAGCTCGGCCACAGCGGCCGCAAGGGCTCTACCAAGCTGATGTGGGAGGGGATCGACGAGCCCCTGGACGACGGCAACTGGCCCCTCGTGGCCCCGTCCCCGATCCCCTACAAGCCGTCCAGCCAGACTCCGCGCGAGCTGACCCGTGCCCAACTCACCGACATCCGCGAGCAGTTCACGGCCGCCGCCTGGCGCGCCGCCCGGGCCGGTTTCGACCTCCTCGAACTGCACTGCGCGCACGGCTATCTGCTCTCCGCCTTCCTCTCCCCGCTGACCAACCGCCGCACCGACGCCTACGGCGGCTCCCTCGACAAACGGCTCCGCTTCCCGCTGGAAGTCTTCGACGCCGTACGGGGCGTATGGCCCGAGGAACGGCCCATGACCGTCCGCATCTCCGCCACCGACTGGGCCGACGGCGGCACGACGACCGAGGACGCCGTCGAGATCGCCCGCGCCTTCGCCGCGCACGGCGCCGACGCGATCGACGTGTCGACCGGGCAGGTCGTGGCCGACGAACAGCCGGAGTTCGGGCGGTCGTACCAGACGCCGTACGCGGACCGGATCCGGCACGCAGCCGGCCTCCCGGTGATCGCCGTCGGCGCCATCTCCTCCTGGGACGACGTCAACTCCCTGATCCTGGCGGGCCGTACGGACCTGTGCGCCCTCGCCCGCCCCCACCTCTACGACCCGCACTGGACGCTGCACGCCGCGGCCGAGCAGGGCTACGACGGGCCGGGCGTCGTCTGGCCGGCTCCGTACCGGGCGGGCAGCCGCCGTCCGCAGACGGGACGCACGGACGCCCCCAAGCCCCGCCTGACGCTCGGGACTTGAGGGCGTACGTCCTGTCCGTGAGGGGAGCTCTTCTGCCCGAGGTCACAGGCCGGCGTATGCGGCCCCCGCGTCCCGCAGCCGCTCGTGCAGTCCCCGGAAGACGGCCGCCGAGCGGGCGCCCGGCCAGTCCTCGGGCAGCAGCCGGGCGGGCAGGCCGGGGTCGGTGTAGGGGAGGTGGCGCCAGGAGTCGAGGGCGAGGAGGTAGTCGCGGTAGGCCTCCTCGGGCGGGGTGTCCTGCCGGCGCTCCCAGTCGTGCAGCACGCGCGCGTGGCGGTCGAGGAACGCCTCGTGCTCCTTGGCGATCGCGGCCAGGTCCCACCAGCGGGCGACCGCCTCGGCGGTCGGTGCGAAGCCGAGGTGCTCGCCCCGGAAGAAGTCGACGTACTCCTCCAGGCGCAGCCGCTGCAGGGTGTGCCGGGCCTCCTCGTACAGCCGTGCCGGAGCGATCCACACGCCCGGCGCCGCCGTCCCGAAGCCCAGGCCGGCCAGCCGGGAGCGCAGTACGTGCCGCCTCTGCCGCTCGGACTCCGGCACCGAGAACACCGCCAGCACCCAGCCCTCGTCCTCGGGCGGCGCGGTGGTGTAGATGCGCCGGTCGCCGTCGTCCAGCAACTGGCGGGCGTCCGGCGACAGTTCGTACCCGGCCGCGCCCTGAGCCGTACGGGCCGGCCGCAGCAGCCCGCGTCGCTTCAGCCGCGACACCGAGGAACGTACGGAAGGGGCGTCCACGCCGACCGCGGCCAGCAGTCTGATCAGCTCGGCGACCGGCACCGGGCCGGGCATATGGCGGCCGTAGGCGCCGTAGAGCGTGACGATGAGAGACCGTGGTGCATGCTGGTCGGACACGTTGATCATCTTAGGTCGTACGGATCACTGCTGGTCACCCTGCGGGTCACCACCCGCGCGCAGCCGGAAACGCTGGAGCTTGCCGGTCGCGGTGCGCGGCAGCGCGTCCAGGAAGACGATCTCGCGCGGACACTTGTACGGCGCCAGCTCGCCCTTGACGAACGTACGCAGCGCCTCCGCGTCCCGGCGCGCGCCCTCCCTGAGCACCGCGTATGCCACCACGACCTGTCCGCGCGCCTCGTCGGGCCGCCCCACCACCGCCGTCTCCAGCACGTCCGGGTGGCGCAGCAGGGCCTCCTCGACCTCCGGGCCCGCGATGTTGTAACCGGCCGAGATGATCATGTCGTCCGCGCGGGCGACATAGCGGAAGTAGCCGTCACTCTCCCGGACGTAGGTGTCGCCCGTGATGTTCCAGCCGTCGCGCACGTACTCGCGCTGCCGGGGATCGGCGAGATAGCGGCAGCCGACCGGCCCGCGCACGGCGAGCAGGCCCGGTTCCCCGTCGGGCTGCTCCCGGCCCTCGTGGTCGACCACGCGCGCGTGCCACCCCGGCACCGGTACCCCGGTCGTGCCGGGCCTGATGTGCTCGTCGGCCGCCGAGATGAAGATGTGCAGCAGCTCGGTGGCGCCGATGCCGTTGATGATGCGCAGGCCGGTCCGCTCGTGCCAGGCCTGCCAGGTGGCGGCGGGCAGGTTCTCGCCGGCCGAGACACAGCGGCGCAGGGAGGAGATGTCGTGCGAGTCGAGCGCGTCGAGCATCGCGCGGTAGGCCGTCGGCGCGGTGAACAACACGGACACCCGGTGCTCGGCGATCGCGGGCAACAGCTGCTTGGGACCGGCCTGTTCGAGGAGCAGGGCACTGGCGCCGGCCCGCATCGGGAAGATGACGAGCCCGCCGAGGCCGAAGGTGAAGCCGAGCGGGGGACTGCCGGCGAAGACATCGCCCACATGTGGTCGCAACACATGTTCCGAGAAGGTGTCCGCTATCGCGAGCACATCCCGGTGGAAGTGCATGCAGCCCTTGGGCCGTCCGGTGGTCCCGGAGGTGAAGGCGATGAGCGCGACGTCGTCGGCCGCGGTGTCGGCGGCGGGGTACGGCGTGTCGGGCGCCGGGCGGCGCAGCAGGTCATCGGGGGCGTCACCGCCGTACGTCGCGATCCGCAGCCCCGCTATCTCGGCCTTGGCGAGGTCGTCGACGGCCCGGACGTCGCACAGCGCGTGCCCTACCTGGGCGATCTCGCACATGGTCCGCAGCTCGTGCGGCCGCTGCTGGGCCAGCACGGTGACGGCGACCGCGCCGGCCTTCAGCACCGCCAGCCAGCAGGCCGCCAGCCACGGAGTGGTCGGGCCGCGCAGCAGCACCCGATTGCCCGGGACAACGCCGAGGTGGTCGGTGAGCACATGTGCGAGCCGGTCGACGCGGGCGCGCAGTGTGCCGTACGTCCATGTGTCGCCGGACGGGGTGTGGAACACGGGCCGCTCGTCGCCAGGGCCGTCGAGCAGCTCGGCGGCGGCGTTGAGCCGATCGGCGTAGCCCAGCCCCGGAAGGTCGAAGCGGAGCTCGGGCCATTGGTCGGGCGGTGGCAGATGCTCGCGGGCGAAGGTGTCGACGTGGGCGGAGCGGTGCAGACCGGCCATGGCGGTTCGCCCCCTTGCCTTGTGGGTGCCTTGTGGGCTGCCTCGTGGGCGTCGTGGTGGGCTCGCAGAGGGAGCGTATCGTGTTGGTGACGACAGTCAATGGTGCGCGATACCGTCGGAGAGGGCTCATTCAAGGGGCCCGTCGAGGGGGCCGTCGCGGACGGCTCCGCAGGGAGGTCGGCAATGCCCGCATTCTCACTCGATCCGCCGCAAACCGCATGGTGTGCCGAACTGCGCACGCTGGCCGCCGAACGGCTGCGCCCGCTCGCCGAGAAGAGTGAACCCGGGCACGTCAACCGCCCGCTGGTCGCCGAACTCGGTCAACTGGGCCTGCTGGGGCGGCTGTTCACCTCCGGAGCGGTCGACCTGTGCCTGATGCGGGAGTCCCTGGCCTACGCCTGCACAGAGGCGGAGACCGCGCTCGCCCTGCAGGGCCTGGGCGCGCATCCGGTCCACGCGTACGGCACGCCGGCCCAACGGGAGCGCTGGCTGCCCCGGGTGGCCGAGGGAACCGCGGTGGCGGCCTTCGCGCTGAGCGAGCCGGGGGCCGGGTCGGATGCGGCGGCACTGGAACTGCGGGCGGACCGGGACACCTCCGGCCCGGGAAGGGCGCCGGTCACCTCACCGGCCGCCGAACCCGACGGCCCCGCCCGCTGGCGGCTCACCGGCGAGAAGTGCTGGATCTCCAACGCCCCCGAGGCCGACTTCTACACCGTCTTCGCCCGCACCACTCCCGGCGCCGGCGCCCGTGGCGTCACCGCCTTCCTGGTCCCCGCCGATCGCCCCGGCCTCACCGGAGCGAGCCTCGACATGTTGTCCCCGCACCCCATCGGCGCCCTCAGCTTCGACGCCGTCCCCGTCACCGCCGAGGACATGCTCGGCGAGCCCGACCGCGGCTTCCGCGTCGCGATGGGCACCCTCAACCTCTTCCGGCCCAGCGTCGGCGCCTTCGCGGTCGGCATGGCCCAGGCGGCCCTGGACGCGACACTCGCCCACACCGCCCAACGGGACGCGTTCGGCGGGAAGTTGAGGGAGCTCCAGACGGTCGCCCACCAGGTCGCCGAGATGGCCCTGCGCACGGAGGCCGCCCGTCTCATGGTGTACGCGGCGGCGACGGCGTACGACGAAGGCGCCCCGGACCTCCCGAAGCGCGCCGCGATGGCGAAGCTGCTCGCCACCGAGAGCGCGCAGTATGTCGTCGACAAGGCCGTCCAGTTGCACGGCGCCCGCGCCCTGCGCCGCGGCCACCTCCTGGAACACCTCTACCGCGAGGTGCGGGCGCCGCGCGTCTACGAGGGCGCCAGCGAGGTCCAACGGGGCATCATCGCCAAGGAGTTGTACGCGAACATGGAGGCCGGTCAGTGAGCACCGAGCGCGTCAACCCGCCCGGCCTCTCCCCGGCCACCGGCTTCTCCCACGCGGTCGTCGCCACCGGCTCACGGGTCGTCTTCCTGGCCGGCCAGACCGCCCTCGACGCGGACGGCAAGGTGACCGGCGCCACCCTGCCCGAGCAGTTCGAGCGGGCCCTGGCCAATCTGCTGGCCGCGCTCGACGCCGCCGGCGGCACCGCTGCCGACCTCGCCCGGGTCACGGTCTACGCCACGGACGTCGCCGCGTACCGCGCCCAGGCCGCCGAACTCGGCAGTATCTGGCGGCAGTTGGCGGGCCGGGACTATCCGGCGATGGCGGTCGTCGAGGTCGTACGCCTGTGGGACGAGGAGGCGATGGTGGAGCTCGATGGGTTCGCGGTACTGCCGTAGGGCCTCGACGGGTTCGCCGTACCGCCGTAGGGCCTGGTCGTAGTGCCGCAGGGCTTCGCCGTACCGAGGCGATTCCCGCTCACGAGTCGTAGGTCTCGCTCACGCGGCCATGGCGAGCCGCTCGGCCGGCACCCGGTGGGGTGCGACGACGCGGCCGTCGGGCAGCAGCTCACCGCTGTCGTCGAACACGATCACGCCGTCGCAGAGCAGGCTCCAGCCCTGCTCGGGGTGTGCGGCCACCACATGGGGGGCTCGGCCGTGGGAGGAAGGGCACGAAGGCTGGTGGGAACACATGGCGCACCTCCACATCGGACGGACGAGCCGTGTGGTTCGCCCATATGGGTAGACCATGCTCCCGTCTCGAACGCATCGGAACGGCCGGTCGTAAACCGTGACAACACGCGGACAACACTCTGACCGATCCACGAAGGTCGGGGCGGACTCGCCACCGAAGGGGTGACGGTCACGGCCATGGGCGCACCCGCCAGGTACCAGTGGAACGCCCCATTCCGATTATCCGGGAGGTCATCCCATGCCCCTGCGCCCCGCCCTCGCCACCGCCGCCGGTGCCGTCCTGCTCCTGCTGGTCGCCGCCCCGTCGGCCCCCGCCGACTCCGCGGCCCCCGCCGACCCCAAGGAGACCGTGACCATCGACGACACGGGCCGTATCGCCGCGGACGGCACCGTCACCCTGTCCGGCACCTACCGCTGCGTCGACGCCTCAGGGCCCGCGTTCGTGAGCTCCACCATCGGCCAGCGGTCCTCCGACCTCCGGTACGGCATCGGCGGCACCCTCGCCGTGTGCGACGGCAAGCTGCACAGCTGGAAGAACACCGGCAAGCCCCAGACGGGCACGTCCTCGGGCCCCCTCAAGGCAGGCAAGGCGTACGTCGAGGCCACCATCGTCGAACTCCACCCCGTGGGCGGACTGCCGCTGCCCCGCTTCCACGCCCTGCAGGACAAGCAGGACATCATGCTGACCAAGAGCTGACCAAGAGCTGACCAAGAGCCGACCAAGAGCCGATCCCGACGTCCCTGCGGGGCTCGTACCGGCAGGGACACGGCGGGGTGCCGACTTGGCACCGCCGTACCGGTTGCACCGATACGGGAGCCACGGCAACCCTTTCGCTGCCGGCCCCGTCAGGCAGCCGTTCCCAGCGCTGCCAGGCCCACGTCCCCGTCCTTGGTCGGCAGGGGCACCGGTGCCGGCGTCCGGCGGGCCCGCCGGACGAGGCCCGCGCCGATCGCGCCGGCGATGATCAGTCCGCCTGCCACCAGGGCTCCGCGTGCCCCCGCGAATTCCATGAGCAGGCCCAGCGCCGGCGGGCCGCCGAGGCCCCAGACCGTGCCGATGCTGCTCCACACGCCGAGCACACGTCCGCGCAGGTGGGCGGGCGGGTCGGTCTGCAGTACGGCGGTCCCGGCGGTGTCGGAGACGGACTCCACGACGGCCATCGGCAGCACCAGGATCAGCAGAACCGCCAGCGACGGCGACAGCCCCGCCGCCACCTGCAGCAGGCCGCCCGCGGCCGCCAGCGTGCCCACGAGCCGCACGGAGGGCCGACGCAGCCTGGCGCCGAGCACGGCGCCCAGGATGCCGCCGACGGCAAGGACCGTGGAGACGGTGCCGAAGGAGCCCGCGCCGCCCGCGAGCGGCCCGGTGACGAGGACGGCCAGGGTCAGGCCGTAATTGCGGCCGAAGACCGAGCTGATCCCGGTGACGGCGGCGAGCGCGACCAGACGGGGCCGGCGTGCGAAGAAGAGCAGGCCCTGGCGCATGGTCATGTCGGGCTCCGGCTTCCCGCTCCCGGCCCGGGGAGCGGCACGCACCTGGGCGGCGTGGCGTACCGCGCCGGGTGCCGGGCGCAGAAAGGGAATGACCGCGGTCACGAAGAGGAACGACAGGCCGTTCGCGGCGTACGCGGCGGCTGTGCCGAGGAAGCCGACCGTCACCCCGGCCAGGGCGGTGCCCACGAGCCGTCCCGCGTTGTGCACCAGCGCACCGACGCCTATGGCGGAGGGGACGTCGTCCACGGGGACGAGGTCGTTGCCCAGCAGGGCGCACGCCGGGCCGTCGACGGTGGCGATCATGCCCGTCACGGCGGCCAGCACCATCAGGGACGTCATGTCGAGCCGGTCCAGCGCCACCAGCACGGCCGTGGTGAAGGCGACCGCGCCCAGCAGCGCCTGGCTGACGGCGGCCGTCAGCTTGAGGGGCCAGCGGTCCACGGCCGTGCCGCCCAGCAGGCTCATGAACAGGGCGGGAGCGGCCTGGACCGACATCGAGAGTCCCGTCGCCGCCGCGGAGCCGGTGATCTGGAGGACCAGCAGGTTCTGGACCGTGAGCTGCATCCAGGTGCCGGCGTTCGACAGAAAGTTGGCGACGGACCACCAACGCATGCTGCGGTACCTCAGCGACCGCCAGGGCGCGCGGGACGCGCCCGTGGACGGGGCGGAGGCGGATTTCGGGGCAGGCGAGGGCAGGGCAGGGGGAGAAGACACAGTGCGGTACCCGGAACCAGAGAGTCAGAGGAGGACGGGGGAACCGGAGTCACCGGCTGCGCTGCGCGGAGGTTCCACCGAGTCGGTCACGGCGCGGACCATCGTGACAGACAGGACCCCCCGAGCGACGGCGCCTGCCCTGTCGCGCCGCCGCCCGGGGGGTCAACTGTCGCGGGAAATGCCCTATTTCGTGGTCGAGTGTGCTTGCTCACAGCCCTCGGGCGGGCCGGACCGTACGGCCGTCCGCCGGGGGGTGGTCAGTCCTTCTTGCCGCGGCCGCTCAGCGCGTCGCGCATGCGGTCCACCAGGCCGGCTCCGGGTGCCAGGAGCTTGTTGGCCGGCGGCTTGTCCGGTGCGGACGGGTGCGGGCGGGTCGGGGCCATCTTCTTCGCCATGCGCACCTTGTCGCCCAGGTCGTCCAGCGCCTGCGGGGGACACGCCGCGCGCAGCTTGGGGAAGAGGTTCTGCTCCTCGTCGGCGATGTGCGAGCGGACCTCACTCATCAGCATCCCGATGAGCCGGTCGAACTCCGGGTCACCGGCGTCGCACCCCTCCAGGTCCTTCATGATCCGCTCGGCCTTGGAGTGATCGTCGATCTCCTTGTCGGCGATGGTGTCCCCGCCCGCCACGTGCTCCCGCACGGCCGGGTAGAGATACTCCTCCTCGGCGACCGAGTGCCGCACCAGCTCCATCGTGACCTGCTCGGCATACACCTTGCGGTCCTTCTCACCGGTCGGCAGCCCCTCGATGCGACCGAAGAGCTCCTCGACCTCGCGGTGATCGGTCACCAGCTCGTCGATGACGTTCCCGCCATGACCCATGTCCTCCACCTCCAGCCTGGACAACGGCGGGCCGGGCGGACCCGCCGCGGCTCCGAGTGCCCGCAGTCGGCGGGCTCACACGGGAGTCGCGCATGGCTGCGAACCGTCGCATAGTGGAGTCGGAATCAGCGTGTGGAAAGCAACTGGCACGGGAACCCCGTGTCACTGCCTCGCCGAAAGAGGGCGACCCACGGGGGCGGTCCTGCCGCTCAGTGCCACCGCGACCTGATCCTTCAATTCGCAACAGCTCCGAAAGCTCGCCGAAGCTTTCCGCGACTGTCCCCATATCCCCCCTGGCGCGCGCCGAACGGCGCGGTGGGGCGTCCCGACCGCTGATGCGTCGTCGTGCGGACGAAGGAACTTCCATGACCAAACTTTCGCCATGTACATGGCACCGTGCCCTGGTGACGGGCGGTGCCGGCTTCCTCGGAAGTCATCTGTGCGAGCGGCTGCTGGATTCGGAAGTCGAAGTCGACTGCGCCGACAACCTGTGCTCCGGATCACGCGAGAACGTCGCGCACCTCGCGGAGCGCCGCGGGTTCCGGTTCGTCGAGTGCGATGTCTCCGCACCCGACGCCGCCGAGCGGCTGCCGGGGCCGTACGACCTGGTCCTGCACTTCGCGTGCCCCGCCTCCCCCGCCGACTACCTCCGGCTGCCGCTGGAGACGCTCGACGTCGGCAGCCTGGGCACGCGCAACATGCTGGCCGTGGCGGAGCGCGACCGCGCGCGTTTCCTGCTCGCCTCGACTTCCGAGGTGTACGGCGACCCCCTGCGGCATCCGCAGCGCGAGGACTACTGGGGCAACGTCAACCCGGTGGGGCCGCGCAGCGTGTACGACGAGTCCAAACGGTTCGCCGAGGCACTGGTCACCGCACATGTACGGACGCGGGAGGCGAACGCGGGCATCGTGCGCCTGTTCAACACGTACGGGCCGCGCATGCGCCCGCACGACGGGCGTGCCGTCCCCACGTTCGTCAGTCAGGCACTGGCCGGCGAACCGCTGACGGTGGCGGGGGACGGCCGGCAGACGCGCTCTCTGTGCTACGTCGACGACACGGTCGACGGCGTCCTGCTCGTGGCCGCGAGCCACTCGGTGCGCCCCGTCAACATCGGCGGCACCGACGAGGTCACGGTCGGCGAGATCGCCCACCGCGTGGTCGAACTGACCGGCTCCTCCTCCACGATCGTGTACGTCGACCGCCCCACCGACGATCCGCAGCGCCGCCGCCCCGATACGGGCCTGGCCCGTGAACTGCTCGGCTGGACGCCCCGCGTGCCCTGGGAGGAAGGCATCAAGCAGACCATCGCCTACTTCGCCACGGCACAGCCGGCACCCCAGCCCGCCCCGCAGGCGTGAACGCCGTACTCCGCACCCCCGTACGCCGCACGGAGGCATCGCATGCGTGTCCTGGGAATCAACGCCCTCTTCCACGACCCCGCCGCCGCCCTCGTCATGGACGGCAGGATCGTGGCGGCGGCGGAGGAGGAACGCTTCAGCCGGCGCAAGCACGGCAAGCGCCCCCTTCCCTTCTCCGCCTGGGAGCTGCCCGAACTGTCCGCCCGATGGTGCCTGGAACGGGCCGGCCTGACCCCGTCCGACCTGGACGCGGTCGCCTACTCCTACGACCCCGAACTCGCCTGCTCGGCAGAGCAGTTGGGCCTGAATGACCCCTGGGACCACCTGCGCCAGGAATACGCCCGCCGCGCCCCCGAGTTCCTCGCCGAGACGCTGCCGGGACTCGACCCGGACAAGGTCCGCTTCGTCGCCCACCACGTCGCGCACGCCGCCTCCGCCGGACAGGCCGCCCCGTACCCCGACAGCGCCGTGCTGGTGCTGGACGGCCGCGGCGAATGCGGCTCCCACCTCGCCGGCCGCTACGCGAACCGTGAACTCACCGTCCTGGGCTCGCAGTCGCTGCCCGACTCGATGGGCCTGTTCTACGAGGACCTCACCCAGCACCTCGGATTCCTGCGCAGCAGCGACGAGTTCAAGGTGATGGCGCTGGCCTCCTACGGCAAGCCCCGCTTCCTCGACCAACTGCGCGCGTACGTCCACCTGGACGGTCACGGCGGATTCCGGGCCCGCCCCGTCCCCTGGGCCTCGCTGGTCCCGCCGCGTCCGAAGGGCGGCGCATGGACGCAGGACCACGCCGACATCGCCGCCAGCGCGCAGGCCTGTCTGGAGGAGGTCCTGCTGGGGCTCGCGCGGTGGCTGCACGACCGTACCGGTGAGGACGTGCTGACGCTCGCGGGCGGCGTCGCCCTCAACTGCGTGGCCAACACCCGGCTTTACCGCGAGACACCCTTCCGCCGCGTCTGGGTGCAGCCCGCCGCCGGGGACGCGGGCACCGCCCTCGGGGCCGCGCTGCACGTCGCCCACCAGAAGGAGGCCGTCGAGGCCATGCCGACCGCCGCCCTCGGCCGCGGCTGGAACGACGACGAACTGCGCGCCTGGCTGGAGCGCGCGGCCGTGCCCTACGAAGAACCCGACGACATCGCCGAGACCGTCGCCGCCGAACTCGCCGAGGACGGCATCGTGGCCTGGTTCCAGGGCCGCAGCGAGTACGGGCCCCGCGCACTCGGCCACCGCTCGCTGCTCGCCCATCCCGGCCGCCCGCAGAACCTGGAGCGTCTCAACGCCGTGAAAGGCCGCGAGGAGTTCCGCCCTGTTGCGCCCATGGTCCTGGCCGAGCGGGCCGCGGAACTCTTCGACGGACCGCTGCCCAGCCCCTACATGCTGTTTGTGCACGACGTCGCCGAGGAGTGGCGCGACCGCATCCCGGCCGTCGTCCACGTGGACGGCACGGCCCGCATCCAGACCGTGGACCGCCAGGACGAGCCCCTCGTCGCGCGCATGATCGAAGGATTCGAGCGCCTCACCGGACTGCCCGTCGTCGTCAACACCAGCCTCAACACCGCCGGGCGGCCCATGGTCGACGATCCACGGGACGCCCTGGAGTGCTTCGGCTCCGCGCCCGTGGACCTGCTCGCCCTCGGCCCCTTCGCGATCCGGCGGAGGAAGGTGTTCGCATGACGGACGCCGCTGCCTACTGCGTCGTCATCCCGACGATCGGCCGTCCCTGCCTCGCCGACTGCCTGCGCGAACTCGCCGCGGCCACCCAGGATCACCCGCCCGAGCAGGTCGTCGTCGTGGACGACCGCCCCGAGCCACCCGGCGCGCTGCCGCTGGACGCGGCCGGCGCACTGCACGGACGGCTCCGCACCCTGCACACCGCGGGACGGGGCCCGGCGGCCGCCCGAAACGCCGGCTGGCGCACGGTCCGTACGCCCTGGACCGTCTTCCTCGACGACGACGTCCAGGTCCTGCCCGACTGGTCCCGCCGCCTCGCGGACGACCTCGGCGCGGCCGGTCCGGACACGGGAGGCATCCAGGGGCGCCTGCGCGTACCGCTGCCCGAGGACCGCCGGCCCACCGACTGGGAGCGGGGCACGGCGGGGTTGGAGCAAGCGGCCTGGGCGACGGCGGACATGGCCTACCGGACCGCGGCACTGGCGGCCGTCGACGGCTTCGACGAGCGGTTCCCCCGCGCGTTCCGGGAGGACGCCGACCTGGCCCTGCGGGTGCTGGGCGCCGGCTGGACGCTGCGGCGGGGCCGCCGTGTGACCCGGCATCCGGTGCGCCCCGCCGATCGCTGGGTGTCGCTGCGGGCACAGCGCGGCAACGCGGACGACGTGCTGATGACCCGGCTGCACGGCCGCGACTGGTGGTCCCGGGCCGAGGCGCCCCGCGGACGGCTTCCCCGGCACGCGGCGGTGACCGCGGCCGCGCTCGCCGCCTGCGTCTGCGCGGCGGCCGGCCGGGGGCGCACCGCCGCCGTCGCCGGTGCCGTATGGGCGCTGGGCACGGCCGAGTTCGCCCTGGCCCGCATCCGGCCGGGACCACGAACCCGGGACGAGATCGTCACCATGGCGGCCACGAGCGCGGTCATCCCACCGCTCGCGGTCGGGCACTGGCTGGGCGGCCTGATACGCCACCGCAGGGCCGAGCCGCTCGGCGTCCCGCAAGGCCTCACCGCGGCACGTGCGGGGACACGGCGCACCGCCGCCCCGCGCACCGCACCCTCGGGGAGCGCACCGTGAACCGCCCCGCCCCGCGCCCCGCGCTCCACGAACCCTCCGGGGACGCCGCCTCCTACCGCGGCCCGGCCCCCGTTGCCGCCGTCCTCTTCGACCGGGACGGCACCCTCGTCGAGGACGTCCCGTACAACGGGGACCCCGAGCTGGTGCGGCCGATGCCCGGAGCGCGGGAGGCGCTGGAACTGCTGCGAGCCCAGGGCGTTGCCACCGGCGTGGTCAGCAACCAGTCCGGCATCGGCCGCGGGCTGCTCACGCACGCCGACGTCCGCCGCGTCAACGACCGGGCCGACGACCTGCTCGGCGGGCTCGGCACCTGGCTGTACTGCCCGCACATCCCCGACGCCGGCTGCGACTGCCGCAAACCCCGGCCGGGACTCGTCGTCGAGGCGGCCCGCCGCCTGGGCGTCACGCCCCGGGACTGCGTGGTGATCGGCGACATCGCCGCCGACGTCCGAGCCGCGCACGCCGCGGGCGCCCGGGGTGTACTCGTCCCCAACGCGGCGACGCTGCCAGAGGAGGTCCGGCGGGCCCCGGACACCGCCCGCGACCTGCTCACGGCGGTCCGCCGGCTCCTCGCCCAGGCACCCGGGACCGGGGGAGGTGGCCGGTCGTGAAGGCGCTGGTCGTGCGGCTCGACAGCTTCGGCGACGTGCTGCTCGCCGGTCCCGCGATACGCGCGGTGGCGGCGCACTGCTCCCGGGTGACACTCCTGTGCGGCCCCCGCGGCGAACCCGCGGCCCGGCTGCTGCCCTGCGTGGACGACGTGATGGTGTGGGAGGCGCCGTGGGAGGGGTTCGACCCGCCCACCGTCCAGGAGGCGGACGTCGACGGACTGGTACGGCGGCTGGCGGCGAAGGCCTTCGACACCGCGCTCGTCCTGACCTCGTTCCACCAAAGCCCCCTGCCCACCGCCCTGTTGCTGCGCCTCGCCGGCGTCGGGCGGATCGGGGCCGACAGCGTCGACCACCCCGGCCGCCTGCTCGACGTACGGCATCGGCGGCTCCCCGGCCGGCACGAGGCCGAGGCCGTCCTGGACACCGCCGCCGCCATGGGTTTCCTGCCGCATCCGGGGGACGACGGCCGACTGCGGGTCCTGCCGCCGCCCGACACCATCGCACTCACCGGCAACGGCCCCTACGTCGTGGTGCACCCCGGCGCCAGCGCGCCCGCACGGGCCTGGAGCCCCGAACGCTGCGCCGAGGCCGTGAGCCTGCTCGCCGATGCCGGCCACCGCGTCGTCGTCACCGGAGGCCCCGACGAGAGGGGTCTCACCCGGCAGGTCAGCGGCGGCACGGCGGTGGACCTGGGCGGCCGGACCGCCCCGGCCACCCTGGCCGGGGTGCTGCGCCTGGCCGACGTCGTGGTGAGCGGAAACACCGGCCCCGCCCACCTGTCGGCGGCCGTCGGCACCCCCGTGGTCTCGCTGTTCGCGCCGGTGGTCCCGGCCGGGCGGTGGGCGCCGTACGGCGTGCCGAGCGTGATTCTCGGCGACCAGCGGGCACCGTGCGCCGGCAGCAGGGCCCGCGTATGTCCCGTGCCCGGCCATCCGTGCCTGGAGGAGGTCACGGGCCAGGACGTGGTGCGCGCGGTGCAGAAACTGCTCAAGGAGAGCGCATGAACATCCTGGTCTGGCATGTGCACGGCTCGTGGCTCACCACGTTGGTGCAGGGCCCGTACACCTTCCTCGTCCCCGTCACCCCCGACCGGGGCCCGGACGGTCTGGGACGGGCCAGAACATGGCAATGGCCGTCCACGGTAAGGGAGTTGAGCCCGGCCGAGCTGCGCGAGGCCGACATCGACCTGATGGTGCTGCAACGGCCGCACGAGCTGGAACTGGCCCGGGAGTGGACCGGCCGCCGCCCCGGCATCGACGTGCCCGCCGTGTACGTCGAGCACAACAGCCCGCACGAGACGGCCGTGGACACCCGCCACCCGCTGGCCGGCCGCTCCGACATCCCCGTCGTCCACGTCACCCACTTCAACCGTCTGATGTGGGACAACGGACGGGCACCGACCACCGTGATCGAGCACGGGATCATCGACCCCGGACAGCTGTGGACCGGCGAGGAACGACGCGCCGCGGTCGTCGTGAACGAGCCCGTGCGGCGCGGCCGCACCACGGGCACCGACCTGTTGCCGTACTTCGCCCGTACGGTGCCGCTGGATGTCTTCGGCATGCGCACGGAAGGGCTCGCCGACCACCTCGGACTGACCCCCGACCGCTGCCGCTGCCGGGACCTCCCGCAGAGCGCACTGCATCCGCGGATGGCCCGCTGCCGCCTCTACGTCCACCCCGTCCGATGGACGTCGCTCGGCCTGTCCCTGCTGGAGGCCATGTACCTGGGCATGCCCGTGGTGGCACTGGACACCACCGAGGTGCGCGAAGCCGTACCCGAGGGAGCCGGCGTCGTCTCCAACCGGCTGGAGGTACTTCAGGACGCCGTACGCGAATTCCTCACGGATCCCGTGCACGCCCGGCTGACAGGGGAGGCCGCCAGGGCTGCGGTACAGGCCCGCTATGGAGAGCGGCGCTTCCGGGACGACTGGGAACGCCTGATCAAGGAGGTCACCCGATGAGCCCCACCTACCTGCCGTCCGGACGCGTCGCCATGGTCTCCGAGCACGCCGGCCCCCTGGCCGCGCTCGGCGGACCCGACGCGGGGGGCCAGAACGTCTACGTCGCGCAGCTCGCCCGGCAACTCGCCCGCCGCGGCCACGAGGTCGTCGTGTACACGCGTCGGGACAGCCACCGGCTGCCGGACCGGATCACCACTCCCGACGGATTCACGGTCGTCCACGTGCCCGCCGGACCTCCGACGCCGGTTCCCAAGGACGAACTGCTCCCTCACATACCGGAGTTCGGCCGATGGCTGGCCCGGGAGTGGGAGCAGTGGACGCCCGACGTCGTGCACGCCCACTTCTGGATGTCCGGCATGGCGGCGCTGGACGGCGCCCGCGCCCTGGGCGTGCCCGTCGTGCAGACCTACCACGCGCTCGGCACCGTGAAGAAGCGGCACCAGGGCGCCGCCGACACCAGTCCGCCCGACCGCATCGCGATCGAGCGAGCCGTGGGCCAGGAGTGCGGCCGGATCATCGCCACCTGCCGGGACGAGGTACGCGAACTCGAGGCCATGGGCCTGTCCCGCAGCACCATCTCCGTCGTCCCCTGCGGGGTGGACCCCCGCCGGTTCAGCCAGGTCCGCGGCGCCCGACGGGAGCCGTACGCGCCCCGGCGGCTGGTGAGCGTCGGCCGGCTCGTGCCCCGCAAGGGCTTCGACCGCGCGATCCGTGCCCTGGGCGGCGTACCCGACGCCGAACTCCTCATCGCCGGCGGACCCGAACCCGCCCTCCTCTTCGCCGAACCGGAGGCCGAGCGGCTGCGGGCGGTCGCGGCCGAGTGCGGGGTGGCCGACCGGGTGAGGCTGCTCGGCGGGGTGAGCCGCGAGCAGATGCCCGAGCTCCTGTCCAGCGCCGACCTCGTGCTGTCCCTGCCCCGTTACGAGCCGTTCGGCATCGTGCCGGTCGAGGCCATGGCCTGCGGCACCCCCGTGATCGCCACCGCCGTCGGCGGCCAGCTCGACACCGTCCTGGACGGCGTCACCGGTGTCCTGGTCCCGCCCGAGGAGGACCACGACATCAGCGGCACCATCCGCGAGCTGCTCGACCACCCGACCCTGCTCGCCCGCTACGGCACCCTCGGACGCCGGCGCGTGCTCGCCCACTACACCTGGGACACCGTGGCCGCCGGTGTGTCCCGGGTCTACGGCGCCGTCTCCTCCGTCCCCGCGCTCTCGGGAGTCGTCCGATGAAACTCGCCGCCGACACCACGCACTGCGACCAGCTGATGAAGGCACTGGAAGGCTTTCGCGCCTACGTCCCCCTGGTCGAGCACTGGGGCGCCGGCCTCGCCGCGCGACTGGGCGACGGGGCCAGACTGCTCGCCGCCGGCAACGGAGGCAGCGCCGCACAGGCCCAGCACCTGACGGCCGAACTGGTCGGCCGCTACCGGGACGACCGCCCGCCGTTCTCCGCGCTCGCGCTGCACGCCGATACGTCCTCCACCACGGCCATCGCCAACGACTACGGCGTACAGGAGATCTTCGCCCGGCAGGTCGCCGCGCACGGCCGGGCCGGCGACGTCCTGATCCTGCTGTCCACCAGCGGCGCCAGCGCCAACCTGCGCGTCGCGGCCACCGAGGCCCGCCGTCTGGGCATGACGGTGTGGGCACTGACCGGCCCGGCGCCCAACCCCCTGGCGGTCGCCGCCGACGAGGCCCTGTGCGTGGACGCGGCCGTCGCCGCCACGGTTCAGGAACTGCACCTGGTCGCCGTCCACATGCTCTGTGAGTCCTTCGACCGGGCCGTCGGCGCCGTCGGTGCCGATGGACAGTACAACGGCACGGCCGGGCGGCAGAGTTCAGTGCAACGATGTGCGGTCGTCGCGGGGGAGGAGAGCCCATGAGCGGCCCGGCCCCGCTGCTCGTCGTCGGGGACGCGCTGCTCGACCACGACCTGTCCGGCCGGGCCGAGCGGCTGGCCCCCGACGCCCCCGTACCGGTCGTGAGCGGCGCCCGGCGCACCACCCGGCCGGGCGGCGCCGCGCTCGCGGCCTGCCTCGCCGCCGACGACGGCCGACCCGTCACCCTCGTCACCGCCCTGGGGGACGACCCGGCCAGCACATCCCTGCGCCGCCTCCTGGCCGGCCGGGTCGACCTGGTCCCGCTGCCCCTGACCGGCGCGCTGTCCAGCAAGACCCGGGTGCTGGCCGGGGGACGGTCGCTGCTGCGCCTGGACGACGGCGACGGCCGGGCCCGCCGGGCCACCGACGAGGCGTGCCGGGCGATCGCCCAGGCCCACGCCGTACTCGTCGCCGACTACGGGCGCGGCACCGCCGACGTGCTGCGTGACGCGCTGGCCGACGCGGTCAGGCGGGTGCCCGTCGTCTGGGACCCGCATCCGCGCGGCCAACAGCCCCTGCCCGACGTTCGGTTGGTCACCCCGTCGGCCACCGAGGCACGCGGCTTTGCGGGCGCCCTGGGCATCGAGGAACCGAAGGACGGCGGCGCCCTGCACACCGCGGCCCGCGATGCCGGGGCGCTGGTCGGGGCGTGGCGGGCGGCCGCCGTGGCGGTGACCCTGGGCGGGAGCGGGGCGCTGCTGTCGCACGGGGAGACACCGCTGCTGGTGCCCTCGCCGGTCTCGGCCGACGGCGATGCCTGCGGCGCCGGCGACCGGTTCGCGGCAACCGCCGCCGGGCTCCTCGCGGACGGCGAGCTCACCGAGACCGCCGTAAGGGGAGCCGTGCACGCCGCGACCCGGTACGTCGCCGAGGGGGGTGTCGGGTCGCTCGCCGTGATCACCAGGGACAGTGCCGATGCCACGGACGCCACGGATGCCGCCGAGGCCGCCAATGTGGGGGACACCGCAGCGCACGCCACGACGCCCCAGGGCCCGCCCGCCACACCCGAGCGCACCTCCACGGACGACGCGTTGCGCACGGCAGCCCGGGTGCGGGCCGCGGGCGGGACCGTGGTCGCCGCCGGCGGTTGCTTCGACCTGCTGCACGCCGGTCACGTCGCGTTGCTCCAGGCCGCCCGCGGCACCGGGGACTGCCTGGTGGTGTGCGTCAACTCGGACGCCTCGGTGCGCCGACGCAAGGGGGACGGCCGCCCCCTCGTCCCGCTGGCGGACCGGGTCCGCGTACTGCGCGCCCTGGAGTGCGTCGACGCGGTCGCCGTGTTCGACGAGGACACCCCGGAGCGGCTGCTCGGCGAGTTGCGCCCGCACATCTGGGCCAAGGGCGGCGACTACGCCCGCGTCGAACTGCCGGAGGCGGAGCTCGTGGCGAGCTGGGGCGGCCAGGTCGTCCTGCTGCCCTACCTCGACGGCCGCTCCACCACCGGCCTCGCCGAGCGCGCGGCGCTGGCCCCACGGGCGGTGGCCGCGTCCCCGGCGGCGCCGGACGGACGGAGGTGACGGTGACCGCCCCACCGCACCGGCCCCGCCTGCTGGTGCTGCGCGCGCTGGGGCTCGGCGACCTGCTCGCCGCCGTCCCCGCCCTGCGTGGCATCCGCCGGGCCTTCCCCCGGCACCACATCGTCCTCGCGCTGCCGCCGTCGCTCACCGAGGCCGCCCTGGCCACCGGCACCGTCGACGCCGTCCTCCCGGCCGAGGCGCCGAACCGTGCCGTGCCGTCCCTGACCCACTGGCCGGGGGCGCCCCCGGACCTGGCCATCGACCTGCACGGCAACGGACCCGAGAGCCGCGACGCGCTGGCCGCCCTCGGCCCCCGCCGACTGCTGGCCCACGCCGACCCGGAACCCGGCCTCGTCCGGCCTCCCGTATGGCGACCGGACGCGCACGAGCGCGAGCGCTGGTGCGACTTCCTCCGGGCCTACGGCATCCGCGCGGACCCTGCCGAGGTACGGCTGCCGCCACCGGCCACGGCGTCCCCCGCGCCGGGAGCCGTGGTCGTCCATCCTGGCGCGGAGGCCGCCTCCCGCCGCTGGCCGGCCGAGCGCTACGCCATCGTGGCGCGGACGCTGCGCACCGCCGGTCACCGGGTCGTGCTCACCGCAGGACCGAAGGAGGACGCCCTGGCCGCGGACGTCGCCACCCGCTCGGCCCTGCCCGCGCGGGACGTGTTGCGGGGCGGCCTGCCGTTCGACCGGCTGTCGGCGCTCGTCGCCCGCGCCGCACTCGTCGTCAGCGGCGACACCGGCCTGGCCCATCTCGCGGTGGCCCACGGCACCCCGTCCGTGACGCTCTTCGGGCCGGTCTCCCCCCACCTGTGGGGCCCGCCCCCGTGCGAGTGCCATGTGGCCCTGTGGAAACCCGGCCCGCCCGGCGATCCGCACGGCGACCTCCCCGATCCGCAACTGCTGCGGATCGAAGCGGGTGAGGTCGTCGCGGCAGCACTGACCCTGCTGCGACGGGGGCGCCCGCCGAGCCCTGCGCGGGGTACTGAGGCGGGTTGCCGGCGCCGTCGCGTGGCCGATGAGCAATCGGCGCGGACGTGGGAGCGCTGCTCGGCTGCGGGTACTCGGCGGCTGCACGGCGGTGAACGGCACCGCCCCACTCCACGGAGGGACGTTCCCATGACTCAGCATGTCCGCGACGTCATGACGGCCGACCCGATGACCGTCGAGCCGCAGACCTCGGTCCAGGCGGTGGCCCGGATGATGCGCGACGAGAACATCGGTGCCGTGCTGGTCACCGAGGGCGAGCGGCTGCGCGGGCTGGTCAGCGACCGTGACCTGGTGGTACGCGCGGTGGCCGAGGGCGGCGACCCGGACCGTACGACCGTGGCCCAGGCGTGCAGCGAGGACCTCGTCACCGTCGGGCCCGACGACGACCTGGTCGTCGCGGTGCAGGTGATGCGCGAGCACTCCGTCCGACGCGTACCGGTCGTCGACCAGGAAAGTCACCCGGTGGGCATCGTCTCCATCGGCGACCTGGCCATCGAGCGCGATCCCGACTCGGCGCTCGGCGACATCAGCGCCGCGCGCCCCAACCAGTGAAGGAAGGGCCACCTCTGGCAGAGCTTCCGCACAGGTGAGGACAAGGACACGACCGTACGACTCCGGAGGGTGCGCCATGACCAGTCCTGATCCCGAGCCGTCACGAACTCCAGGACTCGAACCCGGCAGCGGGGTGCCACCCGGTGAGACCCCACCCGCCGAGGCAGGTGGCACGGCCGGCATCTCCCATCCGCAGCCCGAACTGCGCAAGGGCTGGGGCGCGATGCCGCTCGTCCTCATCATGCTGGTGGTGGCCCTGGTGGCGATCGGACTGATCGCCATGGTGGTGGCTCTGATCGCTTAGCCTCAGCGGCCGGCCACCACGAGCACGAGAGCTGGGCCGGGCATCCGGTCCGGCTCCACCGGTGCCCGCGCCTCGCTCAGCGCGGGCACGGAAGCGGACGCGGCAGCCCTCACTGCCGCTGACTGAAGGGCCCGGTCATGAACTGCTACGAATGCGTACAGCTGGATCGCACGGTCGCCGCGGTTGCCGTCTGCACCGTCTGCGGCGCGGGAGTATGCGCTGACCATGTCCACACCGAGCGCAAGCAACTGCGCGAGCCCGCCAGCCCGGGCAAGGTGATCCATGAACAGCCGGCCCGCCAGATGACCTGCCCGGTATGCCGGCATGCGGAGGAGTCCGTGTGAGGACGTCGGCATCTTCAGGTTCGGGCGCGCGGAGCTTCGAGTGAGCCCGAGCTTCGAGTGAGCCCGATGAAGCCCGCCACCCGGCCTGAGTGTCCGAGCCCTACGAGGACATCGCAGCGCGATCGGACTCGCTGCGCAGGACACAGAATTCATTGCCTTCAGGATCCGCGAGGACGGCCCAGCCCGCGCCATCGGGCTCCCGGCGATCAGTGACCAGGGTGGCTCCGAGATTGAGCAGCCGCTCGATCTCCGCCTCGCGCGAGGTCGTCGGGCGCAGACACAAGTGGATCCGGTTCTTGACCGTCTTCGGTTCCGGCACCTGGTTGAAGTACAGCAGCGGGCCCTCCGGAAGCATCACCTGAGTCTCCCGGTCGCCCGGCCTGTCCTGCGGATGCAGCGGAGCCCCGGTCACGTCACTCCAGAACCGAGCCAGCTCGTAGGCATCCGAACAGTCGATCGCTACGTTCTGCACCACCGAAATCATGCGGGTGAGCATGCCTGAGCACCGCTCGGTCCGCTACCAGACCAGAAGAGCCGCCGGAGGTGCACAGTCCCCACCACGCCTCCCGGCACCGAAAGGCATGCGTGGTGGTCACATCGGGATCTCGAAGTGCACCGTCGCCACCCCCGGTCCGTGTTCACCTGTGGTGCGGGCGTCGAACACCTCCTTGGACAGGCTCCGCCAGAAGGCTTCGGAGCCCTCGATGTTGACGTTGGTGTGGAGGTAGATGCATTCGTAGCCGGGTGTGGTCGCGATGAAGTCGCAGGCTGTGTTGACCAGGGTGCGGGCGAGCCCTCGGCGTCGGTGTTCGGGCCGTACGTACACGCGCACGAGCTGGGCGGTGGTTTCCTGCGGGTAGCGCTCGGCCAGCCAGTGCGGGTGCGGCGGGTGGGCGGGGCCGCCCGATCGCACGCCGGTCGTGGCCACGACCTCACCGTCATGGACGGCGACGAGCAGCAGGTGCCGGGGGTCGTCCAGGTACGTGGCGTTGATGTCCACCGTGTCGCTGTGCCACTGGGGTACGTATCCGTATCCGAATTCCTTGTAGAAGGTGTCGAGCATGACGCGGCGTGCGCCGTCGACGTCGGCCGGTGTCGCGGGGCGCACGGTGTATCCGGGGGGTGCGGTATGGCTCACCGGAGGCTCCTCCTGTCTCGCCTACGCCGCGCGCGGCAGTGTCGGCGGCGGGACCCGGGGCAGAAGCTGCCCGGGCCCCGCCATGCTATCTAGATGAAAACGCTTTTCAAAAACGCTCGCGCACATCATGGTGCGGCAGACAGTGGGTACGCGCGGGCGTACTGGCCCGGTAGGGCGGCCAAGACTCGGGACGAGGTCAGCGTCGCGCTCACCGCCGTCACCCTGGCGACGCTTCGGTGAGAACCGACAACGCTGCCTTGCAGCGCCTCGCTGATCGCCGGGCCGATGGTGTGCGGGATCAGCGCACCCGCCGTTCCTCCAGAGGTGCGGCCCGCAGCCGTGCGGCGGTGTCGCTCGGCAGGTGGGGGGTGTGTCCTACGAGTCGGGCGGAGTTGCCGACGACGGCGATGCTGCTGGTGTTGTGCAGCAGAGCGGCCAGGACGGGGTTCATGGAGCCGCCGGCGCTCGCGATGAGGCCGGCGAGGTTCACGCCGATGGAGAGGGTGTAGTTCTGGCGTACGACGCGCAAGGTGTGGCGGCTGAGTTCCACGACGGCGGCGACATTGCGCAGGTCGTTTCCGGCCAGGGCGATGTCGGCGGTTTCCAGGGCGACGTGGGAGGAGTGGGCGCCCATGACGATGCCGACGTCCGCGAGGGCCAGGGCCGGTGCGTCGTTGGTGCCGTCGCCGACCATCGCCACGCTGTGGCCCTCGGCCTGGAGGTCGCGGATCAGCTGGAGTTTGGCCTCGGGCAGGGCGTGGGCGTGGACCTCGGTGATGCCGAGGGTGTCTGCGACGGCCTGGGCGGTCTCGGGTGCGTCGCCGGTGAGCAGCACGATGCGGGTGACCCCGAGGTCGGTGAGCTGGCGGACGACGGTGTCGGCTCCGCCGCGTACGGCGTCGGACAGGCCGAGCATGCCGATGAGCTTGTCGTCGTGGGCGAGGCAGATGACGGTCTCGCCGGCGGCGCGCAGTCGGCTCGTCCATTCCCGGGCGACGTCGGAGAGTTCCAGTCCGTGGCGGCGCAGCAGTGCGGGGCTGCCCACCAGCAGGCGGCTGCCGTCGAGTTCGGCGCGTACGCCCATGCCGAGGACGACCTCGCAGGCTTGGTGGATCGGGATGTGCAGGTGCTGTTCCTCGGTGCGCCGGACGATGGCTTCGGCGAGGGGGTGCCGTGCGTGCAGTTCGCCGGAGGCCGCGAGGCTCAGCACCTCGTCGGCGGTGACCGTCTCGTCGAGCGTGACCACGCTGGTGACCAGGGGGCGGCCGAGGGTGAGAGTGCCGGTCTTGTCGAAGACCACGGCGGTGACGCGACCGATTCCTTCCAGGTGGGTGCCGCCCTTGATGAGGGTGCCGCGGCGGGCGCCGTTGCCGATGGCCGCGCTGATCGCGGTCGGGGTGGCCAGGCCCGCGGCACAGGGGCAGGCGATCAGCAGCATCGTCATCGCGCGTCGGGCGTCCCGGGTCAGGACGTACGTGACTCCGGCGAGGGCGAACGAGACGGGGACGAAGCGGCGGGTGAAGGCGGTGGCGACGGTCTGGATCGGGGCGCGGTCGGCCTGCGCCTCCTCGACCCGGGTGATGATCCGCCCGACGACGGTGTCCTGTCCGACCGAGGTGGCCCGTACGGTCAGGGAGCCGTTGGAGACAAGGGTGCCCGCGTACACCTCGCTGCCGGGCTGCACGTACACCGGGAGTGCCTCGCCGGTGATCGCCGCCTGGTCCACCAGCGCCTCGCCGGACTCGGCCGTGCCGTCAACGGGGATGCGGTGGTGCTCGTAGACCGCGACCACGTCCCCGGCCCTGACCTCCGCGAGGTCGACCTCGACCTCCACGCCGTCGCGGACCAGCCAGACCCGCTCCTCGCCGATGGAGAGCAGTTCCTCGATGGCGCGCCGGGTCCGCCGCAGGGTGATGGCCTGCAGGAACTCACCGATGTTGAGCAGCCACAGCACCATCAGCGCGACGACGTTCTCGCGCAGGACGAGTGAGATCACGGTCGCAGTCGTCACCAGTAGATCGGTGCCCGCGTGGCGTCTGCCGCCGAGGGTGCGTGCGGCGCCGCGGAAGAACGGCAGCCCGGTGAAGACCGTGACCGCGCCGAGGAAACCGGCCGAGCCCGACGGGGTCCACGGGGCCCGGCCGAGCAGCCGCCGTATCCCCACCAGCGCGAGCACCGCACCGCCGACCACGAGCCGCGCGACCTCCCCCGTGGAGGAGTCGGGCACGGACCGGCTGGCCCTGGCGGGCACCCCTGGTGGCGGTGCCTCCTCAAGGGCGGCGACCAGCCGGCCCACGTCGACCAGGTCGGGCTGCACCCAGACGATCACGGCGCCGGTGCGCGGGAAGATGCGCAGCGCCCGGAAACCCGGCAGATCCGTGAACCGCTCATCGACGATCCCGGCACATCCCGGCCGAGCCCGCAGCCAGGGAACCAAGAGCCGTACACGCCCCGCGGCGGCGGACCGCACCACCACCCCGGCGCCGGGGACGGGAGCAGGACTGGCGGAGGCGCCGGAATCGGGCAGGGGAAGGTCGCCGGGTGCGGGCGTGCCGGACATGGCGATCGCCTCTCAGTGCTCGTGGTCGTGGGCGTGCCCCTCGACACCGACCGCCGAGGGCGGCGGCGCCTCCTCGCCCATCTGCTCCCTTGCCTCCGCCAGCAGGTCTCCTGCCTTCAGCCGGGCCTCCTCGGCGGCCTCCCCGAGCCGCCTCCCCGTCGTGATGCCGCCGGCGATGCCGCTGACCAGAAGGCGGCGTGCCGCGGGTTTCACCTTGGGCGCGGCCTTGGCGGCTCCGCGCAGCACCAGCACGCCGGCAGTTCCGGAGAGGGCGTAGTGCGTGATGCGGCCCACGGCCGCACCTGCGAAAGCGGCGGGATGCATCATGGCCTCCTTCCGCGGGGCGGATTTCTCCGTCTTCGGCGCGGTAAGTCCATTCTCGTCCTGTGGCAGATGTTGCGCACCAGCCGTACCGAACGCCCGAGCGGCGGAGGGTTAATTTCTCGGCAATGATTGTCATATGGAACGGCTAGAAGACGGTCTTGACATCCGTTTCCACCTAGCGTGGCGGTGAAGCCGGGACAGGTTCGAGCTCGGCGGACAACTCACCTTGTTGCGGAGGGATCCTCCATGCGTGCGTCCTCGTCCGGGCGGCCGGCCCCGTTGATAGCCGTCGTCTCCTTGGCCTTCCTGGCGGGTTGCGGCGGCGCGTCGGATTCCGGCAGCGGCACCGGCGCCGCGCAGAGCCCCGCCTCCTCGTCCGCGATCCCGGTGGTGGCCTCGACGAACGTCTACGGGGACCTCGCCGAGCAGATCGGTGCCGGGAAGGTGGAGGTCACCTCGATCATCAGCGACCCCGACCAGGACCCGCACTCCTACGAGG